>JBQTHH010000001.1:0-64473 GCA_052390055.1 Rhodoferax sp.
AGGGCTTGGTCGTGTCAGACGCGGACTACGCCGCCATAAAGATCGATCGCAACGAGTTCCATGGCGACTGGAACTACTGCATTCGATCAGGGTGACATTGACCGAGTAATTTCTTAACGATCCCTAACCCGGCCGCCTTCTTCGCGGCCAACCGCCAACGGCTGGTGGTGCTGGACGAAATCCAAAACCAGCCGCAGATCCTGAGCGAGCTGCGCGGCGAGATTGATGCGGACCGCCGCCCTGGGCGGTTTCTGTTGCTGGGCTCTGCTTCGTTCAAGCTGCTCAAACAATCGCAGTCATTGGCGGGGCGCTTGTCCTTGGTGGACATGTCGCCCCTGGTGGTGAGCGAGGTCTATCAGCAGTTTGAAGACATCCAGACCCTGTGGCTGCGTGGCGGCTACCCCAACAGCTACCTGGCAGCGCACTCGGATGCGTCGTGGGAGTGGCGCACGGCGCTGATTCGCCACATTCTGAATACCGACATGCCCGCGCTGGGCATCCATGTGGAGCCGCAGTTGATGCACCGCTTCTGGCGCATGGTGGCGCACTTGCACGGGCAGTTGTTCAACGCTTCAGCCATCGCCGCATCGCTGGGCATATCGGCCACCACCTCCGGACGCTACCTGGACCACCTGTGCGACACCCTGATGGTGCGCCGTCTGGAACCCTATTTTGTGGACCTGGGCAAACGGCTGGTGAAGTCGCCCAAGGTGTATGTGCGTGACAGCGGTTTGTTGCACAACCTGCTGGGCCTCAAAGAGGTGAACGACTTGCTGGGCCATCCCGGCACGGGCGCCTCGTGGGAGGGCTTTGTGGTGGAGCAAATAGCCAACCACCTACCGTCGGGCGCCACCATGTCCTTCTACCGCACCGCCGCTGGCGCCGAACTGGACGTGGTGGTGGAGCTAGGCACGCGCAAGCTGGGTTTCGAGGTCAAGTTCTCCAGCGCACCCAAGGTGACCAAAGGCTTCTGGCAGGCGTGTACCGATGTGGGCGTGGACGCCGCCTACATCGTGGCACCCGTGCCCACGGGGTGGCCACTGCAAGACAAGGTGGCGGTGATTGGGGTGCATGAAATTGGGAGGGTCTTGGAGGCGTCCGCATGAAAATCTCGCTGGACCGCATCGGCCACCCGAACTTGTCATGGGCTCCTTCCAGGATTGTCGGGTGCGTTACGCGGCTGAAAGCGCCGCCGGGCGCACAAAAGAAAAGGCCCCTGACATGAGGGGCCTGGTCTGTTTGGCGGAGAAGGTGGGATTCGAACCCACGGTAGGGTTGCCCCTACGCCTGATTTCGAGTCAGGTACATTCGACCACTCTGCCACTTCTCCTGGATTCGCGTCGGTCGAAACGAAGCGCGGATTCTACTCTACCGCCGGGCCGATTTTCTCCAGGCCGCCCAGGTAGGGGCGCAGGGCCTCGGGCACGGTGACGGAGCCGTCGGCGTTCTGGTAGTTCTCCAGCACCGCCACCAGGGTGCGGCCCACGGCCAGGCCGGAGCCGTTCAGGGTGTGCACCAATTCGTTCTTGCCCTGGGCGTTCTTGAAGCGCGCCTGCATGCGCCGGGCCTGGAAGTCCCCCATATTGGAGACCGAGCTGATCTCGCGGTAGGTGTTCTGCGCGGGCAGCCACACTTCCAGGTCGAAGGTCTTGGCGGCGCCAAAACCCATGTCGCCGGTGCACAGGCTCACCACGCGGTAGGGCAGACCCAGCTTTTGCAGCACGGCTTCGGCGTGGCCCACCATGGCGTCCAGCGCTTCGTAGCTCTTGTCGGGGTGGGTGATTTGCACCATTTCGACCTTGTCGAACTGGTGCTGGCGGATCAGGCCGCGGATGTCGCGCCCGCCGCTGCCGGCCTCGGAGCGAAAGCACGGGGTGTGGGCGGTGAGCTTGATGGGCAGGCGGGCCTCGGGCACGATTTCGTCGCGCACGAAGTTGGTCAGCGACACCTCGCTGGTGGGGATGAGGTACAGGGCCACGCTGTCATCACCGCCCTCCTGCCCGCCCTTCTTGGCGGCAAACAGGTCTTCTTCGAACTTGGGCAATTGGCCGGTGCCTTTGAGCGAGTCGGCGTTGACGATGTAGGGGGTGTAGCACTCGGTGTAGCCGTGCTCGCCGGTCTGGGTGTCGAGCATGAACTGGGCCAGGGCGCGGTGCAGGCGGGCAATGCTGCCCTTCATCACGGTAAAGCGCGCGCCGCTGAGCTTGACGCCGGTCTCGAAGTCCAGCCCCAGCGGGGTGCCGACGTCCACGTGGTCTTTGACGGCAAAGCCAAAGCTGCGCGGACTGCCCCAGCGGCGCACTTCGACGTTGCCGCTTTCGTCCGCGCCCACGGGCACGCTTTCGTGCGGCAGGTTGGGCACGGCCAGCAGCAGGGCTTCCATCTCGCGCTGAATCACTTCCAGACGCGCGGCAGAGGCTTCGAGTTCGGCCTTGAGCCCGGCCACCTGGGCCATGGCGGCGTCGGCCTCTGCGTGCAGGCCCTTGCCCTTGAGCATGCCTATCTGCTTGGCCGAAGCGTTGCGCTGGGCCTGCAGCTCTTCGGTGCGGGTTTGCAGGGTCTTGCGCTCGGCCTCCAGGGTGCGAAAGGCGGCTTCGTCCAGGTAGGGCTGGGGGTCTTTGCGTTGGCGCAGGCGCGCCAGCACGGTGTCGAGGTCCTTGCGCAGCAGGTTGATGTCCAGCATGGTGTCGATTCTTTGGATAAAAAGGGCAACTAGCCCGCGATATTACTAGGTTGAATGCTACCAAATTGGTAGCAAATCAGGTTTCTTCGGATTCCAGGCGCAGGCCCTTGGGCAGGGGAAACTTCACCGTTTCCTCGATGCCCTGCAGGCTGCGCACGCTGACCGCGCCCAGCGCCTTGAGCCGCGCAATCACGGCCTGCACCAGCACGTCGGGCGCCGAGGCCCCGGCGGTCACCCCAACGCGGGCAGCGCCTTGCAGCCACTGGGGCTGCAGTTCGTCGGCGTTGTCCACCATGTAGGCGGCGCGCCCGAGCTTGTGGGCCACTTCGCGCAGGCGGTTGCTGTTGGAGCTGGTGGGGCTGCCCACCACAATGACCACGTCCACCTGGGGCGAGAGCACCTTGACGGCGTCTTGGCGGTTTTGCGTGGCGTAGCAGATGTCTTGCTGCTTGGGCTGGCGCACGGCCGGAAAGCGCGCCTTCACCGCCGCCATGATCTCGGCGGCGTCGTCCACGCTGAGCGTGGTCTGCGTGACCACCGCCACCTTCTCGGTCTGCGCCAGTTGCAGCCGGGCCACGTCGGCCACGTCTTCGACCAGGTGGATGCCGCTGTTCAATTGCCCCATGGTGCCTTCCACCTCGGGGTGGCCCTTGTGGCCGATCATGATGAACTCGAAGCCCTCTTTGTGCAGTTTGGCCACTTCGACGTGCACCTTGGTCACCAGCGGGCAGGTGGCGTCAAAGATGCGAAAGCCACGGGCCTGGGCCTCTTGCTGCACCGCCTGGCTCACGCCGTGGGCGGAAAACACCAGGGTGGCGCCAGCGGGCACCTCGGACAGCTCCTCGATGAAGATGGCGCCGCGGTTTTTCAGGTCGTTCACGACAAAGGTGTTGTGCACGATTTCGTGGCGCACATAGATGGGCGCGCCGAACTTGGCCAGGGCCTTTTCCACAATATCGATGGCGCGGTCCACCCCGGCGCAGAAGCCGCGCGGCTCCGCCAGCACGATTTCGACGTCAGCCCGCATGGTGGTTGGGCCAGGCGCTACGGTATTCATAGCACCCCCAGGATCTGCACCTCAAAACGCACACTCTGCCCGGCCAGCGGGTGGTTGAAGTCGAACTGCGCCGCCTGCAAGGCGCCCGCAGCGTCGTGGCGCAGCGCCAGCACCACGCCAGCGAACTTGCCCTGGCCGTCGGGGGTGGGGAAGTGCACCACGTCGCCCACGGCGTATTCCTCGTCGGGCTCGCCCATGGCGCGCAGCTCTTTGGCGTCCAGCCACTGCTGCATGCTGGCATTGCGCTCGCCAAACACCGCCCCGGCGGGCAGGTCGAATGCCGCCTGGGCGCCTTCGCCCAGGCCCAGCAGGCATTGCTCCAGCGCGGGCGCCAGTTGGCCGCCGCCCAGGGTGAGCGTGGCAGGCTTGCCCTCGAAGGTGCTCACCACGCTGCCTTGCGGGCCGCTGAGTCGGTAATGGAGGGTGAGAAAAGAGCCCGGCTGCACCTGGGCGGGAGTAGTGGTCATAAAAAGTCCCGATAAGCTGGGCCCTATTGTAAAAACTTGGGCAGCGGCGCCTTGGGCGCGGGGCCGTTGCGGGACGTGTTTTGCCCTGCACTGCGCCATTTCAAGAGCCACCCCACGCCCTTGGCCGCCATGTCCGGGTACCTGCGCGCGATCCACGCCGAAGCCGTGGCGCGTGGCTACGCCTTTGACGCCACCAAAATCCAGCCCGGCGCCACACCTGCCGCGCTGGCCGTGACATCCGGCCAGGTGGCATACGAATGGAGCCACCTCATGGCCAAGCTCCAGGCCCGCAAGCCCGAGCTTTTTCACCAGTGGAATGCCACGGCGCCCCCCGAAGTGCACCCCCTGTTCACGGTGCATGCTGGTGCCATCGCGTCGTGGGAGCGGCTGTGACGAACATCCGGGGTTTTGTTGTGGCACGCATCGGTCCATCCTCTTTGGCGTAACGCTATAGTGCCGTCTAGCCAACGCGCGTCCCGCCTGCGCACCAAGGAGTGTCTGCACGCCACAAAGGATGGGCTGTGTCGTTGTCCGATTTGCTGAACCAAGGGAGCCATCTTGCGCTGGATATTTGCCATTGTTGCGGGCCTTGCGTTTTCCGTGTGCCTCGCCCAGGGAGTTCCGACCGACGAAGAGGGGTTTGTCAATGCGGCGCTTGCACGTATCAGCAAGGAATTACCAGAGTACAGCATCAAACCAACGGGCCAGCTGCGACTGGAAGGCAGCCGCGCGGACGGTGAGTCCACTGGGCAACTGCATCTCGACAGGGTCTATGCGTTCTGCTCGCGCGATTCCCAAAACTGCGGTGCGGCACTCGATCAATACGCCAGAGGCATTGCAGAGTCGGTCAAAGAACGCAACCGGCCCATTGATCGGAGCATGGTCCGTCTGGCGATTCGCCCCACCGAGTACGTCGAACAAGTGCGCCAGCAAGTCAGTTCCAAAGGGGGGAGCATCTACGCCTGGCCCGTTACCCCAGGCTTGCAGGCCATCGCAGTTCTAGACTTCACCCGTTCTGTGCGATTCGTCACCAGCAAAGACATTGAAAAGCTATCCGTGTCTGGGGAAGATTTACGCCCACTTGGCGAGCTAAACATTCGCTCGAGCACCAAGCCGTTAGCAGAGGTGGCACCACTGCCCGCAGCAAATGCCTTTGGCTACATCACCGACGAAGACTACGCATCGAGCCGGATCCTCTTTCACAGTGAATGGCGCGACATGAGCGACAAGCTTCACAACAACTTGGTTGTCATGCTGCCAGCGCCGAACGTTCTCCTGTACGGGGATGGCTCTACAAAAGCAGGCTTGGAAGCATTGCGCCTACTCGCCGCCGACGTGGCGCGGCAATCCACTCGACCGTTACCAGCCATACAGCTGCGATGGATGGAGACAGGGTGGCAGGAAATCAAGTAGCTTGGGCACCGCGTTTCACCTGTTCTGGAAAAACCCCTTGTTTCACGTCGACCTCGGAATGCAGGACCTTGAGAAAGAGATCGTTGCGTGGTTTATTTTTTAACGCTGCACCAGTTCACCCACGCGGCGTGCGCAACTCGAAGCTGTGTCGTTCGGCCATATGGAGCTACGCTGGCTACTATCCAACAAACCAACACCCTGCTGTGTTCGCCCTAACTGAGTCAAAGATCAATCTGGTTGATCTCCGATGCCGCTAAAAGACCTCCCCCCCGACGCCCGCCCGCGCGAAAAGCTACTGGCCCAAGGCCCGGGCGCCTTGAGCGATGCCGAGCTGCTGGCGGTGCTGCTGCGCACCGGCTTGCCGGGCAAAAGCGTGCTGCACATGGCGCACGAGCTGCTGCAGTTGGGCAGCACGCCGGGCGGGTTTGATGGCATTGCCGGGCTGCTCAACGCCAGCGCGCGCGACCTGGCTCGCGTGAAAGGCCTGGGCCCGGCCAAGCGCTGCGAAATCGTGGCGGTGCTCGAACTGGCCCGACGCGCGGTGGCGCAGCAGCTCAAGGAGCGCACGGTGCTGGATTCGCCCGCGCGCATGAAGGAGTACCTGCAGCTGCACCTGGGCGCGCGCCCCCACGAAGTGTTTGCCGTGCTCTTTGCCGACGCCCAGCACCGCCTGATCGCGTTGGAGGAGCTGTTTCGCGGCACGCTCACGCAGACCAGCGTCTACCCGCGCGAGGTGGTGCTGCGCGCCCTGCACCACAACGCCTGCGCCGTGGTGCTGGCGCACAACCACCCCAGCGGCCAGGTGCAGCCCAGCGCGGCCGACGAGGCGCTGACGCAGACCCTCAAGGCCGCGCTGGCGCTGGTGGATGTGCGTGTGCTCGACCACGTGGTGGTCGCGCCGGGGGCGGCGCTGTCGTTTGCGGAAAAAGGCCTGTTGTGAAGCGTGCTCGCCCCGCCCAACCCGGTGCCGCACCCGCAGCGCGTGCGCTTGCCCCTGTCGCGCCCGCCCCTGCTGTGACCAGCCCTGTCCAGCGCGCCGTCCGCGCCCGGGCACTGAACCGCGCCAACGCCCCGGCCAGCACGCCCGACCCGACTCCCCCCGCACCCTCCGGCATGCTGCGCAGCGTGAAAAACGCCGTGTTCCGGGCCCAGGGCCTGCAGGCGCTGGCGCAGGTGAAAAAGGAGCTGGCGCAGCGCCAGCGCATCGCTGCCCAGGCCGCCGCGCAAGAGCGCGAGCGCCAGGTGCAGCTGCAGCGCCAGCAGCAGCTTTTTCGGCTGGCGGTGGGTGCAGTGCAGCCGCTGCGCGAGCGCGCGCAGGCCAACCTGCGCCCCGAGCCGCCACCGCCCCACCCGCGCCAGCGCGAGGCCGACGAAGCCGCGGCCCTGCGCGAGGCCCTGAGCGACGAGGTGGACATTTCCACCCTGCTGGAGACAGACGAGGGCCTGAGCTTTCGCCGCCCCGGCATCGGCCCAGACGTGCTCACCCGGCTGCGCCGGGGCGAGTGGAGCGTGCAGGCGCAGGTGGACCTGCATGGGCTGCGCACCGACCAGGCGCGCGAGGCGCTGGGCCGCTTTGTGCACGACACCCACGCCCAGGGCCTGCGCTGCGTGCGCGTGGTGCACGGCAAGGGCCTGGGCTCGCTGGGCAAGACCCCGGTACTCAAGGACAAGGTGCGCCGCTGGCTGGTGCAAAAGAGCGAAGTCGCTGCCTTCGTGCAGGCCCCGCCGATGCACGGCGGCGCGGGCGCGCTCTTGGTGCTGCTGCAGGGGCACCGGCGCGCAGTGGCCAACCCCTGACATCGCACAAATCGTTCGATTTGTGCTAAATTAAAACCATGCAAACCTTCACCGCCAACCAAGCCAAAACCCAGTTTGGACAGTTCATCGACCTGGCCCAGCGCGAGCCTGTGCGCGTGATGCGCCATGACCGGGTGGTGGGGGTGATGGTGTCTGCCCAGGACTACGAAGCCATGCGCGCCTTCTATGCCAACCGCCTGCAACACACCCTGACCGAGTCTGCGGCCCATGCACAGGCGGCCGGACTGAGCCCACAAGCGCTGGATGAACTGCTGGCTGACGAATCCTGAGGATGGCACACGTCCTCCACTGGGTGGTCGACACCAATGTGCTCATCAGCGCTGCCCTCTCGGCCCAGGGCAATCCCGCGCAGTTGGTACGCCGCCTGCTGCAAGACCATCGGCTGGTGTTCTCGCAAGCCACCTTCGACGAGCTGCACACACGTCTGTACCGCCCCAAATTTGACCGTTACCTGACACTGGAGCTGCGCCAGCGCCTGCTGCACGACTTCAACGCCAGCGCCCATTGGGTGGACCTCGCACCCTTCCCGCGCTATTGCCGTGACCCTGACGACGATAAGTTCATCGCCACGGCGCTGCAGGCCCAGGCCAACGCCCTGGTGAGTGGAGACAGCGACCTGCTCGACACCCCTCCTATTGCAGGGCTGCGCGTGCTGACGCCATCGCAGGCCCTGGAGTGGCTCAGTGGCCCAGGCGGCGCTTCGGTGGCCTGAATTACTTGCCCCCCAGCACCCAGCGCTCGTCCTGCGCGCCCTGCTGCAGGCGCTGCAGGTGGCGCTGCACCAGGGGGTCGTCGGCACGCGCCTGCGCCAGGGCAGTGAAGGCGTGCAGGGCCTCACTGGCGCGGCCGCTGGCGAGCAGGTCGTAGGCCTGCACGTAGGCCAGCCGGTAGGCCTCGTCGGCATCGGCGCAGGCGCTGGCAACCCAGGGTTCGAACACGGCCAGGGCCTGCTCGCGGCCCTGCACCACCAGGCGCGCCATGGGGCGCACTTGGGCCGTGGCGCAGGCCTGCACGGTGGCCTCGGACACGCACACGAAGGAGCCCAGGTATTTGTTGGCGCCTTCCAGGCGCGAGGCGGTGTTGACGGCGTCGCCCAGGGCACGGTAGTCGAACATGGTGCTGCCGCCGAAGTTGCCGACGATGACCTCGCCCGTGTGCACGCCGATGCGGGTGTGGCCAAAGGCGATGCCCTGTGCCTGCACCTGGGCCGCGTAGCCCTGGGCAAAGGCGTGCATTTCCAGCGCGCAGTCCAGCGCGCGCTGGGCGTGGTCGGCCTGCGGCAGGGGCGCGGAAAACACGATGGCGACGGCGTCGCCCACGATGCGGTCGAGCGTGCCCTGGTGGGCAAAGGCAATGGCCACCATGCGGTCGAGGTAGGTGTTGAGCAGGGCCACGGCCTGGGCCGGGTCCAGGGTTTCCATCAGCCGGGTAAAACCCGCCAGGTCGGTGAAGACGAAGCTGCACACCTGGCGCCTGCCGCCCAGCTCCAGCTGCTCCGGGTGTTCCACGAGGTGTTGCACCAGGTTGGGCGAGACGTAGCGCGCAAAGGCCTGGCGCACCCAGCGCTGCTGGCGTTCGCTGGCCAGGTGCTGGCGCAGGCCGCACAGCATGAAGGCCAGCAGGCTGAACAGCAGCGCGGGGGTGGCGTCCAGCAGCAACTGCTCTCGCGTGAAAGCGGCCCAGGCGCTGCCCAGGCTGAGCGCCCACACGGCCAGCGCCACGGCAGCTGCGGGCGCTGCGCGCGTGCCCAGGGCCACCGCGCCCACCAGGGCGCAGGCCAGCACGGCCCACAGCGCCTCCAGCCCCGGCGCCCAGGACGGGCGCTGCAGCAGCGCGCCGGTGAGCACCTGCTCCAGCGCCTGCACATGCGCCTGCACGCCCGGGATGTTGTGCCCCAGGGGCGTGGCGCGCAGGTCCATCAGGCCCTGTGCCGAACTGCCCACCACCACGATGTGCCCGGCCCAGGGCGCGGCCCCGGGCGCCACCCCCGGCCCGGAGGCGCCCGCCGCAACCCCCGGTGCGCCCGGCGGCCCCATGCGCAGCACCTCCAGCGCGGAGAGCATGTGCTGCGGGTCGCTGGCGCTGTAGTGCAGCCAGACCTCGCCTTGCGCGCTCACCGGCAATTCCATGGGCCCCAGGCGCAGGGCCTGCAGGCCCTCCATGGCCTGCTGCCCGCCCTGCAGCACGATGTGGGGCGCGCGCAGGGCCAGGCGCAGGCTCTCCGTCACCAGCGAGGGCACGGCCTGGTCGCCCTGGCGCAGCACCAGCGGAACGCGGCGCAACACCCCATCGCTGTCGGAAACGAAATTGAGCGCCCCCCAGCCCGCCGCCGCCCGCGCCAGCACCGGCAGGGGCGCGAGCACGCCGTCGAGGCGGTGCACATAGTCGAGCGCGCCCTGGCCCTGCAGCACCACACGGTAGGGCGGCTCGGGCAAGGCAGCGCCGGAGCTGGTGGAGCTGGTGGAGCTGGTGGAGCTGGTGGAGCCGTTGGGGTTGCTAGAGGCCGCTTCATCCAGCGGGGGCGCTGGCGCCGCTGCGCCGGAAGCGGCCGCTGGCGCACCACCGGGCAGCGGCTGGCGCAGCGACAGGCCCAGCACCACCGGGGTCTGGCGCAGGGTCTGCGCCAGGGTTTCGTCGGGGTCGGGCAGGGCTGCGAGGGCCTGGGCCAGGGCGCCTTGCGCGCCCCAGTGCCGCGCCATGGCGGCGGGGGCGGTGCGGTCGGGTTCGGCCAGCAGCACGTCCAGCGCTACCACGGCGGCGCCGCCCCGGTGCAAAGTGTCGATCAGGCGCGCCAGGCGCTCGCGCGGCCAGGGCCACTGGCCCAGGGTGCTGAGGCTGGTTTCGTCCACGTCCACCAGCGTGACCGGCGCGCTCTGGGCAGCACGCGGCTGCCAGCGCTGGAACTGGTCGAACTGGGCATGGCGCAGCGCCAGCAAGGCCTGGGGCTGCCATACCAGGGCCAGCAGCGCCAGGGCCACGCACAGCAGCACCAGCCAGGCCCGCGCCAGGCGCTGCAGCAGCCGGGTCAGCGCACCCACACTTCCACGCGGCGGTTGCGCGCTTCGTCGGTCTCGTCGGGCGTGCTCACCAGGGGGTTGCGCTCGCCGTGCGACTCGACACTGAGCGAAAAGGGCTGCAGGCCCTGCTGCTGCAGGTGCTCGGCCAGGCCCTGGGCGCGCTGGAGGCCGAGTTCGTAGTTGGCATCTGGTTTGCCCACGGTGTCGGTGTGGCCGATGACGGCCACGTCGGCCACGGGCCGGGTGCGCACGTCCTGCAGGATGCGCGCCAGGTCGACCTGCGACTGGGCGGTGAGGGTGGTGCCCCCGGCCTCGAAATAGAGCACGTAGCGCTCGGGCAGGGGCGCGCGCGCGGCCAGCACGGCGGCGAAGTCGGCCTCGAAGCGCTTGGGGTCCACGGGTGCGGGGGGGCGGGCGCCGTCCAGGTCGGCAGCGTAGCCGGCCTGGCGCAGGGTCTGCTGGCCCGCGCGGCCCTGCACCAGCACCTGGCCGGTGCCGCCTTGCGGGTCTTGCAGCAAGACGACGTAGGATTTCTGGGCGCAGCCCGCCAGGCCCAAGAGGGCCCATGCCAGGGCGGCGCAACGCAAGGCGGTGTGGCTCTTGTTGCGCCCGGGCTGCACCATGGCGCTGGGGTCACTGCACCTTGCTGCGTGCACGGGACGTCGGACGGTGTTCATGGCTGTGCCTCCTGCGGTTCGACCTTGGCGGCGAAGTGGGTGCCGCGCACGCCGATCACGCCGGTGGGGGTGCGCACGCTCACGCCTTCGGGGCGGCTTTTGGCGATCGCGCCCGAGAGGTAGCTGAGCGCGCCCTTGAGCAGGGCGGCGCCAAAGCGGAACTGCGAGGCATGGGGGTCGTACTGGTATTCGTCCACGGAAAAGCGGGTGTCGGAGCCCAGCGTCACCAGGGTGCCATCGCGAAAGCTCAGGCCCAGCGTGGCGCCCTTGTCGGTGTGGACCACGCTGCCGGCGTACACCGGCGTGCCCACGGCGGCGCCCACGCGCTGGGTGCCGGTCTGGATGCTGGCCTGGCCGGCCAGGGTCTTGACGCGGCCGATCTCGGCCACGGCGGTGGCGGCCAGGGGGGCGGCGGCAGGTGCGGCAGGCGCAGGGGGCGCGGACGGGGCAGCAGGGGCGCTGTCTTGCGCCTGGGCGGCGCCGCAGGCCAGCAAAGTCGCGGCCCACAGCCATCGAGCGTGGTGCATGGTGCTTGTTTCCTTGTATGAATGCGGCCTGCGGTTGCGGGCAGCGCCATGGTCCGGGAACGGCTTCACGCTTTGGCGATGTTTTCGTTTTCAGACCGCGGCATGGCGCAGTGTATCCACGACCGCGTGGCGCAGCACGCCGCGCAGGCCCCACCACCCGGCGGCCCAGGCCAGCAGCGCCCCGGCCAGCGCGCTGGCGGGCAGCACCCAGGGGTTGAGCGCCCAGGCAAACTCGAACACGTAGCGCGCCAGCGCCCAGCCCACGGCCAGCGCCAGCGCCCCGGCCAGAGTCCCGGCCAGGGCCCCCACGCCCAGCAGTTCGGCGCGCTGCACGCGGCGCAGCAGGGCGTTGTGCGCGCCCACGGCGCGCATGATGGCGTACTCGCGCTGGCGCTGTTCGCGCGTGGCGCCCACCGCTGCCAGCAGCACCACCAGCCCGGCGGCGAGGGTGAAGGCGAACAAAAACTCCACCGCGCGGATCACCTGCTCCAGCACCCGCTGCACCTGCGCGATGGTGCTGCGCAGGTCGACCTGCGTGATGTTGGGGAATTCACGCACCAGGGCGTTGTCAAAGCCCGCCAGCGCAGGGGCGCGGTAGGCGGCCAGGTAGGTCTGGGGCACGCCCTCAAGGGTGTCCTTCGGGAACAGGGCGAAGAAGTTGGCGCGCATGCTGCCCCACTCCACCTTGCGCAGGGAGGTCACGCGCACGCTGCGCTGCACGCCGCCCATGTCGAACACCAGGGTGTCGCCCAGGCGCAGGCCCAGGGTGGTGGCAATGCCCTCTTCCATGCTGACGGCGCCCTCTTCCCCGGCCTGCCAGCGCCCGGCGACGATGCGGTTGTGTCCGGGCGCCTGGGCGCTGTAGGAGAGGTTGAATTCGCGGTCCACCAGGCGCTTGGCGCGTTCGTCGGCATAGTCCTCGCTGCCCACCGCGCGGCCATTGACCTGCACCAGGCGGCCTCGCACCATGGGATACCAGTCGTAGCCGCGCACCCCGGCGCGCGCCAGCGCGGCCTGGAAGGCCTGGGCCTGCTCGGGCTGCACGTTGATGACGAAGCGGTCGGGCGCGTTGGCCGGGGTGGCGTTGCGCCAGCTCTCGATCAGGTCGGTGCGCAGCAGCACCAGCAGCACCAAGGCCAGCAGGCCCACGGCCAGCGCGCCCACCTGCACCACGGCCAGCACGCGCTGGGCGGCGAGCTGGCGCGTGGCCAGCACCAGCCAGCGTGGCGCCGCCTGCAGCCGCGCCACGCTGCGGTGCAGAAGCCCCACCGCGCCCCAGGCCGCCAGGGCGAACACGGCCACCGCCACGGCAAAGCCGCCCACGGCGATGCCGCCCAGCACCGGGTCGCGGCTGACCACCAGCAGCAGGGCGGCAAAGCCCAGCAGGCCCAGCAACAGCACCCCGAGCGAACTGGCGCGCGGCTGCCCCAGGTCGCGCCGGATCACGCGCAGGGCGGGCACGCGCGCCAACTGCAGCACCGGCGGCAGGCCAAAGGCCAGTAGCAGGGTCAGCGCCATGCCCAGCCCCAGGCCCACGCTGCTCCAGCCCGGCGGCGGCAGGTCGGACTGCACCAGCCCGGACAGCAGCGCCACCAGGCCGAAATGCACCGCCCAGCCCAGGGTCACGCCCAGCAGGGCCCCGAGCAGGCCCACCAGGGTGAACTCCATCACGTAGCCCGCGGCAATGGCGCGCTGGCCCAGGCCGAGCACGCGCAGCATGGCGCAGTCGTCCAGATGGCTGCTGGCAAAGCGGCGCGCCGCCAGCGCCACGGCCACCGCGCACAGCAGCGCCGCCAAGAGCGAGACCAGGGTGAGGAACTTGTGCGCGCGCTCCATGGTCTGGCCCATCTCGGGGCGCCCGCCCTGCAGCGACTCCAGGCGCACGCCGCGCAGGCCCTGCTCCTTGATGCGCCCGGCGGCCCAATCGGAAAACGCCTTCACGCGCGCCGCGCTGCCGGCCACGGCGAGCCGGTAGCCCACGCGGCTGGCGGGCTGCACCAGGGCGGTGGCGGGCACGTCTTCGGCGTTGAGCAGCACGCGCGGGGCGAAGTTGAGGAAGCCCGCGCCCCGGTCGGGCTCCACAGCAATCACCTGGCCGATCTGCAGGCGCGCCTGGCCCAGCAGCAGCGCGTCGCCCAGGCGCAGTTGCAAGGCGTCGAGCACGGCGGCGTCCACCCACACCTGCCCGCGCGGGGGGATGCCGTCGCGGGCCAGGCTGTGTGCTGGCTGCGCCGTGTGCGCCTCGCTGCCCAGCAGCAGGGTGCCGCGCAGCGGGTAGCCGCTTTGCACCGCCTTGAGCGCGACCAGCCGGGTGGCGCCGCCTTGCGCCGCATCCGCCCGCGCCATGGTGGGGAATGCCAGCGAGGTGGCCACCTGCAGCCCGGCCTGGCGCGCGGTCTGCTCCCACTCCGGCAAGGGCGGGTTGTCGCTGGCCAGCACCGCGTCGCCCCCGAGCAGTTGGCCCGCGTCGCGCTGCAATCCGGCCTGGATGCGCTCGGCAAAGAAACCCACCGCCGTCAAAGCCGCCGTGGCCAGGGCAATGGCCACGATCACCAGGCGCAAATCGCCCGAGCGCAGGTCGCGCCAGAAGGCGCGCCAGCCCCACATCCACAGTGCTTGGTTCATGGGTGCCGACCATAACGGAGAACGCCGCACCACGCCAGGCGCTCTGGTCTGTGGCCCCATGCCCGATCGGGATGAGGCGCAGGAACGCAGGGCAGTGCCGCAGCTTTTGACAGCCGCGCGGCGCCTGCCTATGCTGGGCACACGTTTCCCCACCGGGTCGGAGGCCCTCCCGCCATGCGAACACTGCTTGCGTGCCTGCTCCTGGCCCTGGGCGTGTGTGCCCCCGCCCAGACCGTGCTGCGCGTGGGCGTGCCCGAAGGGACGCAGCCCTATATTCCCCTGGTGCGGGCCATTTATGCGGAGATGGGCCTGCAAGGGCAGTTCATCCCCTTGCCCGGAGAGCGCTCCTTGCGCATGCTCGACCAGGGTGAGCTTGACGCCGACCTGGGGCGTGGGCACGGCACGCTGGCCCAGTACCCCAACGTGGTCGAGGTGGAAGAGTCGGTGCTGCAGTTGCACCTGCTGGCCGTGGTGCGCGAGGACTTTGGGCCCACCGCGCTCACGCCGGTGGCGCTGCGCCAGTGGCGCCTGGGCTCGGTGCGGGGGGTGAAGATGGCCGATGCCTTCCTGCAGCGCACCGGGTCCCAGGCCACCGAGGTCAACAGCGCGGAACAGATGTACCAGATGCTGCGCGCCGGACGCATCGACGTGGCGCTGGCGTCCTCCTCCTCCCTGGACGCCGACCCGGCGCTGCCCGGGGCCGGGTTGCGGGTGCTGGCCACCCCGCTGAGCACGACCCAGGCGGTGCACGTGCTGCACAAGCGCTGGAGCCACCTCGCTGCCCCGATGGGCAAGGCCATCCGCAGCATGCGTGCCGACGGGCGCATCGCCCGCATCATGGCCCAGATACGCGCGGGAACGGCGCGCTGAAACGCGATGCGCTGGCTGCTGTTGCTGTGGCTGCTGCTGGGACCGCCCGCCGCGGCCCAGACGGTGCTGCGGGTGGGCGCTTTCAGCGGGGCGGAGCCCTATTTCGAGATCGTCCGCACCATGTACCGCGAGGTCGGCCTGGAGCCCGAATTCATCCTGCTGCCGGCCCAGCGCTCGCTGCTGATGCTGGAGCATGGAGACCTGGATGCCGACATCGGCCGCGCCGCCGGGGCCACGGCCGGCTACCGCCACATGCTGGAGCTGCACGAACCGATCCTGCAGTTTCAGCTGCTGGCAGTGGTGCGCCGCGACAGCCGGATCGAGCCGATCCGCTCGGGCGCCGAGCTGCGCCGCTACGCCCTGGGCATCAACCGGGGCGCCAAACTGGCCGAGGAATACGTCAAAGGCATCCAGGCCGAGCCGATGCTGGCCAACAGCGCCACGCAGCTGCTGGAAATGCTGGTGTACGCCCGCATCGAGGTGGCGGTGGTGACTTCCGTGGCCCTGCGCCCCGCCCTGGCCGCGTTCGAGGACCGGGTGCGCGTGCTGGATCCGCCCCTGGCCCACGCCAGCGCCGTGCATGTGCTGCACGAACGCTGGGCGGCCTACCGGCCCCGCCTGGAAGCCGCGCTGCGCCAGATGCGCGCCGACGGGCGCCTGGCACGCCTGCTGGCGGCGGCCGAAAAGCCAGCCCCATAGGCTGCACCTTGCCCCACACCGGCCATGGCTGCCGGAACGGGTCGGCCTTACCCAGCGTAGCCGCGCTGCGCCGCCAGCTCGCCCCCGGCCTGCACCCGCACCGCGCAGTATTTGAACTCGGGGATCTTGCCCTGCGGGTCCAGCGCCGGGTTGGTGAGCAGGTTGGCAGCGGCCTCGTGGTAGGCAAAGGGGATGAACACCGCCCCTGCCGGGGTAGCGTTGTCCAGCCGCGCGCGCAGCACCACGCTGCCGCGGCGCGAGCGCACCGTGACGGCCTGGCCGGGCTGCAGGCCCAGGCGCTCCAGGTCGCTGGCGCACAGGCTGGCGGTGGGCTCGGGCTCCAGGGCGTCGAGCACGCTGGCGCGCCGGGTCATGCTGCCGGTGTGCCAGTGCTCCAGCTGGCGCCCGGTGATGAGCACCCAGGGGTAGTCGGCATCGGGCAGCTCGTCGGCGCTGCGCAGTTCGGTGGGCACCAGGTGGATGCGCCCGTCGTCGGTGGCGACGCGCTGGGCAAAGAGCACGCCCTGCCCGGGCTGGTCTTCGGCCAGGCAGGGGCTGGTGACGCAGCCCTCGCGCTGCAGGCGCTCCCAGGAGATGCCGTCCAGGGTGGGGGCCATGGCCGCGCGCATCTCGGCAAACACCTGGGCCACGCCGTGCTCCGCGCCTTCATAGCAAAAATAGGCATTGGCCCGCGTGTTTTCTTGTTCTGATGCTATGTTTTCAGTAGCAATTGGATTCCCTTCGGAGGCAGCGTGGTAGGGGCCGATGCGCTGCGCGAGCTGCTGGAGGATCCACAGGTCGGCGCGCGCCTGCCCGGGCGGGGCGATGGCGGCGCGCCCGAGCTGCACCATGCGGTCGGTGTTGCTCACGGTGCCGGTTTTTTCCGGCCAGGCGCTGGCGGGCAGCACCACGTCGGCCAGCCAGGCGGTTTCGGTCAGGAAGATGTCCTGCACCACCAGGTGCTCCAGGTGCGCCAGGGCCTTGCGGGTGTGGTGCAGGTGCGGGTCGCTCATGGCCGGGTTTTCGCCCATGATGTACATGCCGCGCACGCGCCGGGGGTCGTCCTCGGGGGCCAGCGCCTTGCCCATGATCTCGACCACGGTCAGGCCCGGCTCGGGGTCGAGCGCGCTGCCCCAGAACGCCTCGAAGCGCTGCCGCGCCTCGGGCCGACCGACGCGCTGGTAGTTGGGGTACATCATGGGGATGAGCCCGACGTCGCTGGCGCCTTGCACGTTGTTCTGCCCGCGCAAGGGGTGCAGCCCGGTGCCGGGGCGGCCCACGTGCCCGCACAGCGCGGCCAGGGCGATCAGGCAGCGCACGTTGTCGGTGCCGTGCACATGCTGGCTCACGCCCATGCCCCAAAAGACCATGGCCGCGCGCGCCGTGGCGTAGGCGCGCGCCACTTCGCGGATGCGCCCGGCCTCGATGCCGCACACACCGGCCATGGCCTCGGGGGAGAACGCCTGCACCGCAGCGCGCACGGCTTCCACCCCGGCCACGCGCTGGGCGGCGAAGTCCTGGTCCACCAGGCCCTCCTCGAACACGGTGTAGAGCATGGCGTTGAGCAGGGCCACGTCGGTGTCGGGCTTGAACTGCAGGGTGCGCCAGGCGTGGCGGCCCAGGTCGGTGCCGCGCGGGTCGGCCAGCACAATGCGCGTGCCGCGGCGCGCGGCGTTTTTCATCCAGGTGGCCGCCACGGGGTGGTTGGCGCTGGTGTTGGAGCCGATCACGAACAGCAGATCGGCATGCTCCAGGTCGCGCACCGGGTTGGTCACCGCGCCCGAGCCCAAGCCCTCAAGCAGCGCGGCCACGCTGGAGGCGTGGCACAGCCGGGTGCAGTGGTCGACGTTGTTGGAGCCAAAGCCGGTGCGCACCAGTTTCTGGAACAGGTAGGCCTCTTCGTTGCTGCCCTTGGCCGAGCCGAAACCGGCCAGGGCATAGCGGCCATGGCTGTCGCGCAGGCGGCGCAAACCGCTGGCTGCGAGGTCCAGCGCCTCGTCCCAACTGGCCTCTCGAAACACCGTGGACCAGTGCTGGCCCTGCTGGCGCAGCTGCTCCAGCAGCGCCGGGTCCTTGGGCACCCCGGCCTTGCGCACCAGGGGCCGCGTCAGGCGCTGCGGGCTGTGCACGTAGTCAAAACCGAAGCGGCCCTTGACGCACAGCCGCGCGGCGTTGGCCGGGCCGTCGCGCCCTTCCACCCCGACGATGGTGTTGCCGCGCACCTGGTAGCTGAGCTGGCAGCCCACGCCGCAGAACGGGCACACCGAGTCCACGCTGCGCTCGTGCAGTGGCGCGGCATTGGCGAGCGAGCCTGCCTGCCCATCTGCCGCCAGGTTTGCCAACCCGGGGGCCGCCGCCTTGGCTGCCACGGACGCGGCGGCAGGTGCTGCATCCGAGCCCGGCGCCATGACCTGCTGTGCCTGCTGTGCCTGCTGTGCCTGCTGTGCCTGCTGGGGCCGCAGGGCGCCGGTGGGGCAGGCCTGTACGCACTCGCCGCAGGCCACGCAACTGGACGCGCCCAGGGCATCGCCCAGGTCGAACACGATGCGGCTGTGCGCGCCGCGTCCAGCCACGCCAATGACGTCGTTCACCTGCACGTCGCGGCAGGCACGCTCGCAGCGCCGGCACTGGATGCAGGCGTCCAGCCGCACGGCAATGGCTGGATGCGAGAGATCGGGCACGGGCGCCAGGCCCCGGCTTGAGGCTGGCGTTGAAGCGGAAACCACCATCGAAACCGATGCGGTAGCCGGGACGGGCTGCTGCGCCTGCGGACGCAGCGCCCGCAGTGCGGGCCGCAGGCGCACGCCTTCGCGCTGCGCCCAGTGGGCCAGTTCGCCTGCGTCGGCGCCCTCGCCCAGGCCGGCCTGCAGCAACTCCAGCACCATGGCGCGGCTCTTGCGCGCCCGCGCGCTGTCCGACACCACCTGCATACCCGGCGTGACGCTGCGGCAGCAACTGGCCGCCAGCGTGCGTTCGCCCGCCACCTCGACCACGCAGGCACGGCAATTGCCGTCGGGCTCCATGCCCGGCTTGTGGCACAGGTGCGGTATCTCGACCCCGGCGCGCTGCGCCGCCGACCAGATACTTTCGCCCTCTTGCGCCTGGGCGGCCTGGCCATTGAGGGTGAATGCGATGTGAGAATCGCTCATATGCCCTCCCCCACGCCAACGGCGCCGATCTCGTGGGCGAAGTAGCGCTGCACGCAGCGCAGCGCGTTGGGCGCGGCCTGGCCCAGGCCGCAGATGGAGGCGTCTTCCATCACCTGCGCCAGGTCGGCCAGGGTGTCCATGTCCCACACCGGCGCGCGCATGAGCTGGGCCGCCTGGGCCGTGCCCACGCGGCAGGGGGTGCACTGGCCGCAGCTTTCCGCGGCAAAGAATTCCATCGCGTTCAAGGCCGCGTCGCGCGCGGCATCGTGCTGGCTGAGCACCACCACGGCGGCCGAGCCGATGAAGCCGCCGTGCGGCTGCAGGGTGTCAAAGTCCAGCGGCACATCGGCCAGCCGCGCGGGCAGGATGCCGCCGCTGGCCCCGCCCGGCATGTAGGCGTACAGCTCGTGGCCGCTGGGCATGCCGCCGCAGTATTCGGCTATGAGTTCGCGCACGGTGATGCCCGCCGGGGCGAGCTTGACGCCGGGCTCGCGCACCCGGCCGCTCACGCTGAAGGCGCGCAGGCCGGTGCGCCCATGCCGCCCCTGGGCGCGGAACCAGGCGCCGCCGCGCTCGACCAGCTCGCGCACCCAGTACAGGGTCTCGAAGTTGTGCTCCAGCGTGGGCATGCCCCACAGGCCCTTTTGCGCCAGGTAGGGCGGGCGCAGGCGCGGTTCGCCGCGTTTGCCCTCCACGCTCTCCACCAGAGCGGACTCTTCGCCGCAGACATAGGCCCCGGCACCCCGGCGCAGCTCGATCTCGGGCAGCGGGCAGGGCGGGCACTCCTGCAGCTGCGCCAGCACGCGCTGCAGCAGGGCGCGGCACTGGTGGTATTCGTCGCGCAGGTAGAGCACCACGCGCTCGGTGCCCACCACCTGCGCGGCGATGAGCACGCCCTCCATGAAACGGTGCGGGTCGCGCTCCAGAAAGTGCCGGTCCTTGAAGGTGCCGGGCTCGCCTTCGTCGATGTTGACCACCAGCGCGCGCGGCCCCGGTTGGCCGCGCACGATGCGCCACTTGCGCGCCGCGCCAAACCCGGCCCCGCCCAGGCCGCGCAAGCCCGCGTCTTCCAATACGCTCAGCACAAGCTCGGGGTCTTCCTCGCCCTGCACCAGGGCGGCGGCAAGCTGGTAGCCGCCATGGAGCAGGTAATCGTCCAAGCCCATGGCGACTGGCTGCGCCTCATTTGCTATTAAATCAGTAGCGCAATATCCACAATCCACGCGGGCCAATGCCTTATTTGATGCCTCGAAAACGGCAGTGGCGTCGGCCTGCGGCACCGGGGTCTGGTGCACCACCGCCACCGGCGCCTGGGCGCAGCGCCCCACGCAGGGCGCGGCCAGCACGCGCACGCCAGCGGGCAGTGCGCCTTCGGCCTGCAATGCACGCAGCAAAATGCCGCTGCCCGCCATGGCGCAGCTTTGCGACTGGCACACACGCACCGTCAGGCGCGCCGGGGCCTGGTCGTCGGCCAGCACATCGAAGTGGTGGTAGAAGCTGGCCACCTCATAGACCTCCACCACGCCCAGGCGCATGGCATGTGCCAGCGCCACCAGGTGGCGGTGAAAGAGGCCGCCAAAGTGGTCCTGCAGCCGGTGCAGGTACTCGATCAACCAGTCGCGGCGCAAATCGCCTTCGCCCACCAGCGCACGCAGCTCGGCCAGCGCCTGGGGCTGCACGGTGTGGCCCCGGGTGTGGCCGGGGTGGCGCGAACGGCCCTGGGAGCGGGCGGCGGACGGGGGTGGAGGGGGCATCAGAAAGTCTCTCCTTGGAGCAAGGAGACAACCATACCGCAGCAACGCCCTATTGCAAGCCCTATCGCACCCGGCAGACCCCGCGGTGCGCACGGCTGTCCCGTCTGTGCCGTGGCAGGCGCTGCCCGGCTCGGGCTCCACTGCGGTGGTCGGCTGCGCCGACTCCGCCGTGGCTCAGGCCCGGGGGCCAGCGCGGTCGAACTCTCTGCGCGCCCTGCGGGCGCTCCGTTCAAACATCGCCCGCGAGTCAGTTGGGAAGCGCGCTACCGCGCGCCTGGCCCCCGGGCCTGAGCCACGGCCACCGCAGAAGTCGCCCGAGCCGGGCAGCGCCTGCCACGGCGAAGTGAGGAGCGTGAACCACGCGCCGTTTTTTCTACGTGCACACCACCAGCGCCTCACCGGAGTACATGGGAGTTCCTGTCGGCGCACCACCAGCGCCCCATCTGGGCACACGGGAGTTCTCTTGTCGGCGCACCACCACCGCCACTTCCAAGGCGGGTGCGCTGGGGACGCAGCGCTGGGCCTTGTGGGGGCGCCGAGGCGCGCAGCGCCAGGCGGGGGGCGCGCGCAGCGCGCCTTCGTCATCTGACTTGCCGCCCATGTCCGAGCGGCGTGAGCGCAGCGAACACAGCGAGTTGGGCGGCACCCGCCTGGCGCGAGCACCGCAGGGAAGACGCCGCGCAGCGGTGGCCGCCTCCACCGGCCCAGCGCTGCGCCCACAGCGCTCCCGCCTTGGAGCACACACCGCCGCACAAACCCGCCGCCCACCGTCTGCGCAAGGCGCCCCAAATCGGCCTGGAAGGGGCGCCTGCGGTTCAGGTGCCCTTGGAAATGGTGATGCTGGGGAACTTGGAGGAATAGTCCTTGGCCTTGCCTGCCACCGCCACCGCCACCTTGCGCGCCACGGCGCCATACAGCTGGGCGGCTTCGCTCTCGGGTGCGGCCACCACTGTGGGGCGGCCGCTGTCGGCCTGCTCACGGATCTGCAATGCCAGGGGCAGTGCGCCCAGGTAGGGCACACCGTATTGTTCGGCCAGGCGCTTGCCCCCCTCCTGCCCAAAGATGTGCTCGGCGTGGCCGCACTGGGTGCACACGTGCACCGCCATGTTCTCCACCACGCCCAAAATCGGCACCCCCACCTTTTCGAACATGCGGATGCCCTTGCGCACGTCCAGCAGGGCAATGTCCTGCGGCGTGGTGACGATCACCGCGCCCGTGAGCGGCACCTTTTGCGCCAAGCTGAGCTGGATGTCGCCCGTGCCCGGAGGCAGATCGATGAAGAGGTAATCCAGCTCCTTCCAGTTGCTCTGGCGCAGCAACTGGTCCAGCGCCTGAATGGCCATGGGGCCGCGCCAGATCATGGCCTCGTCCTGCGCCACCAGCAGGCCAATGGACATGATCTGCAGCCCATAGTTCTCCAGTGGCTCCATGGTCTGGCCATCCAGGCTTTCGGGGCGCCCGTTCACGCCCAGCATGGTCGGGATGCTGGGGCCGTAGATGTCGGCGTCGAGCACGCCCACCTTGGCACCCTCTGCGGCCAGGGCCAGGGCCAGGTTCACGGCGGTGGTGCTCTTGCCCACGCCGCCCTTGCCCGAGGCCACGGCCACAATGTTCTTCACGCCCGGCAGCAGCTCCACGCCGCGCTGCACGGCGTGCTTGGTGACGCGGCTGCGCACCTGCACCTGCGCCGTCTGCACGCCCGCCACCGCCAGCAGCGCCTGGCGCACCTGCTCCGCCAGGGCCGCCCACTGGGTTTGGGCTGGGTAACCCAGCTCCAGCTCCAGCTCCACCGCGCCGCCTTGCACCGCCAGGCGGCGCACGCACTTGCCAGCAACAAAATCCTTGCCCGTATTCGGGTCGATCACGGCCTGCAAGGCCTGGGTAATGAGTTGTTCGGTCACTTCAGACATGGGGTTCTCCATAGCGCCCGCAGTGCGGGGCAGCGCCACCAGCGGCACACGACCCGCCAGTGTAGGGCCATTGCCCGCCAGCGCCACGCCGCGGCACCCCCGCTTGCCCCGGCCAGCACAACACCAGGAAGGCCCGCATTGACACACGCCTACCGCACCCGGGATACTGCCAGCGCCCAAAGGGTCTTTTCTTGTGCCAAAACCCGCTCCGTCCACCATGGATACCGCACGGCCCCCGCCCACCGACACGCTGCGGCAATTGGAGCGCGCCTGGAAGCTGCTCAGTGGCCAGCGGCGTCCCTTTGTTCCCATCGAGACCGCGCTGCTGGCCCCCGCACCGTTTCCCGAATTCAGCTACATGCTCGCCATTGGCCAGCCCCGCCATGGCCACCACAAGGGCGTGCTGGTCCTGCTCGATCGCGTCGACGCCGAGCGGGTGACGCGCCACATGTTCGGACACCACCACGCGCCGCTGGCCGCGCTGGACATCTGTGATGCGGGGCGCGAGGTCTGCAACGTGTTTGCCGATTGCGTCTCGCACCTGATCGCCGAACGCGGGGAACTGCGCACCGGGCTGCCCCAGCGCCTCGACGCCCCGGGCTTCGAGGCGCTGCGCGCCGACAGCGGCTTTTCGCACGCATTTGCCAGCCCCAACCCCGACGGCACGATCCAGGTCGTCGTCGTGGGCGTGCTGGCGCCGGACTTTCCTACCCGACCATGTCCCCTGTAACCCACCTTACCGAACCCCTGCGCTTTTTGATCGTGGATGACAGCCGCGCCATCCAGGCCATCGTCCGGCGCACCATTTCACAGTGCGGCTACGAACCCCTGGAATTTCAGACCGCCAGTTCCGGAGCCGAAGGGCTGGAAGCGCTCAAACACTACAAGCCCGACCTCGTCGTGACCGACTGGCACATGCCCGCCATGTCCGGCCTGGAGATGGTGCAGGCCATGCGCCAGATGGGCCTGCACCACCTGCGCGTGGGCTTTGTCACGACCGAACGCTCCACCGAGCTGCTGGACCAGGCCATCCGCAACGGCGCCATGTTCATCATCCACAAACCCTTTGACGACGCCGAACTGCTGGCCGTAGTCGCCGCCACGGTCAAAGACCTGGTCGCCGCCAAGGCCACACCAGCGCACCCCCATCCCGTCGCCGCCCCGGCCGAGGTGGTCAGCACCCCCGCGCTGCAACTGCCATTGACCGCCACGCTGGGCAAGATTCCCTACCGCCTGATTCCCAACGAGCGCATGCACAGCGACAAACTCACCCCCACACTGCTGCTGGGCCTGTACAGCCTGAGCGGGCGCAAGGGCGTGCACGCCGTGGGCGTAATGGACGCACACGCCGTGTGCATGGTCGGCGGCGGCGCCCTGCTCAAGCTGCCGCAGGAAATCCGCCAGACCATGACCATGGAGCAGCCCCCCGAGCTGCTGATCCAGCAGGCCCACAAATTCCTCGGGCTGTGCAGTGCCTGCCTGGCGCCCTCCGTGCCCGAAGGCGCTGGCACCGTCGGCCTGGCCAAAGCCAGCGTGGTGCAGCGCAATTTCAGCAAACTCACCGAAGTGCTGGCGCAAACCCACAACCGCTCCGACTTCCGTATCGCCATTCCCGGCTACGGCGAAGGGCGCATGGCCTTCTTCCTGATCGGCACCCCACCATGAGCCTGCTGCAGATCACACTCGTCCTGGTCACGCTCATCAACCTGGTGTACGTGCTGATCGCCGCGCACCTGCTCAACCAAGTCCTCAAGAACACTGAAACCGCCAAGCACGAACTGCTGCGCGCCGCGCACCACAGCATCGAGGCCAGCCAGGCCCTGGGAACGGCCGCTCGGCGCTCCATCACTGAAATGGAACGCATCTACCGCACCCACTACGAAAGCGACAAATCCCTGGCCCGCGAAGTGCACGAACTGGGGAGCCAGATCCAATTGCTGGCCACCCCAGCCGCCAGCCCGCCGCACGGCCAGGCCCACAGCGCAACCGACGACGCCGAGCGCTCCCTGGACGATGGGCGCGCCAAGCTGCGCGCCGATCTCAACACCGCGCTGTCGCACAACCACCAACTGCAGCACGAACTCGACCTCACCCGCAACCGCCTGTCCACGGCCATCGGCACCAACCGCGAACTGCAAACCGAAATGCAGGACCACAAGGTCTACAACCGCTCCCTTGTCGACGGCCTGCACCACCGGCTCAAGGAAATGGAGGAAGATCTGCTGCAAGCGCAGGCACGGGCCCGCAAGGCCGAAAAACACGCCGAAGACAACGCCGTGCTGCTCGACGAGGTGCGCCTGCAGTTGCACGCCCAATGGCAGCACGCCAACACCCCCCATACCGACGTCCCCGACACCCCCGACGCTGCCAGCCTCGACCAGTCCGGGCTGATCGACAGCCAGCAGCAGCAGATCGACACCCTGGCCGAACGCGAGCGGATGCTGATGTCCCGGATCGCACAACTGGAAGACACCATCGCCCGCAACCAGGCCGAAAAAACCTTCATCGAGGACCGCTTCCTGCAAATCGACGCCCAACTCGACGCCACACCGCCCAAGGCTGGGTAGCATAATCGGCCGCATGCCCGATACCCCCAGCACTACGCACCCCGGCCCCTTGAGCGGGCTGCTCCTGACCGGCGGCGGCGCGCGCGCCGCCTACCAGGTGGGCGTGCTGGAAGCCATTGCCGACATCCGGCGCGACTGCGGGCAGGAACACGCCCCCAACCCCTTCCCCATCATCACCGGCACCTCCGCCGGCGCCATCAACGCCGCCGCGCTGGCCTGCGGCGCCGACAGCTTTGACACCACCGTGCGCCTGATCGCACACACCTGGCGCAACTTCCGCGCCCACGACGTCTACCGCGCCGACCACCTCAGCATGCTGCGCTCCGGCGCCTCGTGGATGACGCTGCTGTCACTGGGCTGGGTGGTGGCCAAATGGCGCCGCCTCAAGCCCCGCTCGCTGCTGGACAACACCCCGCTGCACGAACTGCTGGAGCGCATGGTGCCGCTGGAGCGCCTGCCCTTCCTCATCCGCCGGGGCCACATGCAGGCCCTGGCCGTCACGGCATCCAGCTACAGCTCGGGCGAGCACGTCACCTTCTTCCAGGGCGACAAACGCATCATGCCCTGGACCCGCTCCCAGCGCCTGGCCGTGCGCGACCGCATCACCCACACCCACCTGCTCGCCTCCAGCGCCATTCCCTTCGTCTTCCCGGCCATGGAGCTGCACCTGAACGGACGCAACGAATACTTTGGCGACGGCTCCATGCGCCAGACCGCCCCGATCTCACCCGCCATCCACCTGGGATCCGAGCGCATCCTGGTGGTCGGGGCGGGGCGCATGCACGAGCCCAAGACGCAAGACCCGTCCATGACCAGCTCGGCCTACCCCAGCATCGCCCAGATCGCGGGCCACGCCCTGTCCAGCATCTTCCTGGACGCGCTGTACGTCGATGTGGAGCGCGTCAAGCGCATCAACCACACCATGACCCTGGTGCCGCCCGAAATGCGCCAAGCCAGCGCGCTCAAGCCCATCGAACTGCTCGTGATCGCCCCCAGCCAGCGCCTGGACGCCGTCGCCTCGCGCCACGTCGACAACCTGCCCCACGCCGTGCGCACCATGCTCGGCGCCGTGGGCGTGTCCTCCCGGCGCGCCGACGTCAAAGGCTCGGCCCTGGCCAGCTACCTGCTCTTTGAAGCCCCCTACACCCGCGAACTGATGCAACTGGGCTACGAAGACACCCAGCGCATGCGCGCCGACGTGGTGCGCTTTTTCGGCTGGACCGACCCCCACCCCCCCACCGAAACCGTGCTCTACCCACCGTTTGTCGAGCGGCGCACCGACCCGCTGCGGGTGCGGTAGGGGATCATATCCACCCACACGGCATGCAAGAAGGCAGCATGACGCTGAAAAGCGGTCACGCGCTGGGTGTCGTTGTCCAGGCGCACGCAGGACTCCGGCGTGCTGACATCGAGCGTGTTGAGAAGTTGCACGGGCGGCTAAATCAGTGCGTCCACAGGCACCCCAAAGCGCCGTGCCAACGCTTGTACTTGGCGCAGATTCAGCTTGCGTTTACCAGACAACACATCAGACACCACACTTTGCGCGCCCACCTCTGGCAAGTCACATTGGCGCAAACCGTGCTGATCCATCAAAAAGGCCAAGCGCGTGGCAGGGGTGCTGGCGTCCGGCCATGGATGAAGCCTGTCTTCATACTCTTTGACGCGCTGTGCCACGATGTCGACCAAGGCAAAAATGGGGTGACTGTCTTGCGCACCAAAACGCTCGAAGCACTCTTCGACAAAAGCGAGGAGTTCGGCGTAATGCGCCTCGTCTCGCACGGGTGAAGACAAGCCCAGCGCCGTATTAACGGCGGCCCATGGGGCCAGCACGCTATCGGTCATGGTCATTTCCAATCTCCTTTGTCGTACTCACCGTGGGTCAAAACGGCTTTGACCCACACCAAACCTGCCTGAAATGCAATGGCCGCCACCAGCCGATACTTGTTTCCGCCAATGTTGAATACATACCGATCTCCCACCTTGTCCACGCTGGCAAACGTGGTCTTCAACTGGGCAAAGTTCGCAAAACGGCATTGCTCCATCAATCGCCTGAAATCCTGTAACGGTGCGTCTGCATCCGGGTGCAGGGACGCAAATTCGCGCAAGGCTTTGTTAGAAATCAGCTTCACTGTTGGCATCCATTTTATAGCATTTTGCTATATTCATTGATCTATCGCCATCACAGCCCCGCCCGAGGTGCGCCAGAACGGGGCATGAAGTTGCATCGGCAGTAGTACCAGAGCTGCACCACTACACTAGTCTGCGTTATCAGCTATCTTTTTAGGAGCATTTGGCAAAAAATTCTCGCCCGACACCACGGACTTGCCGGTTTGGCTCTCCAACTGATTGCGCGCCTGCCGGGCAATGCGCCCGCCCGCTTTGGCCGCGGTTTGGTTTTCTGCCATGCCGGAGGCATCCACACTCTCGGCAATCTGGCGGGTGGACAGCTCGGCCAGCGCGGTGAAGATCAGCTCGGCCTCGCTCATGTGGTCGCGCAGGTTGTGGCTGGTCAGGCCCTTCATGCCCTTGGCTGCGCCACACTCACGCCCGACCACTCCTGGTGAATGATGTTGGTGAGGATGGCGAACTCACTGCCCTTTTGGATGTCGTGCGCACTCCAGTAGTCGGTGAGCTTGTTGCGGGTTTCCTGCCCCGTCATGCGCTGCTGAATCCACTTGTTGCTGCGGCCATGCTGCTGCCAGGTCTGGCGCGCGCGGTCCAGCGACAAGGCCGGGTCCGCCATTTCCTGCATGCGCTCATACCCCACCTTAGCCAGCCAGAGTTTGATGGGTTCGGCCTTGGGGCTGGGAACGGACTGCACCAGGCGCAGCAGGGTTTCTGCGGTGGCCACGTCGGTGAGACGCTGTTTACCGTCGGCAGCGGGCATCTTCAACTGGTGACAACTTGTCACCAGTTGACTGCCCTCCTTGGCAAGCCGCCGTTTGAGTTGGTTCCAGTACTTCCGAGCGGTCAAGTCATCCGCCTGCTGCGTCAGCACCTGCACCACATCGATCACCGAAAACCACCAGATTTGCGTGTCTTCGTCGTACACACGGCGGATGGACTGGCCATCAAACTCGGCGGGCAATACCTTCATGTTCGCTCCCATCCATGGCGCCAGGCCATTACCACAGAAAGACCCAAAGAACCCGGCACAACTACTGTACATATTACCAGTATTCACTGAGGCCGCAAGCCTGGACACCAGGTGTGCCAGCGCCCCGGCACGCACCCTTTTCCAGAGCGCCCAGGCTTTGGACTCCCAGGGCCACCCCTTGGCAAGTGGCCCGACTAAAATCACCCTCCCTTCGTGAAAGTCGCAGCCCATGCCCCGCCAACTGTTCGTCACCACCGCCCTGCCCTACGCCAACGGCAACTTCCACATTGGCCACATCATGGAGTACATCCAGGCCGATACCTGGGTGCGGTTCCAGCGCATGCGCGGGGTGGCGGTGGACTTCTGCGGGGCCGACGACACCCACGGCGCGCCGATCATGATTGCCGCCGAAAAGGCAGGCAAAACGCCGCAGCAGTTCGTGGCCGACATCGCGGCCGGGCGCAAGCAGTACCTGGATGGCTTTCACATCCGCTTCGACAACTGGCACAGCACCGACGCACCCGAAAACCACGCCCTGGCGCAGCAAATCTTTCTGGACCTGCAGGCCAACGGCCTGATCGAGACCCGCACCATCGAGCAGTTCTTCGACCCCGAAAAGGCCATGTTCCTGCCCGACCGCTACATCAAGGGCGAATGCCCCAAGTGCCACGCGCAGGACCAGTACGGCGACAACTGCGAGGTCTGCGGCTCGGTCTACGCCCCCACCGACCTGATCAAGCCGTTCTCGGCCCTTTCCGGTGCCACGCCGGTGCTGAAAAACTCCGAACACTTCTTCTTCAAGCTCTCCGACCCCCGCTGTGTCGAATTTCTGCAAGCCTGGACGCAAGACGGCCGCCTGCAGCCCGAAGTGGCCAACAAGGTCAAGGAATGGTTCACGGTGCGCACCAACCCCGACGGCAGCACCAGCGAAGGCCTGGGCGACTGGGACATCTCGCGCGACGCGCCCTACTTCGGCATCGAAATTCCCAACGCGCCGGGCAAGTACTTCTACGTCTGGCTGGACGCACCCATCGGCTACCTGGCTTCGCTGAAGAACCTGCTGGAAAAGCGCGGCCAGAGCTATGACGACTACATGGCCAACCCCGAGCTGCGCCAGGTGCACTTCATCGGCAAGGACATCGTCACCTTCCACACCCTGTTCTGGCCTGCCACCTTGAAGTTCAGCGGCCGCAAGGTGCCCGACAAGGTCTACGTGCATGGCTTTTTGACCGTGAACAACGGCGAGAAGATGAGCAAGAGCCGCGGCACCGGCCTGGACCCGCTCAAATACCTGCAACTGGGCATGAACGCCGAATGGCTGCGCTACTACCTGGCCGCCAAGCTCTCGGGCCGCAACGAAGACATCGACTTCAACGCCGACGACTTCATGGCCCGCGTCAACAGCGACCTGATCGGCAAGTACATCAACATCGCGAGTCGCGCTGCGGGCTTTTTGACCAAGCGCTTTGACGGCACCCTCACCACCACCTTTGCCGACGACGGCCAGGCGCTGCTGGAGGCCATCCGCGCCCAAAGCGAGTACCTGGCCCAGTGGTATGACGAGCGCGAGTTTGGCAAGGTCACGCGCGAAGTGATGCTACTGGCCGACAAGGTCAACAGCTATGTGGACCAGCACAAGCCCTGGGACCTGGCCAAGGACGTGGCCAACAACGCCGAACTGCACCAGGTCTGCTCGGTGCTGGTGAACGCCTTTGCCCTGCTCACCCGCTACCTGGCCCCGGTGCTGCCCGCGCTGGCGGCGCAGGTGGAGCAGTTCGTGGGCCAGAGCATGGCGCACTGGAACGCTGCTGCCCTGGTGGAGCGTATCCAGCCCTATCAACACCTGATGCAGCGCGTCACACCCGAGCAGCTGGACGCACTCTTTGGCCTAAAAGAGGACTTAGCCCCCGTAAACACTGGGCAAGCTGCTCCTAAAAAGATAGCAAAATCCGCCGCACCGGCAGCCGACCCGAACGCCCCCGGCGGCGAGGCGCTGGCCCCCACCATCGGCATCGACGACTTTGCCAAGGTGGACCTGCGCATTGCCAGGATCCTGGCCTGCGAAGCGGTGGAAGGCTCCACCAAGCTCTTGCGCCTGACACTCGATGCGGGGGAGAAGAACGCCGCGGGCGAACCGACCACACGCAACGTGTTCTCCGGCATCGCCAGCATGTACCAGCCCGAGCAGTTGGTGGGCAAGCTCACCGTGCTGGTGGCCAACCTGGCACCGCGCAAGATGAAGTTCGGCATCAGCGAAGGCATGGTTCTTGCTGGGAGCCATGCCGATGAAACCACCCACCCCGGCATCTACGTGCTCGAACCCTTCCCCGGCGCGACGCCCGGCATGCGCATCCACTGACAACCTGCGCCCCGACCGAGAAATTCTCTCGGGCGTACAATTTGCGCACATGTTGCACCGCAGTGTCACCGCTACCCACCCGCAACGCTTGGCACTGTCCAAGCGTCGTAGCTTTGACAACCGCCGCCACCACAACGGACCCCCTCGCGCGCACTGAACTGCCCATGTTCTGTGTGCGTTTTTGGAGGCCCGATGCTTGTCTGCTTTCTCCCCTGCTTTTTGTCGCTTGATCTACCGCCAGGAGCCTGACCATGGGCTACCTCTTGTCGGCGGCATTGGTGCTGCTGTATGGCGGCGCCTTGTGCATGCTGCCCGTGCGCAATGCGGTACGGGCGGGTTTCGGGCTCATTTCCCAGGTGCTGGCCACCGCACTGACGTGGTGGGCCGTGGCTCCCGTTTTGGGAGGGGCCAGCCTGCCCACCCTGGTGTTCGAGTGGGCCTACCCCATTGGGCAACTGCGTTTTGAGCTGACTGCGCTGGGGGCGTTCTTTCTGAGCTGGTCGCTGCCCATGACGCTCCTGGGGGCGGTGTATGCCGTGGGGTATCTGCGCCCATACTTTGGCGGCTCCCGCCATGTAGGGGTGCATTTCGCGCTGCTGAACATGACTTCGCTGTCCTTCCTGATGGTGTACACCGGAGGCCACGCCGTCACGTTCCTGATGGGGTGGGAAGTGGCGGCTTTGTCCGCCTGGCTCCTGGTGATATGGGATTACCCCAACCAGAAAGTGCGTTTCGCCGGGTTCAACTACCTGGTATCGACCCACATCGGGCTGATTTTCCTGGTCGCAGCCATCATGGTGCTGTACACCCAGACCCACAGCTGGTACCTCACGGACTTTGGCCAATGGCTGCGCCACCACCCAGGCACCACCCGCAACGCGGTATTTTTGCTGCTGCTCACCAGTTTCGGGCTGAAGTCGGCCTTCTTCCCCTTCCATTCCTGGCTGCCCCGCGCGCACGCGGCTGCACCCGCCAACGTCAGCGCCCTGATGTCGGGTGTCATACACAAGGCGGGGCTTTTCGGCCTGCTGCATTTCCTGGCCCTGCAAGGCCGCCCCGATGCCTGGATGGGCTGGCTGGTATTGGGTTTTTCCGCCACCTCTGCGGGCATCGGCGCGCTGTACACCACCGGGCAGCGCGACCTCAAGCGCATGCTGGGCTACTCCTCCACCGAAAACGTGGGCATCGCGGGCATCGGCATTGGCATTGGCATGCTGGGCTGGGCCTGGGAGCAGCCGCTGCTGGTGGCCCTGGGTTTTGCCGCTGGCCTGCTGCATGTGCTCAACCACGCCTTCTTCAAATGCCTGCTGTTCTACACCGCGGGCAGCGTGTACCAGGCCAAACACAGCGTCAACATGGAGCGCTTGGGCGGCCTGGCCCGGGTGATGCCCTGGACCGCGGCCTGCTTCATCGCCGGCGGCATCGCCATTTCGGCTCTCCCCCCCTTCAATGGGTTCGCCAGTGAATTTCTGGTGTACAGCGCCCTGTTCCACAACGGCTCCATGGGCCTGTGGGAAAAACTGGCGCTTGCCTTGGTCGCTGCGCTGCTGGCGTTTGTCGGCGCGGTGTCGGCACTCAGCATCACCCGCGCGTTTGGCGTCATTTTCCTGGGCCATGCCCGTGATGAGACCCTGCCCATGGGCCAGGAACCGAGCCCATGGATGAACGCCCCCATTGCATTGCACGCGGCGGGCACGGTGGTGCTCGGGCTGGTGCCTCTGGCGGGCTTTGCCTTGGTGCAGGCAAGCCTGCCCCTGTTCCTGCCCGATACGGACCCCGCGCAGGCGCAGGCGGCCACACAGCATGTCCGCACGGTGCTGTCCCAGGTCAGCGCGTGGAGCATGGCCGTGCTGCTGGCCATCGGCATCGCGTGGGGCCTGCGCGCATGGCTGCGTGGCCGCACCCCGGCAGCGGCAGGGCCCACCTGGGCTTGTGGCTACGCGCTGCCCAGTGCCAGGCGCCAGTACACCGGCGCCGCCTTTTCACGCGACTTCACGCGCCACTACCGCGGTGTCATGGGCTACGTACAGCGCAAGAAGCTGCCGAGCGGGTATTTTCCAGACGACGCCAGCCTCACGACCGACTGCGTGGACGCGGTCGAGCGGCGCCTTTACACCGTGATCGGCCAGGGGGATCAGACCGCATCCCTGCTGTCGCGCTGGATGCACGAAGACGATCCGCGCCTGGCGTTCGCCCTGGGTCTGGCAGCCGTCGTTGGCATCGTCACCCTGGTGGTGCTGGCCGAAGGAGTGTTGTCATGAGCGCCGTCGCCAATACGCTGGTGGCCGTGCACGCGGCCGCCGCGCTGACCATGCCATTTGTGCTGGTGGGCTGCATCAACCGCACCAAATCGTGGTGGACAGGGCGCAAGGGACCAGGCCTGTGGCAGTCCTACCACGACCTGCGCCGGCTGCTGTTCAAGCGCCCGGTGCTCAGCACCACCGCCTGCGCCATGTTTCGGCTCGGGGCCTATGCGGTGCTCGCCAGCATGCTGGTGGCCATGGCCTGTGTGCCGCTGCTGGGGGCCTTCGCCCCGCTCTCGTTTCCCAACGATTTCGTGGCCGTGGCCTACACCCTCGGGCTCGGGCGCTTGCTGCTCATGGCATCGGCCATGGACGTGGGCAGCCCGTTCCAGGGCATGGGCACGGCACGCGAGGCCATGCTGGGCGCCTTTGCCGAACCCGCGCTGTTCCTGGTACTGGGCACGGCGGCAGCGGCCACCGGCAAGGGGAGCTTTGCCGATCTCCTGGGGCACCTGCATGCCACGCCCTATTACAGCGCGGTGGCCGCACCGCTGGCGCTGGCCCTGATGGTGCTGCTGCAGACCGAAGCCGCGCGCGTGCCGGTGGACGACCCCGCAACCCATCTGGAGCTGACGATGATCCATGAAGTGATGGTGCTGGACCACAGCGGCCCGGAACTCGCGGCCATGCAGTACGCGGCGGGACTGAAATTGACCCTGTACGCAGGCCTGATCGCCACCTTGCTCAATCCCTTCGATCCGCTGCGCCAGCCGCTGCAGGCCGTCGCCGCAGCGATCGCGCTCATGCTGGCCGTGGCCGTGGCGCAAGGCTGCATCGAGTCCCTCACGGCACGCCTGTGCCTGCCTGCGGTGCCGCGCTACGTGTGGCTGGCCGCCTGGCTGGCGGGCGCCGCGGCCATGGCCGTGGGCGTGCTGGGGGCCGGACTATGAGCACCGTACACCCCACCACACTGGCACTGACGGCCTGCTTCCTGAGCGCAGCGGTTCCGGTGTTCTTTGCCAAACTGCGTGTCATCCCCGTGTGGCTGAGCCTGCAGGCCCTGGCATTGGGCTGGTTCGCCCTGGGCCATGAGAACGGCATGCACGCCCTGGGCTCGGGCCTGGAAATCCTGCTGCTGCGCTGCGCGCTCGTGCCCTGGGTGCTGCGCACCTACCTGTCACGGCACGAGACCGTGGCGAATACGGATGTGATGCCCTCGAACCTGTTTGCCTGGGGCATCGCCATTGCACTCATCATCGTGGCCTTCCGTTTGGGCGACGGCGCCCGCACCGACCTGCGCGCCCTGACGCTGGGCGTGGCCGCTGGCGTGCTGACCATCGCCTACCTCATATTGGCCACCAACCGCGAACCCTTTGCACAAATGGTGGCGCTGCTGTTCATGGAAAACGCCGTTGTCCTGTTTGAAACCCTGCTGCCCGACCCCTGGCCATGGCCTGTGCACGTGCTGCTCACCGCAGTCTATCTGGGCACCACCGCGATCGGCATCTGGTTGATGCAAGCGCCATCGGCCGCGCTGCCCGCCGCCAGGGAGGACGCCCAATGAGCGCGCCCGGGTTCACATCCGCGCAGGGCGGCACGCCCGCCGCGCCCGCAGGCCGGCGCTGGGACTGGGTCGGCCCCGGCCTGGTGGGCTGCGCCGTGGCCGGGTGGCTGCTCACACTGTGGGTGGTATGGCGCCACCCGGTGGCCGAGCTGCCGCTGTATTTCCTGCACCGCTACCTGGTGCTGGATGCGACCTCGCTGCTGTTCGTGCTGGTCGTCAACACCGTGTTTCTCGGCATCTGCGTCTACCTGTATTCCCGCGAACGCGACACCCCCGCGCTGCAGGGCGACATCCGCTCACGCGCGGCATTCATGCTCGGTTTCATGCTCACCGTGAACCTGGGGCTGCTGGCCAACCACCTGGTGCTGCAATGGGGCCTGATCGAGCTGAGCACCCTGTTCATTGCCCCGCTGGTGGCGCGTGGCGAGCTGTCGGCCCCCCGCGCCACCGCCTGGCGCTACATGCTCTATTCGGCCATGACGCTGGGCCTGACGCTGATCGGCTTCATGGCGCTGGCCCAGTCGGCCCACCTGCGCGGCCTGCAAGCCAGCTTCATGGTGGACACGCTCGGGGCCAGCCTCACCACCGACCCCGACGCCTGGCAGCGCCTGGGGCTGTCGTTCATCCTGTTTGGTCTGGGTGGCAAGCTCGGGCTGGCGCCGCTGTACGGCTGGCTGCCGGAAACCTACGAAGGCGCCCCCACCTCCACCAGCGCACTGCTGGCCTCCGTGCAGTTCAACGTGAGCATGGTGGCGGTATTTCGGGTTCTGCAAATATGCCGGGGCACCGAAGTGGGCTTCGCTTCGCAGGAGCTGCTCGTCATGGGGTACCTGTCGCTGGTAGTGGCCACGATCCAAATCATGGCCACCAGCAACTACAAGCGCCTCATCGCCTACGCCTGCGTCAGCTCCTCCGGCGTGATTGCGCTGGGGCTCTCGGTCGGACAGGCGGCTGCCTATGGGGTGGTGCTCTACATCGTCAGCAATGCTTTCGTCAAATCGCTGCTCTTCCTCACGGCGGGGCGCATGCGCGCGGCCTACCACACCAACGAAGTGGGGCCGCTGAGCGGTGTGATCCGCTCCATGCCCCTGGCAGGCCTGCTGTTCACCGGCGGGATCTTCGCCCTGCTGGGGTTCCCCCCGTTCGCCAGCTTCCTGGCAGAAATGCTGATCCTCTCGGGCATCGTCCAGGTCGGCAACCTGCTGGCATTCACGCTCATGTGCGTCATGCTCACCGTGATCTTCGTCGCCACCGGCCGCACCGTGTTTCCCATGCTCTGGGGCCCGCCCCAGATGCAGGTGCAGACCAAGCCCCAGGCACTGCTGATATTGCTTCCCAAAGTCGGCTTTGTGGCGGTGCTGGTCATGCTGGGAACCTACCCGCCGACCCCCATTGCGGCGCTGCTGCATTCGGTCGCCGTCTCGATCGGAGGAGGCCTGCAATGACGCACACCGACGGCCAGGACCACCCGGGAAAGTGCAAATCGGGCACGGTGCTGACACCCTGCCATCCAGGCCACGCCGCCCCCCCGCCCCTGCGCGCATGGCGTGAGCAGGTACACCAGGCCTTGGCCCAGGGCAAACGCCTGCTGTCCCTGCACGGACGCCGCCCCGGCGACGCCGACCCGGGCGTCCTGGTCAGCGCCGTACTGCTGGGCCACGATGGCTTGCAGGTGCTGCGCGGGCACGACAGCGCCCATGCCGCCTACCCCAGCCTGACCCCCGAGTTTGCGCAGGCGCAGATGTACGAGCGCGAACTGTGGGAGCAGACCGGCGTGGTGCCGGAAAACCACCCCTGGCTCAAGCCGGTGCGCTTCGAGGGCCGGCGCCAGGGGCATTGCAGCGACTACCCCTTTTTCAGCATGCGCGGTCAGGACGTGCACGAAGTGGGCGTGGGGCCGATCCACGCCGGGGTGATCGAACCGGGACACTTCCGCTTCATGTGCCACGGCGAGACCGTGCACCACCTGGAAATACAGCTGGGGTACCAGCACCGGGGCGTGGAAGCGCTGCTGCTGCAACGCGCGCCGCACTGGCAGAGCGCCCTGGTGGAGTCGGTGGTGGGGGATTCGGTGATTGCCTACGCGAGCGCGTTTCATGCCACGCTCGAACACCTGTCCCTGCAACCCACCGCCCCCGCGGTGCAGAACTCGCGCGCCCTGGCGCTGGAGCTGGAGCGCGTGGCCGTGCACCTGGCCACCTTGACCGGCTTGATGACCGACATTGCCTACGCGCAACCGGCGGGGACCTACCAGCGGCTGCGTACCGCCATCATCAACGCCACCCAGAAAATATGCGGCAACCGCTTTGGCAAGGGCTGGATACGCCCGGGCTGCGCATCGCCGCTGGATGGCGCTCAGCGCGCCGAGCTGATCCAGACCCTGCAGCACTTCCTGCGGGATTTCGAGCAGGTCAGCGCCCTGGTCACCTCCAGCCGCAGCACACAGGCGCGTCTTCGGGGCGTCGGCAAGGTCAGCGCGCCCATGGCCGCCGATCTCGGGCTCGGCGGCGTGGCGGCCCGCGCCAGCGGCATCGGCTTTGACACCCGCCACGCCCTGCCCAACGGGGCCTATGTCCTGCACGCCCCCCTCACAGAGCCGGATGGCGACTGCTGGGCACGCATGCGCCTGCGCATGCGCGAAACCCAGGCCAGCACCGAATGGATGCTGGACCGCCTCCATGACCTGGCCTTCGACCTCCACTGCCCCGCCCCCCACACGGTGGCAGCCGCGCTGGCCCCCTGGCCCCTGGTGCCCCACGCCCAGGCCCTGACGGTGGTCGAAGGGGCCCGTGGCCCGGTCATGGTGACCCTGGAAACCGGCCACGCCGGGCAACTCGTGCATGCCAAGGTCCAGGATCCCAGCCTGGCCAACTGGTTCGGGCTGGCGCAGGCGCTGCGTGGCCAGCAGATTTCCGATTTCCCCATCTGCAACAAGAGTTTCGATTTGTCGTACTGCGGCAATGACCTCTGAGCACCGACGCCCCATGCCTTCCTCCATTGCTGTACGCATCGCCCAGGGCCGCCAATACATCCTTGACATGCGCAGCGCGCAGCCCGCGGGCATGCGTGCGCGCCCGCTCATCGCGGACACGGCCTGCGTACCCGGCTGCCATGACTGCGTGCAGCGCTGCCCCACCCAGGCCATCACGCGCGAGCCGCACGCCGGGGCCCTGGCGCTGGACCTGGGGGCCTGCGTCATGTGCGGCGACTGCGCCGCGGTCTGCCCGGAACAGAAATTCAGTTTTTCCAGCGACCCGCGCCTGAGCAGCAGCACCCGGCAGGGCCTGGTCGTCACCCAGGCGCGCCCGGACCTGGACCCGGTCGGGGTCCACCAGGCGCTGCGCCGGCGCTTTGGCCGTTCGCTCAAATTGCGTTCGGTCTCGGCCGGCGGCTGCAATGGCTGCGAAATGGAAGTCAATGCACTGAGCAACGTGAATTTCGATCTCGGCCGCTACGGCATCGATCTGGTGGCCAGCCCGCGCCACGCCGATGGCCTGGTGCTGAGCGGAGCACTCACGCGCAACATGGCCGAGGCGGTGCAGACCTGCTGGGACGCGCTGCCAGCGCCCAAGCTCATCATCGCCGTGGGCGCATGCGCGATTTCGGGAGGCGTGTTCCGTGACAGCCCGGCGCTGGAGCGCAGCTTTCTGGAGCGTTTCACACCCAGCCTGTACGTGCCCGGATGCCCGGCCCATCCCCTCACCTTCGTCACCGGGATTCTCGACCTCCTGGGCATCCCCTCCTGAGCACCCCATTGGCACCCGATACCCCCGCCCACCCGCCCCTGGTGTGGAACCTGGAGAACTCCCGCGTCCTGATGTTTTCTGCCGCCTATGTGCAAAGCCGCATGGACGTGCGCGACCCGGACGCCTTGCAGCTGGAATACACCCGCATCATGATGGGCTTTCTGCTCTCGCTCCCCGCCCCGCGCAGCATCGCCATGATCGGGCTGGGGGGCGGCTCCCTGCCCAAGTTCTGCCACCGCTACCTCCCCCACACCCGCATCACCGTGATCGAAATTGATGCCGCGGTGATTGCGCTGCGCGACACCTTCGCGGTACCGCCCGACGGCCCCCGGTTTTTTGTGCACCACGCCGACGCAGCCCAGTTCCTGCGCCACTGCGAATCGGAGTTCGACGTCATATTGGCCGATGGTTTCGACACCGCCGGGTTGCCGCCCGCGCTGTCGACAGAGCAGTTCTACTGCGATTGCAGAAACGCCCTCACGCCTTCGGGGCTGCTGGTGTCCAACCTGCACGCGGGCAACGCGGTCTACGGCACCGCGCTCGCTCGCATCGAGCGCGTGTTTGACGGCGCCGTCAGTGTCGTGGCCGGCACCCGGGGCCTGAACCGGGTCGCATTTGCCGCGGCCGATGGGCCAGCCTCCCTGCGCCGCCTGTGCGAACTGCGCTGCCCCAGCGGTTTTGACCCCGCCGCATGGAAAACCCTGGTCCCCGGCCTGAGCCGGGTGGTGCTGGAGACCCGCTCCATGCTCCAGGACACGTAGGGCGCTCGGGACACGGCTCCTGGGTGTACCATTCCACAGCCGCCAGAAACCGTTACCCTCCCCAAGGACGCATGTACAGTTTCGTTCACCTCCCCGCATGGCAGACCCTGGATGGGGTGTTGTTGGTGGTGCTGGCCTGGTTGGTGATCGGTGCTGCCGGGGTGGCGGCCTTGCGGCGGCTGCGGTTCGTGGCCTCGGTGCTGTTCCCGCTGGGGGCCTGCTTTTCGGTGCTGCTGATGGCCCTGGCATTGCGGGCGGCGTTTGCCGATGCCGAGGTGGCGGTGCTGCCGCTGGGCCTGCCGCAGCTGCCGTTCCATTTGCGGCTGGACTGCCTCTCGGCTTTTTTCCTGTTCCTCATCGGCGGCGTTTCGGCTGGCGTTTCCACTTTTGCCGCGGGCTATTTCCGCAAGGGTGAAGGCACACCGCCGGGCCTGGTCTGCCTGGAGTACCACGTGTTTCTGGCCAGCATTGCGCTGGTGGTGCTGGCCGACGATGCGTATGTCTTCATGGTGGTGTGGGAAAGCATGGCGTTTTCCTCCTTCTTTCTGGTGATGGCCAACCACCGCATACCCGAGATCCGCCGCGCCGGTTACCTGTACATGCTGGTGGCGCATATTGGCGCCTTGGGCATTCTGCTGTGCTTTGGCCTGTTGCAGGCCAACACCGGCGACTACACCTTTGCCAATATGCGCTCGCAGCACCTGACGCCGTTCTGGGGTTCGGTGGCCTTTTGCCTGGCGGTGTTCGGTTTTGGGGCCAAGGCCGGACTGCTGCCCTTGCATGCCTGGCTGCCCGAGGCCCATCCGGCTGCGCCCTCGCCCTTCTCGGCGCTGATGAGCGGCGTCATGCTGAAAATCGCGTTGTACGGCATCTTGCGTGTGTCGTTCGATTTGCTGCAGACCCGCATCTGGTGGTGGGGCGTGCTGCTGATGGGGCTGGGGCTGGGCACGGCGCTCTTTGGCGTGGTGTTTTCCACGGTGCAGGTGGAGATGAAGCGGCTGTTGGCCTACTCGTCGATGGAAAACATCGGCCTGATCTGCGCGGGCCTGGGCCTGTCCATGCTGTTCGCAGCCTATGGCATGCAGACCTTCGCTGCGCTGGCGCTCACGGCGGCGCTGTACCACACCATCAGCCACGCCTTTTTCAAGAGCCTGCTGTTTTGCAGCACCGGCGCGGTGCTGCATGCCACGGGCGAGCGCAGTCTGGGCAAGCTCGGCGGCTTGATACGGTTCATGCCCTGGGTCGCCTGGCCGACCCTGGTGGGTGCGCTGTCGTGCGCGGGCCTGCCCCCTTTTGGGGGCTTCGTGGCCGAGTGGCTGCTGCTGCAGAGCTTTCTGTTCACCACGGGGCTGCCCAGCGCATTCCTGGACATGCTGGTGCCCGTGATGGCCGCCATGATTGCCTTGATCGCGGCGCTCTCGGGCTACACCATGGTCAAGTATTTCGGCGTGATTTTCCTGGGCCAGCCGCGCGATGGCAAGCTGGCGCAGGCCCACGATGCCGACATGCCGGAGCGCATCGGCATGTTGTGGCTGGTGATGGGCTGCGTACTGCTGGGCCTGTTTCCCAACCAGATGATCGCGCTCATCAAGCCCGTGACGCAGCTGCTGGTGCAAGCCGGTCTGAACCAGGCCTTGGCGGACAACAGCTGGCTGCTGGTGCCGGTCCATATCGAGCGCGCCAGCTACGCCCCGGCGATCTTCCTGCTGGGGGTGCTGGCGGCGCTGGGCCTGACATTTCTGCTGGTGCGCAAGGTCTACCACGGCCGCATGCGCAGGGCCCCGGCGTGGGACTGCGGCCACCCTTGGCAGACCGCGCGCATGCAAGACAGCGCCGAGGGGTTTGGCCAGCCTATCCGCCAGATTTTTGAGCCGTTCTTCCATATGGAGCGGCATCTGCCCACCGCTTTTGACGACCAGCCGAGTTACAAAGTCCAGGTGGAAGACCCGCTGTGGTACTGGTTGTATTTGCCGCTGGTTCGCCTGGTGGACGGCTTGTCGCGGCTGGTCGGGCTGCTGCAGCAGGGACGCATTGCCGTTTACCTGATGTACAGCTTTGTGACGCTGATCGTCGTGTTGCTGGTGGTGATGCGATGAGCGCGACCGGGGTGTTCTCCCAATTGCTGGCGGTGCTGGTGGCGCTGCTGCTGGCACCGCTGCTCACGGGCTGGGTCAACCAGTGGCGCCACTGGCTGCAGAACAAGTCGGCGCCTGCCGTGCTGCAGCCCTACCGCACGCTGCACAAGCTGTTCAAGAAAGACTCGGTGGTGGCCGAACAGGCTTCGCCCCTGTTTCGCATGGCGCCCTACGCGGTATTCGGCTGCATGCTGATGGCCAGTGCCATTGTGCCCACGCTGTCGACCGACCTGCCCCTGTCGCCCGCCGCCGATGCGATTGCGCTGGTGGGGCTGTTTGCGCTGGCCCGGGTGTTCATTTCACTGGCCGCCATGGATGTGGGCACCGCCTTTGGCACGCTGGGCGCGCGCCGCGAGATGCTGGTCGGCTTCCTGGCCGAACCCGCCTTGCTGATGGTGTTGTTCTGCGCCTCGATGATCACGCGCTCGACCTCGTTGACCGCCATCGTGGAGACCCTGGCGCACCGGGAACTGGCGATCTACCCCAGCCTGCTCCTGGCCGGCGTCGCCTTCACCATGGTGTCCCTGGCCGAAAACGCACGGGTGCCGGTGGACAACCCGGACACGCACCTGGAACTCACCATGGTCCACGAGGCTCTGATCCTGGAGTATTCGGCCCGCCACCTGGCTTTGCTGGAATGGGCCGCCAGCCTCAAGCTGTTCGCGTACTCGTGCATCGGCCTGGCGATTTTCTTCCCCTGGGGGGTGGCGGAGGCGGATTCCCCGCAGGCCATGCTGCTGGCCCTGCCGGTGCTGGTTTTCAAGCTCGCCGTGGGGGGGGTGGCGCTGGCCCTGATTGAGACGCTCAGCGCAAAAATGCGGATCTTCCGGGTTCCTGAATTTCTGGGCACCGCGTTCTTGCTGTCGGTGATCGGCCTGCTGGTGAATGTCTTGCTGGGGGTGGGATGAACACCTTCGCCGCCCAGTTCATCAACTTGTTTGCGACGCTCATTCTGCTGCTGTCGTTCGCCATGATTTCGCAGCGCCGCATCGTTTCGCTCATCAACCTGTTCGCCATCCAGGGGGCGGCGTTGGTGGCGGCATCCTTTCTGCTGGGCTACGCCACCCACCAGCCCGATTTGTACGTGTCCGGTGCGCTGACCCTGGTGCTCAAGGTGATTTTCATTCCCTGGATGCTGCACCGCCTGATCATCAGGCTCAATGTGCGCTGGGATGTGGAAACCCTGCTGAACATCCCGACCACCATGCTGGTGGGCATCGTGCTGGTGATTTTTTCCTTCAGCCTGGCCTTGCCGGTGTCGCGCCTGTCGAACTCCCTGGCCGGCGGCTCGCTGGGCATCGCGCTGGCCTGCATCCTGCTGTCCTTCATGATGATGATCACGCGCTCCAAGGCGGTGCCGCAGGTGATCGGCTTTCTGTCGATGGAAAACGGGCTCATCTTTGCGGCCACGACCGTCACCAGCGGCATGCCGATGATCGTGGAGTTTGGCATTGCGCTCGACGTGCTGGTGGGGGTGTTGATTCTGGGCGTGTTCATGTTCCAGATTCGGGAGAAGTTTGACAGCCTCGACATCCGCCACCTGGAAACCCTGAAAGACGATTCGGCATGAACGCCTTGGCATTGGTACTGGGCATTCCGCTGCTGGGCGGCATGGTGCTGGCGCTGTACGGGCACCACCCGCGGGCGCGCGACCTGAACGTCGTGTTCAGTCTGGGCACTTTTGTGGCGGCCTGCATCCTGACCCGATCCATCGTGGAGGATGGCCCCGCCCTGGTGTGGAGCCAACAGTTCTACATTGACCCGCTCAACGTCTTTCTGGTCACCCTGACGGCCTTTGTCGGCCTGACAACGGCCATTTTCTCGCGCCCCTACATGCGTGTGGAGCAGGACCACGGCAAGATGACACCGCCGCGCATGCGGCTCTACCACAGCATGTACCAGCTGTTCAGCTTCACCATGCTGCTGGGCTTCACCACGAACAACCTGGGCATCATCTGGGTCGCCATGGAGGCGGCCACGCTGACCACCGTACTGCTGGTGAGCGTCTACCGCACCTCGGCGAGCCTGGAGGCGGCGTGGAAGTACTTCATCTTGTGTGGCGTGGGCATCGCCCAGGCCTTGTTTGGCACCATCCTGCTGTACATGGCGGCAGAGAAGGTGCTGGGGGCCGAACACGCGACGCTGCTGTGGACCAGCCTGAATGGCGTCAAGGGGCAGCTCGACCCCACCATCGTCACACTGGCTTTCGTATTCCTGTTCATCGGCTATGGCGCCAAGGTGGGCCTGGTGCCCCTGCACAGCTGGCTGCCCGACGCCCACGCCGAAGGCCCCACCCCGGTGTCGGCGGTGCTGTCGGGTCTGCTGCTCAATGTGGCCATGTATGCCGTGCTGCGCTGCAAGGTGCTGGCCGATGGCGCTTTGGGCACCCCCATGGCGGGACAGCTGATGATGGCTTTCGGTTTGCTCTCCGTCACCGTGGCGGCGTTCTTCCTCTCGCGGCAGAAAGACGTCAAGCGCATGTTCTCCTACTCGTCCATCGAACACATGGGGACGATCACCTTTGCCTTCGGCATGGGCGGGCCGCTGGCGAACTTTGCCGGTCTGTTGCACATGACCGTCCATTCGCTGGTCAAGTCCGCGATATTTTTTACCGTCGGCCATGCCACGCAGAAGGCAGGCACCCAGACCATGAGCGAAATCCGGGGCTTGATCAAGGTCAACCCGACGGTGGGCTGGGGTCTGATGCTGGGCGTGATGGCGATTCTGGGCATGCCGCCGTTTGGCCTGTTTGCCAGCGAGTTCCTGATTCTGACGACCGCCATGCGCCAGCACCCCTGGGCCGCACCGTTCCTGTTCATGGCCTTGGGCGTGGCCTTTGCCTCCATGCTGGTGCGCGTGCTGCCCATGGTGTTTGGCGACACCACGCTCAAGCCCCTGGCCCATCCGCCCGCCCTGCTGCCGGTGTTTGTGCACCTGGTGCTGGCGCTCGTGCTGGGTTTGTACATTCCGCCGTACCTCAATGGCTGGTACGTGCAGGCCGCGGCCATGTTGGGTGGGTGATGGAATGAGAATTTCCGGTCTGGATGTGGAGTTTGCCGCCCTGTCTGCCCCGGTGCCGATCTGGCATGCACGGGTCACGCAGGCGCAGTGGCGCGCCGCAGCGGGGCTGGTGCGCGCCCAAGGCGGGCGCCTGCTGGCCCTGTGGGCAAGCAGTTCGGCGCCGCCGGACGCTATTGAATCAATAGCAACAAAACAAGCACACACGCGGGCTGATACCATATTTGTTGCCTATGCCTTGCTCGACGGGGTGTTCTGGCTGGCGCTGCCGCTGGACAGCTCGGGCAGCGCCGCGCGGTACCCCGACCTGTCGCAGGTGTTTCCTGCCGCCGCGCGCATGCAGCGCGCAGCGGCCGACCTCTGCGGCATCTGCGCCAAAGGCGCCAGCGACCAGCGCCCGTGGCTGAACCATGGCGCCTGGGCCTGGGACTACCACCCCCTGCGGCAGGACCCCGCGGCGGCGCCAGCGCAGCACACGCCGGGCGCACTGGTGGACTACGCCTTCGTTCAGGTGCAGGGCGATGGCGTGCACGAGATCGCGGTCGGCCCGGTGCACGCCGGCATCATTGAGCCGGGGCACTTCCGCTTCTCGGTGGTGGGGGAAAAAGTCCTGCGCCTGGAGCAGCGCCTGGGCTACACCCACAAGGGCATCGAACAGCGCATGGCGCATATGGAGCCATTGCAGGCCCACCGTCTGGCGGGGCGGGTGTCGGGGGACTCCACCGTGGCCTACGCATGGGCCTATTGCATGGCGCTGGAGTCGGCCACGCACACCACCGTCCCGCCACGCGCTGCCTGGCTGCGCGCACTGCTGCTGGAGCGCGAGCGCGTGGCCAACCACCTGGGAGACCTGGGCGCGCTGGGCAATGACGCGGCCTTTGCCTTTGCGCTGGCGCAGTTCTCCCGGCTGCGGGAAGACTGGCTGCGCAGCGCCAAGGAGACCTTTGGCCACCGCCTGATGATGGACTGCATCGTTCCCGGCGGCGTGGCGGTGGACCTGGCCCCGCAATGGATCGCCCCCCTGGTGCGCCAGTGCGATGCGCTGGAGCGGGAGGTACGGCGCCTGGCCGCTATTTTTGAGAGCCATGCCGGCCTGCAGGACCGTTTCCTGACCACCGGCCAGGTCAGCCCCGAGCTGGCCTCTCGACTGGGCCTGACCGGCCTGGCCGGGCGTGCCAGCAGCCAGGCCTGGGACTTGCGCTGCGACCACCCGTTCGCGCCCTACACCGAACTGAACGTGGCAATGGCCCTTCACCACAATGGCGATGTCGCCGCCCGCGTGGCGGTGCGCTTTGACGAAGTGTTCGAGTCGCTGCGCATGATCCGCCACATGGTGACCCATTTGCCGCCGGGGGCGCTGTGCGCCGGGCTGCGGCTGGGCGAGCAGGCCAGCGCGGGGGCCGGCTGGGTGGAGGGCTGGCGGGGTGAGGTGTTTGTGGCGCTGGAACTCAGCGGCGCGGCCCAGGGCCAGCGCATTGCGCGCTGCCACCTGCACGACCCTTCGTGGCAGAACTGGCCGGTCCTGGAGCACGCCGCGATGGGCAACATCGTGGCCGACTTTCCGCTGATCAACAAGTCCTTCAACCTCAGCTATTCAGGGCAAGACCTATGATTTGGAAGGTCGTTCACCAGATCGCCAAAGTGGGCATCCTCAGCGAGCCCGCGCCCGGCATCGCGCAGGACGCGCAGGGGCAAGCGGCACAGATCCAGCAGGAGCTGCTGGACATCCTGGGCCAGGCGCTGTGCATCCGCATGGTGGACGCCGGATCGTGCAATGGCTGTGAACTCGAAATCCATGCCCTGGGCAACCCCTACTACAACCTGGAAGGCCTGGGCATCCGCTTTGTCGCCAGTCCGCGCCACGCCGACCTGCTGCTGGTCACAGGCCCGGTGTCGCGCAACATGGAAACCGCGCTCAAACGCACCTACGACGCCACGCCCGAGCCCAAGCTGGTGGTTGCGGTGGGCGATTGCGCTGGCACCGGGGGGCTTTTTGGCGAGAGTTACGCCACCTGCGGGCGTGTCTCCAACACCATCCCCGTCGATGTGGTGGTGGATGGCTGCCCACCGCCACCACTGGAAATCCTGCGCGGCATTCTGGCTGCGGTGCGCCGCCAGATCGGTCCGCGATAATCCTGCGCCATACCGCCACCCCACGCATCCCCCGGGCTTTGTCCATGTTGTCCCAACACTCCTTGCATTTCGACGTCCTGATCGTCGGCAGCGGCCTGGCCGGCCTGTCCACCGCACTGCTGCTGCCCGCCACCACGCGCGTGGCCATCCTCACCAAACGCGCCGTGCAAGAGGGCTCCAGCGGCTGGGCCCAGGGCGGCATCGCCGCCGTGTGGGCCCAGGACGACAGCTTTGACGCCCACGTGGACGACACCCTGGTGGCCGGCGCAGGCCTGTGCGACCTGCAAGCCACGCGCTTCGTGGTGGAGCAGGCGCCAGAGGCCATCTCCTGGCTACGCAGCCTGGGCGTGCCCTTCTCCGAAGAGCAGGACGGCCAGCTGCACCTCACGCGCGAAGGCGGCCACAGCGCACGGCGCATCGTGCACGTCACCGACGCCACCGGCGCTGCCGTGCAGCAGACCCTGATCGCCGAGGTGCGCAAGCGCCCCAACATCACCCTGTTCGAGCACCACACCCTGGTCGACCTGATCACCAGCGCCAAGCTCCAGGGTCACCCGGATGCTATCGAATCAGGAGCACCAGAAGCACATTCCACGCGGGCCAATGGCCAAAATCGTTGCCTTGGCCTGTATGCCCTGGACGACGCCACCGACCAGGTGCTGACATTCCAGGCCGCCCACACCGTGCTGGCCACGGGCGGCGCGGGCAAGGTCTACCTCTACACCACCAACCCCGACACCGCCACCGGCGACGGCATCGCCGCCGCCTGGCGCGCGGGCTGCCGGGTGCAGAACATGGAGTTCATCCAGTTCCACCCCACCTGCCTGTACCACCCGCACGCCAAGAGCTTTCTCATCAGCGAGGCGGTGCGCGGCGAAGGCGGCAAGCTGCGCCTGCCTGACGGCACGCGCTTCATGCCCGCCCACGACGAACGCGCCGAGCTGGCGCCGCGCGACATCGTGGCCCGCGCCATCGACTTCGAAATGAAAAAGGGCGGCTTCGACTGCGTCTACCTCGACATCTCGCACCAGCCCAAGACCTTCATCCTGGAGCACTTCCCCAACATCTACGCCCGCTGCCTGGAGCTGGGCCTGGACATCAGCCGCGAACCCATCCCCGTGGTGCCCGCCGCCCACTACACCTGCGGCGGCGTGTTGGCCGACCTGGCCGGGCGCACCGACATTGCCGGCCTGTACGCCGTGGGCGAAACCGCCTGCAGCGGCCTGCACGGCGCCAACCGCCTGGCCAGCAACTCGCTGGTGGAGTGCATGGTGTTTGCCCGCGCCGCCGTGCAGGCCATTGGCGACGACGCCGCGCCCGCCCCCACGCCCTTGCCGGTGTGGGACGACAGCCGCGTCACCGACAGCGACGAAATGGTGGTGGTCTCGCACAACTGGGACGAACTGCGCCGCTTCATGTGGGACTACGTCGGCATCGTGCGCACCAACAAGCGCCTGGAGCGCGCGGCGCACCGCATCGCCCTGCTGCGCTCCGAAATCCAGGAGTACTACGCCCACTTCCACGTCACGCGCGACCTGCTGGAGCTGCGCAACCTGGTGGAAGTGGCCGACCTGATCGTCAAGAGCGCCCAGGCGCGCCACGAAAGCCGCGGTCTGCACTTCAGCCGCGACTACCCCCAACTGCAGGAGCAGGCCACCCCCACGGTGCTGTGCCCCTGAACCAGCGCCCGGGGTCGGCTGCGGCCCCCGCCAGCGCGGCGCTGGGGGTGGGCCGCCGAACAGGGCTCATCCGCCGCCGCTGAAGCGCCGCCCGCCCTGGCGCCGGTATTCGCGCGGCGTCATGCCCTTGATGTCCAGAAAGCGGCGGTTGAAGTTGGCGATGTTGTTGAAGCCCACGTCGTAGGCAATGTCGGTGATCGCCCGCTGCGACTCCATCAGCAACTGGCAGGCGCGGCCAATGCGCACGCGGTTGACGAAGTCGGTGTAGGTATTGCCCATCGCACGGCGGAAGAACCGGGAAAACCGGCTCTCGCTCATCCCCATCTCCTGCGCCAGTTCGGCCGCACTCAGGGGCTGCGCCAGCTGTGCCGTGATGCGGCCAATGATGGCGTTGATCTGCTCGAGCTGGGCGTCGTCATCCACGCTTTGTATCTGTACGCTCGACAGCAGCCGGTAGTCCCGGCATTGCGCCAGCTCACCCAGATAGGCACAAAACAGGCCAAAGCGGGCCAACCCCCTTGCCGCTTTGATGCGCTGCCAATACGCCAGGGCCAGCTCGCCCATGTCGAAGAACTCGATACCGTGGCGCGCACGCTCCAGCAAGGGGAGCACGTCGCGCAGCTCTGCAATGTGGCCGCTGGCCTGCTCCAGCGGGGCATGCGGGAACTGGATCACCCAGTCCCGCTGCTCCACCCCTGCGGCAGGCAGGTCCATGCTCACCCAGTTGTGGGGCAGGCGCGGCCCTGTCAGCACCAGATGCCCGGGCTGGAATTGCCCGATCCAGTCTCCCACGAAGGCCTTGCCCGAGGTCGCGGTGATCAGGTGCAGCTCATATTCGTCGTGGTAATGCCAACGCGCCAGCGGGGTCGGGAAGCCGTGTGCCAGGCAACGCACCAGCCCGGCCTCTTCGGCACGCTCGTAGCCCAGCTCTGGCGAGCGCGCATGGTCCTGCTCCAGTTCGGGCTTGCGTTGGCGGGGGATGCTGGACATGGTCAGGACAGCACGTTGCCGCCGTCCACATTCAGGGTCTGGGCGGTCACGTAGCGCGCCTCATCGCTGGCCAGGAAAACGGCGGCACCGCAAATGTCCTCGGGCGCGCCCATGTAGCCCAGCGGCACGGCCTGGCCCACGCGGCGCTTCTTCTCGCCCAGGGGCAGGCCCTCGTAGCGCGCGAACAGCGCATCCACGTGCTGCCACATGGGCGTGTCGATCACCCCCGGCGCAATGGCGTTGACGCGGATGCCGTGCGGCGCCATCGCCAGGGCCGCACTCTGGGTGTAGCTGATGACGGCCGCCTTGGTGGCGCAGTAGTGCGCCACCAGCGCCTCGCCCCGGCGCCCGGCCTGCGAGGCCATGTTGACCACTGCGCCGCGGGTTCCGCAGGCCAGCATGTGCGCGAGCACCTTTTGCATGGTGAAGAAGGCCCCTTTCACGTTCACGTCAAAAAGCCGCTCGTACATGGCCTCGTCGCTCTCCAGCAGGGGCGCCATGTCAAACACCGCCGCGTTATTGAACAAGACCTGGACCGGGCCCAGCGCATCGGCGGCCTGCTCCACCAGGGCGGCGATGTCGGGCACGCGGCGCACGTCGGCGCTCCAGTAGCGTGCACGCCCCGGGTAGCGCTCCAGCAGCGCCTGCACCGCCGCCGAGGGCTGGGGCGCCAAGTCCACGATGCTGCAGCGCGCGCCCTGCTCCAGGTAGGCACGCGCCACCGCAGCTCCAATCCCGCCCCCAGAGCCAGTCAAAACCGCGTGGCGCTGCGCCAGCCGCCCGTCCCCACCCTGTACCGTGTTCATGCTTTTTGCTTCCATGTCTGCAGTTCCTGTTCCCATGTGTGCACCCGCTCGCGGGCCTCGCGCAGGGCCCCCAGCAGCGCCGCATGGCCCGCCCATTCGCCCCACAGCACTTCCAATGCCGCAAACGCGCCCACCGGGTCCGCACTCGCGCACACCGCGTGCGCCTGCGCACCATCCATCACCTGGTCCTGGTAGGCATAGGGCAGTTCCCCCCGGTGCCAGCGCTCCAGGCAGGCCAGGAACAAGGCCGGCAGCATCGCCACCGCCACCGCGGACGAGCCGCTGCGCAGGCGCTCGGCCAGGGTCGGCAGGATGAAGCCCGGAATCTTGGAAAAACCATCCATGGCCACGCGCTGGTTGGTGTCGCACAGGGCCGGGTTGGCAAAACGCTGCAGCACCACATCGCGGTAGCGGCCCAGGTCCAGCGGATAGTGGCCCGCCGAGCCCAGCAGCGCCGGTATCGCCGCCTGCGTGGCATAGGCGTGCGCCATGGCCCGGATGCGCGCATCCTGTACCCCTTCGTGGATGTAGTGGTACCCGGCCAGCGTTCCGGCCCAGGCCACACAGCTGTGGGTAGCGTTGAGCAGGCGGATCTTGGCCTCCTCGTAGGGGTCCACGCAAGCCACCATTTCCACCCCCACGCGCTCCCAGGCCGGGCGCGGCGCGGCAAAGTCGTCCTCGATCACCCATTGGGTGAAGTCCTCCGCCATGAGTGCCGCCGGGTCCCAAAGCCCGGTGGCCGCATGCACCCGGTCCGCCACGGCGGCAGTGGCGCGGGGCGTGATGCGGTCCACCATGGCATTCGGGCAGCGTGTGTGCGCCAGCACCCAGGCACGCAGTTCGGCATCCCCCAGGGCATCGAGAAACTGCAGGAACAGGGCCCTGAAACGGCTGCCGTTGTGGCGCAGGTTGTCGCAGTTGAGCAGCGTCACCGCGCCAGCACCCGAGCCCATGCGCGCGCGCAGCAGGCGCGCCAGCGCCCCATACAGTGTCCAGCCGCTGGGCTGCGGGGCCTGCTGCCCGCGCAGCACCGCCAGGTCTCGCAGCACATCGGCGGCCTGCAGCTCCAGCCTATCCCCCGGGCCCAGGTAGTAGCCCGCCTCGGTAACAGTGAAGGAGATGATGTGGGTGCGCGGGTCACAGGCCTGCAAGGCCAGCGCGTGCAGGTCTGGCGCGAACGCCAGCACCTGGCCCAGCGCAGTCATGCGCTGGTAGCGCCGCACCCCGTCGGGCGCCACCGTCTCCAGGGTATAGGCCCCGTTCTGCGCGATCAGGGCCGACTCCAGCTCCGCCAGATCGGGGCGCAGGTTCGCCCCCACGATGTGCCAGCGCGTATCGCCCGTGTCGTGCAAGGCCTGCAGATAAGCCACCTGGTGGGCGCGGTGAAAGGCCCCCAGCCCCAGGTGCAGTTGAATGCCGTGTTCCAGAATGTCCTGCCGCATGTTCATCGTCCCCCGCGGCTATTGCGCCCGTGCGCCGTGCGCCGGGGCATGGACCACCCGCCCCTGGGCGTCAAAACAATGGGCCTGGGCCGCGTCCACACCCAGCCCCACCGCCTGCCCCACCTGCACACTGGCGCGCAAGGTCTGGCGCGCCACCAGCGCCACACCACGCTCGCTGCGGGTGTAGACCAGGGTTTCGGCGCCCAGCGATTCCACCAGCTCCACCCGCGCCTGCAGGAGGCCCTGGCCCGCCTCGCACACCGCCAGGTGCTCCGGGCGCAGCCCGATGGCCCCCAGGGCGGGGGCGTGCAGCTGCGCACCCAGCTCCGGCCACTGCGCCACCGGCACCACGTTCATGGGCGGCGTGCCAATGAACTGCGCCACGAACTGGTTGGCCGGGCGGTCGTACAGCTCCAGCGGTGTACCCACCTGCTCGATGGCCCCATCGCGCAGCACCACCACGCGGTCGGCCAGGGTCATGGCCTCCACCTGGTCGTGCGTGACGTAGATCGTGGTGGCGCCCAGGTCACGGTGCAGCTTGGCAATCTCGATGCGGGTCTGGCCGCGCAGGGCGGCGTCCAGGTTGGACAGCGGCTCATCAAACAGGAACACCTTGGGCGAGCGCACGATGGCGCGGCCGATGGCCACACGCTGGCGCTGCCCGCCCGACAGCTCACGGGGCGTGCGCTGCAGGTAGGCGCCCAGGTTCAGGATCTGCGCCGCGCGCTCCACCTTCTCGCGCACCACGGCGGGGTCGGCCTTGGCCAGCTTGAGCGCAAAGCTCATGTTCTCGTACACGCTCATGTGCGGGTACAGGGCATAGCTCTGGAACACCATGGCCAGATCGCGCTTGCTCGAAGGCAAGTGGGTGATGTCGCGCCCGTCCAGGTGCAGGCTGCCGCCATCGATGCTTTCGAGCCCGGCGATCAGGCGCAACAGCGTGGATTTGCCGCAGCCCGAGGGGCCCACGAACACCACGAATTCACCTTGCTCGATGTCGAGGTCCACCCCCTGGATGACGCGGTGCGGGCCAAACTGCTTTTCAACAGCGCTGAGTTTCAAATAGGACATGGGATGGTTTCTTTGCAAGATCAAACTACTTCACCGCGCCAAAGGTCAGCCCCTGCACGAGCTGCTTCTGGCTGAACCAGCCAAACACCACAATGGGCGCAATGGCCAGGAAGGACGCCGCCGACAACTTGGCCCAGAACAGGCCCTCGGGGCTGGAATAAGAGGCGATCAGGGTGGCCAGCGTGCCGGCCTTGGCGGCGCTGAGATTCAAGGACCAGAAGGCCTCGTTCCAGCTCAGCACCAGCGTCAGCAGCCCGGTGGAGGCCAGACTGCCCAGGCTCAGGGGCAGCAGCACGTAGCGGAACTCCTGCCACAGGGTGGCGCCGTCCATGCGCGAGGCCTCCAGGATTTCGTGCGGAATCTCCTTGAGCCCGGAGTACAGCATCCACACCATGATGGGCAGGTTGGAGAGCGCAAACACCAGCACCAGCGCGGTGCGCGTGTCCAGCAGACCCAGGCTTTGCGCCATCACGTACACCGGCACCAGCGCACCCACGGCGGGCATCATCTTGGTCGAAAGCATCCACATCAGCACATCGCGGGTGTGGCGCCCCTTGTAGAACACCATGGCATAGGCCGCCGGAAAGGCCAGCAGCAGGCCCAGCAGGGTGGATGCCACGCTGGTGACGAGCGAGTTCTGGGCGTACAGCCAATAGTCGCTGCGCTCCTGCACCACCTGAAAATTCTCCAGGGTGGGCGTGAACCACAGCAGCGGCGGCACCGCAATCGCCTGCAGCTCGGTCTTGAACGCGGTCAGCACCAGCCAGCCCAGCGGAAAAAACAGCACCAGGGCCACGCCCCAGGCGCACACGGTGCGCAGCCATTGCAGCCACGGAAAACGAAGGTGTGAGGTCATGGGAGTTGTCATCGGTCCAGGTTCTTGCCCACCAGGCGGATCAGGAACACCGCCACCACATTGGCCAGCAGCACGGCAAACAGCGCACCCGCCGAGGCCACCCCGGCGTCAAAGTTGAGCAGTGCCTGCTTGAAGATCAAAAAGGCGACGTTGGTGCTGGCGTCCCCCGGCCCACCCCCGGTGGTGGTGAAGATCTCGGCAAACACGCTGAGCAGGAAGATCAGTTCGATCATCACCACGATCGCCACCGAGCGCCCCAGGTGCGGCAGGTAGAGGTAGCGCAACTGCTGCAGGTAGTTGGCGCCGTCCATGCGCGCCGCCTCCAGTTGTTCGCGGTTCATGCTTTGCAGGGCGGTGATGAAGATCAGCGTGGCAAAGGGCAGCCACTGCCAGCCCACGATCACGATCACGCTCAGAAGCGGGTAGTCGGTCAACCAGTCCACCGGGGTGGCGCCAAAAAACTGCCACACCTGGGCCAGCACCCCGTAAATGGGGTTCATCATCATGTGCTTCCACAGCAGCGCATTCACCGTGGGCATGACGAAAAAGGGCGAAATCAGCAGGATGCGCACCACCCCGCGGCCGAAAAACGGCGCATCCACCAGCAGGCCCAGCAGCACCCCCAGCACCACGGTGATGGCAATCACGCTGCCGATGAGCAGCAAGGTGTTCCACACCGCCACGCCAAAGGCCGGGTCGGTGACGAAGTATTCAAAATTCTCCAGACCGACGAAGCCACTCTGGTCCGGCTGCATCAGGTTGTAGCGGATGACCGAAAAGTACAGGGTCATCACCAGTGGAACAATCATCCACAGAAACAGGGACACCACGGCCGGTGCCAGCAACAGGCGGGGTAACAAACGGTTCATGGTCTCATCTCAAACGGGCGCACCCGCAGCCAAAAATCCATCGGCAGTGAAAAAGGCGCGCGGCCGAGGAGCCATCCAAAACCGCGCGCAAGCGGCCCTCCGGGACGGAGGGCCGCGTCACTACCGCATGCGTCTTCTTATTTGTAGTAACCCGCCTTCTTCATCTCGCGCTCCGCCGCCACCTGGGCGGCCTTGAGGGCGTCGTCCACCGAAGTCTTGCCTGCCAGCGCCGCGCTCATGTGCTGCCCCACCGTGGCGCCGATGGCCTGGAACTCGGGAATGGCCGCGAACTGCACACCCACATAAGGGCTCTTGGGCAGGGTGCTGTCGTTCGGGTTGGCCGAGTCGATGGCGGCTTTTTCGGCGGCGGCAAACTTGGCAGCCTTCTGGAACTCGGCATTGGCGTAGGTGCTCTTGCGGGTGCCGGTGGGCACGTGGCCCCAGCCGTTGGTCTTGGCCACCAGTGCGATGTAGTCCTTGGAAGTTGCCCAGGTCACGAACTTGGTGGCGGCATCCACCTTCTGCGAGCCAGACGGAATCGCCAGCGCCCAGGCCCACAGCCAGTTGGCGCCCTTGGGGGTCACGGCCGTGGGCGCTTGGGCAAAGGCCACCTTGTCCGCCACCTTGGACTGCTTCGGGTCGGTGATGAAAGAGGCCGCAATGGTGGCATCGATCCACATGCCACACTTGCCCTCGTTGTACAGCGCCAAAATCTCGTTGAAGCTGTTGGCCGAAGAGCCCGGAGGGCCATAGTTCTTGAGCAGATCCACATAGAAGTGGATGGAATCCTTCCAGGCTTGGCTCTCCAATTGCGGCTTCCACTGCATGTCAAACCACTGGCCGCCGTGGGTGTTCACCAGCGTGCTCAGGAAGGCCATGTTGTCGCCCCAGCCCGGCTTGCCGCGCAGGCAGATGCCGTACACGCCCGCCTTGGGGTCGTGGATCTTGGCCGCCAGGGCCTTGATGTCGGCCCAGGTGGGCTTGTCCGCCACCTTGATGCCCGCCTTGTCGGCCAGGTCCTTGCGGTACATCAGCATGGAGCTTTCGCCATAGAAAGGCACGGCGTACATCTTGCCGTCCACCGACAGACCATTGCGCATGGCGGGCAGGATGTCATCGGCGTCGTACTTGGCGTCGGTCTTGAGTTCCTGCAACCAGCCTTTCTTGCCCCAGATCGGGGTTTCGTACATGCCGATGGTCATCACGTCGAACTGGCCGCCCTTGGTGGCGATGTCGGTGGTGACGCGTTGGCGCAGCACGCCTTCCTCCAGCGTGACCCACTTGAGCTGGATGTCGGGGTTGGCCTGCTCGAAATGCTTGCCCAGCTTTTGCATCTCGATCATGTGGCCGTTGTTCACGGTCGCAATCACCAGTTCGGTCGCAGCCTGGGCCGCGCCGGCGCACAGCGAGGCCACTGCGGTGGCCACCAATGCAAGGGATTTCTTGAACTTCATGGATAGGTCTCCTGTCTCGGTTGTGGGAGGGACGTCGGCTGCTTTGCGCCCAGCATCGCGGATCGACAGGTGCAACGATAGGCAAGCCCCCGCGCGCAACCGGTATGGCCATGCCAAATATCTGTACAGATTTGCGTCACCTACCTAGGACTTTCCCTAGGACGCGCAAATGAATACCAAAACAGGGGGCAAACGTACAAATAGAGAGCCCTCTGCAAGGGCTCGAACGCCGTACTTGCGATAATTACCCACCAGCGCCATGCCTGGCGCTCCCCCCAATAGCTGCCCCTGTACCATGTTCCGCACCCTGCTCAAATCCAAGATCCACCGCGCCACCGTGACCCAGTGCGAGCTGCACTACGAAGGCTCCTGCGCCATCGACGAAGACCTGCTGGACGCCGCCAACATCTGCGAAAACGAGCAGGTGCACATCTGGAACATCAACAACGGCGAGCGTTTCATCACCTACGCCATCAAGGGCGAGCGCGGCAGCGGCATGATCTCGGTCAACGGCTCGGCCGCCCGGCGCGCCAGCAACGGCGACCTGCTCATCATCGCCGCCTTCGCCCAGGTGCACGAAGACCAGGTGGCCGCCCACAAGCCCCGGCTGGTGTTCGTGAACGAAAAGAACCAGCAGGTGGACCTGCGCGACAAGGTCCCCACCCAGGCCGCGCCCCGGTAAGAACGTTTTCGGAGCCCCCACGGGGTCACACCAGCCCCTGTTCGGGAGGGCGGGCCAGAAAAGCCAAACGCCGTCGGGCGCGCACACGACCAGGCTTTTCAATGCCCCAGGCGCGCGCGCTGGCGGCAAGCCTGCCACTCTCGCCGCCGCGTCAGGCCGCAGCAGGCACCTGCAGGCCGCGCTGCACGGCCGGGCGCTGCACAAAGGCATCCAGCACCCGGCGCACCTGGGCGTAGCGCTCGAAGCCCACCAGGTCCCCGGCCTCATAAAAGCCCACCAGGTTGCGCACCCAGGGGAAGATCGCGATGTCGGCCACCGAGTAGTCCGCCCCCAGCATCCAGTCACGGCCCTGCAGGTGCTGGTCCAGCACCGCCAGCAGGCGCTGGCTTTCGGCCACGTAACGGTCGCGCGGGCGCTTGTCGCTCCACTCCCGGCCCGCGAACTTGTGGAAGAAACCCAGTTGGCCAAACATGGGGCCGACCCCGCCCATCTGGAACATCAGCCACTGCAGGGCCAGCATGCGCTGGGCCGGGTCGGCGGGCACCAGGCGGCCGGTTTTTTCTGCCAGGTACCACAGGATCGCGCCGGACTCGAACAGGGCCAGCGGCTGGCCGCCAGGCCCATCCGGGTCCAGGATGGCGGGAATCTTGTTGTTCGGGTTGAGCGCCAAGAACTCGGGGCTGAACTGGTCCTGGCTGTCGAAGCTGACGCGGTGCGCCTCGTAGGGCAGGCCCAGTTCTTCCAGCGCAATGCTGACCTTGACGCCGTTGGGCGTGGGCAAGGAATACAGCTGCAGCCGCTCGGGGTGGCGTGCGGGCCATTTGCGGGTGGTGGGGTGGGGTGGCAAGGGAAGGGACATGGGCGCTTTCGTTCAAAGGAGAAAGGGCATTGTGCAGAGCTTGCACGGGCCGCAGGCGCGGATGTGGAAATTGTTACACCGGGCCAGACCCCGGCCCCTTGTAGCCAGTACACCCCAGCGCTACCATGCACCCGGCGCATCCGCCGGCCCGACACACCACCCCCACGGGGACCCTCGGCCCCCGCCCGACCAAGGAGCCATGCCATGCAAAGACGCGATTGCCTCTGGACCCTGGCGCTGCTGGCCACCCCCCCGCTGCGCGCTGCCGAACCCATACTGGTGGGGGTGGACTCCAACAACCCGCCCTTCATGTACGCCGAGTCCGGGCAGGCCGCGGGCCTGTACCCGGTCTTGCTCAAGGCGCTGTTTGCCGAAGCGGGCCTGCCGCTCAAGCTGGAGGCCAAACCCTGGAAGCGCTGCCTGCAAGACACCGACGAGGGCCGCGCGGGCACCGGCGGCATCTACAAGAACGATGAGCGGCTGCGCAAGTACGATTTCAGCGAGGCCTTGTTCGTCGAACGCATGGCGGTGTACCACCACCGCAACCGCCCGGTGGTGTTTGACGGACTGGGCGCGCTGATGGGCAAGCGCGTCGGCGTGGCGCGCGGCTGGAGCTACGGCGACGCCTTCGACAAGGCCGCGCGCGAGGGACAGATCCACGCCGAAGAGGTGTCCGCCGACACCCAGAACTTCCAGAAGCTCGCCGCAGGTCGGCTGGACGCGGTGCTGGCCATTGACGAAGCGGGCTCGGCCCAACTGGCCCAGCCGGGTATGCAGGACATCGCCAAGAGCGCGCGCTACCTGTTCGAAAACCCCACCTACCTGGCCTTTGCCAAGGCCGCGCAGCAAGCTGCCACGCTGGCGGCCATCAACCGCGCGCTGGAGGCGCTGCGCCGCCAGGGGCGGCTGCAAACGCTGGCCGCACAGGCCCTGGGTTAAATAGGGGCCGCGCTCAGGCGGCGCCGATGTGCGGCACCAGGCCTGCGGTGGGCTGTCCGTTCTTCTGTGCCGCCGTGAAGGCCAGCATGCGGTCGATGGGCAGCCGGGCGCGGTCGATCAATGCCGTATCCACGTGGATGGCGTTTTCGCCGGTTTCCAGCACCCGTGCCACTGCGGCGAGACCGTTCATGGCCATCCAGGGGCAGTGCGCGCAGCTCTTGCAGGTGGCGCTGTTGCCAGCGGTGGGCGCTTCGATGAAGGTCTTGCCCGGGTTGAGCGTGCGCAGCTTGTGCAGCATGCCATTGTCGGTGGCCACGATGAACTCCTTGGCATCGAAGGTCTGGGCGGCTTTGAGGATGGCGCTGGTGGAGCCCACCGCGTGCGCCAGGGCCACCACCTCTTTGGGCGACTCGGGGTGCACCAGCACCTTGGCCTGCGGGTGTTCGGCGATCAGGGCCTCCAGCTCGAAAGCCTTGAACTCGTCGTGCACGATGCACGAGCCTTCCCAGAACACCATGTCGGCCCCGGTCTCGCGCTGGATGTAGCCGCCCAGGTGCTTGTCCGGCGCCCACAGGATCTTGTGGCCCTGGTCTTTGAGCGCCCGCACGATGTCCAGCGCGCAGCTGCTGGTCACCAGCCAGTCGGCGCGCGCCTTCACGGCGGCGCTGGTGTTGGCATAGACCACCACGGTGCGGTCCGGGTGCGCATCGCAAAAGGCGCTGAAAGCGTCCACCGGGCAGCCCAGGTCCAGGGAACAGGTGGCGTCCAGGTCGGGCATGAGCACGGTCTTGTGCGGCGACAGGATCTTGCTGGTCTCGCCCATGAACTTCACGCCCGACACTACCAGCGTGGTGGCGCTGTGGTCGCGCCCGAAGCGCGCCATCTCCAGCGAGTCGCTCACCAGGCCGCCAGTCTCTTCGGCCAGATCCTGCAGGTCCGGGTGCACGTAGTAGTGCGAGACCATGACGGCGTTCTTTTCTTTCAGCAGCCGCCGTATCCGGTCCTTGAGCTGCGCGCGCTCTTGCGCGCTGGGCTCCACCGGCACGCGCGCCCAGGCATGCCGGGTCGAGCAGGCGGGCTGCTCGTACTCCACGTCGATCACGCTGTCCACCATCACAAATCCTCGAAACGCATGGAGAAGTCGGTGGCCTTCACGTCCTTGGTCAGGGCGCCGATGGAAATGCGGTCCACCCCGGTGGCGGCGATGTCGCGCACGGTCTGCAGATTGACCCCGCCCGATACCTCCAGCACCGCGCGCCCGGCGTTGAGCGCCACGGCCTGGCGCATCTGCTCCAGCGTCATGTTGTCCAGCAGCACCATGCGCGCTCCGGCGTCCAGCGCCTCGCGCAGTTGCTCCAGTGTTTCCACCTCGATCTCGATGAACTTGGCACCCGGCGCCGCACGCTCGGCCGTGCGCAGCACCTGGGTCACGCCCCCGGCGGCGGCAATGTGGTTTTCCTTGATGAGCACGGCGTCAAACAGGCCAATGCGGTGGTTGGTGCCACCGCCGACGTGTACCGCGTACTTCTGCGCCAGGCGCAGGCCCGGCAGGGTCTTGCGCGTGTCCACGATCGCGGCACGGTTGCCCGGCACCTGGTTCACCGCCTGCACGAAGTGGGCGGTGCAGGTCGCCACGGCACTGAGCAGTTGCAGGAAATTGAGCATGGTGCGCTCGGCGGTGAGCAGGGCACGCGCGTTGCCCTCCATGTGCAGTACCACCTGGTCGGCGTCGCAGCGGGCGCCCTCGCCCACCGCCCAGCCCCAGCTCGCACTGGGGTCGAGGCGGTGCAGCGTGGCCTCGGCCCAGGGGATGCCGCACAGCACCGCGTTTTCGCGCACCAGGACGCGCGCACGGGCCCGCTTGAGGGGGTCGATCAGGCCCGCGGTGAGGTCGCCGCTGCCCACGTCTTCGGCCAGCGCGCGCGCCACGTCGGCGTCGACGGCGGCCAGCCATTGGGGATCCAAACGCTTGTATTGCATGATGCGCCGAGCATAGCCGCTTCGCGCTCACCCACCGCCCGCGCCCATGTCACAAATGGGTGTACATGGTGGTGGTGCGGCCATCGTCCGGGTACAGGCGCCGCTCCAGCCAGGTCATGAACCCGATGGCCACCAGATAGCCCGCCATGCTGATCGCGCTGGCACGCGCGATGGTCCAGGCGTCAAAACCCTGCTCCAGGTGCGGATACAGCCATTCCGCCACCGGCCCCAGAGACAGACCCATCAGCACCGCCAGGCTTCGCCACAGGAACATCGCACACCCCCACCACAAGAAACCACGGGGCGCCAGGCGCCCACCCCACACATTTACATTCTGTAACAGGCGCAAGTGTAGTCCAAGCCACCGCCACCGCGCCAGCGCTACCACCGCCCACGCCCAACGCCCCCGGGAGGACCCCGTCGCAGGCCCTAAAATCGGGCCCTTCAAGGAATTCCTGCCATGAACATCTTCCGCCGCCCCGATTACCGTTCCGACACCACCCAGTTTCTTGACCAGATCAAGGCCGCCAAGCCCGAACTTGAATCCGGCCAACGCCAAGGGCGCGCCCTGCTGTGGGACAAGCAGGTAGACCGCGAAGCCTGGGCCGGCTACCGCGCCGCCCGGGTGCCGCAAAAGCCCTACGTTTACCAAAGCCACTGAATACAGCGGTAAAACCGCCTTTCGCCCGCGTGGATACTGCCTGATTTGCTACTAATTTTATAGCGTCGTGAGCCACGCACCGCCGCCCCAGGAGGCTGCCACCATGGACCCGGACACCAGCACCCCCGAGGTGGTGGACCAGGTGGCACTGGCGCGTTTGTATGGCGAGCCGCTGTTTGCTCTGCCGCAAGACCTGTACATCCCGCCCGACGCGCTGGAGGTGTTCCTGGAGGCCTTCGAGGGGCCGCTGGACCTGCTGCTGTACCTGATCCGCAAGCAGAACTTCAACATCCTCGACATCCCCATGGTCAGCGTCACGCGCCAGTACCTGGCCTACGTGGACGAAATCCGCAGCCGCAACCTGGAGCTGGCCGCCGAATACCTGCTGATGGCAGCCATGCTGATCGAGATCAAGTCGCGCATGCTGCTGCCGCCCAAGAAGGCGGCCGATGGGGAGGAGGCCGAAGACCCCCGCGCCGAGCTGGTGCGCCGCCTGATCGAATACGAGCAGATCAAACTCGCCGCAGGCCGCCTCAACGCCGTTCCCCAGATGGGGCGCGACTTCCTCAAAGCCTCGGTGTTCATCGAACAGGCCCTGCAGCCGCGTTTTCCCGACGTGCACGTGGCCGACCTGCAGCAGGCCTGGCGCGACATCCTCAAACGCGCCAAGCTGGTGCAGCACCACAAGATCAGCCGTGAGGAACTGTCGGTGCGCGAGCACATGAGTCTGGTGCTGAAAAAGCTGCAGAACCACAAGTTCCTGCCTTTCGAGTCCCTGTTCGACCCCGCGCAGGGTGCGCCGGTGCTGGTGGTGACCTTCATTGCCCTGCTCGAACTGGGCAAGGAGACCCTGATCGAGATCACCCAGGCCGAGGCCTTTGCCCCCATCTACGTGCGCCTGGCCTACGCCCCCCAGTGAGGGCCACAGCGGGTGATGCGCAGGCGCCGCAAGCGCGCGCCCTGGGCTGCTAGTATCGCCCTCCTGTCTTCGTTGATGGAGTTCCCCCATGAGCACCAGCCCCAGTACCGCCACCGGCGGCACCCCCTACGGCACCCTGCCCCCGGCCGCACCCCTGCCCAACCGCAAACCCATCAGCCTGCCGCGCATCCTGGAAATGCGCGCACGCGGCGAAAAGATCACCATGCTCACCGCCTACGACGCCACCTTCGCCGCCGTGGCCGACGCTGCCGGGGTGGAATGCATCCTGGTGGGCGACTCGCTGGGCATGGTGTGCCAGGGCCTGCACGCCACCGTGGGCGTGACGCTGGAAGACATGCGCTACCACACCGAAATCGTGGCGCGCGGCCTGCGCCGTGCCCAAGGCACGGCCTGGCTCATCGGCGATCTGCCCTACGGCAGCTACCAGGAATCGAAGGAACAGGCCATGCGCAGCGCCACGGTGCTGATGCAGGCCGGGGCCCACATGGTCAAGCTCGAAGGCGGCGGCTGGACCGCCGAGATCGTGCACTTCCTGGTCGAACGCGGCATCCCCGTGTGCGCCCACTTGGGCCTGACGCCGCAGACCGTGCACGCCCTGGGCGGCTACCGGGTGCAGGGCCGCGACGAAGCCGCCGCCTTGCGCATGCGCCAGCACGCCCACGAGCTGCAGGACGCGGGTGCGGCCATGCTGGTGCTGGAGATGGTGCCCGCCCCCCTGGCCAGCGAGATCACCCAGGAGCTGGCGCACTGCGCCACCATCGGCATCGGCGCGGGCAAAGGCACGGCCGGCCAGGTGCTGGTGATGCACGACATGCTGGGCGTCAACCTGGGCAAGAACCCCAAGTTCGTGCGCAACTTCATGCCTGATGCGCACAGCATCCGCGGCGCCTTCGAGGCCTATGTGGCCGCCGTCAAGAACGGCAGCTTCCCTGACGACGCACTGCACGCCTGGTGAGGACATGGCCATGAAAATCATCCACACCATCGCTGAGCTGCGCGACGAGCTGCGCGGCTACCGCCACCCCGCCGTGGTGCCCACCATGGGCAACCTGCACGCCGGGCACCTGGCCCTGGTGCGCCAGGCCAAGCCGCTGGGTGACGTGACCATCTCCACCATCTTCGTCAACCGGCTGCAGTTCGCCCCGCACGAAGACTTCGACACCTATCCGCGCACCCTGGACGCCGACTGCGAGCACCTCGCCCAGGCCGGCTGCGACATCGTCTTTGCCCCCAAGGAGGCCGAGATGTACCCGCAGCCCCAGAGCTTCAAGGTACACCCCCCCACCGAACTCAGCGACATCCTGGAAGGCCACTTCCGCCCCGGCTTCTTCATCGGCGTGTGCACCGTGGTGCTCAAGCTGCTGTCCATCACCCAGGCGCGCACCGCCCTGTTCGGCAAGAAGGACTACCAGCAGCTCATGGTGATCCGCAACATGGTCAAGCAGTTCGCCATGCCCATCGACATCATCGGCGGAGAAACCCAGCGCGCCGACGACGGCCTGGCCCTGTCCTCGCGCAACGGCTACCTCAGCCCGGCCGAACGCAGCCAGGCGGTGCTGCTCAGCGCCACCCTGCGCGCCATCGTGGACGCGGTGCGTGCCAGCCCCGGCCTGGACAACACGGCCCTGGCGCGGCTGGAAAACCAGGCCATGCACACCCTGAGCCAGAACGGCTGGCGCCCCGACTACGTGGCCATCCGCCGCCAGGCCGACCTGCAGCTGCCCCACCCGGGCGACGCCAAGGTGGTGCTCGCCGCCGCGCGCCTGGGCGCCACACGGCTGATCGACAACATGGAAATCTAGCCCGCATACCCGGCATAGGAAATCCGGTATACCGTCCGGGGCCGTCGGACACGACACTGCATCCCCCAGGGAACGCCAGACGTTCCCATTGGCCCACAGGAGCACTGCATGTCCGACCGGTTCACCACCCTGCCCAAGGCGGAAGTCCACGTCCACCTGGAAGGCACTTTCGACGCCGGTACCCTGGCGCAATGGGCGCAACAGGCCGGGCGCCCCTTGCCGCGCCCGGTGGCGCAGCTGTTCCAGTTCCAGGGCCTGGGGGATTTTCTGGAATTTCTCGACCTGGCCTGCTCCCTGGTAGACAGCGCGCAGCGGCTCGAAACCCTGGCCTACACGTTCTGCCAGCGCCTGGCGCAGGATGGCACCGGCTACGCCGACCTGATCATCAACCCCAGCCACTGGAAACACTGGCACGGCCGCCTGCGCACCCTGCTCGACGCGCTCGACAGCGGCTTTCGCGCCGCTGAGGCCGACGGCCTGCCCCCGGTGGGCCTGTGCGTCAGCCTGCTGCGCCAGCAAAGCGCCGACCAGGCGCTGGAGCTGGTCGACCTGCTGGGCCAGTGGCGCCACCCCCGGGTGGTGGCCTTGTCGGTGGACGGCAACGAAGCGCTGGCGGGCCGCACCGGAGCGCGTTTTGCGCCCGCCTTTGCGCGCGCCGCGCAGCAGGGCCTGCGGCGCACCGTGCACGCGGGCGAATCCAGCGGCCCCGAGGGTGTGTGGGACGCACTGCAGCTGTTGCAGGCCGACCGCATCGACCACGGCGTGCGCGCCATCGAAGACCCGGCGCTGGTGGAAGAACTGGCGCGCCGCGGCACCCCGCTGGGCATCTGCCCCACGTCCAACACCGTGCTGGGCCTGTACCCCCGCCTGGCCGAACACCCGCTGGAGCGGCTGCGCCAGGCCGGCGTGCGCCTCTCCCTCAACACCGACGACCCCAGCCTGCTGGGCACACGCCTGCCCCAGGAATACGCGCATTGCGCCGCGCAATTCGGCTGGGGCGACGCGCAGGTGCGCGCCGTGGCGGCCACCTCATTCAATTTCTAATTCAATGATGTAATAATACATCTCCATCAACCTTGATGGAGATGGGTATGTCGCGTCCAGCCAGTGGAGACCAGGAAATCCTGCGCAAAGCCCGGGAGGCCATTGCCACG
>JBQTHH010000002.1:0-57587 GCA_052390055.1 Rhodoferax sp.
GACGGCGCGTTGTGCGACGCGACAAGAACGGTGTGACGGCGGTCATCGCAGACCGTTACCAGGGGCGACGCCTGAACTCGCCCAACGACCTCGTCGTCACATCGGACGGCGCGATCTGGTTCTCCGACCCACCCTACGGCATCAACAGCAATGTAGAGGGCTACGAGGCACCCAGCGAGCAGAACGGTAGCTTCGTGTTTCGCGTCGACCCGGTCACTGGTGAGGTGGAATGCGTGGCTGCGGACTTCGACAAACCCAACGGCCTGGCGTTCTCTCCCGACGAGAGAACACTGTACATCGCCGACAGTGGAGCGATCGAGGGTGCCAGCAAGCCGGCGTTCAACGCGGCAGCGCCCCATCACATACGGGCTTTCGATGTCGTTGACAGCAAGCGCCTGTGCAATGGCCGAGTCTTCGTGGATATCGCTCCCGGCGTGCCGGATGGCCTGAAGGTCGACCACGAGGGCTATGTATGGACCAGCGCGGCCGACGGAGTGCACTGCTACGACCCCCGCGGCATCCTCGTTGGCAAGATCCTGCTCCCTGAAGTTACCTCGAACCTTTGCTTCGGCGGACCGGACGGCAGTGAACTGTTCATCACTGCGACCGGCTCGGTCTATCGCGTTCGTACGTCGCGCCGCAGTGCAGTCGCTCGCGGCACGGTAAGTGTTGGCGCCAGTTGAATATTGACCACCCGTTGCTGGTCAGTTTTCGGAGCAGCAACCAACGCCAGTAATTCTGAGCACTGACCAAATCAGACAGGACCAACCGGACAATCTCGTGCCGTCCTACTCAGCGGGGCTTTCTTGCCTCCTGACCTCGAATCTTCCACCGATCTGCCCACGTCAGTCCCTCCGACGTGTTTCGCAACGGACGGTACTCGCATCCTACCCATCCCGACCATCCGCTGGCCTGAGACACCTCGTCGATCACATCGAACAGGTAGAGGGGGTTCAGTTCGCCCAGGTCGGGCTCGTGGCGCATGGGCACGCCAGCGATCTGGAAATGGCCCACGCGGCCGGTGGGCAAGTACTGGCGGATCTTCATCGCCACGTCGCCTTCGACGATCTGGCAGTGGTAGAGGTCGAACTGCACCTTCAGGTTGGGCGCGCCGATGGCCTGCACGATGCGGTGTGCCTCGTCCTGGCGGTTTAGGAAGAAGCCCGGGATGTCGCGCGTGTTGATGGGTTCGATCAGCACGTCGCGTCCGGCGCCCTGCGCCATCTCGGCCGCCCAGGCCAGGTTGGCTTCGTAGGTCGCCTGCAGCGCGGCGCGCTCGGCCCCAGCGGGTGCTAGGCCGGCCATCACATGGATGCGCGGGCAGTCCAGCGCCTGGGCGTAGTCCAGCGCCTGCGCAAACCCGGCGCGGAACTCGGCCTCGCGCCCGGGCAGGCAGGCCAGGCCACGTTCGTCCGCGTCCCAGTCGCCCGGCGGCGCGTTGAACAGCACCTGCTGCAGGCCGTGGTCGCGCAGGCGCTGCGCGATGTCGCTGGCGGCAAAGGCATAGGGAAAAAGGTATTCCACGCCCTGGAAGCCGTCAATCGCGGCAGCGGCAAAACGGTCGAGGAAGGCGTGCTCGTTGTAGAGCATGGTGAGGTTGGCAGCGAAGCGGGGCATGGTTTTCTCGTTCGGCAAAAAGGAGTCACCAGAACGCGCCGAACTGCACGCGCAGCTCGGCAATCTGGTCGGAGTTCAAGGGTGCGGCACGGGTCAGCAGCCACAGGCGCGCGGTTTCTTCCAGCTCTTCCAGCGCCGCACTGGCCTCGGCCGGTGAGCGGTGCCACACATTGGGGCCCAGTCGGTCCAGCATCACGGCGCGGATGGGCGTGCCGGCGGCCTGCATCTGAGCGATACGCCGGGCCACACGCTCACCCACCACCGGGTCGCCCGGGCGGTGGTACGGTATGAGCGGCACATGACCCACCTTCATCACGAAGTACGGCGTGATGGGCGGCAGCAGGTCGTCGCAGGCCGGGTCGTCAGCGCCCCAGCCCTGCCCCAGCGACACCGCCACCAGGTGGGTGGAATGGGTGTGGATCACGCAGCGCGCCTGCGTATCGGCACCGTAGATGCGCCGGTGCAGCGTGAGGGTCTTGGAGGCGCGGTCGCCGCTGGTCTGCACGCCGTCCTCGTTCACCTTGGCCAGGCGCGCCGGGTCCAGCGTGCCCAGGCAGGCGTCGGTGGGCGTGATCAGGTAACCGCCTTCGGGCAGGCGCACGCTGATGTTGCCGGCCGTGGCGTGCACATAGCCACGCGCGAACAGCGAGGCGCCGATGCGGCAGATTTCGTCTCGAAGTTCGGCTTCGGTCATAACAGTGACGACAACTGGGTGAAGGCTTTGGTGAAGAAGTCGGTGCTGCCGAAATTGCCCGATTTCAGCGCCACGTGCACCGGCTCACCGAGGCACAGCGGCGTGTCCACTGCGGTCCAGGGCACGCCGGGGTCGATCTGCGGACCGATCGCCATGCGCTGCACGCCCAGCGCCTGCACCACCGCACCCGAGGTCTCGCCCCCGGCCACCAGCAACTGGCGCACGCCGCGTTGCACCAGGCCGGCCGCGACGCGCGAAAGCGTGTGCTCCACCATCTCGCCCGCCTGGGCCACACCCAGCTGTTCTTGCACCGCGCGCACAGCGGCCGGTTCGGCGGTGGCATACAGCAGCACCGGGCCACCGGCCAGCAGCGGTTCGGCCCAGGCCAGGGCCTGGGCGGCCACGTCTTCACCGGCGGCGATCGCCAGCGGGTCGATGGCCAGGCTGGGCCGGCCGCTCTGCTTGAAGTGCAGCACCTGCGCGTTGGTGGTGACCGAGCAGCTGCCCGAGACCACGGCCTGCAGACCGCGCGCGGGCGGCAGCGCATCAGCGCGCACGTCAGCACCGCGGGCCTGCAACTGCGGCCAGTTCTGCGGCAGGCCGATGGCGATGCCCGAGCCCGCGGTGACCAGCGGCAAACCCGCCAGCGACTGGCCGATGAGCATGAGGTCGTCGTTGCTCACCGCGTCCACCACCGCCACGCCCACGCCTTCGGCCTGCAACACGGCAAAACGCTCACGGATCGCCTGCGGGCCGGCGGCCACCACGTCCTGCGCCACCAGGCCCACTTTGCGGCGCGTCTGCGCCTGCATCACGCGCACGAGGTTGGCGTCGGTCATGGGGGTGAGCGGGTGGTAGCGCATGCCGCTGTCGGACAGCAGCACGTCGCCAACGAACAGGTGGCCCTTGAACACCGTGCGCTGGTTCACCGGAAAGGCCGGACAGGCGATGGTGAAGCCCTGACCGGCGCCGTGCAGCGCATCCAACAGCGCCTCGGTGACCGGGCCGATGTTGCCCTCGGCCGTGGAGTCGAAGGTGGAGCAGTACTTGAAATAGATCTGCTCCACGCCCTGCGCCAGCAGCCAGCGCAGCGCGACCAGTGACTGCGCGACGGCCTCGGCCGCCGGCACGGTGCGCGACTTGAGTGCGACCACGATGGCGTCAGCCTGCAGCGGTGCTTCGCCATTGGGCACGCCGATGGTCTGCACGCAGCGCATGCCGGCGCGCACCAGGTTGTTGGCCACGTCGGTGGCACCGGTGAAGTCGTCGGCAATGCAGCCGATCAAGGGGTGGCTCATTGGGTTCTCTCAGTTCAGGGGCAGACGGATAGCCGGGCGGTTCTCGTTCACGTACTGGGCCAGCAGGGTGTCCACGGACGCATCGGGCAGCAGCCCGAGTGCGCGGGCGCGCGCGGCGTCGAAGCGGCTGGGCCAGGCGCCCACGATGGCACCGATGCGCTCGTCGGGCTGCCAGTCCAGCAACTCCAGGGCGGCCACGCCCGCCAGCCGCCCGAGGGCCGCGGCGATCTGGCCGACGGTGGTGCTCAGGGCGGGCAGATTGATCGCTGTGCGGGGGCCCCAATCCGAGTCCTGCGTGGTCAGTGCAGCGACCAGGCCGGCGATGGTGCTGGCGGGGGATGCCAGGGCCACCGGGGTGTCCTCAGACACGGGGACCGTCGCACGCAGCCCGGCCAGCGGCTCGCGCACAATGCCGCTGAGAAAACCCGAGGCCGCGCCGTTGGGTCGGCCCGGACGAATGGCCACCGTCATGAGCCGCACATTGCGCGCCCGAACCAGACCGCGTCGGCCGAAGTCGGCCACCAGTTGCTCGCCGATGAACTTCTGGATGCCGTAGCTGCCTTGCGGCGCTGGCAGAGTGTCGTCACGGATGATGGGTGGCATGGGCAGGCTGGGCTCACAACCAAACACCGCTACCGAACTGGCATAGACGAACAGCGGCGCATGACCGGCAGCGCGCGCCGCCTGCAGCAGTGCCCGGGTGGTGTCGACGTTGCTTCGCAGGCCCAGGTCCAGGTCGCGCTCGCAGTCGCCGCTCACGGCCGCGGCCAGGTGCACCACGGCGTCGATGCCGGACAGGGCCAACGTGCCGCTGGCCAGCAGGTTCAACAGGTCGCCGGTGAGGGCGTGCACGCGCGCATCGGCCGCCAGATCGGCCGGGGGTGGCACGAGGTCGGTGAGCCAGAGCTGTTCGATGGCCTGCGGCCCGCCGCCGGCCAGCGCCACGCGGCCCTGGACCAGCAGCTCACGTGCCAGCCGCGTGCCCAGAAAGCCGCTGCCACCGGTGATGAGGATGCGCATGTCAGGCTCCGGCCGCTGCCGATGGCAGGGTGATGCCCGGGAAGATCTTGATCACCGCGCTGTCGTCTTCCTTGGCGTAACCGGCAGCGGATGCCTGCATGAACATCTGGTGCGCGGTGGCCGAGAGCGGCAGCGGAAACTTGGTGGCACGCGCGGTGTCGAGCACCAGGCCCAGGTCCTTGACGAAGATGTCCACCGCCGACAGCGGCGTGTAGTCGGCCGCGAGCACATGGGCCATGCGGTTCTCGAACATCCAGCTGTTGCCCGCGCTGTGGGTGATGACCTCGTAGATGTCCTCGGCCTTCACGCCTTCGCGCAGGCCCAGGGCCATGGCTTCGGCTGCGGCGGCGATGTGCACGCCGGCCAGCAGCTGGTTGATGATCTTGACCTTGCTGCCGTTGCCGGCCTTGTCACCGAGCTTGTAGACCTTGGCCGCCATCGCGTCGAGCGCGCCGCCGGCCTTGGCGTAGGCGGCGGGCGTGCCCGAGGTCATCATGGTCATCTCGCCCGACGCGGCCTTGGCGGCGCCCCCGGAGATGGGTGCGTCCAGGTAGAGCAGGTCCAGCGCGGCCATACGCGTCTCGAACTGCACCGAGACGTTCGGGTCCACGGTGGAACACATGACGAACAGGCTGCCGGGCCGCAGGGCCGCCGCCGCGCCGTCTTCGCCGAACAGCACGGCTTCGGTCTGCGCGGCGTTGACCACCACGCTCACGATCACCTCGCAGTGCGCGGCCAGTTCGGCCGGGCTGGCGCAGGCCACCCCGCCGTCGGCCGCGAAGGCCTGGGCCGCTTCGGGCCGCACGTCGCACACATGCACGTTCCAGCCCGCGCGGCGCAGGGAGGCGGCCATGCCGCGCCCCATCGCGCCCAGGCCCACCACGCCGATGTTGGTGCCAATGTTCTTGTCAGTCATGAGGATGTGCTCCGGTGCGGTCACTTAAAGCCCAGCGCTTGCGGGACCCAGGTGGTCAGGGATGGGATGAAGGTCAGCAGCATGAGGATCAGGCCGTGCACCCACAGGAAGGGTTTGAGTTCGCGTGTCAGCGCCGCCAGCGGCACCTTGGACACGTTGGAGGTCACGAACAGCAGACCACCCACCGGAGGCGTGATCATGCCCAGCGTGAGGTTGTAGATGACCACCATGGCGAAGTGCACCGGGTCGAGGCCCAGCTTGGCCGCCACCGGCGCCAGGATGGGTACCAACACCATCACGCCGGGCAGCGGCTCGATGAAGATGCCGAAGATCAGCAGGAACACATTCACCGCGATGAGGAAGGTCACCGCGTTGAAGTTCTGCGCCGCCATCCACTCGGCCAGCTGCAGCGGCAGCCCGTCGATGGTCAGCACCCAGGCAAAGGCGTTGGACATGCCGATGATGACCAGCACCGACGCGGTCAGCAGGGCCGAGCGCGAAAGGATGTCGGGCAGGGCCTGCCAACGCAGCGTGCGGTAGATGACCTTGCCGCAGACCAGCGCATAGGCCACGGCCACCACAGAGGCTTCGGTGGGTGTGAACCAGCCCGCGCGCATGCCGCCCAGGATGAGCACCGGCAGCATCAGCGCCGGCAGTGCGCGCCAGGTCGTGTCCAGCTTGTCGGCCCAGCTGGTGGTGTCGTCGTCGCCCCGGTAGTTGCGCACGCTGGAGACGCGCCAGTTCACTGCGGCCATGCCGGCGGCGATCAGGAGGCCGGGCACGAAACCGGCCACGAACAGTGCTCCCACCGACACCGCTTCGTCCTGCAGCGCGTAGATGATCATGATGATCGAGGGCGGGATGATGGGACCGACGATGGCGGAGGCCGCCGTGAGCGCGGCCGCGTAGGAACGGTCGTAGCCGGCCTTGTCCATCATGCGGATCATCATGGCGCCGGGGCCGGCGGCGTCGGCCAGGGCCGAGCCGGAGATGCCCGAGAAGAAGGTGAGCGAGACCACGTTGGTGTAGCCTAGGCCGCCGCGCCGGTGGCCGACGAACTGCGCCGCGAATTTGAGCAGCACCTCGGTCAACGAGCCGCCGCTCATGATCTCGGCCGCGAGGATGAAAAAGGGCACAGCCATCAGCGGGAAGCTGTCCACGCCTTCGTAGGTCTGCTTGAGCATGACGAACGAAGGGAAGTCGCTGGCGAACACCACCGCGGCCAGGGTCGAGATGCCGAGGGCGAACGCCACCGGCATGCCGATCGCGAGCAGCACGATGGCGGTGAAGATGAGGATGAGGCTCAGACTCATAGGGAAGCGCTCGCGTTGGCGTCGAAATGGGCGTCTTCGGCGAAGTGGCGTTCGGCCAGGTAGCCGCGCAGCACGAAGAAGAAATGCAGGATCAGCAGCAGCCCGCCGACCGGCATGGCCGCGTACACCCAGGCCATGGAGATCTGGGTGGTGGGCGTCATCTGGAATTGCGCACGCTCCAAGTACAGCGCGCCCCCCCAGACCATGAAAGCGAAGAAGCTGAAGAGCAGCGCGGCGATCAGCACACGCAAGGCTTTGGCCCAAGGCGTGGGCAGGCCGTCCTGCAGGTTGTCCACCGCGATGTGGCCGCCGTAGCGCAGCACCGGGCCGGCGCCCAGAAAGGTCAGCCAAACCATCAGGTAGCGCGCCACCTCTTCGGCCCACTCGATGGATTCGCTGGTGGTGTAGCGCAGCAACACGTTGGCAAAGATGATGAGGGCCATCGCGCCCAGCAACAGCACCAGCGCGCCGCGGTTGAGCCGCATCAGGATTTTTTCGAAGGCATCCATGGTTCTCGCCATCGGATTGAACGGTGTAGGGTCGCGCGCAAGCTGGCCCACCCCTGACCGGGGCGGACCAGTGCGGGCGTGTTTATTTGACGGCCTGGATCGCGGCGATCTTGTCGGCGCCAAATTCCTTGGCGTAGTTCACGTAGGCCGGCTTGGTGGCGTCGCGGAAGCTGGCGCCGTTGACCTGCTTGACGACCTGCATGCCGTCCTTTTCCAGCTGGGCGATGCCGTTGGCCTCGTCGTCGTTCACCTTCTTGCGGGTGGCGGCCACGCTGGCCTTGGCGGCGTCGGCGAAGACCTTCTTGTCCGCATCGCTGAGCTTGTTCCAGACCCGCGGCGAGGTGATCAGCAGGGCGGGCGAGTACACGTGGCCTGTCAGCGATAGGTGCTTCTGCACCTGCGAGAACTTGGAGGCCAGGATCACTGGAATGGGGTTTTCCTGACCGTCGACCACGCCTTGCTGCAGCGCGCCGAACACTTCCGGGAAGGCCATGGGCGTGGGCAGGATGCCGAAGGTGCGGTAGCCCTCCATGTGCACCTTGTTTTCCATGGTGCGCATCTTCAGACCGGCTGCGTCGGCCGCGTTGACGATGGGACGCTTGTTGTTGGTCATGTGGCGGAAGCCGTTCTCGCTCCAGGCTAGGGCCATCAGGCCGTGCGCCTGGAACTTGGTCAGCATGTCCTGGCCGATCTTGTTGTCCAGCACCTTGCGCGCGTGGTCGTAGTCGCGGAACAGGAAGGGCACGTCCACGATCTTGATCTCGGGCACAAAGTTGCCCACCGGTCCGGTGGAGGTCAGCACCAGGTCCTGAGTGCCCAGCTGCACCGCTTCGATCTGCTCGCGCTCGCCTCCCAGCGCGCTGGCCGGAAACACCTGGCACTTGTAGCGACCGGCCGTGCCCTTGTCGACGTCTTCGCAAAACCTGTTGGCGCCCACGTCGTAGTGCGAGCCCTTGGCCAGCACGTGGCCGATCTTCAGGACGGTCTGGGCCTGCACGGGCGCCGCGGCGAACAGCAGGGCGCCGCCCAGGGCGGCGGCGAGCAGCTTGAGGGAATGCTTGGACATCGGTGTCTCCTTCTGGAATGGATGGATGCGCAACCATTGATCTGTCATGTCGTCAGGTTGTCATACAAATTATAGAAGGACCCGCGGACTTTTCGATTGCGGGTTTTCCCGGACCAGACCGGGCGGGGTGTCAGCGGCGGCGCACCGGGGCTGGCACCCCCTGCTGCTGGCCCAGTTCGGCGCGCAGGTGGTCGGCCAGCTGCTGGCCGTGCTGTGCCCAGAAAGCCGGGTCGGCCTGGCCGATGCGGCGCGCGGCGTTGACCATGTGACTGGCACCCGCCTGGCGGGCGGCGAACACGTCGCCGGCTTCGATGGCCGCCACGATGGCACTGTGCTCCTGGTGCACCTCGGCTTCCAGGTCAGCGCGGGTGGCTTCGTTGGCCCGCGTCACGCGGGTGGCGTCCAGCAGGAAGCGGTTGAGATAGGCCAGCGTGGCCAGCAGGAAGGGGTTGCGCGAGGCCTGGGCGATGGCGGTGTGGAACGCCACGTCTTCCTGCACCCCGTCACCCCCCGCCTTGACGGCTTTTCCCAGGGCCTGCAGGGCCTGCTTGATCTGCTTGACGGACTGCGGCGTGCGGCGGGCCGCCGCCAGCGCGGCGGACTCGGCCTCCAGTGCGCGGCGCACCTCGACCATCTGGATCACCGCGTCCACCGAACCGTCGGGCTCCAGGGACAGCTGCTCCAGCGCCTGCCGTGGTGAGGCCTTCACAAAGGCCCCGGAGCCCTGCCGGGACTCGACCAACCCCAGTGTCTTCAGTCGGGAAAGCGCCTCCCGCACGACGGTGCGGCTCACACCGAATCGCTCGACGAGGGCCTGTTCGGTCGGCAGCTTCTGCCCTGCCCCCAGCTGCCCGTCCCGAATGCTCACCGCCAAGGCGTCGGCCAGTTGTTCGGACAAACGCGCGCCCACGCGCAGCGCGGGCATACTGTCAAGCGGAAAAGCGCCGTCGACGGATGTGCTCATAGGTACTAGGCCACTCAATATTGTATGACAACAATATAAGCCATTCTCGTCAAGTGAGTGATCCCCCCGTTCGATATCCGCAACGAGGAGTTCTGCCTGATCTTCAGGCACTTACAGACTGTTGAAATTCGCCCCATCGAGAGTCTTGCTGAAGATGGAGCGATCTCAGACTTCGTCGTCAATGGTCAAGCCGAGCCAGTGGCACAGCCGGTTGTAGCGCACCCGTTCCATCAACAGGCGCTCACTGCGCACCGAGAAGAAGCCTGCACAAGCATCACGCGCAGCAACTTCTCGGGGGTGATGGAGGCAGCAGGGCCGCCGTCGGCATAGATCGTGTTGAAAAAGCCATAGACCCGACCCAGCGCTCCGTTGACGAGCAAGCGAATTGCCCGCAGTGGGTGATCGGCCGGCACGAAGTCTTTGAGCTTGGCTACCGTGAACAACGCCTCTTGCCTCCCATCCGATCCACGCATCATCTTCGCCTACCTTGTCGCAACGTCGAGCAAGGTATCAACAATCGCTCGTCCGCAAATCCGTATTTGCGCGGGCAAATCTGAACTTCCCGCAAATCTCTAAGGAGATAGTCGCACCATTGACCAGCTCGCCCACTCTTGACCGTGCAGCCACCAAGATGAGTTGAGACATGTTCACCGCTGTCAACTCGGCCTGCCCGGCGCCGATGCTCCCAACGCGCTCGCGCGACGACGTGTCTGCGACGTGACGAATTCTGATTCCCAACAATTTGCGACAGAAGCCTTTCGATTTTTCTCGATACGCCGTAGCACGCCGCCGTTTGCGGCGCTTTTATTGGCTTCGCCGCTACATGAATTGATGCCGTATCTGGCATCTTTGTCCCGATAACGGTCTTTGACCGACCTTGATCCAAACCCGAATCTCGCGCATGCGGCACGTTTCCGTGCCACTTGCCGCGCAGGAGAAATCGGGAGGCCAGGATGCAAGGTCAGGGTGTGCTGTTCGGGCAGATCGTTGCTGTTTTCAGCATCGTGATTGCTGGCGTGTGGGGTGCCACACAATGGACAGCCGCCGCCCTGGGCTACCAACTACGCCTTGGCTCGCCCTGGTTCGATTTCTTTGGTACGCCGGTTTATCACCCCTGGCGGCTGTTCGAGTGGTGGTTCTTCTTCGATGCCTATGCGCCGCACGTCTTCGACGTCGGCGGCGCGATCGCGGGTGGCAGTGGGCTGATCGCGGTGGTGGTCGCCATCGCGATGTCGGTGTGGCGTTCGCGGCAATCGAAGCTGGTCACGACCTATGGTTCGGCGCGCTGGGCCAACGCGGATGAAATTCGCAAGGCCGCCCTGACCCAGCCGACCGGCGTCTTCCTCGGCCTACATGACAACCAATACCTGCGGCACGAAGGTCCAGAGCATGTTCTGACCTTTGCGCCGACACGTTCAGGCAAAGGCGTCGGCCTCGTGGTGCCGACGCTTCTTTCCTGGCCTGCATCCACCGTGATCCACGACATCAAGGGCGAGAACTGGCAGATCACCGCCGGCTGGCGCTCGCGCTTCTCGCATTGCCTGCTGTTCAACCCCACCGATCCCAAATCAGCCGCCTACAACCCGCTATTGGAGGTCCGGCGCGGTGCGCATGAAGTGCGCGACGTGCAGAACATCGCCGACATCCTGGTGGACCCGGAAGGCGCGCTGGAACGCCGCAACCATTGGGAAAAGACTTCGCACGCGCTCCTGGTCGGCGCCATCCTGCACGTCCTCTACGCGGGCGAAGACAAGACGCTGCGCGGCGTCGCCAACTTCCTGTCCGATCCGGCATGCCCGTTTGAGCTGACATTGCACCGGATGATGATGACGCGGCACCTCGGTGACGCGCAGCATCCTGTCGTCGCCTCGGCCGCGCGCGAAGTGTTGAACAAGTCGGACAACGAGCGTTCTGGCGTGCTCTCCACGGCCATGTCCTTCCTCGGCCTGTACCGCGACCCCACGGTGGCCGAAGTCACCTCGCGCTGTGACTGGCGAATCGCCGACCTGATCTCCGCAAAGCATCCGGTATCGCTGTACCTGGTGGTACCACCTTCGGACATCAGCCGCACCAAACCGCTGGTGCGCCTGATCCTCAACCAGATCGGTCGGCGTCTCACCGAATCGCTCGACGGCAGCGACGGCATCGCACGCCGCCACAAACTGCTGTTGATGCTGGACGAGTTTCCGGCGCTGGGCCGACTCGACTTCTTCGAGACGGCCCTGGCGTTCATGGCCGGCTACGGCATTCGCAGCTTCCTGATCGCCCAGTCGCTCAACCAGATCGACAAAGCCTACGGCCAGAACCATTCCATCCTCGACAACTGCCACGTCCGGGTGACATTCGCCACCAACGACGAACGCACCGCCAAACGCATCTCCGAGACGCTGGGTACGGCCACAGAGCTGCGCGCCCAGCGCAACTACGCGGGACACCGGCTTGCACCGTGGCTTGGGCACCTGATGGTGTCGCGCCAGGAGACGGCGCGCCCGTTGCTGACACCCGGCGAGGTGATGCAACTCCCGCCGGACGAGGCTGTGGTGATGGTGTCCAGCCTGGCACCGATCAAGGCCAAGAAGCTGCGCTACTACGCCGACGCGAACTTCAAGCGGCGCGTGCTGCCGCCGCCCGCGCTCGCCGCCAGCCGCTACGCCGACGCACCGCCTCGGCAGCCCGACGACTGGAGTGGTCTGGCGATCCCCACGGTACCAACTGCACCCGCCGCAACGGCCCTGGCCGACGGCGAACGCAGCACCGCCGATGACGGTGGACCGCGCCGTCAGCCAGAGCTATCCGAAGTCGCCGAGTACCACCCGGAACAGGAGCCTGCCAGCAATGACCTGGGGCTGCTCGACGACGACGACTTGCCGCTGCCGCTCCCCCGCCAGCTCGATCCGGCCATGCAACGCACGGCTCGGCTGGCATCCCTTGATCCTGACGACGGAATCCAGCTATGAGCCTCAATCGTCCCACCTATCGCCTCAACCTGTTCATTCCGCCCGAACATGCCAAGCGCCTGGACGAGCTGGCCGCCAAGAAAGGCGTGTCCAAGTCGTCCATCGTTGCGGCGGCACTGGCGTCCTGGCTGTCGCCCGACGCAGGCGATCAGCGCGAGGCGGCCATCGCCAAGCGACTGGATCGGCTGTCACGCCAGTTCGAACGGCTGGAGCGCGACCAGAACATCGAGATCGAGACGCTCGCGTTGTTCATCCGCTACTTCTTGACCGTCAGCACACCGGTTCCCGAGGCACACCAGGAAGCGGCCCGCGCCCAAGGCAAGGCGCGCTTCGAGCTGTTCGTCGAACAGCTCAGCCGTCACTTGCTGCGTGGGCGCAGCCTGGTGCGGGACGTGGTGGAGGAGTTGCAGCCGGACAGAGTTCGGTTGGATGAAGCGCTTGCATCGGCCGAAGGGCAGGAGCGTACCCAATGAGTGCCGTTCTGCAGTCGCACCTCGCCACGTCACTGGACCGCCGCATCCGCATGCTGCGCACGGCGATGGGGCCGGTGATTGCCGCCGCGCTGGAAGACCCGGACGTCGTGGAAATCATGCTCAACCCCGACCGCACGCTCTGGGTCGATCGCCTGTCGTCCGGCCGCGCGCCGCTGGGTGTGGAGCTGTCCGAACAAGACGGCGAACGCATCATCCGGCTCGTCGCCGCACACGTTGGCGCGGAAGTGCATCGCGGCCAACCGCTCTTGACCGCCGAGCTGCCGGAGACGGGCGAGCGCTTCGAGGGCATCCTGCCGCCCGCCGCACCGGGACCCGCCTTCGCGCTGCGCAAGCGGGCCGTGAACATCATCGGCCTGGATCGCTACGTGGCCGATGGCATCCTGTCCGTTGAACACGCTGAGTTCCTGCGCCACGCCGTGCGCGAGCGGCAGAACATCCTGATCGCCGGTGGCACCAGCACCGGCAAGACCACGCTGGCGAACGCCTTGCTCGCCGAGATCGCTGTCACCGGCGACCGCGTGCTGGTGCTCGAAGACACCATCGAGCTGCAATGCGCCGCACGCGACCACGTGCCGCTGCGCACGCGCGCGGGCGTCGTGTCCATGACCGAACTGGTGCGCGCCACGATGCGGCTGCGCCCCGACCGCGTGGTGGTCGGCGAGGTGCGCGGCGGTGAAGCGCTGGATCTCATCAAGGTCTGGGGCACCGGCCATCCCGGCGGCATCGCCACCATCCATGCCGGCTCCGCACTCGGCGCGCTGCTGCGCCTGGAGCAGTTGATTCTCGAAGTTGCGGTGAACCCGCCGCGCGCACTGATCGCCGAGGCTGTGAACGTCGTCGTGTTCATCGCCGGCCGTGGCCGCAAGCGCCGCATCGAAACCATTGCCCGTGTCGCCGGCTTCGACGGTGTGGGCTACCGGCTCATGGATGGCTTGGCAGACATGCTGGAAACGCCGCTTCCCGAGCTGCTGCCGCTGTCTTCCGATCTTCCTTCCCCGTCCCTCAACCCACCTGGAGAACTTCCATGACGCACGCCCATACTTTCCGCTTTTCCGCAAATCCGGCTTTGTGCCTTGCACGCCTGCGGCGTCTGGCCGCGCCGGCCCATCACGGCCTGCTGCTGGCCGGCGTGATGCTGATGACCGCCGGCACGGCGAAAGCGGCCGGCTCCTCGATGCCCTGGGAAGGGCCGCTGCAATCCATCCTCGAATCCATCCAGGGGCCGGTGGCGCGAATCGTCGCCGTCATCATCATCATTTCCACCGGCCTGGCGCTGGCCTTTGGTGACACGTCGGGCGGCTTTCGCAAGCTGATCCAGATCGTGTTCGGCCTGTCCATCGCGTTCGCCGCGTCCTCGTTCTTCCTGTCGTTCTTCAGCTTCTCCGGCGGTGCCGTCGTATGAGCACGGCCAGCGACCTGCCGGGTTTCGAGGTGCCGCTGCACCGCTCGCTGACGGAGCCGATCCTGCTGGGCGGTGCGCCGCGCACCGTGGCGATCGCCAACGGCACGCTGGCCGCTGCTGTCGGCCTGGGCCTGCAACTGTGGATTCCGGGGCTGGTGCTCTGGATCGTCGGCCACGCGCTCGCGGTCTGGGGTGCTCGCGTCGATGCGCAGTTCATGCAGGTGTTCGCCCGCCACATCAAGCACAAGCCGCTGCTGGACGTGTGAGGACTGAGCCATGATGAACTTCGCCGAATACCGCCAGCGCCCGGCCTTGCTCGCCGACTGGCTGCCGTGGGCCGGGCTGGTCGCGCCCGGTGTGGTGCTCAACAAGGACGGCAGCTTTCAGCGCACGGCACGCTTTCGCGGACCGGACCTGGACAGCGCGACGCAGGGCGAGCTGATCGCCACTGCGGCGCGGCTGAACAATGCGCTGCGCCGACTTGGCTCCGGCTGGGCGCTGTTCGTCGAAGCCGAACGCCGGCCCGCAGCCGACTATCCGCACTCGGATTTCCCGGAGCCCTTGTCCTGGCTGGTGGACGAGGAGCGGCGTGCGACCTTCGAGGACTCCGGCCACCATTTCGAGAGCGGTTATCACCTCACGATCCAGTTCCTGCCGCCCGAAGAGTCCCACGCACGCGCGGCCAAGCTGCTCTATGAGAACACGCCAACTACCGGCGCGGATTGGCGCGAACGCCTGACCGCCTTCGTCGCCGAAACCGACCGCATCTGCGATCTGCTCGACGGCGTGATGCCGGAGATCGCCTGGCTGGACGACAGTGCAACGCTGACCTACCTGCACGCGACCGTCTCGGCGCGACGTTATTCGCTGGCGATGCCGGAAGTGCCGTTCCATCTCGATGCGCTGCTGGCCGATGCGCCGCTGGTGGGCGGCCTCGCACCGATGCTGGGCGACCAGCACCTGCGCGTGGTCACGGTGCGCGGCTTCCCGACCTCGACCTGGCCGGGGATTCTGGACGACCTCAATCGCCTGGGCTTCGCCTACCGCTGGAGCACGCGCTTCCTCTGCATGGACAAGGCCGAGGCAGAGAAAGAACTGAGGCGTCTGCGCCGACAGTGGTTTGCCAAGCGCAAGAACGTTCTCGCGCTGCTGCGCGAAACCATCTTCCAACAGGAAAGCCCGCTGGTCGATACCGATGCCAGCAACAAGTCAGCCGACGCGGACGCGGCTTTGCAGGAGCTGGGCAGCGATCAGGTCGCTTTCGGCTACGTCACTGCGACCGTGACCGTGCTGGATGACGACGCTAACGCGGCCGACGAAAAGCTGCGCAGGGTGGAGCGCGTCATCCAGGGCCGTGGCTTCGTGACCATCCCGGAGACGCTGAACGCCGTGGAGGCATGGTTGTCGTCGGTGCCGGGCAATGCCTACGCCAATGTCCGCCAGCCCATCATCTCGACGCTGAATCTCGCGCACCTGATGCCGGTGTCGGCGGTGTGGGCCGGGCCGGAGAAGAACGACCACTTCGACGGCCCGCCGCTGATCGTCACGCGCACCGAGGGCGCGACGCCGTTCCGGCTGGTGACGCACATCGGCGACGTGGGGCACACGCTGGTGGCCGGCCCGACCGGCATGGGCAAGTCGGTTCTGCTCGCCACGCTGGCGATGCAGTTCCGCCGCTATCCCGGCTCACGCATCTTTGCCTTCGACATGGGGCGCTCGATGCGCGCCACCATTCTTGGTCTGGGCGGCGAGCACTACGACCTGGGCGCTGACGGTTCGATCGCGTTTCAGCCACTCGCCCGCATCGACCGTGAGGGCTATCGCACCTGGGCGGCCGAGTGGGTTGAAGGCCGCCTGCGGCACGAAGGCATTGCGGTTGGTCCGGACGAGAAGGTGGCCATCTGGTCGGCGCTCGGCAGTCTTGCGGGTGCGCCCGTGGAGCAGCGCACGCTCACCGGTCTGTCGGTGCTGCTGCAATCCAACGTGTTGCGGCAGGCGCTTGCGCCCTACGTGCTCGGCGGCGCGCACGGCAAGCTGCTGGATGCCGACAGTGACCGGTTGGGCGTGGGTGACGTTCAGGGTTTCGAGATGGAGGAACTGATGCACAGCAAGGCCGCGGTATTGGCCGTGCTGGGCTATCTGTTCGCACGCTTCGATGAGCGTTTCGACGGTGCGCCGACGCTGTTGATCCTCGATGAAGCCTGGCTATTCCTGGATGACCCGGTGTTCGCGGCGCGCATTCGCCAGTGGCTCAAGACGCTGCGCAAGAAGAACGTCAGCGTCATCTTTGCCACGCAGTCGCTCGCCGACATCAAGGACTCGACCATCGCGCCCGCGATTATCGAGAGCTGCGCCAGCCGCATCTTCCTGCCCAACCCGCAGGCCACCGAGCCGCAGATCCGCACGATCTACGAGGGCTTCGGGCTGAATGCCCGGCAAATCGAAATCGTCGCCACCGCCCAGCCCAAGCGCGACTACTACTACCAGTCGCGTCTGGGCAACCGCCTGTTCGATCTTGACCTCGGGCCGGTCACGCTCGCCTTTGCGGGCGCTTCGACGCCCCAGGACCAACGCGCTATCGACAGCGTGCTGCGCGATGCCGGAACACCGGGCTTTGCCGGCGCCTGGCTTCGCCATCGCGGCCTCGATTGGGCGGCCGATCTATTGCCGTCCGCACCCTCGGCTGCGTCCTTCCTTGCTTCCCAACCTCTGGAGGTTTCGCCATGAAAAAAGGCTCTGTTGAATTTCAAGTGGGTTGCCCAGCGTGAGGGTTGATGGCATGGAAGTTCAGTTTTCCGGCGATCAGGAAGATGACGGTTTTGATGGTGGACAGGCGACCGAAGCCGCGGGCGCGGCGCTTGGCGGCCTGGAACAGTCCGTTGATGGCCTCAAGAAATCCATTGGTCTGGCGCGTCTGAGCCCAGGCGACGATGCCATCGAGATGGCGTCTCACCAGCCCGGCGACTTCCTTCATCGGCTCGACCTTGGAGCGCATGACACAGGTGCACCAGTGCAGCAGCATGCTGCGCACGACGTTGATCTGCTTGCGCTCCAGGATGTCGCGCAACTGTTCCTTGTAGAGCCAGGCGCGGGCCGTTCGCACGGTGGTCATCTGTGCGATCAGGACGTCCAGGTCGGCCGCCTGCTCCGGTTTGAGCTTGGCGCGGTCCTTCAGCAGCGACCAGCGCATGCCCTTGAGAGACTTGTCGGTGCGCTGCTCGATGCGGCGCATCTTGTCCACCGCCGCGTTGGCGTGCCAGATCACGTGGAACTTGTCGAAGGTGATGCGGGCGTTGGGAAGATGCTGACCCACGCCCTTGATGAAGGCCGGGGACATGTCGATGCTCACCGAGTCGATTTGCTCAGGCGCACAGCCGTGGCCATCCAGGTAGGCGGCCAGCTCCTCGATCGTCTTGGCATCGCGCCCCTCGGTGACGAACACCACCCGCCGCTGCAGGGCGTCGGCGGCCAGGGTCACGTAGGCGTGACCGCGAGCACGCGATGTCTCATCGATGGCCAGTGCCTTGACCTCGCTGAGGTCGGCCAAGCCCAGGGCGATGTCCACGTAGCGCCTGCACACGGCCATCACACGGTGCGCCGACTCGCCCGTCAGGCGCGCCACGGCGGCGAACGGCATCTGCTGGGCCAGCATCAGAATCAGCGCCTCGAACAGCAGTGTGAAGCCCGACAGGCGCCCGGCGAAGTCGGGTTCGATCAGCCGCACCGAGCCGTTGGGCAGCTTCACCCGCGGCGTGCGCACCTGCAGATGGCACTCGTGCTGGAAGAAGTTCAGGTGCCGGTAGGTCTTGACCACCGTGTCGTGCACGGGGTGAAGCCCCGGGTAGCCAGAGACCGGGAAGCGTGTCCCCGCCTTGAAGTCGATCTGCACTGTCAGCACCTTGCTCGCCTCGGCGAAGTCCACCCCCGCCACAAACCACGGCTCGGCTATTCCCAGCGCCGCCTCAAACACCTTCGCCGTCATTCCAAATCCTCGTTCCTATGCCTGAAATGACTCGAGCTTACCCACTCGGAATTCAAGAGAGGCTGAAAAAACGTCTTCTTGCCGTCGCTGTTGCTGCGTTGATCGGTGCTATGCCCGTCGCTCAAGCGCAATGGGTCGTCATCGATCCGACCAACCTCGTGCAGAACACCATGACAGCGGTTCGCACGCTGGAGCAGATCAATAACCAGATCAGGCAGCTTCAGAACGAAGCGCAGTCCTTGATGAACGAGGCTCGCAACCTCGCGAGCCTGCCGTTCAACGTGGTCAACCGCCTGCGGGCTAACCTGGACACGACACGGCAACTGATCGCCCAGGCGCGGGGGCTGGCCTTCGACATCCAGAACATGGACCAGCAATTCGCTCAACTGTACCCGGAGCAGTACGCCGCCACCGTGAGCGGCAACCAGATGTTCCAGGACGCACGCCAGCGCTGGCAGAACACGCTCCAGGGCTTGCAGACCGCCATGCACATGCAGGCGCAGGTGTCGCAGAACCTGAACCAGGATGAGGGCGTGTTGGCCGATCTGGTCGACCAGAGTCAATCGGCCACCGGCGCCTTGCAGGCCATGCAGGCCACCAATCAGCTCCTGGCCCTGCAAGCCAAGCAGTCCATCCAGACCCAGCAGCTTCAGCTCACGCAGGGGCGCGCGGCCTCGTTGGAACTGGCTCGGCAGGCTGCGGCCGTTGAGCGTGGACGCGAAGTGACGCGCCGCTTCATCGGCAGTGGCACGGCGTACACACCGCAGTCCGTGAACTTCTACGGCAACTGACGGATGCGGCCATGAACGACGTCTCCGTCATCGACCGTTTCCTCAACGTCTTCTCCACGTACATCGATTCGGGGTTCGGTCTGCTGCACGGTGAAGTCGCTTTCCTGACCGCGACGCTGGTGGCGATCGACATGACCCTGGCCGGCCTGTACTGGGCACTGGGCCATGCCACCGGCCAGGGCGAAGACGTGATGGCCAAGCTCCTGCGCAAGGTGCTCTACGTCGGCGCCTTTGCCTACATCATCGGCAACTTCAACTGGTTGTCCGGCATCGTGTTCCGGTCCTTCGCCGGCCTCGGCCTGACGGCCTCCGGCTCGACATTGACGATGGCGACTTTCCTGCAGCCGGGGCGCCTGGCCAAGACCGGCATCGACGCTGCTGCGCCCATCCTGCAACAGATCAGCGAGATGGCCGGGTTCCCGGAGGTGTTCATCAACATCGCGCCGATCGTCGTGATGTTCCTCGCCTGGCTGATCGTCATCATCAGCTTCTTCGTGCTGGCGGTGCAGCTCTTCGTCACGCTGATCGAGTTCAAGCTGACCACGCTCGCCGGCTTCGTGCTGGTGCCATTCGCGCTGTGGAACAAAACCGCTTTCCTCGCCGAAAAGGTGCTCGGCAACGTGATGTCCTCGGGCATCAAGGTGCTGGTGCTGGCCGTGATCGTGGGCATCGGCACGGGGCTGTTCGCCGAATTCCAGGTGACGCCCAGTGAGCCATCCATAGACCACGCATTGGTGGTGATGCTGGCCTCGCTCGCCATGCTGGCACTCGGCATCTTCGGCCCAGGCATCGCCACCGGCCTCGTGTCCAGTGCGCCGCAGCTTGGCGCCGGTGCGATGGCCGGTGCAGCGATGGGCGCAGCCGGTACGGCCGTTGCGGTCGGTGCCGCCGCAACCGGTGTGGGCAGTGCGGTGGTGGCCGGGGCTCGCATGGCACCGGCTGCCGCCAAGATGGCTGCCGGCGGTGCGCGTGCCGCTGCCTCGACCGCAGGCAGTGCGCGGTCGGCTTATCAGGCAGGTTCCGCAGCAGCCGGCGGTGGTTTCAAGGGTGCCGCTGCCGGCGTGGGCAACGTTGCCAAGACCGGTGCACAAGCCGTCGGCCAAAAGGCCGCTGCCGGGATGCGCTCGCTCAAGGAGCGAGCGGCATCTGCCTTCCGTTCCGACGAGGCGGGGCCGACATCTGGAGGCGCCGCCGCATCGGGCCAATCCACTGCCAGCGAAGCCAAATCCGGCGCTGCCGACCAGCAACAGGCGCAGCCCGCCTGGGCCAAGCGCCTGCACCGCCGCCAGCAAATCAGCCATGCCGCCACGACCGCAGCCCACACGCTGCGCGGAGGCGACGGCGGCGGTTCGAGCAGCGGCCCGAGTTTGCACAGTTCCGACGATTGACGCGATTCATAAGGAGAACAAACCATGCGATTCAAACGACCGCAGGTGCGCTATGCCGATACGTCGCAACCTGCCACTCCCTACCAATCTGCCGCACAGGTGTGGGACGAGCGCATCGGCTCGGCCCGCGTGCAGGCCAAGAACTGGCGGCTGATGGCTTTCGGCTGCTTGTCGCTCGCGCTGTTGATGGCCGGTGGCTTGGTCTGGCGTTCGGCGCAGTCCATCGTCACGCCCTACGTGGTGGAGGTGGACCAGGCTGGACAGGTCCGAACCGTTGGCGAAGCGGCCACGCCGTACCGGCCGAACGATGCGCAGATCGCCTATCACTTGGCGCACTTCGTCGTGCTGGTTCGTTCGCTGTCGATTGATCCCATCGTCGTGCGGCAGAACTGGCTCGATGCCTACGACTACACCACCGATCGCGGCGCGGGTGTGCTCAACGAGTACGCCCGCGCCCATGACCCGTTCATCCGCGTCGGCAAGGAGTCGGTCACGGTGCAGATCACCAGCGTCGTGCGCGCCAGCGACGCGTCTTTCAACGTGCGCTGGACCGAGCAGCGCTTCGTCAATGGCGCGCCGGCCGGCACTGAACGCTGGAACGCCGTGATTTCCACCGTCCTGCAAACCCCGCGCACCGAACAGCGTTTGCGCAAGAACCCATTGGGCATCTATGTCAACGGACTGTCGTGGAGTCGCGAACTCGATGCCGCCGAAGGAGCCAAGTCATGAACCAGTCTTTCCGCTTTTACGCTTTCGTGTTGACGCTTGCAGCGTCAGTTCTGTCGTTGCAGGGCTGCGCCACGAAAGGCACACCGCCGCCGGCCATCTCGCTCGATGAGCCGGTGCAGGCCCTGCCGCTGCCCGAACCGCCCAAGCAGGTTGAAGTGGTGGAGGTGCCGACGGTGCTGCCGATGCCGGCACAGATGAAACCTCTGCCCGAGAGCATCGAGGCCAAGACGGCACCTGAACCTGCCGATGAAAAGCTCCGGGTCTCGCGAGCCAACGCCGAGGCACGCATGGCGCCCACACGCGAGGGTTACGTCAACGCCATCCAAGTCTGGCCCTTCACTGATGGCGCGCTGTATCAGGTCTATGCGGCACCGGGGCGGGTAACGGTGATTTCTCTCCAACCCGGCGAGGAACTGGTGACGGTGGCCGCCGGCGACACGGTGCGCTGGATCGTCGGTGACACGTCCAGCGGTACAGGTGATGCGCTGCGTGTCAGCGTGTTGGTCAAGCCGATCCGCTCGGGGCTCAAGACCAATCTGGTCATCACCACCAGTCGGCGCACCTATCTGATCGAGCTGACCTCGACCGAACGCGCCTGGATGGCTTCGGTGTCGTGGGAATACCCCAAAGACCGGATGCTGGCCCTGCAACGCCAGGCACAGGCTGCGCAAGCAACTGCACCGGTCGATAGCGGTCTATCGCTGGAGAAGATCCGCTTCCGCTACGCCATCAGCGGCAGCAATGCGCCTTGGAAACCGATGCGCGCCTTCGACGATGGCGAGAAGGTGTATATCCAGTTCCCGGCGGGTATCGCCCAGGGGGAGCTGCCGCCGCTGTTCGTGATCGGCGCTCAAGGCGATGGGCAACTGGTGAACTATCGTTTCCGTCCGCCGTACTACATCGTGGATCGGCTGTTCGGTGCGGCCGAGCTGCGCCTGGGCGGTGGAAAGGGAAGCGATGGGGGCGAAGTGGTGCGCATCGAGCGCACGGATGGAATAGTGGGCGCAGCGCGGGGGAACTGACCATGAGCCAGAACGATACCTCGGACATGCCTGCTTCCGACGCCGCACCAAAGGTCGCGCCAGAAAACGTGGCGTTGCGAGCACAGCCGCGTCCGGTGACACGCCTGAACCGGCGCACATTGGCGATCCTGGCCGGTGGCCTCGCCGTTGCCGTGCTGGGCGCCACGATTTGGTCGCTGCAACCGCGCAAGCGCAGTGCAAGCGAACAGGCCGAGCTTTACAACGTGGATCGCGTTTCGCGCTCGGAAGGACTGGACCAGCTTCCGACCGACTACTCCAAATTGCCGCAGCATGTTCCCGAACTAGGGCCGCCGTTGCCGGGCGACTTGGGGCCGGCCATCGTGAAATCGCAGCAGCCAGTAACACCCACCTACACGCCGCCTGGCCACGCTCCAGCTAACGCCGAGCACGATGCACAGCGTAAGGAAGCGGAAGCGGCGGCGGGGGCATCGGTATTCTTCCGTTCCAGCAACCAGCGCGCCGCTGCCGCGCCTACACAGGTGGCTGCGGCCAGTCCTGCGTCTGGCCTTGCAGGCTTCGATCCGATGGCTGCCGGGCCGGCCTCGGCAGCGGCCCAACCGGCTGACCCGACCGCCGTGCAGAACCGGCAGGACCAGAAAGAGGCATTCCTGAAAGCCGGAACTACGGAAACCCGTAATTCCGGGAACCTGAAAACACCGACTTCGCCGTATCAAGTGATGGCCGGCACGGTGATCGCGGGAGCGCTGGTCACGGGCATCAAGTCCGATCTGCCGGGCGACGTGATCGCTACCGTAACGGAGCCGGTCTACGACACGGCCACGGGGAAGTTTGTACTGATTCCGCAGGGTTCACGAATCCTTGGCCGCTACAACAGCCAGGTGAGCTACGGGCAGAGCCGGGTGCAGGTGGTGTGGAACCGGATCATCCTGCCCGATACGTCCTCGCTGACGCTGGACAACCTGGCTGGTGCCGACCCGGCCGGCAACTCCGGTCTGGAGGATGGGGTCGATTGGCATTGGGATCGCATCTTCGCCGGTGCAGCACTGACAACGCTGCTGGGAGTCGGTGCGGAATTGGCCGCGCCGGAGAACCGCCAGAACGGCGATCGCGTCATCAACGCTGGGCGCAACAGCTTGCAGGACAGCGTGAATCAGGTCGGCCAAGAGATGACTCGGCGCAACCTCAACATCCAGCCCACGTTGACGGAGCGGCCGGGCCTGCCGGTACGCATCATCGTCAACCGGGATTTGGTATTCCGATAGCGGAATACCAGATCGTATGCCGCGTCCGGAACTATGCCGAGTTGCATGTTCATATGCGTCCTTTCAGAGGTGTTGCACTGGAACTTGATCGGCATAGTCCGGCTCAAACCAGATATGCCTCCAAGGAGGTTGCGATGAGCAGAGCCTGTCGAAAAAGGCCCGTCAGACTGCACGCCGCAGGGCCACTGGTTCCCTATCTGGAGCCGTATGCCGAATACCTTGCCGACCAAGGGTATTCGCAGGTCGCGTTTTGGAAGAAGACCTACCTGGTCACCGAATTCAGCCGGTGGCTGCATCAAGGTGGCATAGCGATACCCGAGATCGCTGGCGAGCATGAAGAGGCGTTCCTGCGCGATCGCGTCCGACACCGGCTTCCCAAGGCAGGCGACCGCGTCACCTTGTCCGGCATGGTGACTTGGCTTCGAGAAAGAGGCGTCATCAACGGTCAGCCGGCAGTCGCGATCGAGGTGTCCAGCATTGAGCGGGTATTGCAGGAATACGGAACCTTCCTGCTGGAGGATCGCGGCTTGGCGCACACGAGCATCGAGAACTACTGCGGATATGTCAGGCGCTTCCTGACGGACGTGGCAGTCGAGAGCAATTCGCAGCTTGCCTGCGTGAAAGCCAGCCAGATAGCGGACTACCTGCGCCGGAAAGCGCCGAGGAACCGCACGACCATCTCGGCCAAGCACATCGTCACTGCATTGCGCTCGTTCTTGCGTTTCGCAAAATCGCGTGGCTACATCTTTGGCGATCTTGCGGCGGCAGTGCCTTCCGTGGCCGGGTGGTCCATGGCATCGATTCCAAGGGCGATGCCAGCAGATTGTGTTCAGACTCTCTTGAAAGAGAGTGCGACATGGCAGGAGCCAGCGGGACTGCGCAATCGCGCCATCCTGTTGTTGCTGGCCAGGCTTGGATTGCGTGCCAGCGAGATCATTCAGCTTGAGTTGGACGATATCGATTGGGGTGAAGGTTGCCTGGTCGTTCACGGCAAGAGCCGTGAGCGGCGGCCATTGCCGCTGCCGCATGACGTTGGGCAAGCAATCGCCACCTATCTTGAGCACGGGCGTCCACGATCGAGCAGCCGCAGGGTATTCCTGTGCGCGCACGCACCCTGTGGTGAATTGAGGGATGGCGGCAACATCAGCACGATCGTCGCGCGGGCGTTGGAGCGTGCGGGCATCAAGGCGTGCACCAAGGGAGCGCATCAGCTTCGTCATGCGCTTGCCGTAGGCATGCTGCGCCAAGGAGCATCGCTGACCGAGATCGGCCAGATATTGCGCCATCGCAGTCCGCAGGCTACACGTCGGTATGCGAAGGTGGACATAGACGCCTTGCGCGAAGTCGCTTTGCCATGGCCGGGAGAATTGCCATGAACAGCTTGCGCACCGACATCTCCGACTATCTGGAGTTGCGCCGCTCCCTCGGCTTCAAGCTCAAGAAGGATGGGCAGTTGCTGCCGGACTTCGCCACCTTCATGGAGCAGCGCCGTGCCGCGCACATCACGGCGAAGCTGGCGGTGCAATGGGCGCAGCAGCCCGCATCGATCGGAGCGAACTACCAGGCTGGCCGGCTTCGCATCGTGCGCAGCTTCGCTCGCTATCGCATCCTCACTGATCCCCGCACCGAGATTCCTGCGGCAGACCTGCTGCCTCGGCAGCGGAGCACCTTCCGGCCGTATATCTTCAGCGAGGAGGACGTCAAGCGGGTGCTGGCGGCATGCCTGCGGCGACGGCGCAGTGCCAAGCCGATCTCGCGTTGGACGCGCTACGCCATCTTCGGTCTGCTCAGCGTCACGGGGATGCGCGTTGGCGAAGCGTTGAACCTCGATCTGGAGGATGTCGATCTCGACAACGGCGTTCTGACCATACGCAACGCAAAGTTCGGCAAGGATCGGCTGGTGCCCGTGCATGCGACGACCTGCGAGGCGCTGAAGATGTACCGCCAGCAGCGCGATGAGTTCCTGGCAGGCAAGGTCGTCAAACCGTTCTTCATCTCGCCGCTCGGTTGCCGGATGACCAACTGCGTGCTGGATCTGTCGTTCATGAGGATGACCCGCAGACTCGGGCTGCGGGGAGCAACGGATGCCAAAGGCCCGCGGCTGCATGACCTGCGCCATAACTCCGGGTCCCGGATTATTCCGGGAAGCGGCGTCGAGGGGCGCCGCACCGCGGTGTGTCATCGGTGGCCGAACGCCCCGCGATTCCCGGCATTATCAGAGGCCCTTGAGGAAGTTCAGCAGCCGGTCGTTGGGCTGGAAGCGCGGTACCGGCGTCTTCTTGGCCGTCGTGGCTGCGAGGGCCCGCTCCTTCAGCTGCATGTCCGCGTGCAGGTAGATGGCAGTGGTCTCAGGCGACTCGTGTCCGAGCCAGAGAGCGATCACGGTTTGGCCTGTGCCGTGATGGAGCAGGTCCATGGCTAGCGTGTGCCGAAGCACATGCGGGGTGACGCGCTTGCGTGCCAATGACGGGCACCGCCGACGCGCTACAGCAAGATGTTTGTCGAGCAGGTCCTGCAGCGCGTCGTGACTCAGGGCGGCGCCTCGCATGCTCGGGAAGAGCGAATCGGAGGGCTGACCTCTTCGCTCGCGCAGCCAGTCGCGCAGCACTCGGACCGTGTCTTTGCTCAGCGGCGTGCAGCGCCGCTTGCGACCCTTGCCCTCGCAGCGGACATGCGCGCCCACACCAAGAACGATGTCGTCGCAGCGAAGCCCGGTGAGCTCCGCCGCACGCAGCCCGGTCTGCACCGCCAGCATGAGGAGAGCCCGGTCGCGCCGTCCTGACCATGTCGCGAGGTCCGGCGCAGCGAGCAATGCGTCCACTTCGACGTCGCTGAGAAAGGCGATCGGACGCCGCGAGTAGCGCTTACTGGGCATGGCCAGCACGCGCTGCGCGACGGCACCGTGCTCCGGCGCATGCAGCGCCACGTAGCGAAAGAAAGAATGGATTGCCGCCAGGCGCACGTTGCGACTGCGGGCGCTGTTCTTGCGATCGCGCTCCAAGTGATCGAGGAATGCACCAAGCAGCGGCGTATCGAGGTCGGGCACCGTCATGCTCGTCGGGGGTTTGCCCAGCCGCTGCTGGGCGAACTGCAGGAGCAGCCGAAAGGTATCGCGATAGCTGGCAATGGTATGAGGGCTGGCCTGGCGCTGCTGCATGAGCCGATCCATGAAGAACGACTGCACCAGCGCGGGCAACGTGGCGGCGGTGGTCATGGCCGTTGCTCCTTCGACCGCTGCACCCGTCGCATGACGTAGTGCAGGAGCTCGGGCGTCGCGGTCAAGTACCAGTACGTGTCCGTCACATGGGCGTGCCCGAGGTAGGCCGAGAGCTGCGGCAGGTGGCGCTCGACGTCGACGCCGTGCCGATACCACCTCAGCAGCGTAGCAGTCGCGAGGCGATGACGTAGATCGTGCAGGCGGGGTCCGCGAGAATCGTTCACCCCCCGCAAGCCGATCTCTCGCGATAGCTTCACGAAGGTCCATCGCACACACCACTCGGTCAAGCGAGTCCCTCGGTCCGAGACGAAGAAGCTCGATGTCGCCGGGTCGGGGCAGCAGCGGTACCGCAATTCGGCGTAGCGCTGCAGTGCGCGGAGGGTGGAGGGATGCACGGGCACGTGGCGGGACTTGCCGAACTTCGTCCCGCGGATCGTCAGCACGCCGTTCGTCAGGTCGACATCGTCGCGGTCCAGGCGCAACGGCTCGTTGGCTCGCAGCCCGGTCGCCACGTACAGACCGAAGAGCGTGGCGAACGTCTGGGGCCGCAAACCCGTGGCCGATGGCAGGCGTTGGGCGGCATCGAGCAGGCGCTTGATCTGCTCGTCGCTGTATGGGTAGGGTTCAGGACGGCGGTATCGGTGAGGAAGCAAGTCCGGCGGCGGCACGACCGTCCGCGGCTCCTGCGCACTGCAATACAGCGCAAAGCGGCGCACCATCCCCAGCCGGTTCGTCCATTGAGCGGGCTGCGCTGAACCGGGCAGCGTTGCCCATGCCGCGGCGAGTTCGGACGTGATGTACGTCGCCCCCTGACGCTCGGCGAAGTCGACGAAGCGATGCAGTAGGCGGCCGGACAGGCGCAGCTTGTACCCCAGGGCGCGACGGACTGCGAGGTATTCGTCGAGAGCAACTTGCAGCGGGCTCATGACGCACTCCCTGGCCACGGCAGCGCGATGCCTCGTAGCGCCTCGATGTCCACCTTGGCATAGATCTGTGTGGTCGTCGGCTGCCGGTGGCGCAGCAATTGACCGATCTCGCTCAGGGACGCGCCACGGCGCAGCAGATTCGTAGCAAGGGAGTGGCGCAACAGGTGCGCCCCCTTGCGCTCCGGATCCAATCCAGCGCGCGCCAACGCGCGGCGGACGACGCAACAGACGGCTGATTGTTCCAAGTCCTGGTATGGCGCCATCATGCGAACAAATACCCGGCGCGTCGCACAAGGCGGACGGACTTCTTGGAGATAGCGCGCCACCGCCGCACCGACGTCGGCCGGCAAAGGCAGTCGCTCCAGCCGTGGGCCCTTGCCGCGCACGACAAGCTCGCCGCGCTCCCAGTCCAGGTCCTCCAGGACCATGTTCAAAACCTCTCCGCCGCGCAAGCCGAGTCGGGCCAACAGCAGCAAGATCGCGTAGTCGCGCGTGCCGCTTGGTGAACCGCGGTCGCAGCACGCAAGCAGTCGCTCCACTTGTTCGGGAAGCAGTGAACGCGGCAGATGCGACAGTCTCCAGGTCGCCACGCCGGGTAGCGTGCGGGCGAGGTCAGTCTGAACGGCGCCGCGCAGCAGCAAGAAGCGCATGAATGACCGCAGCGCCGTGATGACGATCTTGCCGTGCGTGCGACTGACACGCTGGATCTCGCGAACAACGAAACGATGTAGGTCCTGCGCTCGCAGTTGCTCCAGACGCAGTGCCTTGCGTCCGAACTGCTCATGAAGAAGGCGACGAACGACCGTCAGGTAGGAAACCACCGTGGCCGTCGACAGTCCGCGCTCGGAACGGAGAAACGCCTCGAAGTCACGCACGACCACCGCCGCGGGGTGCACATCGATAGCCTGTACGGCCGGCGGGGTGTGGCCACGCTCGCGCAGATACTGCAGGAGCTGCTGGGCCGTGGCGGGATCGCCGCGACGCATCCTGCCTCGCCGGCGACGGCTGGCCTGGAACTGCCTCAGCCGACGCTCGTCCAGAGCTGCTAGAGAGAACTGGCGCTCCTCGAGCCAGCGGTTGAGGTCGGCCAGCAGGTCACACTTGGCATGGATCGTGTCCGGCGTGTATCCCTGGCCCGAGAGTTGCGCCGCAAAGCCCTCGATGCAGCATTCCAGCGGTCCTGCACAGCAGAGCTCGTCAGCTGCAGCTGCTTGCCGAGTGGTCGCCATCGTTCGCCTCCTTGAAGGTCCGGGAAGAGTCCCGGCCGGAGACGACAGCCGAATAATGCCGGGAGATCAAGAGGCGCCTGCGGCGACGGCTAAACAACGACGCCGCTCGCGGAAGACCCGGCGGTCCGCACCCGGAATAATCCGGGACCCGGAGTTATGACGATAATTCCGGCCCCGGAATTAGAGGCACACCATGGCGGTCGAGGTCCTGCGCCGCTGCTACCAAGAGGGCGCAGACCCCGAGCGCCGCCTGCCTGCGCTGTCCACCTACCTGGGGCATACCGATCTGGTTTACACCTACTGGTATCTGCATCAGGACCCCTCGCTCATGAAGGAGGCCGTGGCCCGTCTTGAGCACCGTTGGGAGGCCATAGCATGAGCCCGTCCATCCCGACCTTCTCTGCGCTCTTGCAGCGGTTCTTCATGCAGCGTCTGATGCAGCAAAAGCACGTCAGCGCACACACGATCAGTTCCTACCGGGATACGTTCAGGTTGCTGCTGCGCTTCGTGCAAAAGCGTCTGCACACCGCTCCAGAGCGGCTGGACTTCGCGAAGCTCGATGCAACGCTGGTCGGGGCCTTCCTGACGGAGCTGGAGAAAACGCGGGGTGTGACGGCCCGGACCCGCAATCTGCGCCTGACCGCCATCCGCTCGTTCTTCCGCTTCGCCGCCTACGAGATGCCAACACACAGCGCACAGATACAGCGCGTTCTCGCGTTGCCGACCAAGCGGTTCGATCACAAGCTGATCGGCTTCCTGACGCGCCCCGAGGCGGATGCGCTGCTGAATGCGCCAGACAGACGCACCTGGAGCGGCCGCCGGGATCACGCGCTGTTGCTGCTGACCTTGCAAACGGGATTGCGCCTGTCCGAGGTGACTGCCCTGAAGCGCCAGGATGTGGTGTTCGGCACGGGTGCCCGCGTCGAGGTTCTGGGAAAAGGGCGCAAACAACGCACCATCCCACTGTGCAAGCCGGTCACGGCAGCACTCCAGGCGTGGTTCGATGAAACGGGTATGGCCCAGGACGGCATCGTCTTCCCCAGCATGCGCGGTGGGCCGTTGAGCGCGGACGCCATGGCGCATTTGCTGCAAAAGCACCTGGCCACCGCCAGCGAGACCTGCACCTCGCTCAAGAAAAAGCACATCACGTTCCATTGCCTGCGCCACACGACGGCCATGGATCTGCTGCACGCTGGGGTGGAGACCTCCGTCATCGCACTGTGGCTCGGCCATGAATCCATCGAGACCACGCATATCTATCTCGAAGCGGATCTGGCACTGAAGGAGAAGATCCTCGCCAAGACGATTCCCTTCGACAGCAAGCCGGGCAAGTTCCATCCAGATGACCGATTGATGGCGTTCCTCAATCAACTCTAGAGGCCAAACTATGCCGATGCCCAGACCACTACAGTCCCGTACAGCCATAGCCATTTATTGCTCCTCCGGCAACCGATTCGGCATAGTTCCGGACGCGGCATACGATCTGGTCCTGCGACCCTATCAGCCACTGTTCTTCAACCGGGGGACTTCACGATGAGCACTACGCGCAAGCTGCGGCTGGGGCCGCTGCCCAAGACCGAGAGCGTCAAGCTGACCTTCACGTGCCCGGCCAGCCTCAAGGCCGACCTCGACCGCTACGCCGCGCTGCATGCCCAGACTTATGGCGAGACGGTCGATGCGGCGACGCTGATTCCGTACATGCTGGAGGCGTTCATGGCGGGGGATCGTGGCTTTCGTCGCAAAGCGCAGAAAGGTCCGCTGGCGCGCGCTCCGTCTTGACTTTGCTAAAATGCTCAAATGCACAGGTAGGTGCTGGCCGTCCGCAATGGCAAAGTTCACTCACTACCAATGGCGATTTCCATTGGAATCTTGATCGGATTCCTACTGAGCGGACCCTAGGAGTCTTCGATTGAGAAACCAATGAAGACGAAAACCATCACATGGGCCGATCTGGCCCGCCTCAAGAAGGCTGCCAAGGCAGCCAAAGCTACGCTCCCCCACCTGACGCATGTGCAACGGCTCGATGCCATTGCCGCGACTGAGTATGGAGCACGCCACTTCCACGAATTACAAAAGCGATACGACGCGCAGGTGGCCAGCCACGTTGACGTGGACAGCGGCGTGCACCATTGCCGCTTCTGCTCCTTTACCTTTGATGGGACGCTACCGGCCGACATCAAAGCGCACAGCGAGCGGCATCAGCTCTTCGAGGAAGCGCAGGCAGTACTGGGCTTCGTACCCATGCCGTACAAGGAGCGCGAGCGAATCAAGCGCATCGGGTACGAATGGATGCGTTCGTCCGACCCGGGAACTCAGCGGCAAGGCGCGCTGACTGTTCTGCTGTCCCACTTCGAGCGCTCGATGGAGCGCGCTGTCGACGGCGGGCGCTGGCACAAGCATCCATACTTCGCTGAGTACCTGGCGTATGCGCTGTCTGGCGCGGCCTTTGTCCCTGAGTCGATTCGGCAGCCTCTTTCCAGGGAGTTTGGCGAGCAGCTCGGGGGCATCCCGGCCGGTTCAACCGACTGGCCGTCGCTGGCAGTCGTCAAGGCGAACCGTTCCGCCTCAGATGTCGCAAACTCTATGCGGCTTCGCAAGAGCGTGTCGCAGGCGGCGAAAGCTGCTGCAGAGGCGTCAATCCCTGGCTGAGTCGAGCCACCATCTGGAGGGGAAAATCCCCCTCCAGGGCACGACGGTGTTTGCCGCCGCAGTGCTCCCATGTGGCTCCTAGCCTACGAAGCTCGGCTACTAAAGAACGGTTTGATCCGAGCCTAACTGGTTGTGGCGTATTGGGTTTTATGCCGATGCAAACCCGCCAAAAGAACTTGACATCGGACATTTTTCATGGCTGGTTTGACCGCAGATACGCCCACCCCCGAATCCCTGGTGGTGCACGGCGCCTCACGGGTGCTGGAAATCGCTTTTGATGACGGCGCCCGCTTTGCGCTGCCCTTCGAATTTCTGCGCGTGTATTCGCCTTCGGCCGAGGTGCAGGGGCACGGCGCGGGCCAGGAGGTGCTGCAGACTGGCAAGCGCGACGTCCTCATCGAGGCCATCGATCCTGTGGGACACTACGGCGTGCAGCCCCGCTTTTCGGACGGGCACGATACCGGGATTTACACCTGGGACTACCTGTACCACCTCGGCAGCCAGCAGCAGGCCCTGTGGCAAGCCTACCTGGAGCGGCTGCGCGCGGCCGCACTCGACCGCGACGCCCCCATGCCGGGCAAGGCGGTCGGGGCCTGCGGCAAACACTGAATACTATAATTTTTATAGCGCAAGGCCTATATTCCACGCGGGCCAAGGACTTATTTCATGTCAAGCACACATTTTGGTTTCAAGACCGTCGAGGAAGCCGACAAGGCGCGCCATGTGCGTTCGGTGTTCGACTCGGTGGCGTCCAAGTACGACGTCATGAACGACCTCATGTCCATGGGGCTGCACCGTGCCTGGAAGGCCTATACCGTCATGGTCGCCAACCTGCAGGAGGGCGACAAGGCGCTCGACATCGCCGGTGGCACCGGCGACCTGGCGATGGCCTTTGCCAAGAAGGTCGGGCGCAGCGGCCAGGTGGTGCACACCGACATCAACGAGAGCATGCTGCGCACCGGACGCGACCGCCTGCTCGATGCCGGGGTCCTGCTGCCCACCGTGGTGTGCGATGCCGAAAAACTGCCTTTCGCGGATGCCCACTTCGACCTCGTGAGCGTGGCCTTCGGCCTGCGCAACATGACGCACAAGGACGCCGCACTGCGCGAGATGTGGCGCGTGCTGCGACCGGGCGGCAAACTGCTGGTGCTGGAGTTCTCCAAGGTCGCCCCCCCGTTGGCCAAGGCCTATGACTGGTACTCCTTTAAGGTGCTGCCACGCCTGGGCCAACTGGTGGCAGGCGATGCCGGCAGCTACCGCTATCTGGCCGAGTCCATCCGCATGCACCCCGGCCAGGACGAACTCAAGACCATGATGCACGCGGTCGGCTTCGGGCACGTGGACTACCACAACATGACCGCCGGTGTGGTGGCCCTGCACGTGGGCATCAAATGCTGAGCGCCTGAGTCCCGTGCGGGCTGTTGCGTAGACAACGCAAAGCCCCTGGAGCGCAAGGTGCTTGCCTTGCATTGGCGGCATTCGTCCCCACAATGACGGTCATACTGTCGAACAGCTAATTGGAGTGAGAGAAATGAAGATATGGAGCGTGGTGGTGGCCGTGGCCTTGTCCCTGGGCGCCGTGCATGCCGATGCCGCCAAGCGGTTTGGTGGCGCTAAGTCGATAGGCAAACAAAGCAGCAATGTGACCCAGCGCGAGGCCGCGCCGGGCGCGCAGCCCGGCGCCCCGGCGCCCGCACAAGGTGCGGCTGCGGCCCCCAATACGGCCGCCCGTGCCCCAGGCGCGCCCACACAGCCTGTGGCTGGCGTCCAGCCTAAGCGCCCCTGGGGCGCCATGCTGGGGGGGCTGGCGGCCGGCTTGGGCCTGGCCTGGCTGGCCAGCAGCCTGGGGCTGGGCGAAGGCCTGGCCAATGTGATGACCGTGTTGATGTTGCTGGCGGTGCTTGGCTTGGCCGTGGGCTGGTTGCTGCGCCGCCGCGCCGCGCCAGCCGCCCCTGCGCTGGCCTACCCGGCCGGGGCCGGGGGGGGGACGGGCTTCGCCCACTCCAAGCCCTACAACCCGCGCAACGTCGGCAACGATGCATCGGCCCGGCCTTGGGAGCGCAACAGCATGGCGTTTGACGCCTCCAGCGTTGCGGCCGGCAGCGCTGGAGGCTCCATGATCGGATCCGCCCTCACAGGGACGCAGAGCTGGGGCATCCCGGCGGGCTTTGATACCGAGGGCTTCCTCAAGGCGGCCAAGACCCACTTCGTCACCCTGCAAGGCGCCTGGGACCGCTCGGATATGACAACCCTGCGCTCCATGATGACCGACGAGATGTTGGCCGAGATCCAGAGCCAGCTCGCCGAACGCGAGCGCCAGGGCGGCTCCGGCACGAATCAGACCGACGTTGTCATGCTCGAAGCCCATCTGCTGGGCATTGAGGAACTGCCCGCCGAGTACATGGCCAGCGTCGAGTTTTCCGGCATGATCCGCGAAGAGCCCTCCAGCGGCCCGAGCCCGTTCCGCGAGGTCTGGAATATGACCAAGCCCAAGGCGGGCGGCGGCTGGCTGGTGGCGGGCGTGCAGGCCCTGCAATGAACCGGCGCTGACCCGCTTGGGGCCCGGGCGGCACCTGGCGGTCAAGCCGCCATAATAGGGGACTATGGTTACCACCAAGTCCCCTTTTTCCATGCTGGACGGTCTGCTCCAGAACCTCCCGCCCTTGCCCCAGCCGCCGCAGTGGGTGGTGCAGGAGTCGCATCGGCGCGTGGTGCTCCTGCTCAACCATGTGCTCATGCAGGAGCCGGTGGCCACGCAGCGCCTGCAGCGCGTGGCGGGCCAGGTGGTATTGGTGCGCTGGCGTGAGTTCAGTTTCCGGGTCGGTTTCACGCCCGCCGGGCTGCTCGATCTGGCACCGGCCGACGCGGCGCCCCAACTGGTGCTGGCCCTGGCGCAGGAGTCGCCCGTGGCGCTGGTGCAGTCGGTGCTGAGCGGGGAAAAACCGCCCTTGCGCATCGAGGGGGACGTGCAGCTCGCCGCCGAGGTCAACTGGCTGGTGGACCACGTGCGCTGGGACGTGGAAGAAGACCTCGCGCGCGTGCTCGGCGATGCCGGTGCGCACACACTGGTGCAGGCGGCCCGTGGCGCGGCCCAGGCCCTGGCGCAGTTCGTCGCGCGGGGTGGCGCTGGAGTGCCTCGCCCATGACCCGTTTTGCGCGCGCCCTCTTCATTCTGTGGGTGCTCTGGCGCCATGGCCTGGACGACATGGTCCTGTCCAGCTTCGATCGCCCATGGCTCAACACCCTGACCCGTTGGCTGCGCCTGGGGCGGCGTCTGGACGCACCGCGCGGCCAGCGCCTGCGCCAAGCCCTAGAAGACCTGGGGCCGATTTTCGTCAAGCTCGGCCAGGTGCTGTCCACACGGCGCGATCTGCTGCCGGTGGACATTGCCGACGAACTGGCCCTGCTGCAGGACCGCGTGCCGCCGTTCCCGGCTGAGGTGGCCATTGCGTCCATCGAGCGCTCGCTGCGCAAGCCCATGGATGCGGTGTTTGCGTCGTTCGAGCGTGAGCCCGTCGCCAGCGCATCCATCGCCCAGGTGCACTTTGCTGTGCTGCGCAACTGGAAGGGGGCCCCCAAGGAAGTGGCGGTCAAGGTGCTGCGCCCCGGCATGCAGCAGGCCATCCGCAAGGATTTGGCGCTCATGCACATGATGGCGCGCTGGCTGGAGGCAATCAGCGCCGACGGGCGGCGCCTGCGCCCGCGCGAGGTGGTGGCCGAGTTCGACATGTACCTGCACGACGAACTCGACCTGGTGCGCGAGGCCGCCAGCGCCGCGCAGCTGCGGCGCAACATGGAGGGCCTGGGCCTGGTGCTGGTGCCCGAGATGTACTGGGACTACAGCACCACCGACGTGCTGGTGATGGAGCGCATGCAGGGCATCCCCATCAGCCAGGTCGATCGCCTGCGCGAAGCTGGTGTGGATATCCCCAAGCTGGCACGCGACGGTGTGACGATCTTCTTCACCCAGGTGTTCCGCGACGGCTTCTTCCACGCCGACATGCACCCGGGCAACATCCAGGTCAGCGTGGCCCCCGACACCTTCGGGCGTTACATCTCGCTGGATTTCGGCATCGTCGGCTCCCTGACCGAGACCGACAAGGAGTACCTGGCGCAGAACTTTGCCGCCTTCTTCCGGCGCGACTACAAGCGCGTGGCCGAACTGCACATCGAGTCCGGCTGGGTCCCGGCCACGACCCGGGTCAATGAGCTGGAAAGCGCGGTGCGCGCGGTGTGCGAGCCCTATTTCGACCGGCCCTTGCGCGAAATCTCGCTGGGCATGGTGCTGCTGCGCCTGTTCCAGGCCTCGCGCCGCTTCAACGTGGAGATCCAGCCGCAACTGGTGCTGCTGCAAAAGACCCTGCTCAACATCGAGGGCCTGGGGCGCCAGCTCGACCCCGAGCTGGACCTGTGGGCCACCGCCAAGCCTTTCCTGGAGCGCTGGATGATGGACCAGATGGGCCTGCAGCGCTTGGTGGACCAGTTCAAGCTGCACGCGCCGCGCTATTCCAAACTGGTGCCCGAGCTGCCCTTTCTGCTGCACAGCTACCTGCAGCAGGGCCAGCGGCACGATGGAGAACTCACGCGCGAACTGCTGCAGGAGCAGCGCCGCACCAACCGCCTGCTGCAGGCCCTGCTGGCGGGCGGGGTCGGTTTTGCGCTGGGCTTGCTGGCGATGCAGGTCCTGGTGCGCGTGCGCCTGTTTTGAGCCGACCCGGGCCGCTGAGCCCGCAGCCAGGGCTTGGTTTCCTGGGGAGTGGCCCAAACTATAATTGGCGGTTTTGCTGAGTTTTGAAGCGAGTTCACCCATATGCCGATCTACGCCTACCAATGCGCCAGTTGCGGGTTCGCCAAGGACGTGCTGCAGAAGATGTCGGACGCCCCCTTGCGCGAGTGCCCCTCCTGCGGCGAAAGCACTTTTGAAAAGCAACTGACCGCGGCCGGTTTCCAGCTCAAGGGCTCGGGCTGGTACGCCACCGATTTCAAGGGCAAAGCCGCCCCCGCACCGGCCTGCGAGGCCGCCGCCAGCGCTGGCGCGCCTGCCTGCGCGTCCTGCCCTGCTGCTGCGGCCAACACCTGATACCACACCGGAAACCCTGCCCGTGGCCTACAAGAAATACCTGATCACCGGACTGATGGTGTGGCTGCCTCTGGCGATCACGCTGTGGGTGCTGCTGTGGCTCATTGGCCTGCTCGATGGCGTCTTCGGGGCCCTGCTCACCGGCTTGGCAGCGGTCTTGCCGGTTTCTGCGGGTGCGGTGATCACCCCCCTGCGCAATGTCCCCGGGCTGGGGGTGATCCTGGTGGCTGCGGCCCTGCTGCTCACCGGGGCCCTGGTATCCAATGTGGCCGGGCGCTGGTGGGTAAAACAGTGGGACCGCCTGTTCAACAACATTCCCATCGTCAAATCCATCTACAACAGCGTCAAGAAAGTCTCGGACACGCTGTTTTCCAGCAATGGCAATGCCTTTCGCACCGCCTTGCTGGTTCAGTACCCCCGCGCCGGAATGTGGACGATCGCCTTCCAGACCGGCACCCCCGGTGGCGAGGTTGCGCAGCACCTGGGGGGCGATTTCGTCAGCGTCTACGTGCCCACCACCCCGAACCCGACCAGCGGCTTTTTCCTCATGCTGCCCCGCGCCGACGTGGTGGAGCTGGACATGAGTGTGGACCAGGCGCTGACCTACGTCATTTCCATGGGGGCGGTGGTCCCCGGCGCAGCCGCGGCCCTGCCGACGCTGCCCAACCCCTCCTCTGCAAGCTGAGATAACAACCCCACAGGGGTGCCTTGCCGGGCGCCCCGCTAGCAAACGAAAGCACACTATGGCGATGCGTTCCCACTATTGCGGTCTGGTGACCGAAGCCCTGCTGGGCCAAACCGTAACCCTGGCCGGTTGGGTCAACCGCCGCCGCGACCACGGCGGGGTGATTTTTGTCGACCTGCGCGACCGCGAAGGCCAGTGCCAGGTGGTATGCGACCCCGACCGGGCCGAAATGTTCAAGGCCGCTGAAGGTGTGCGCAACGAGTTCTGCGTGCAGGTCACGGGTGTGGTGCGCGCGCGCCCCGAAGGCACTACCAATGAGCACCTCAAGAGCGGCAAGATCGAGATCCTGTGCCACGCGCTGAAGGTGCTCAACCCCTCCGTTACGCCGCCCTTCCAGTTGGACGAAGACAATCTGTCCGAGACCACGCGCCTGACGCACCGTGTGCTGGACCTGCGCCGCCCCTACATGCAGCACAACCTCATGCTGCGTTACCGCGTCGCCATGGAGGTGCGCAAGTTCCTCGATGCCAATGGCTTTGTTGACATCGAAACCCCCATGCTCACCAAGAGCACGCCCGAGGGCGCGCGCGACTACCTGGTGCCCAGTCGTGTGCACGACGGCATGTTCTTCGCGCTGCCGCAGTCGCCCCAGCTGTTCAAGCAGCTGCTGATGGTGGCAGGCTTTGACCGCTACTACCAGATCACCAAGTGCTTCCGCGACGAAGACCTGCGTGCCGACCGCCAGCCCGAGTTCACCCAGATCGATATCGAGACCTCGTTCCTGTCGGAAGAGGACATCCGCGCCATGTTCCAGGGCATGATCACCACGGTGTTCCAGAACACCATCGGGGTCGATCTGGGCGAGTTCCCGGTCATGACCTACCAGGACGCCATGTACCGCTATGGTTCGGACAAGCCCGACCTGCGCGTGAACCTGGAGTTCACCGAAGTGACGGATGCCATGAAGGACGTCGACTTCAAGGTGTTCTCGGGTGCTGCCAACATGGCCGGTGGGCGCGTGGTCGCCCTGCGCGTGCCCGGTGGCGCGCGCGAGGACGGCGGCCTCTCGCGCGGCGAGATCGACGCCTATACCGAGTTCGTCAAGATTTATGGCGCCAAGGGCCTGGCCTACATCAAGGTCAATGACCTGGCCAAGGGCCGCGAAGGCCTGCAGTCGCCCATCGTCAAGAACATCCACGACGCCGCGCTGCAGGCGGTGCTGGAGCGCACCGGGGCCCAGAGCGGCGATCTGGTCTTCTTTGGCGCCGACAAGGCCAAGATCGTCAACGACGCCATCGGCGCGCTGCGCATCAAGATCGGCCACAGTGAGTTTGGCAAGAAGAACGGCCTCTTCAGCGCCGGCTGGAAGCCGCTGTGGGTGGTGGATTTCCCGATGTTCGAGTACGACGAGGAACACCAGCGCTACACCGCCGTGCACCACCCCTTCACCGCGCCCAAAGAAGGGCACGAGGACTGGATGGTGTCCGCCCCCGAGAAGTGCATTTCCCAGGGCTACGACATGGTTCTGAACGGCTGGGAGATGGGCGGCGGCTCGGTGCGTATCCACCGCGCCGACGTGCAGCAGAAGGTGTTCGACGCGCTCAAGATCACGCCCGAGGAGGCGCAGCTCAAGTTCGGCTTCCTGCTCGATGCCCTGCAGTACGGCGCGCCCCCGCACGGCGGCCTGGCCTTCGGTCTGGACCGCATCGTCACCCTCATGACCGGCGCCGAGTCGATCCGCGACGTGATCGCCTTCCCCAAGACCCAGCGCGCCCAGTGCCTGCTCACCCAGGCACCCAGCCCGGTGGACGAAAAGCAGCTGCGCGAGCTGCACATCCGTCTGCGCAATCCGCTGTCGGCCTGAGGCCGACTTTCCCCCGGTGGCGCCGTGGGCCACCGGTGGGCGGGAACCCGCGCCTTTTCTGGGTGGGCACGCCGCATCGGCGTTGGCACAATGGGGCTCCATGCCACCACCGCTGCCGTCTGCCGTGCCCCCCACCGAATACAAGATCCCCCTGTCCGTTCTGGTGGTGATCCACACACCGCAGCGCCAGGTGCTGCTGCTGCGCCGTCTGCTGGGCGCGGAGCCGGGCCAGGCGCATTGGCAGTCGGTCACGGGCTCGCTGGACGCCTTGGATGAGCCTTGGCACGCGGCTGCCGCTCGCGAGGTGCAGGAAGAAACCGGCTTTGACGTGCAGGCGCCCGGTGTGGTTTTGCACGACTGGGGCCTGGAAAACGTCTATCCGCTCTACCCCGCATGGCGCCACCGCTACGCGCCGGGGGTGTTCTTCAACCGCGAAAGGGTGTTCGGCCTGTGCCTGCCCGCGCCCTGGCCACCGCGTTTGAGCCCGCGCGAGCACGACGCCCACGCATGGTTGGCGCACCACCAGGCCGCACAGCGCTGCATTTCGCCGTCCAATGCCGAGGCCATCCTGTGGCTGTCCCAGGGCTTCGCCGGGCACGGTGTGGGAGCGCTCGCATGACGGCCTTGCTGCGGGTGGCGACCTACAACATCCACAAGGGGGTGCGCGGGGTCGGGCCGCTCAAGCGGCTGGAGATCCACAACCTGGGCCACGCCATCGCGCAGCTCGATGCCGACATCGTGTGCCTGCAGGAGGTGCGCGGCCACAACCGGCACGAGGCGCGGCGCTTCGCCCGGGACTGGCCCGAGCAGGCGCAGGCCGACTATCTCTGTCCCGCCGACTACCACGCGGTCTACCGCACCAATGCCGTCACGCGCCATGGCGAACACGGCAACGCCCTGTTGTCGCGCTGGCCGGTGCTGGGGCACCGCCATGAGGACATGTCGGACCACCGCTTTGAGCAGCGCGGGCTCCTGCACGTGGAGCTGCAGGTGCGCCAGCAGCGCGTGCACGTGATCGTGGTGCACCTGGGGCTGATCCGCTCCAGCCGCGTGCGCCAGCTGGCGCAGCTGGCCCGCTATGTGCAGCGCGAAATAGCGCCCCACGACGCACTGGTGGTGGCCGGGGATTTCAATGAGTGGGATGACTGGGTGGAGCACGCCCTGCTGCGCGTGGGCCTGCGCTGCTTTGGCCCGGTGCAGGCGCTGACCTTTCCGGCACGCTTGCCGCTGGTGCAGTTGGACCACGTCTACGCCCGGGGCCTGCGCCCGGTGGGGCAGTGGATCCCGCGCGGGGCCTTGTGGTCGCGCATGTCGGACCACCTGCCTCTGGTGGCCGAGTTCCACTGGGAGTGAGCGTGGCACAGGCCCCTGCCGCATCCATGCACCGCATTGCCCTGTACCAGGGCGGGCAGGAGTATTTCCAGGCCCTGGCCGCCGCCATTGCCGCCAGCTACCGCGAAGTGCGCCTGGAAACCTACATCCTGCACCCCGATGGCGCGGTGCGGATGGTGCTGGAGGCCCTGGTGGCCGCCGCGCGCCGGGGGGTGGCGGTGTACCTGGTCGCCGACGGGGTGGGCACGCCCCCCCTGCCGGGCACGTGGGTGCGCGCCCTGGACGAGGCGGGGGTGCGCTGGCACCGTTTCCTGCCCCTGCGCGGCCTGGGCGTGGTGGTGCCGGGGCGCTGGCGGCGCCTGCACCGCAAGCTGTGCGTGGTCGATGGGCGCTGGCTGTTTTGCGGCGGCATCAATCTGATTGACGACCACCTCGACCTCAACCACGGACCGCTGGACGTGGCACGGCTGGACTACGCGGTCTGCGTCTCCGGCCCCCTGGTGGCCCAGGCGCAGCGCCTCATGGAGCGTTTCTGGGGCCGTCTGGACGCGAGCTACGCCCTGGAAGCGCTGCGTTTCCGGGCCGCGGGCAGCGCCCTGGTGGCCTCGGCCTTGCCGGGCCTGCCCGCCACCTGGGACGTGAGCGCCTGGGCCGCCGGGGAGGCGCTCGATGGGGTGCGTGCGCAACTGGCGCTGCGCGACAACGTGCGCAACCGCTCACGCATCGAGCACACCTACTTGCGCTCCATCATGGGCGCACGCAGCGAGGTGCTGATTGCCAACGCCTACTTCCTGCCCGGCGGGCGGCTGCGCCAAGCGCTGGTGCAGGCGGCGCGGCGCGGGGTGCGGGTGCGCCTGCTGGTGCAGGGGCGCTACGAGTATTTCATGCAGTACCATGCCGCGCGTCCGGTGTTTCACGAGCTGCTGCGCGCCGGGATCGAGATCTGGGAGTACCGCGCCGGTTTTCTGCACGCCAAGGTGGCGGTGGTCGACAGCGCCTGGAGCACGGTGGGTTCATCCAACCTGGACCCCTTGAGCATGCTGCTGGCGCGCGAGGCCAACATCGTGGTCGAGGATGCGCGCTTTGCCCGGCAGCTGCGCGACCGCCTGCTGGAGGCCACGCGCCAGGGAGCGCACCGGCTGCAGGCACAGCAGTTCGCGGCGCGCCCGCTGCGGCAGCGCTTCTTTGACTGGCTGGCCTATGGCCTGATGCGCCTGTCCATCTGGGTGATGGGCAGGCGCTACTAATTTGATAGCAACACAAGCAGTAGGGGCGCGGGCCATGGGCAAGAAAACACCCTGTTCAAAGGCTGGTAATATGCCCGGCATGTTAATGCAGTCTTCCTCCACCATGATTCCATCCGGCACCGACGAGGGCATCCCGGTCTCCCAGAAGATCCGCGAGCGGGTCGTGGCGGCACGCAAACGCTTCAACGCCAACGACAACATTGCCGATTTTGTCCAACCCGGCGAACTGGAGCAGTTGCTCGACGAGGTCGAGACCAAGATGCAGGCGGTGCTCGACAGCCTGGTGATCGACACCGCCAACGACCACAACACCGACGACACGGCGCGGCGCGTGGCCAAGATGTACGTCAACGAGGTGTTCCGCGGGCGCTACGTCAAGGCCCCCACCATTACCGAGTTCCCCAACATCGGGCACCTCAATGAACTCATGATCGTGGGTCCGATCACGGTGCGCAGCGCCTGCAGCCACCATTTCTGCCCGGTGATCGGCAAGATCTGGATCGGCGTCATGCCCAACGAGCACACCAACGTGATCGGCCTGTCCAAGTACGCGCGCCTGGCTGAGTGGATCATGGGCCGGCCCCAGATCCAGGAAGAGGCGGTGGTGCAACTGGCCGATCTGATCCAGGAAAAGACCCAGCCCGACGGCCTGGCCATCGTCATGGAAGCCAGCCACTACTGCATGGCCTGGCGTGGCGTGAAGGACATGGACAGCAAGATGATCAACTCCGTCATGCGCGGCGTGTTCCTCAAGGACGCCACGCTGCGCCGCGAGTTCCTGTCCCTCATCCCCCAACGGAGCTGAACCATATGTTGGTCCGTTTGTTGTACGCCAGCCGCGCGGTGGACCCGAGCGAGGAGGCGATCGAGAGCATCCTGGCGCAGTCGCGCCAGTTCAACCCCACCTGCGGCATCACCGGCATCCTGTGCTATGGCGGGGGCGTGTTCCTGCAGGCCATCGAGGGGGGGCGCAACGCGGTCAACGAGCTTTATGCCCACATCGTGCGCGATGCCCGGCACAAGGACGTGGTGCTGCTGCACTACCAGGAAATCAGCGAGCGCCGCTTCGGCGGCTGGTCCATGGGCAAGGTCAACATGGGCCGCATCAACGCCAGCATTCTGCTCAAGTACGCCGAGCGCCCGGAACTGGACCCGTATTCGGTTTCGGGCAGCGTGTCGCTGGCCCTGCTGGAAGAGCTGATGGCCACCGCGTCCATCATTGGCAGGGCGTGAAACCGCCGATGTGACCCGCTCCCGCCGGGTGCGCTGCGCGGCGCAGCTCGGTGGAGGCGGTTGAGCCCCCCGAGGGAGGCGGCGCACAAGCCGCCGCGCGTGCCGGTCAGCGTCCGTTTTGGACGTTTTGCGCCACCGCCTCCTCGACCTTGCCGGCCAGTTGCGCGATGGCCAGGGCGGCAGGGCTGCCGGGCAGGGTGGCGAGCAGCAGCTGGCGGCGCATCACGGCCTGGCGCACGGACACATCCACCGGGATGTCACCCATGTGCAGCAGCCGCACGGCGCGTCCGGGTTCGATGCTGACGAAGCGGTCCAGCACCTGCTGCAGCTGCGTGGTGATGGCGCGCCCGTCGCCCTGGCGCGCGGCCTGGTTCACGATCAGGCGCACATGCTGGCGTTTTTGCTGGCCTGCGAGCACCTTGATGGTGGCGTAGGCGTCGGTCAGCGAGGTGGGCTCGGGCGTGGCCACCACCAGCACCTCGGCAGCCATGGAGACGGCAAACAGCACCACGTCGGAAATGCCGGCGCCGGTGTCCAGGATCACCACGTCGTAGTGGGGCACCAGCCCGGTCATGATGCGCCAGAACTCGTCGCGCACCTCAGCGGTCAGGCGCGAGTACTCGACCATGCCGGAGCCGGCCAGCAGCACCGAGAAGCCACCCGGGGCACGGATGATGGCTTCTTCCAGCTTGGCCTTGCCGGTGAAGACATCGTGCAGCGTGATCTTCGGGTACAGGTTCAGCACCACGTCCAGATTGGCCAGCCCCAGGTCGGCGTCGAGCACCAGCACGCGCTGGCCGCGCTTGGCCAATGCGGCGGCCAGATTGGCCGACACGAAGGTCTTGCCTACGCCGCCCTTGCCGCTGGTGACGGCGATCACGCGCCCCAGGGGTTTGAAGGCGACTGGCTCGCGGGGCGCGGGGGATGCGGGCGTAGGGGTGTTGGTCGGGTCCGGCATCAAATCACCCTGTGCATAGAGGCATCTGCGGCTGCGGGCAGCTCGGGGGTCCCGGCTGGCGCGTCCGCAGGCGGTTCGGTAAAGGACAAGTGGCCGAACAGCAGGCTTTTTTCCTCGGCGCTGACGTAGATTTCGCGCTGCAGGTCCAGGCAGACGCGGTTGCGTCCTTCGGTCTTGGCGCGGTACAGCTGGGCATCGGCCCGTTCGGTCCACAGGGCGGCGGTGGAGCGCACCCATTCGGGGGCAAAGGCGCCTCCCACACTGATCGTTACCTGCAAGGTCTGTCCGGGGCCGATGGGGATGCGCAAGGCCTCGATGCTGGCGCGCAGGCGCTCGGCCACCATGTCGCCGTAGGCGCTGGGGCAGTTGGGCACCACCACGGCGAATTCCTCGCCCCCGTAGCGGGCCACCGTGTCCATGGGGCGCACGCAGGTGCTCAGCGCCTCGCCGACGCTGCGCAGCACCTGGTCGCCGACCAAATGGCCGTACTGGTCGTTGACCTGCTTGAAATGGTCGATGTCGAGCATGAGCAGCAGCGCGGATTCACCCGAACGCGCCACCGATTCGATGGTGCGTTCCAGAACCCCGAGAAAGCAGCGCCGGTTGGACAGGCCGGTGAGCGGGTCGCGCAAGGACAGCTCGCACAATCCGTCGATCACGGCCTGCAGGTACTGGGTGGGCGATGTTTCCGGCAGCGGCAGCTCGGTGCTGCGGGCCAGCAAGGCGCGCGCGTTTTCCAGCAGCAGGTCCTGCAGGGAAACGGCATCGGCGCGGGCGGTGGCTGGCACGGGGCGGGGGCTCACAAACGGTATGTGGATTCCAGTCTATCAGCCTTTGCCGGGCGGCACCGGACAAACAGACTGGCAAAGACCAGGGATTTATGCGCTCCGGCTGCGTCCCGTCGCGCCCGCTGCAACGGGGCCCGGGCGCAGCGCGGGACGGCCCTCACTGTGTTTCCGCACTGGTCTTGCGTTCGGTCAGGGTCTTGCTCACCACCACCGGCTGGCCCTGCAGCTTGTTGAGGGCCTGGCGCAGCGGAAAGTCCTTGTCCGAGCCGAACTCGGGCAGGCGCCGTTCCGCCTGGGGCTTGCGCGACTCTTCTTCCAGGCGCTTGAGCGCCTCTTCACGCGCGCGCTCCAGCTCGGGGTTCTTCTGTTCCTCTCCCTGGCCGCTTTGCAGGTGCTTTTCCAGGTCGGCCTCGCGTGTGCGCAGCACCGCGTAGGGGCTGCCCTCGGCGGTGTCGTCCACCATCAAATCGGGCACGATGCCCTTGGCCTGGATGGAGCGCCCCGAAGGGGTGTAGTAGCGCGAGGTGGTGATCTTCAGGCCGGTGTCGGGCCCCAGGGGGCGGAAGGTCTGTACCGAGCCCTTGCCAAAGGTCTGGCCGCCCATGATGGTGGCGCGCTGGTGGTCTTGCAAGGCGCCCGCCACGATTTCGCTGGCCGAGGCCGAGCCTTCGTTGACCAGCACCACCAGCGGAACGGTCTTGAGCGCTGCGGGCAGCGCCTTGATGGCGTCCACGTGGCTGCGACCGCCCAGGTCCTTGGAGCCGGTCTTGAGCACCTGCTGGCTGTCCGGGGTCTGTCCTTTGGTGGAAACCACGGTCACGTTGTCGGGCAGGAAGGCGGCCGAGACCGCGACGGCGGCGGTGAGCAGGCCCCCGGGGTCGTTGCGCAGGTCCAGCACCATGCCCTTGATCTTCGGGTTCTGGCGGTACAGCTCTTCGACCTTGCGGCCGAAATCCTCGACCGTGCGCTCCTGGAACTGGCTGATGCGCAGCCAGGCGTAGCCCGGTTCGATCATCTTGGCGCGCACCGACTGCTGCTTGATCTCTTCGCGGATGATGGTGACCTTGAAGGTGCGGTTCTCATCCTTGCGGAAAATGGTGAGCATGACCTTGGTGGCGGGCTCGCCGCGCATGCGCTTGACGGCGTCGTTCAGGCTCAGGCCCTTGACTGCCGTGTCGTCGATGCGGGTGATGAGGTCATTGGGCTTGAGCCCGGCGCGAAAGGCGGGCGATCCCTCGATGGGCGAAACCACCTTGACCAGGCCTTCCTCCTGCGTGATCTCGATGCCCACGCCGACGAACTTGCCCGAGGTGCCCTCGCGGAACTCCCGGAAGGATTTCTTGTCGAAATACTGGGAGTGCGGGTCCAGGCTGGAGACCATGCCGGCAATGGCGTCGGAGATCAGCTTTTTCTCGTCCACTGGCTCGACGTAGTCGGACTTGACGATGCTGAACACGGCGGCGAGCTGCTGCAGCTCTTCGAGCGGCAGCGGATCGACGGTGTTGCGCGCGACGGTTTGCAGCGAGACAGTGGTCAGCGCGCCGGCCAGCGCGCCCGCAGCTACCCAGCCGGTGATTTGGAGTTTATGGCCCATAGCGATTCCTGTAGCGGCCAATATACACCGCGCCAGTGGAGGCTGGCGCGGCCGTATCGGTGGAAAACCGGCAAAGAATCAGGCTTTGCCTTGCGCGGCCACGGCAGCAGCGGCCCGGGCGGCGGCTTCGGCGTCGCCCAGGTAGTAGTGGCGCAGCGGACGCATCTCGGCATCAAGCTCGTAGACCAGCGGAATGCCGTTGGGGATGTTCACGCCCACGATGTCGCTGTCGGAGATGTTGTCCAGGTGCTTGATGAGGGCGCGGATGGAGTTGCCGTGTGCCGCCACCAGCACGCGCTGCCCGGCACGGATGCTGGGCACCATGGCATCGTTCCAGTAGGGCACCACGCGCGCTACGGTGTCCTTCAGGCACTCGGTCAGCGGCACCTGCTGGGTGTCCAGGCCGGCGTAGCGGCGATCGGCGCGTTCGCAGCGTGGGTCGGCGGCTTCCAGGGCGGGCGGCGGGGTGTCGTAGCTGCGGCGCCACACCAGCACCTGCTCGTCGCCGTACTGTTTGGCCATGTCGGCCTTGTTCAGGCCTTGCAAGGCGCCATAGTGGCGCTCGTTCAGGCGCCAGGAGTGCACCACCGGCAGCCAGGTGCGGTCCATTTCGTCCAGGCAGTGCCACAGGGTGCGGGTGGCGCGCTTGAGCACGCTGGTGTAGGCGAGGTCGAAGTCGTAGCCTTCGGCCTTGAGCAACTGGCCGGCTTGCTTGGCCTGCGCGACGCCGGTGGGGGTCAGGTCCACGTCGGTCCAGCCGGTGAAGCGGTTTTCGAGGTTCCAGGTGGATTCGCCGTGGCGAACGAGCACGAGTTTGTACATGGCAGCAAGCGGGTGGGGGTTGAAACAGGGCCAGGGGCCGGGGCGCGAAACCCGGCATTTTAGAATGTGGGTTTGCACCTGCGTTCCGTAACCGCGAAGGAATTGGAAAAGTGAAGTTTTTGATCGACAACTGGATGCTCATCACCCTGGCCGTGGTGTCTGGCGCGATGCTGCTCATGCCCGTGCTGCAAGGCGCCACGCAGGGGGGCATCGATCCCGGCGCCGCCGTGCAGCTCATGAACCGCGAAAAGGCCGCCGTGATCGACGTCTGCTCCCCCGACGAATTTGCCGCGGGCCATCTGCCTGGCGCCAGGAACATTCCCCTGGCCGAACTCGAAGCCAAGCTGGCGACGGTGGTGAAGAACAAGACCCTGCCGCTGGTGCTGGTGTGCCAAACCGGCGCGCGCTCGGGCCGCGCCGTGGCGCTGGCGCGCAAACTGGGCTACGAAAAGGCCCAGTCCCTGGCGGGCGGACTGGGGGCGTGGAAGAGCGCCAACCTGCCGGTCGAGAAGGCCTGATGCACCGCGTTCCTGGAGTGGAGCCCACCATGCAGAACGTCACCATGTACACCACCGCCGTGTGCCCGTACTGCCAGCAGGCCAAGCGCATACTGCAGGCCCGGGGCGTGGCCCATATCGACGAGATCCGCGTCGACACCGATCCGGCGCAGCGCCAGCAGATGATGGAGCGCACCGGGCGGCGCACCGTGCCCCAGATCTACATCGGAGACACCCATGTGGGGGGCTGCGACGACCTGATGGCGCTGGATGCGCGCGGCGCCTTGGTGCCTCTGCTCCAGGGCGCCTGAGCCCTTCCTGGGCCGCCGCGGCGCTGGCCAGGGCAGCCAGCCGGGCCTGCCATAATCCGCCATGGAGTCGGTGGCGCAGCCTGCGCCGCCCACCCGTGGTGCGCACCCGTGCCGCAGTCCGTGGCCGGTGCATTGTTCAGAAAGAAATCCGATGTCAGACCAAAACCCCGTGTTCCAGATCCAGCGCGTGTACCTGAAGGAAGCTTCGCTGGAGCAGCCCAATTCGCCGGCCATCCTGCTGGAACAGGAAACCCCTTCCGTGGACATCCAATTGGCGGTGGCGGCATCCCCGGTGGCCGAAGGCGTTTATGAAGTCACCGTCACGGCCACCGTGCAGACCAAGATTCAGGACAAGACCGTGTTCCTCGTCGAAGCCAAGCAGGCCGGCATTTTCGAGATCCGCCACCTGCCCGAAGAGCAGATGGGCCCGATCATGGGCATTGCCTGCCCGCAGATCGTGTACCCCTACCTGCGCGGCAACGTGGCCGATCTGATCCAGCGCGCCGGGTTCCCGCCCGTGCACCTGGCCGAGATCAACTTCCAGGCCATGTACGAGCAGCAGCAGGTCGAGGCCGCTGGCGCCGCCAGCGGCACTTTGCCGCAATAAGCGCAAACAGGGAGTGGTTGCGCGGTGCTGATTGCCATTTCTTGGTATCGAATGGCAGCTTGGCCCGCGTGGATACTGCACGGAGTGCTATGAAAATAGTAGTGCTTGGGGCCGGTGCCTGGGGCACGGCCCTGGGTGCGGCGGCGGCGCGCCAGCACCCGCAGCGCACGGTGCTGCTGTGGGCGCGCGACCCGCAGCAGGCGCAGCAGATGCAGGCGCAGCGTGTCAACGCGCGTTACCTGCCCGGCCTGGCCCTGCCCGAGGGCCTGCACATCGCCGGTGGCATGGAGCCGCAGGCGCTGGTGCGTGAGCAGGCGCCGGACCTGGTGGTGATTGCCACCCCGATGGCGGCCCTGCGCTCCATGCTGCAGGCTTTGCGCGATTGTGGTCGCGCGACGCTGTGGCTGTGCAAGGGCTTCGAGGCGGCGCAGCCCGGCGGTGGCTACGGCCTGCTGGGCCATGAGGTGCAGCAGGCCGTGGCACCCGGGCTGCCCTGCGGCGTGCTCAGCGGCCCGAGCTTTGCCCAGGAAGTGGCGCAGGCCCAACCCACCGCCCTGGTGGCCGCCAGTGCGGATGCACAGGTGCGCCAATTGGCGGTGCAGGCCCTGCACGGCGGCCACCTGCGTGTCTACGCCAACGATGACATCATCGGGGTTGAGGTGGGCGGCGCGGTGAAGAACGTGCTGGCCCTGGCGACCGGCTTGTGCGACGGTCTGGCGCTGGGCATGAACGCGCGCGCCGCGCTCATCACCCGGGGCCTGGCGGAAATGAACCGCCTGGGCCTGGCCCTGGGCGCGCGTACCGACACCTTCATGGGCCTGAGCGGTCTGGGTGACCTGGTGCTCACCGCCACGGGCGATCTTTCTCGCAACCGCCGCGTCGGGCTGGCCCTGGCCGCGGGTGCCAGCCTGGCCGATGCCACCGCCGCCCTGGGGCATGTGGCCGAGGGGGTGTACAGCGCGCGCACCGTGGCCCAGCGTGCCCGTTCCCTGGGGGTGGCCATGCCCATCACGGAAGCGGTGGTGGACCTGCTCGATGGCCGCTTGCAGCCGCTTCAGGCAGTGCAGCGCCTGATGGCCCGCGACCCGGCTTTTGAAGCCGGAAACGGCAGCTGATTCCGTTTCAAAGTCTGCCCGGGAACGAAGCCGCAGACGGTGCTTTCACGCGGCAAGGCGTGGTAGCAAGGCACGGCTGACTGAGGAGTGGGGCCGTGCGGTGAACCCGCACGGCATGGACAGGGCTCAGCGGTGGTTCTGGTCTGCCGCCACCTTGGCTGCGATGTGCGCCAGGGCTTCTTCCACCTGATCCACCAGCACTAGGCACAGCTCGCCCGGCTGCAGCTTGTCCAGCGCGAGGTCGATGGCCTTGAACTCGCCGCGTACCTCGCTGCTGTCGCGGGTGCGCTGGGCCTGCGCCAGGCCCTGGCGCAGCAGGGCCAGCACCTCGCCGTCCTGGCGCCCGCGCTGGCAGGCGTCTTCGAACATCACCACCTCGTCGAAGACATCGCCCAGGATTTCCGTCTGCTGGCGGATGTCCTGGTCGCGCCGGTCCCCGGCACCGCTGATGACCACGCTGCGCCGGGAGGCGGGCAACTGCTGCACCGCCTGCACCAGCGCCAGCATGGCGTCCGGGTTGTGGCCGTAGTCGGCGATCACGGTGGCGCCCCGGTAGCGGAACAGGTTGAAGCGGCCCTGGGCGTTGTGCTCGTCGTTGGAAAAACGCTCCAGGGCGGCGCAAATGTCGTCCCAGGGCAGTTGCAGCGCCCAGGCCGCCGCCACCGAGGCCAGCACGTTGTCGACCTGAAAGCCAATGCTGCCGCCCAGCGTCAGGGGCACCCGCTCCAGCGCCAGGCTGTGCTGCTGCTCGCCCTGGGCCAGCACCAGTTGGCCGCCTTCGGTATAGACCACGGCATGGCCCTGGGCGCGGTGGGTGGCCAGCACCGGGTTGTGCTTGTCGCGGGCGAAGAAGATCACTTTGCCCCGGCACTTGCCCGCCATGGCGGCCACGATCGGGTCAGCTGCGTTGAGCACTGCCGTGCCTTGCGGGCCGACGTTCATGACGATGACGCGCTTGAGCACTGCCAGCTCGTCCACCGTGGTGATGTAGTTCAGGCCCAGGTGGTCGCCGCTGCCGACGTTGGTTACCACCGCAACGTCGCAGCGGTCAAAGGCCAGACCTTCGCGCAGGATGCCCCCGCGCGCGGTCTCCAGCACGGCGGCGTCCACGTCCGGGTGCAGCAGCACGTTGCGCGCGCTTTTTGGGCCGGAGCAGTCGCCAGTGTCGATGCACTCGCCGCCCACATAGACCCCGTCGGTGTTGGTCATGCCCACGCACAGGCCCGTATGCGTCAGCAAGTGCGAGATCAGGCGCACCGTGGTGGTCTTGCCGTTCGTGCCGGTCACGGCCACCACCGGGATGCGGCCGTTGTGGCCCGGCGGGAACATGGTGGAAATGATGGCCTCGCCCACCGGGCGTCCCTTGCCGAAGGAGGGCGACAAGTGCATGCGCAGGCCCGGCGCGGCATTCACTTCGACGATGCCGCCGCCCTGGTCTTCGATCGGACGCAGGATGCTGTCGCACACCAGGTCCACGCCGCAGTTGTGCTGGCCCACCATCTGGGCCGCATCGACCGCGCGCGCCGCCACCTCGGGGTGGACGTCGTCGGTGACGTCGGTGGCCGAACCGCCGGTGGACAGGTTGGCGTTGTTGCGCAGATTGACCGGCGTGCCTTTGGGGGGGATGGAGTCGGCGGTGTAGCCCTGGATGGCCAGACAGGCGCGCGCAATGTCGTCAAAGCGGATCTTGGTCAGCGAGGTGGCGTGCCCACTGCCACGGCGCGGGTCCTTGTTCACTTCTTCCACCAGTTGGGCGATGCTGTGCACGCCGTCCCCCACCACGCGCGGCGGGTCGCGCCGCGCCGCCGCCACCAGCCGGTCGCCCACCACCAGCAGGCGAAAGTCGTTGCCCGGCATGTAGCGCTCCACCATCACGTCATCGCGGAAACCCGCCGCCACGGCGTAGGCGCGCTCCAGCTGTTCGCGGCTGCTGATGTTGACCGTGACGCCCTTGCCCTGGTTGCCGTCCTGGGGTTTGACCACCACCGGCAGGCCGATCTCCTGGGCTGCGGCCCAGGCGTCTTCCACATCTTTCACGGCACGGCCCTGGGGCACCGGCACCCCGGCAGCCGCGAGCAGCTTCTTGGTCAGCTCCTTGTCCTGTGCGATGCTCTCCGCAATGGCGCTGGTGGCGTCCATCTCGGCGGCCTGGATGCGGCGCTGCTGGCTGCCCCAGCCCAGGCGCACCATGCTGCCTTCGGTCATGCGGCTGATGGGGATGCCGCGCGCCAGTGCAGCGTTGGTGATGGAGCCGGTGCTGGGCCCCAGGCGCACGTCCTCGTCGAGTTCGCGCAGGCGCTCCAGGGCCTGCTCCAGGTCGAAGGCGCTGTCATCCCAGGCGGCCTGGCACAAGGCCTGCGCCAGCTCCAGCGCCAGGCGTCCCACCTCTTCTTCGCTGTACTCGAACACCACCTGGAACACCTGGGGCTCCAGGGTCGGGGTGGTGCAACTGAAGGTCACCGGGCAGCCCGCCTGGGCTTGCAAGGCCAGGGCCACGGTTTCCAGGATGCGGGCCATGGGCACGGCGTCGGCATGGCCGGTGGGCTGCAGTGCGCCAATGGCGGGAAAGCGTGCGCGCAGCCGGGCCTCGAAGCCCGCTTGCTGGCGGATGTCGCACTCGGCCTCGGTGCAGGACACCACCGACTGGATGGCGGTGTGGTGGCTCCAGAGGTTGGGGCCGCGCAGCGCGCGGATGCGGGAAACGTCCATGGTGGGCTCAGTAAGGGGTTTTCTTGGGGTTGGATTCGAAGGTGCGCAGGCCCGCGGCAATCAGCTCGACGGGGATGCCCAGCGCCCAGGCTGCGGCCACCGCAGCCATCACCATCTCGGGCTTGTCCGCCTTGGCAGGTTTGAGGTCGCGCAGGGGCAGCAGGGCGATCTCGTCCGATCCCCGCGCCAGCACGATCGCGGTGTCGCGCACGAACACGATGCGCTCGCCGTTGCGCCGGTGCGTGGCCATCACCGGCTGGCTTTCGTCCATGCCGTAATAGATCACGCTGCCGTCGCACAGCGCGGCCAGCTCCACCACCTGGGGTTCTGCCGCGTTGAGCACTGCCGTGCCGCTGGGCAGCACCACGTCCACCTGGGTGCGCGCCACCTTGAAGGCTTGTTCTTCGTCCTGGATGTCCCAGTCGCGCAAGCCGCTGTCCCAGCCGATGTCGGTGACCACGCCCACATCGCATTTGTCGTAGGCCAGGCCTTCGCTCAGTACCTGCAGGTTGCTGTTCTCGAACACTGCGGCTTCGACCGAGCGGTTGATGAGCAGGCGCTGCCCGGCCTCCCAGTGGGCGCAATCGCGTGCGTCCACCGGGCGTGCGTCCAGGAACAGGCCCTCGGAGCAGGCCAGACCCACGTGCTTGCCGCTGATGTGCACCAGCCAGGCCAGCAGCCGCGCCAGGCGCGCGGTGTGCTGGCTGCCGTTGATACCCACCACCGGGATGCGGCCCGATTGTTCGGAGGAAAACAGCATGTCCACGATGGCCTTGCCCACCGGACGGGCCGTGCCTTGGGCGGGCTTGATGTGGGCCAGCAGCCCGGGGCTGGCGTTGACCTCGATCACCGCGCCGCGCTGGCTGCGCAGCGGGCGCGTGGCGTCTTCCAGCACCATGTCGATACCGGCAATGTCCAGCCCGACCACGCGCGCGGCGCGCGCCGCTGCCGCCGCCACGCTGGGGTGCAGGGTGTCGGTCACGTCGATGGCGACGTTGCCATTGCGCTGGATCAGCACCTTGCGCCCGGCGGCGGGCACGGAGTCGGGGGTGAGCCCAGCACGCTCCAGGTCGAGCAGGATTTCGGGGCTTTCGCGCGGCTCGATCAGGCCCAGGGGGAACTCTTCCGACTCACCCCGGCGTGGGTCGCTGTTGAGTTGTGCGTCCACCAATTGGGTGACGCTGGAATGCCCGTCGCCCAGCACCCAGGCGGTTTCCCCGCGCGCCGCAGCCACCACCTGGCGGCCCACCACCAGCAGGCGGTGTTCGTTGCCGGGGATGAATTCTTCCACGATCACCGCGCCGCTGCCCTGCTCGCGCGCCACGGCAAAGGCGGTGCGCACACTGGCTTCGTCTTGCAGATCCAGCGAGACACCGCGGCCATGGTTGCCGTCCACGGGCTTGATGGCCACCGGCAGGCCAATGTCCTGCGCTGCCTCCCAGGCGGCGTCGGCGCTGCGCACCAGATCGCCGCGGGGGACCGGCACGCCGCAGTTCTTGAGCAACTGCTTGGTCATGTCCTTGTCGCTGGCGATCTCTTCCGCTATGGCGCTGGTGCGGTCGGTCTCTGCCGTCCAGATGCGCCGTTGGGCCACGCCGTAGCCCAGTTGCACCAGGTTGCCCTCGGTCAGGCGGATGTGGGGGATGCGCCGGTCGGTGGCGGCGTCCACGATGTGCGAGGTGGACGGGCCCAGGCACAGGGCATCGACGCGGTCACGCAACCCGGCGATGCGGGTGCCGAGGTCGAAAGCGGTGTCGTTGATGCAGGCCATGACCAGCTCGATGGCGCTTTCCAGGGCCATGCGGCCCACCCGTTCCTCGCGGCTGCGGAAGGCCACCTTGTAGACGCCGCGCTGCGAGGTCTGGCGTGCCTTGCCAAAGCCGGTGCGCATGCCGGCCATGTTCTGCAGCTCCAGGGTGACGTGCTCCACGATGTGGGCGGCCCAGGTGCCTTCGCGCAGGCGCTGCAGAAAGCCGCCGCGCACACCGGGGCTGCAGTGGTGCTCGATCAGACCCGGCAGGTGGGCGGTGAGCCGTTCGTAAAAACCGGGCAGGGTGTTGGAGGGGTAGTCCTCCAGCTCGCCGATGTCCAGCCAGGCCTCGATGACGGGGCGGTAGGTCCAGATGTTGGGGCCGCGCAAGGCGGTGACGCGAAGGATGCGTATGGGTGGTTTGGGAGTCATGGAGGGGCGGGGTTTGTCTACCGGAAGCGCCGTGCTTGCGTTATGTATTTTCGTCGAACTCCGGCACTGTCCGTGCAAGAGCACTGTCAGCCGTGCGGGCGGCGTACCGGTCCCCCCACGTAAAATCCGGGCCAAAAAGCTCACAATGATTCAAAGTACGAAAGCACCGGGCCTTGCCCCTATGGAATGGCCCCCAGCGTGGCGCGGCGCAGTTCAAGCGCAGTTGCATGCGCAGGAAAACGTCCTGGCCTTGTTGGAGGTTGACTTGGACGAGCGCCTGCACTTCACCCAGGCGCTTCTGGTATTGACGGCGCAGCGCCTGCTGTTCTGCCCGGGAGCCGGGCAGGGCTGGCAGAGCTGGCCTTTGCAGCAGGGCGCGCGGCTGGAGCACCACGACCACGCCGGGGTCGGGCACCTGCGCCTGTGCGGCGCCCAGGCGCTGTGCGCGCAGTGGCGTTTTACCCTGGGCTACAACCTGCAGGCGCTGCGCCTGGTGGAGTTGTTTGGCCAGGCGGTGCGCTGCCTGCAAGATGGCAGCCCTTTGCAGGCACGGTTGCGCGACGTCTGCCCCCAGTGCAAGGCACCCCTGGAGGCGGAGGACGCCCAGTGCCCGGTGTGCGCCAAGGTGGAGCACACACCGCCCTCGACCTGGACGCTGCTGCGCCTGTGGCGCTTTGCCCGCCCCTACCAGGGGCAACTGCTGCTCGGTTTCGTGCTCATGCTGCTGGGCACGGCGGCCTCGCAGGTGCCCCCCTATCTGACCGTCCCGCTGGTGGACGAGGTGCTGATCCCGTACCAGAACGGGCAGCAGATTCCCACCGACACGGTGGCCTTGTACCTGGGCGGCTTGCTGGGCGCTGCCTTGCTGGCCTGGGTGCTGGGTTGGGGCAAGACCTATGTGCTGGCCCTGGTGTCCGAGCGCATCGCGGCGGACTTGCGCACCAACACCTACGAGCACCTGCTCAAGCTCTCGCTGGAGTACTTTGGCGGCAAGCGCACCGGCGATCTGCTCTCGCGCATTGGCAGCGAGAGCGACCGCATTGCGGTTTACCTTTCACTGCACCTGACCGATTTCGCCAGCGACGTGGTGATGATCCTGATGACCGCGGTGGTGCTGTTCTCCATGGACCCGCTGTTGGCGCTCATCACCCTGGTGCCCTTGCCTTTCATTGGCTGGATGATCCACGTCGTGCGTGACCGGCTTAGCACCGGCTTTGAGAAGATCGACCGCGTCTGGGCCGAAGTCACCAACGTGCTCTCCGACACCATCCCGGGCATCCGCGTGGTCAAGGCCTTTGCCCAGGAGCGGCGCGAGGCGCAGCGTTTCCACGAGGCCAACCAGCACAACCTGCTGGTCAACGACCGCATCAACAAGATCTGGTCGCTGTTCTCGCCCACGGTATCGCTGCTGACCGAGATCGGGCTGCTGGTGGTGTGGGCCTTTGGCATCTGGCAGATCGCGCGCGGGCAGATCACGGTGGGCATGCTGCTGGCGGCCATCGCCTACATCAGCCGCTTTTACGGGCGGCTGGACTCCATGAGCCGCATCGTCTCGCTCACCCACAAGACGGCCTCGGCCACCAAGCGCATTTTCGACATCCTGGACCATGTCTCCAGCGTGCCCGAACCGGCCCAGGCCCTGCCGCTGCGCGAGGTCCATGGGCGCATCGAGGTGCGCGAGCTGGGCTTTCGCTACGGCAACCGGCAGGTCAACAGCGGCATCAACCTGCGCATCGAGCCGGGCGAAATGGTGGGCCTGGTCGGGCACAGCGGCTCGGGCAAGAGCACCCTGGTGAACCTGATCTGCCGCTTCTACGACGCCAGCGAGGGCGCGATCCTGGTCGACGGGGTGGACATCCGCCACTACGCGGTGGCCGATTACCGGCGCCACATCGGCCTGGTGCTGCAGGAGCCCTTCCTGTTCTTCGGCACCATCGCGGAAAACATCGCCTACGGCAAACCCCAGGCCACGCGCGACGAGATCATTGCGGCGGCGCGCGCGGCGCACGCGCACGAGTTCATCCTGCGCCTGCCGCAGGGCTACGACTCCATGGTGGGTGAACGCGGCCAGGGACTGTCGGGGGGCGAGCGCCAGCGCATCTCGATCGCGCGCGCGCTGCTCATTGACCCGCGCATCCTGATCCTGGACGAAGCCACGGCTTCGGTGGATTCGGAAACCGAAAAGGAAATCCAGAAGGCGCTGGAGAACCTGGTGCAGGGGCGCACCACCATTGCCATTGCGCACCGGCTCTCCACCCTGCACCGGGCCGACCGCCTGGTGGTGCTGGACCGGGGCCGGGTGGTGGAGGAGGGCACGCACGAGGCCCTGATGCAGCGCCAGGGCGCTTACTACAACCTGTACCAGGCGCAGGCGCGCAATGTGGATACGGACATGGACGCCAGTGACAACGCCAAGGAGGAGGTGCAATGAGCAGCGGCACGATGGCAGCGGCTGGCTGGACGCTGGAGCGCGACAGCTTTGGGCGCCTGGTGCTGCGCCAGGCCGACGGCGCGGTGCACGAGGGGGTGGTGCCGGTGCGCGCCTTTCCGATCCAGGCGCCGCAGCAGGGCATTGGCCTGGTCAATGCCGAGGGGCGCGAGGTGGCCTGGGTGGCGTCGCTGACGGAGCTGGCGGCCGACACGCGGCGCAGCATCGAGGAAGAACTGGCGGCGCGCGAGTTCATGCCGGTCATCCAGCGCGTGGTGGCGGTCTCGGGCTACGCTACGCCCTGCACCTGGACCGTGGACACCGACCGTGGGCGCACCCAGTTCGTGCTGCGCGGCGACGAAGACATCCGCCGCCATGGCGCCGGGGGCACCTTGCTGATTGCCGACTCGCACAGCATCCAGTACCTGGTGCGCGACCTCTACGCGCTGGACGCGCACAGCCGCCGCATCCTGGATCGGTTCATGTGAGTGGCGGCGGGCCGTTGCAGGCCTGCTACCACTGCGCCAGTTGCCGCTGCAGCCGGGCCTTGGTCTCGGGCGGGGCAAAGCTGGCGTCGATTGATTCCATTTCTAATTCATAAATGAAATCAATAGGCTCCCCACGATCCATGACCAGGATACGATGGAGGCGATCGTTGCGGGGTCTTGTTCCGACGACCTGAGGGCGTCAACAAGATGGACCTCCAAG
>JBQTHH010000003.1:0-20825 GCA_052390055.1 Rhodoferax sp.
AGGGCTTGGTCGTGTCAGACGCGGACTACGCCGCCATAAAGATCGATCGCAACGAGTTCCATGGCGACTGGAACTACTGCATTCGATCAGGGTGACATTGACCGAGTAATTTCTTAACGATCCCTAAACAGGGACAGCATAGGACGCAGTACGAAGCTTCAAAACGGTGCGACAAGGCCTATTACAGCGCACTCCCCACCCAATTCCTGGGCGAAAGCCTCAGCTCTGACCAGGTCGCCATGAATTGACGCATCACCCATCGCGCATTACGATGCCTTGGGCGATTTTCAGGCAGATAATCGCGGCTCCTTCTCCATCGAAGACCCCTTTCCCCATGCCCACCACCGAACGCAGCTTTGCGCGCCGCCTGGACTTGACGTCCATGCAGTTGTTCGTGGCTGTGTGCGAGGAGGGCTCCATCGGGCGTGCAGCACAGCGCGAATTTTTGGCCGCCTCGGCGGTGAGCAAGCGCCTGAGCGACCTGGAAGCGGCGGTGGACGCGCCGCTGCTATACCGACACGCACGCGGGGTGGACCTGACCCCCGCAGGTGAAACCTTTTTGCACCATGCCCGCACGGTGCTCTTCAACCTGGACCGTATGCAAGGGGAGCTGGGCGAGTACGCGACCGGGGTCAAGGGCCATGTGCGCATCCACGCCAATATCTCGGCCATCGTGCAGTTCCTGCCCGAAGACCTGGCCGCGTTCAGCCGCACCCACCCCCAGATCAAGATCGACTTGCAGGAGCATGTCAGCGCCGACATCCTGCATGCGGTGTCCGATGGCCAGGCCGATGTGGGGGTGGCCCATGTGCAGCAGGCGCCGCGCGATCTGGCCACCCGACCTTACCGCCACGACCGCCTGGTGCTGGTGGTGCCTGCCGGGCATGCGTTGGCCGACTACCCGCAGGTGTGGTTTGCCCAGACGCTGGACTACGACCACGTGGGCCTGCACAGCAACAGCGCCCTGTACCTTGCCATGCGCCGCGCCGCCACCGAGGCCGACAAGGCGCTCAAGCTGCGCATCCAGGTCACTGGCCTGGATGCCATGTGCCGCATGATCCAGGCGGGCATGGGAATTGGGCTGCTGCCCGACCGCGCCTTTGGCCTGCTGGCGGGCATGGGTGCGCTGCGCGCCGTGCCCCTGGCAGACGCCTGGGCGGCGCGCACGCTGCAACTGGTGGCGCGCGACTTTGACACCCTGCCAGTCACAGCGCGGCTGTTGGTAGAACACTTGAGCGCACCAGAACGCTATCAAAACAGTAGCTACGAAACAAATACTGACGCGGGCTAATGCCTGATTTTATTCAACACTTTGCGCACCAAGCGCCCAACCGCAACCGCAACCGCAACCGCAACCGCAACCGCATCACAGGAAACCACCATGGGACGCACCCTTTACGACAAGATCTGGGACGAACACGTCGTCCACACCGAGGAGGACGGCACTTCCATCCTCTACATCGACCGCCATCTGGTGCATGAAGTGACCAGCCCGCAGGCCTTTGAGGGCCTGCGCGAGGCCGGGCGCAAGCTCTGGCGCGTGAGTTCGGTGGTGGCCACGGCCGACCACAACACCCCCACCACCGGCTGGGAGCTGGGCTACGACGGCATCACCGACCCCATCAGCAAGGAGCAGATCACCACGCTGGACAGCAACATCCAGGAGTTCGGCGCGGCGGCCTTCTTCCCCTTCCTGCACAAGCGCCAGGGCATCGTGCACGTCATGGGCCCGGAAAACGGCGCCACCCTGCCCGGCATGACGGTGGTGTGCGGCGACAGCCACACCTCCACCCACGGCGCCTTTGGTGCGCTGGCCCACGGCATCGGCACCAGCGAGGTCGAGCACGTGATGGCCACGCAAACCCTGCTGGCCAAGAAGGCCAAGAACATGCTGGTCAAAGTAGACGGCAGCCTGGCGCCGGGCGTGACCCCGAAGGACGTGGTGCTGGCCATCATCGGCAAGATCGGCACCGCAGGCGGCACGGGCTACACCATCGAATTTGCGGGCTCGGTGTTCCGCGCCATGAGCGTGGAAGGCCGAATGACGGTGTGCAACATGGCGATCGAAGCCGGTGCGCGCGCCGGACTGGTGGCGGTGGACGACAAGACCATCGAATACGTCAAGGGCCGCCCGCTCTCGCCAGGATTTGATCGACAAACTGGCCAGTTTGTCGGGGGCGTCGAATGGGACCAGGCGGTGGCCTACTGGCGCACGCTGCACTCCGACGCAAACGCCCAGTTCGACGCTGTGGTCGAACTCGACGGCAGCCAGATCCTGCCGCAAGTCACCTGGGGCACTTCGCCCGAGATGGTGCTGGGCGTGGACGCCACCGTACCCGACCCCGACAAGGAAAAGGACGCCAACAAACGCGGCGCGATCGAGCGTGCGCTCACCTACATGGGCCTGGAGCCGGGCAAGGCCATCACCGACATCACGGTGGACAAGGTCTTCATCGGCTCCTGCACCAACAGCCGCATCGAAGACATGCGCGAAGCCGCTGCCGTGGTGAAGAATCTGGGCCAGAAAGTGGCCAAGAACGTGAAGCTCGCCATGGTGGTGCCGGGCTCCGGCCTGGTGAAGGCGCAGGCCGAAGCCGAAGGCCTGCACGAAATCTTCCGGGCTGCGGGCTTTGAGTGGCGCGAACCCGGCTGCTCCATGTGCCTGGCGATGAACGCCGACCGCCTGGAGCCGGGCGAACGTTGTGCCTCCACCAGCAACCGCAACTTCGAAGGCCGCCAGGGCGCCGGTGGGCGCACCCACCTGGTCAGCCCCGCCATGGCCGCCGCCGCCGCCATCCACGGCCACTTTGTGGACGTGCGGCGTTTCTCCTGACGGACCGAGGAGCCCTGCCATGAAACCCTTTTTGTCCCTGATTGTCCTGGCCGCCGCCCTGGGCCTGGCCGCATGCAACACCGTCAAAGGCATCGGCCAGGACCTGCAAAAGGCCGGTGAAAAGATCGAAGACGCCGCCAAGAAAAAGTGAGCACTCCATGAAAGCCTTCACCATTCACTCTGGCCTCGTGGCCCCCATGGACCGCGAGAACGTCGACACCGACGCCATCATCCCCAAGCAGTTCCTCAAGTCGATCCGCAAGACCGGCTTCGGCCCCAACCTGTTCGACGAATGGCGCTACCTGGACCAGCCGGGCCAGCCTGGCGTGCCCGAGAGTGCGCGCCAGCCCAACCCCGACTTTGTGCTGAACCAACCGCGCTACCAGGGGGCCAGCATCCTGATCGCGCGCAAGAACTTCGGCTGCGGGTCGAGCCGCGAGCACGCCCCCTGGGCGCTGGAGCAATATGGCTTTCGCGCCATCATCGCGCCCAGCTTTGCCGACATCTTCTTCAGCAACTGCTTCAAGAATGGCCTGCTGCCTATTCAGCTGCCCGAGGCCACCGTAGCCCAGCTATTCGACGAAGTGCACGCCTTCCCCGGCTACCAGCTCACCATCGACCTGGAGCGCCAGCGCATCGTGCGCCCACAGGGGGAAGAAATTCCTTTTGACGTGCTGGCATTTCGCAAATACTGCCTGCTCAATGGCTTTGACGACATCGGCCTGACCCTGCGCCACGCCGACAAGATCCAGGCCTTCGAAGCCGAGCGCCTGGCCACCAAGCCCTGGCTGGCGCACCAGATGGTTTCTTGAGTTTCTTCTGAGTCTTTTTGGCCACTGGCCCGCGTAAAACGGGCGTTTATTGCTCTACTTTTTATAGCATCATGAAAATTGCCATTCTTCCCGGTGACGGCATCGGCACCGAAATCGTCGCGGAGGCCGTCAAGGTCTTGAACACCCTGGGCCTGCCCTTTGAGATGGAACACGCCCTGGTGGGCGGTGCGGCTTACGAGGCCCACGGCCACCCCCTGCCCGAGTCCACGCTGAAACTCGCCAAAGAGGCCGACGCCGTGCTGTTCGGCGCCGTGGGCGACTGGAAGTACGACAAGCTCGACCGCCCCCTGCGCCCCGAGCAGGCCATCCTGGGCCTGCGCAAGAATTTGGGGCTGTTTGCCAACTTCCGCCCCGCCATCTGCTACGAGCAACTGGTGGGCGCTTCCAGCCTCAAGCCCGAACTGATTGCCGGGCTGGACATCCTGATCATCCGCGAATTGACCGGCGACATCTACTTCGGCCAACCCCGCGGTCGCCGCACCGCCGTGGACGGGCACTTCCCCGGTTCTGAGGAAGCGTATGACACCATGCGCTACAGCAAGCCCGAGATCGAGCGCATCGCCCACGTCGCTTTCCAGGCCGCGCGCAAGCGCAACAAGAAGGTGACGAGCGTGGACAAGGCCAATGTGCTGGAAACCTTCCAGTTCTGGAAGGACGTGGTGACCGAGGTGCACGCCCAGTACCCCGACGTGGAACTGCAGCACATGTACGTGGACAACGCCGCCATGCAACTGGTCAAAGCGCCCAAGGCCTTTGACGTGATCGTTACCGGCAATATGTTCGGCGACATCCTGAGCGACGAAGCCTCCATGCTCACCGGCTCCATCGGCATGCTGCCCTCTGCCTCCCTGAACAGCGCCAACCAAGGCCTGTACGAGCCCAGCCACGGCAGCGCCCCCGACATCGCGGGCAAGGGCGTGGCCAACCCACTGGCCACCATCCTGTCCGCCGCCATGATGCTGCGCTTCAGCCTGAACCAGGCGCAAGCCGCCGACCGGATCGAGGCCGCCGTGAAACAGGTGCTGGCCCAGGGCTACCGCACACCGGACATCTACAGCGAAGGCTGCACCAAGGTGGGCACGGCGCAGATGGGCGATGCGGTGGTGAAGGCGCTGGGCTAAGCCGCGCCTGAGGCGCTGTGCGGCTGTGCGGCTGTGTAAATTGTTAATTCAATTGCCAATTTACACATACCCCGCTAGCATGGCTCCATGATTCCCCGTCATGCCCTGCCGCGCCTGAACGAGTTGGCGCTCTATTACCCGATCGTCGCCATCACCGGCCCGCGCCAGTCCGGCAAAACCACGCTGGCGCGTGCCGCGTTCGCGGGCAAGCCGTACACCAGCCTGGAAGACCCAGACGTGCGTGCGCTGGCCACCCACGACCCCCGCAGCTTTCTCGCCCAATACCCCGACGGCGCGATCATCGACGAAGCGCAGCGGGTGCCGGAAATCTTCTCCTACCTGCAAACCCGGGTCGATGGCGAGCGGCGCATGGGCTTGTTCGTCCTGACCGGCTCCCAGCAATTCGGGCTCATGGAGGGCATTTCGCAATCACTGGCCGGACGTGTGGGGCTGCTGCACCTGCTGCCCTTCGCGTGGGAGGAAATCGCCGCCACGCAAGCGCACAGCCGTCTGGAGGACTGGCTGTGGCGCGGCAGCTACCCAGCGCTGTACGACCGCGCCATCCCTCCCCACATCTGGTTCGCCAACTACCTCTCCACCTACGTCGAGCGCGATGTGCGCCGCCTGCTGCAGGTGCGCGACCTCGACACCTTCCACCGCTTCGTGCTGATGTGCGCGGCGCGTACCGGCCAGTTGCTCAACCTCTCCGCACTGGCTGCCGATTGCGGAATCACCCACAACACCGCCCATGCCTGGCTGTCGGTGCTGGAGGCCAGCTACATCGTGCTGCGCTTGGCGCCCTACCACCGCAATTTCGGTAAGCGCCTGACCAAGACACCCAAGCTCTACTTTCTCGACACTGGCTTTGCCGCTTGGCTGGCGGGCGTGCGCAACGCGGACGAACTGGCCCTTGGCAGCCTGCGCGGTCCGCTTTTTGAAACCTGGGTCGTCAGCGAATTCACCAAACGCCGCCGCAATGCGCTGCTGGCAGAAGAGCTGCATTTCTGGCGCGATGCAGCGGGCAATGAAGTGGATCTGCTGGTCACACGCGGAGAGGACATCGTGACCGCGATCGAGTGCAAATCGGGCCGCACCGTGGCCGAAGACTGGTTCGCGCCGCTCGCACGCTTCGCTGCCTTGAGTGGCACACCGCATCGTTTGCTGCTCTACGGGGGCGACACCGACCAGGCGCGCAGCACCACCTCGGTGTTCGGCTGGCGCAGCATCGGTCGCGCACTCGACCAAGCCTTTGTGCCCCGCTTCCTTCAGTGAGCCTTGTTGCGATACAGTTTTTACAAACGTATTGCAACGAGGCCCTGCGCGCCAAGCACGCGCAGCGCTCCACACGCGCAGCCGAGGCGTCATGAACACCCTGGCCGATCGGGCTATTTTGTTGGCCTGTTCAATCCCAAAGACCACCACCACCTGGGCGGTATTTACGCAAGTGTGTGCCCTGCTGCCCTATACAAACCAGAAGGCTTTTTTCGCCTGGGCGGCCAAGGCCCATCGCTGGGCTACCTGCACATCGCGTCGCCCGCACCCGATGCCGTCACGGCCCTGTGGCAGCTGATGGACAAGTACGGCGATCTGCCCATCGACTTTTGCGATGCCAGCCTGGTCTACCTGGCCACCACACTCAAGATCCACCGCATCGCCACCGTAGACCGGCGTGATTTCACGGTCTATCGCCTGCCCGGCAACAAGCGCTTTGTGCACGTGCTGGACGCCCACTGAACCAGGGGCACGGGCAAAACTCTGCGCCTCAGACGGGTATCTCCGCCTCCACCAACTGCGCCAGCAGTTGCAGCGACTCCTGCCAGCCCAGGTAGCAGCCCTCGGCCGGAATCACGCTGGGGATACCCTCTTGCACGATGTGCAGCTCCGTGCCGCAGGAGACCGTGCGCAGGCGGATGGTGGTACGCATCTCACCGGGCAGGTTCGGGTCCTCGAAACGGTCGGTGTGCACGATGCGCTCGCCCGGCACCAGCTCCAGGTATTCCCCGCCAAAGGCGTGAGACTGGCCTTTGCCAAAGTGGGTGAAAGACATGCGGTAGCGGCCTCCCACGCGGGCCTCCAACTGGTGCACCGTGGCCGTGAAACCATGGGGCGGCAGCCACTTGCACAGGGCTGCGGGGGCCTCCTTCGGTGGAAAGGCGGCCATGCTGCCATGCCTGCATGCCCCGTCCGGGTGCGCAGGCCCATCTCCCTGGGGGTGGCAGGGGCAAACCCTGCGCAGATGTTGTGGCGCTGCAGCATTTCGCCCACATTTCCAAGCATTTCAGTCCGCGCGGGGCTAAAAGTCCATCAAAGCAAGGCTACAATGGCCCCATGTTTGCCGCCCGCACCGTCTCCCTGACCACCGCAGCCGCCGCCAAGGCCGCTGCTGCCGTGCGCGCAAGCATTACCAAAACCACGACCACCAAGGGCTGATCGGCTCTGGCTCGTCGTGCGCCCTCCCTGGCCAGACGAGCCAGGGGCAAACAGTCCGGGTGGAGCACTGTTTTTTTACTGAAAGGGCGTTGAAATGAGCAAGTTGGTAGGTCTGGTGGGCTGGCGCGGCATGGTCGGCTCGGTGTTGATGGATCGCATGCAAGCCGAAGGCGACTTCGGCCTGATCGAACCGCTGTTCTTCTCCACCTCCAATGCCGGTGGCAAAGCCCCCGCGCAGGCCAAGAACGAAACCACGCTGCAAGACGCCTTCAACATCGACGCCCTCAAGCGCTGCGAGATCATCATCTCGTGCCAAGGCGGCGACTACACCACCGAAGTCTTCCCCCAGCTGCGCGCTGCGGGCTGGAACGGCCACTGGATCGACGCCGCCTCCACCCTGCGCATGAAGGACGACGCGGTCATCATCCTCGACCCGGTCAACATGCCCGTCATCAAGAACGCGCTGAGCGCGGGCGGCAAGAACTGGATCGGCGGCAACTGCACCGTGAGCTGCATGCTCATGGGCGTGGGCGCGCTGTACAAGGCCGGTCTGGTGGAGTGGATGAGCACCCAGACCTACCAGGCTGCCAGCGGCGGCGGTGCGCAGCACATGCGCGAGCTGCTCACCCAGTTCGGCACCCTCAACGCCGAGGTCAAGGAACTGCTCGCCGACCCCAAGAGCGCCATTCTGGAAATCGACCGCAAGGTCATCGCCAAGCAGCGCGCGCTGTCCGCTTCCGAAACCGCCAACTTCGGCGTGCCCCTGGGCGGCTCGCTCATCCCCTGGATCGACAAAGACCTGGGCAACGGCATGAGCCGCGAAGAGTGGAAGGGCATGGCCGAAACCAACAAGATCCTGGGCCAGGGCGAAGGCTTTGGCGCAAGCAGCATCCCCGTGGACGGCTTTTGCGTGCGCGTGGGCGCCATGCGCTGCCACAGCCAGGCACTGACCTTCAAGCTCAAGAAGGACGTCCCCGTGGCCGAGCTGGAGGCCATGATCGCCGCCGACAACCAGTGGGTGAAAGTGGTGCCCAACACCCGCGAAGCCAGCATGCAAGACCTCACCCCAGTGGCCGTCACCGGCACGCTCACCATCCCCGTCGGGCGCATTCGCAAGCTCGCCATGGGCCCGGAGTACGTGGGAGCGTTTACCATCGGCGACCAACTGCTGTGGGGCGCGGCCGAACCGCTGCGCCGCATGCTGCGCATCCTGCTTGACGCCTGATCCATCTGGGGGCCACGTTGCCCCCAGACAACAGCGCAGGCGGTGGTAGTGGCTGCGTTGACGTGCTATAAAAACTTAAGCGTTGCTTCAGCTTGTCAGCGTAAGACATTGATGCTATGGTATTTTTTCGCTTCTGCCGCCCGCAAATTCGGGTTTGGCGAACAGACCCGCTACTGCTGCGCACGGGCGCGCCGGAGACACATCAATTGAGAGCAAAGACACCACGTTGGCAACGAACCGCCTTGGCGGCAGCGGCAGCCTCGATCCTGGGATTGGGCGCGTCGCAGGCACTGGCGCTGTCTTTGGGCCGTTTGACCGTGCAATCTGCCCTGGGCGAGCCCCTGCGCGCCGAGATCGACATACTGGACATCACCCCGGAAGAGGCCTCCTCCTTGCGCACCAGCGTGGCGCCACCGGACGCCTTCGCTGCCGCCGGCCTGGAATACAACAGCGCCCTGGGCGCGCTGCAGACCAGCCTGCAACGGCGCAGCGATGGCCGCAACGTGATCCGCCTCAGCGGTGAGCGCAGCATCAACGAACCCTTCGTAGACCTCATCCTGGAGGTGAGCTGGTCCACCGGGCGCATCGTGCGCGACTTCACGATGCTGTTCGACCCCCCCACCCTGCGGGCCAGCACACCCGCCCCGACCCTGGCGCAAACGCCCGCGCAGCCCGCCGCGTCCGCCGCTCCCGCCAGCAGCGTGGCCGCTCCCGCGCCGGCAGCCAGCGCCCCCGCACCCGCCGCCGCGCCAGGCGCGACACCGGCCGCCGCAGGCAAGAGCAGCCCCAAGGCCGCCCGCGCGCCCAAGGCCGCTGCCGCCGAAAAGCCCGCCGCCCAGCCTGCGGCCGAGAAAGCCGGGAGCAAGGCCGGAGAACAGCAGGTCACGGTCAAGGCCGGGGACACCGCAGGCAAGATCGCCGCCGCGCACAAGCCTGCAGGCGTGTCGCTCGACCAGATGCTGGTGGCCATGCTCGCGGCCAACCCCCAGGCCTTCATCGGCGACAACGTCAACCGCATCCGCCAGGGCGCGGTGCTCAACCTGCCCGGTGCCGAGCAGGCCCAGGCCACCGCGCCCGCCCAGGCCACCCAGATGGTGCAGGCGCAAAGCAAGGACTTCAACCAATTCCGCAAGCAACTCGCTGCCGCCGCCCCGGTACAGAACGTGCAGGGCGCCTCACAAAAGGCCAGCGGCAAGGTCGAATCCGCGGTCGAAGACAAGAAGCCCAGCGCCAGTGCACCCGACAAGCTCACCCTGAGCAAAGGCTCCGTGCAAGGCAAGAGCGCCGACCAGGTGGCCCAGGAACGCGCCGCCCAGGAAGCCCAGAAGCGCGCCGCCGAACTGGAAAAAAACAAGGCCGATCTGGAAAAACTCGCGGCCCAACTGCCCAAGGCGCCCGCTGCCGCCGCACCGGCCCCAGCGGCGCCCGCCTCTGCCGCTCAAGGCGTGGGGCCCGCCCTACCCGCAGCCGCGCCGGCCCCGGCTGCGGCCGCAGCGCCCCAGGCCGCTGCAGCCAGCCCGGCACCTGCTGCCTCGGAGCCCCAAAGCGCGCCCGCCCCGGCAGCCCCCGCCTCCGCCCCCCAGGCCCCCAGCGACACGCCAGTACCGGCCTCGGTGCAGATCGAAGAGCCCAGCATCATTGAAGAGCTGCTCAACGACCCGATCCTGCCCCTGGTGGGCGGCGCCGCCTTGCTCGGCGCCCTGGGTTTTGCGTACATGCGCACGCGCCAGCGCAAGAAAAAGTCCGCCCAGGTCGACAGCTCCTTCCTGGAGAGCCGCCTGCAGCCGGACTCCTTTTTCGGCGCCAGCGGCGGCCAGCGCATCGACACCAACAACGAAGGCAACGCCACCGGCTCGTCCATGGTGTATTCGCCCAGCCAGCTCGACGCCGCCGACGACGTCGACCCGGTGGCCGAAGCCGACGTCTACCTGGCCTATGGGCGCGACCTGCAGGCCGAGGAAATCCTCAAGGAAGCCGCCAAGAACAACCCCGGGCGGCTGGCCATCCACACCAAGCTGCTGGAGATCTTCGCCAAACGCCGCGATGCGCGCAGCTTCGAGGCCTCCGCCGTGGCGGCCTACAAGATCACCGGCCCCAGCGGCCCGGAGTGGGCCCGCGTGTGTGAAATGGGCCAGGCCATCGACCCGCAAAACCCGCTGTACCAGCCCGGCGGTCTGCCCTCCGGGCTGGAGGTGGTCAGCGGCTTCTCGCCTTCGTCCTTCGAGGGCACGGTGCGCATGAACGCCGCCCCCCCGGCACCGGCACCCGCGGCGGCGGCCAGCGTCGACCTCGATCTGGATCTGGACTTTTCGCTGGACGAACCCGAGCCCGCCAGCGCCATCAGTGACGTGACCGGCGCCGCAGCCCAACCCGTTCCCTACGAGCAGACGATCAAGATGCCCGAGGCGTCGGCCCCTGCCGCCCCCGCGGACGATGGCGGTCTGGACTTCGACCTGCACGACGCCCCGGCGCCTCCTGGCCCAGCGCTGGACCACCCGGCCCTGCCCGAGATCTCGCTCGATCTCGACCCGCCTGCGCAGGCAGCGGCGGACAATGGCCTGAACTTCGAACTCACCTCCCCGCTGCCCGTGGCCGCTGCGCCCACTGCACCCAGTACACCGGCCTCGCAAGAGGGCATGCTCGAATTCGACCTCGATTCGCTGCAGATGCCGCTGCAGGACGCCCCGGCAGAGCAACCCACTGACGCCCCAGAAACCAGTGGCGAAGACCCGCTGGAAACCAAGCTGGCGCTGGCCGAGGAGTTTGTCTCCATCGGCGACGAGGACGGCGCCCGCGCCCTGATCGAGGAAGTGCTGGCCGAGGCCAGCGGCGCCACGCACGAAAAAGCCCAGCGCGCCCTGGCCAATCTGCACTGATGGGGCGGCGCGTCGCCCTGGGCCTGAGCTACAACGGCCAGGCCTACCGGGGCTGGCAAAGCCAGCCCTTTGGCAACACCGTCCAAGACAAACTCGAAGCGGCCCTGGGCCGCTTTGCCAACCAGCGCATCTCCACCCTGTGCGCAGGGCGCACCGACGCCGGTGTGCACGCCCTGATGCAGGTGGTGCATTTCGACACCGAGCTGGAGCGCAGCGACTACTCCTGGGTGCGCGGCACCAACGCCCACCTGCCCAAAGACATCGCCGTACAGTGGGCGGTGCAGACCACACCCGCCTTCCACTGCCGCGCCAGCGCCCGTTCGCGCCGCTATGCCTACGTGCTGCTGCAGTCGCCCATCCGCCCCAGCGTGGAAGGCGGCCGCGTGGGCTGGACCTTCCAGGACCTGCAAGCGCAGCCCATGCAGCAAGCCGCGGCCCTGCTGCTGGGCGAGCACGACTTCAGCTCCTTTCGCGCCGCCGAGTGCCAGGCCCTCAGCCCGGTCAAGACCATGATGGACATCCAGGTGCACCAGCGCGGCGCCTACTGGCGCTTCGAGTTCGAGGCCAACGCCTTCCTGCACCACATGATCCGCAACATCATGGGCTGCCTGGTGCAGATCGGCCAGGGCAAAAAACCCGCGCAGTGGATGGCCGAGGTGCTGGCCGCGCGCGACCGGCGCGTGGCCGCCCCCACCTTTGCCCCCGACGGGCTCTACTTCCTCGGGCCGCGCTACGACGCCCGCTGGGGCATGCCCGAGCACACGCCTGCGTATGATTGGCTGCCATGAGCCGCCCCGCCCCCACCCCAGCCGCCGTTTTTCCCCCACACGCCGCACGCACCCGCATCAAAATCTGCGGCATCACCCGCGAGGCCGACCTGGATTGCGCCGTGGCCTGCGGCGCCGACGCGGTGGGCTTTGTGCTGTACCCCCAAAGCCCGCGCGCCGTCACGCTCGAACGCGCCGCCGAGCTGGCCCGGCGCCTGCCCCCCTTCGTCACCCCGGTGCTCCTGTTCGTCAACGCAGACGCTACAAAAATAGTAGCAGCACAACAAGCCATACCGCGGGCCACCTTGCAATTTCATGGCGACGAAACGGTGCCGGAATGCCTTGCAGCCACTGCGGGCGGGCGTTGGCCCTACCTGCGCGCGGCCCGCATTCCGCTGGGCGATGGCGCGGCGCGCTTCGACCTCGTACAATTTGCGCACGATTTTTCTTCCGCCCAGGCCATCCTGCTCGACGCGCACGTCGAGGGCTACGGCGGTGCGGGCAAGGCATTCAATTGGTCACTGCTTCCTCCAAACGTCGACGCTCACCTCGTCTTGAGTGGTGGACTCACACCTGCAAACGTGGGCGATGGCATGGCCTGCGTGCGGCCGCGCTGTAAAACGCTGGCCGTGGACGTCAGCTCCGGGGTGGAAGCCCAGGACGCCGACGGCAAGCCCCTCAAGGGCATCAAAGACCCCGAAAAAATCCGTCAGTTTGTGCAGGCCGTGCGTGCCGCCGACGGGCCATGAGGCGCACCCCCCTGGCGTGCGCCTGGGCCCGACCCACCCGTACTTGAAACACGGGCCAGGGCGCAGGCACTGCCGCAGCAATGTGAAAGAGACTCCGCCATGTACGACTACCAGCAACCCAGCCCCAGCGGCCATTTCGGCCGTTATGGGGGCAGTTTCGTTTCCGAAACCCTGACCCACGCCATCAACGAGCTCAAAGAGGCCTACGCCCGCTACCAGAACGACCCCGCGTTTCTGGCCGAGTTCCAGGACGAGCTGGCGCACTATGTGGGCCGCCCCTCGCCCGTGTACCACGCCCAGCGCATGAGTCGCGAAGTGGGCGGGGCGCAGATCTTCTTGAAGCGTGAAGACCTCAACCACACCGGCGCCCACAAGATCAACAACGTGATCGGCCAGGCCATGCTCGCCAAGCGCATGGGCAAGCCGCGCGTCATCGCCGAAACCGGCGCCGGCCAGCACGGCGTGGCCACCGCCACCATCTGCGCCCGTTATGGCCTGGAATGCGTGGTCTACATGGGCAGCGAAGACGTCAAGCGCCAAAGCCCCAATGTCTACCGCATGAAGCTGCTGGGCGCCACCGTGGTGCCCGTCACCAGCGGCAGCAAGACCCTCAAAGACGCCCTCAACGAAGCCATGCGCGACTGGGTCGCCAACGTGGACAACACCTTCTACATCATCGGCACGGTGGCCGGCCCGCACCCCTACCCCATGATGGTGCGCGACTTCCAGAGCGTGATCGGCAAGGAGTGCCTGGTGCAAATGCCCGATATGCTCGCGCGCGCCGGGTGCCATACCGCGCAGCCCGACGCCGTGGTGGCCTGCGTGGGCGGCGGCTCGAACGCCATGGGCATCTTCTACCCCTACGTGCCTTTCGAGGGCACCCAGCTCTATGGAGTGGAAGCGGCGGGCGAGGGCCTGGACTCTGGCCGCCACTCCGCCTCCATCCAGCGCGGTGCGCCCGGCGTGCTGCACGGCAACCGCACCTATGTGCTGCAAGACGACAACGGACAAGTGACCGAGACGCACAGCATCAGCGCCGGGCTGGACTACCCTGGTGTCGGCCCCGAACACGCCTACCTGGCCGACATCGGGCGTGCCCAGTATGTGGGCATTACCGACAAGGAGGCCTTGCAGGCTTTCCACTACCTGTGCCGCACCGAGGGCATCATTCCAGCGCTCGAATCCAGCCACGCCGTGGCCTATGGCATGAAGCTGGCCAAAACCATGCGCCCGGACCAGTCTGTGCTGGTGAATCTCTCGGGCCGGGGCGACAAGGACATCGGCACCGTGGCCGACCTGTCGGGTGACGACGTCTACGACCGCCCCTCCATGCGCGGTCACGTGGTGAAAGGAGCCTGAACATGGGCCGCATCAGCAACACATTCAGCGCCCTGCAGGCGCAGGGGCGCAAGGCGCTCATCCCCTTCGTCACTGCAGGCTACCCCTATGCCGACGCAACGCCAGAACTCATGCATGCCATGGTCGCAGGCGGTGCCGACGTCATCGAACTGGGCGTGCCCTTTTCCGACCCCAGTGCCGACGGCCCGGTAATCCAGAAGGCCGGCGATCTGGCCCTGTCCTACGGCATCGGCATGCCGCAGGTGCTGGCCATGGTCGCCGCCTTCCGCCAGACCAATACCACCACCCCCGTGGTGCTGATGGGCTACGCCAACCCGATCGAGCGTTACGACCAAAAGCATGCCCGCGCCGGGGTGCCCAGCGCCTTTGTGCAAGACGCCGCTGCCGCAGGCGTGGACGGCGTGCTAGTGGTGGACTACCCGCCCGAGGAATGCGAAGACTTCGCCGCCGAACTGCGCGCGCATGGCATGGACCTGATCTTCCTGCTCGCCCCCACCAGCACAGAAGAGCGCATGCAGCAAGTCGCGCGCGTGGCCAGCGGCTATGTGTACTACGTCTCGCTCAAGGGCGTCACCGGCTCCGGCGCGCTCGACACCAGTGCCGTGGCCTCCATGCTGCCCACCATCCGCCGCCACATCCACACCCCCGTGGGCGTGGGCTTTGGCATCCGCGATGGTGCCACCGCCCGCACCATCGCCCAGGTGGCCGACGCCGTGGTGATCGGCAGCCGCCTGATCCAGTTGCTCGACGGCCAGGGCCGCGATGCGGTCGCCCCGACGGCCCAGGCCTTCATGGCCGACATCCGCGCGGCGATGGACGCAGCGTGAGCACACGCTTGCCACTGCCATGCCTTGCGGCGCACTGTGGCAGCATGGCGGGCTCGGGCATACCGGGGGTTTGCAGCCCCCGGCGCCACTTCGCCGATAATCGCGCCCACCGCCGGGCCGCTTGCCGCCCCGGCCAACCGGAGATCAGAACATGAGTTGGCTTGAAAAACTGCTTCCCCCCAAGATCCAGCAAACCGACCCGGCGGACCGGCGCAGCGTGCCCGAGGGCCTGTGGGTCAAGTGTCCGAGCTGCGAAACCGTGCTCTACAAGACCGATCTGGAACAAAACCAGGGGGTTTGCCCGCACTGCAGCCACCACCACCGCATCGGCGCACGTGCCCGGTTGAACCACTTCTTGGACAACGAAGGGCGCTACGAGATCGGGCAGGAAGTGCTGCCGGTGGACGCGCTCAAGTTCAAGGACAGCCGCAAATACCCCGAACGCCTCAAGGAGGCCATGGAAGCCACCGGCGAGACCGACGCGCTCATCGTCATGGGCGGTGCCGTGCACGGCATCAGCCTGGTGGCGGCGTGCTTTGAGTTCGAATTCATGGGCGGCTCCATGGGCTCCGTGGTGGGCGAGCGCTTCGTGCGCGGCGTGGAAACCGCCATCGAGCAAAAAGTGCCCTTCCTGTGCTTCACCGCCACCGGCGGCGCGCGCATGCAAGAGGGCCTCTTGAGCCTGATGCAGATGGCCAAGACCAACGCCGCCCTGACCCGCCTAGCCAAAAAGGGCCTGCCCTACATCAGTGTGCTCACCGACCCGACCATGGGCGGGGTGAGCGCAGGCTTTGCCTTTGTGGGCGACGTGGTGATTGCCGAGCCCAAGGCCCTGATCGGCTTTGCCGGCCCGCGCGTGATCGAAAACACCGTGCGCGTGACCCTGCCCGAGGGCTTCCAGCGCGCCGAATTCCTGCAGGAAAAAGGCGCGGTGGACTTCATCTGCGACCGCCGCGAACTGCGCAAGACGGTTGCCAGCACCTTGGCCATGCTGCAACGGCAGCCGGCCGATGCGGTGATTTGAGGCGCTGACTCAGTAACTCACCCACCCCAGCAAGCCCACCTGCAGGCTGCCCAGAAAAATCAGCAGTACCTGCAGGCCCACCAGCAGCACCAGCGGCGACAGATCCACCCCGCCGAACAGAGGCAGCACTTTGCGGATCGGCGCCAGCACCGGGGCAGCCAGGCGCTGCACCAGATCGGCAAAGGGGGAATAGCCGTTGCTGGGTATCCAGCTCAGCACCGCATGGGCAATGACCAGGGCCGTCAGGCCCGAAATCACCAGGCGCACCAAGCCCAGCACAGCCAGCACCAGCACGCTGGCCAAGGGTGCGGCAAAGCCGGTCAGCGCCCACAGCAGGCTGAACTGGGCCAACTCCAGCAAAAAGGCCCCCACCAGGCTGGCGGTGTCCAGCGCGCCCACGGCGGGCAACACGCGGCGCAGGGGCAGCACCAGCCAATCGGTCAGGGCAAACACGAATTTGCCCAGGGGGTTACCCGAGCGTGCCGACAAAGGGATGCGCAGCCACTGCATGTACAGCCGCAACAGGCAGGTGCCGGCCACCAGGCCGACCCCGACTTCCAACAACAAAGCAACAATCTGGTAGAGCATGGCGGGCAAGAAGCGTCAGAGGGTGTTCACATTCGCACGGGAGCGCATGATAGCCCCGCCCCCCGGTAAAATCGGCCCTTTTGCCAACCCCGCACGCTCCACGGGCCCTTGCGCCCCGCGCGCGCCCTGCGCCGCGTGCCCAGCCCTCACACACCCATGTCTGACCACACCCCCGCCGCCGCGCCCCAGGACGACAACCAGCTCATGCAAGAGCGCCGCGAAAAGCTCAAGGCCCTGCGCCAGCGCCAGGCCGAAGGCAAGGGGGTGGCCTTCCCCAACGACTACAAGCCCAGCCACCAGGCCGCGCAGATTTTTGACCACTACCAGCACAAGAGCACCGAGGAACTGGCCGCGATCCACCAGCACGCCAAGGTGGCCGGGCGCATGATGCTCAAGCGGGTGATGGGCAAGGCCAGCTTCTGCACCCTGCAAGACGCCTCCTTTGGCGCCAGCGGCGGGCGCATCCAGATCTACGTCAAGCGCGAAGACGTGGGCGATGAGCTGTATGACGCCTTCAAGCACTGGGACCTGGGCGACATCGTGGCCGCCGAGGGCGTGGTGTTCAAGACCAAAACCGGCGAGCTGTCCATCCACGCCAGCAGCATCCGCCTGCTCACCAAGAGCCTGCGCCCCATGCCCGACAAGTTCCACGGCGTGGCCGATCAGGAAATCAAATACCGCCAGCGCTATGTGGACCTGATGACCGACGAGGCCGCGCGCAAACGCTTCGTGGCGCGCAGCAAGGCCGTGAGCGGCATCCGCGAGTTCATGGTGCAGCACGGCTTTTTGGAGGTGGAAACACCCATGCTCCACCCCATCCCGGGCGGCGCCAACGCCAAACCCTTCGCCACCCACCACAACGCGCTCGACCAGGAAATGTTCCTGCGCATCGCGCCCGAGCTGTACCTCAAGCGCCTGATCGTGGGCGGCTTCGAGCGCGTGTTCGAGATCAACCGCAACTTCCGCAACGAAGGCATCTCGGTGCGCCACAACCCCGAGTTCACCATGATGGAGTTCTACGCGGCCTACTGGAACTACCAGGATCTGATGGGCTTCACCGAGGCCCTGGTGCGCGACGCCGCCCAGAAGGCGGGCGACAGCCTGCTGCTGAGCTACCAGGGCAAAGAGGTCGACCTGTCGCAGCCCTTCGAGCGCCTGACCATCGTCCAGGCGATCCAGAAGTACACCGACGCAGGCGAGAACGTGCACAGCGCCGAATGGCTGCTGGGCGCGCTGCGCAAGCTCGGCCTGACCGAAGCCAAGCACGGCTTGAGCAAGCGCTCGCTGGCCAGCCTGCAGGTGCTGTACTTTGAAGAAACGGTGGAAGAAAAGCTCTGGCAGCCCACCTTCATCATGGAGCACCCCACCGAAATCTCGCCGCTGGCCCGCGCCAACGACCAACGCCCCGAAGTGACCGAGCGCTTTGAGCTCTATATCACCGGGCGCGAGTTCGGCAACGGCTTCTCGGAGTTGAACGACGCCGAAGACCAGGCCGCGCGCTTTGCCGCCCAGGTGGCCGCCAAAGACAGCGGCGACGACGAAGCCATGTACTTCGACCACGACTTCGTGCGCGCGCTCGAATACGGCCTGCCCCCCACCGGCGGCTGCGGCATCGGCATCGACCGCCTGATGATGCTGCTGACCGACAGCCCCAGCATCCGCGACGTGATCCTCTTCCCAGCGCTGCGCCGCGAGGCCTGAAGCCCGCCCCTTTCAAGGTCTTGCCTCCGTCTTTCGAGGATTGCCGGGTCTTTGCCTGTGCTGCCCGCATCGCCAGGGGTGCGCGGCGGCGCGTGCGCAAGGCGTGTGCGGGCAGGGCACAGCGCTTTCCATGCGTGCGACCGCCGCTGCGCGTCGATTTCCCTCGGTGCTCGCGCCAGGCGGGTGCCGCCCAACTCGCTGTGTTCGCTGCGCTCACGCCGCTCGGACATGCGCGGTAAGTGAGCTTGGTGGCATGCCCAGAGGAAGCCATCTCACCCGAAAGCGGCCCTATGGACATGCCCGCGCGGGCATTTCCATGGTTCGTGTACTACACCCTCCCTTGGCCGTGGCAGGCGCTGCCCGGGGCGCGCGACTTCTGCGGCCTGACGGGGCAGCCGTGTACCCACAACAGCCAAGACCTTGAAAGGGGTGGGCCTGAAGCCCGCAAAATTCGGAGCCTTTTCAGGCTCTGGCCCGCGTGAATATCGCCGTTGTCGCTATTGTTTCTATAGCATCAACGGCGCAGGGGCTTGAGCAGCGGGCGCAGGCCATTGTGGTCGATCTCGAACATGAGCTGCAACAGGCGCCCGAGTTCGCCCTTCGGGAAGCCCTCGCGCGCAAACCACTGCAGGTAGTAGCCCGGCAGATCGGCCAGCACACGTCCCTGGTACTTGCCATAGGGCATGGTGCGCTGCACCAGCAATTCCAGATCCTGCGCCTGCATCGGTCCCTTCCATTCCCGCGACAATAGCCGCCACCATACCCGATCCTCGGCCTCCAAACCGCCGCAGCCGCCAACCACCATGCCCCACCCGCTGACCCACCAGCTCCACGTGCTGCGCTCCACCGCCAGCTCCGCTTTGGCGCTGTGGCGCGGCACCTCGCTGCGACACGCAGCGCGACAGCCCCCCATGGCCCCCAAGCTCTTCGATCTGGAAGGCCACCCCCACTGCCGCAGCGTGCGCGAGGCCCTGACCGACCTGGGCCTGGACGTGGAGATCTACCCCTGCCCACTGCAGGGCAAACGCTTCCAGGGCGAGCTGCAGGCGCTCAGCGGCGCCAGCAGCGTGCCCATGCTGCTCGACCCCAACTGCGGCACCGTGCTGCGCCAGCCCCAGGCCATCGTCGACCACCTGTTCACACGCTACGGCGATGGTCACACCCCGGCCGAGTTCGGCCCCAGCCGCGTGCGCCCGCTGCTGGGCGCCATGGCCAGCGCCCTGCGCGGCGTGCGCGGCCTGGTGGCGCGCCCCTCGCGGCGCCCGCCCAAACTGCTGCACCTGTGGAGCTTCGAGAGCAGCCCCTATGCACGCCTGGTGCGCGAGCGCCTGTGCGAATTGGAGCTGCCCTATGTGCTGCACAACCTGGGCAAGGAGCAATGGGCCGACATGGGCCCGGCGGTGCTGCGCCTGCGCCCCGGCCCCTACCGCCCCAAGGCAGGCGGTCGGCGCGAATCGGTGCTGGCCGAATGGGGCAAGGTGCAAATCCCCTGCCTGGAAGACCCCAACACCGGACTGCGCCTGTTCGAGTCGCGCGACATCATCAGCTATCTGGAGCGCCAGTACGCCAAGAAGCCCCTGGCATGAGCCACCGGCGCGGCGGGCAGGCCGCACAGCAATGAAAAAGGGCTGCGCATGCACGCACCCCCTGGATCTTCTGAATGGTAGGGCGTGAGGGACTTGAACCCGCGACCAAAGGATTATGAATCCATCCAACGGGGCCGGAATAGTCGAACATTTCCTTTTGAATCAATCACTTAGAAGCGCCCCCTGCATTGGAACGGCGTTGACACTTGGTTGACGCTAAAGGGGGTACTGTTGACGGGCGTGAATCACATTGAGAATCTCAATGGCCACCACGGTATGGCGATAGACCAGAATGTAGTTGGGATGGCTCACCAGCTCGTGGGTGCCTGCGACGCGGCCACGCCGATACTGAACAGGAAGAACGCCCAAGCTATCGGCATCCTCAATCAGTCGGTCCACCAATTGTTGCGCCGCATGCGGATTGGATTCCGCAATGAACTCGGTGATCGCTTGCAGGTCTTGAAGAGCGCATTCAAGCCAAACGACGGGCAGCATGCTTGGTTTCTGCGGCTTTAATCACCCGGGCCATACGGCGCGCCACTTCATCCGTGCTGTAACGAGGCGTATTGGGGTCGTCTGCCAAGTGCAAAGAGGCTTCAACCTTTGACCGAAACCATTGGTCATAGCTATCCGCAGCTTCCTGGGTCTCAAACTCAGAAACGATGGGGGACAGAACTGCGCTCATTGGGGCATGCTAGCACAAACGTCCGGACATCACGAACGTCCATTAATGCACGGCCAGCGCCGAGGTTCGGCACTCCCATGAACTTGACGAACCACTTAGGGATCGTTAAGAAATTACTCGGTCAATGTCACCCTGATCGAATGCAGTAGTTCCAGTCGCCATGGAACTCGTTGCGATCGATCTTTATGGCGGCGTAGTCCGCGTCTGACACGACCAAGCCC
>JBQTHH010000004.1:0-82357 GCA_052390055.1 Rhodoferax sp.
GAGGACCATCTTGTTGACGCGCTCAGCTCGTCGGAACAAGACCCCACAACGATCGCCTCCATCGTATCTTGGTCATGGATCGTGGGGAGTCTATTGATTTCATTTATGAATTAGAAATGGAATTAGCCCCCTTTCAACGCCTTTCTTCAGTCCCTCCAGGACTGCCGGATCTTTGCCCTTGCTGCGCGCGTACCCAAGGTGTGCGCGCCATATCTGCTCAGGCTGTGTGTTGTGGCTGCAGGCGCATAGCGCTCATGGGCGGTGTGTGGCCAAGGCGTGTACTGCGAGATGAGTGGCCAAGGCGTGTGCGGCGGCGCGCGTGTCCAAGGTGTGTGCGGGCAGGGCCCAGCGCTTTCCATGCGTGCGGCCACCGCTGCGCGGCGGCTTCCCTCGATGCTCACAGCAGGCGGGTGCCGCACAACTCGCTCTGTTCGCTGCGCTCTCGCCGCTCAAACATGCGCGGCAAGCATGTTTGACGAAGCGCGCTGCGCGCGCCCCGCCTGCCGCTGCGCGTCTCGCCTCCCCCAAGGAAAGCGCTGGGCCCTGCCCGCACACACCTTGGAAGTGGCGTTGGTGGCATGCCCATAAGGAATCCAGCCCTACCAGGATAGAGCGCTGCAGATATGCCCGGTGAAAATTTCCATGCTTCACCACCCTCCCTTCGCCGTGGCAGGTGCTGCCCGGTGCGCGCGACTTCTACGGCGGCCGAGCCTCTGGCACGGTGGAGTCGGCGCAGCCGACCGCTGCAGCAGGAGCGCGCACCGGGCAGCGCCTGCCACGGCATAGACGGGACAGTCGTGTACTCCAAGCAACGACCTCGCGGGACCACATTTGCTACGGCCTGACGGGACAGCCGCGCGCCCAGCCTACCCAGCTTTAGTGGCGTTCAGCCCCGCCACCAAACCCTCACGGACCGTCGGGTAGCGCAGGCGCAGGCCCAGCTCCTGCGTGAGGCGCTGGTTGCGCAGGCGGCGTGACTCGCTCATGAAGCTCAGCACCATCACCGACAGGGCCTGCTGCGCGTCCTCACGCGCCACGCGCGCCGGGCGCGGCAGGCCCAGCAGGTCGGCCGCCAGATCGAAATAATCCCCCATCTTCAGCACCGTGTCGTCGCTGGCGTTGTAGACGCGCTGCGGCGCACCGCGCCACAGGGCACGCCAGCAGGCGCGCGCCAAATCATCGGCATGGATGTGGTTGGTGTACACGTCGTCTTGCGCGCGCAGCACCGGCGTGCCCTTTTGCAGGCGCTGCACAGGCGTGCCATCGTCGCGATCGGCGGCATAAATGCCTGGCGCACGCAGGATCTGCACCCCCACCCCCGCGCTGCGGCCCCAGAAACGCAGCTGGTTTTCCGCCTGCACGCGCCGGTGCGCGCGCGCCGTGGCGGGCTGGGGCAGGCAGGTCTCGTCCACCCACTGGCCGCCACAGTCGCCATACACCCCGCTGGTGGACACATAGCTCAGCTGGCGGGGGGGGCTGCGCCGACGCAGCGCCCGCAACGCCGCCACCAGGCGCGGGTCGCTCCAGCCCTGCAGGGGCGGCGGCGCCAGGTAGAGCACACGCTGGCCCAGGGCGCTGAGCCGCTGCAGCGTGGCGGGCTTGTCCAGATCCCCCAGCAAGGGGGTGCAGCCCTGCGCGCGCAAGGCATCGGCTCGCTGCGCACTGGTGGCCAGGGCCAGAAAGCGCACCGCCGGGCTGGCCTGGCGCAGCACGCGCTGACCCACGTCCCCACAGCCAATGACCAGCACGCGCGCGCGCCGAAAACGCGCCGGAAGGGCGCCAGAAAACGAATGGTTTGAAGGCAAAATCGGTACCTGCGAAACAGTTCGGCCACGTCCTGCGGCAGCATGCGCTGCGCGGCGCGCTGCACAGCAGCACGGACGGGCCCCAGACCCCCGAAGGATAACGACGAACATGAGCGACTCCACCGGACCCCGTGGACCTTTTTCCGTCACCGTACAACCCAGCGGCCGCCAATTCAGCGCCAACCCGGAACAAACCCTGCTGGCCGCCGCCATGGCGCACGACATCACCCTGCCCTATGGCTGCAAGGACGGCGCCTGCGGCAGCTGCAAGTGCAAGAAGCTCTCCGGCCAGGTGCGCCACCTGCCCTACCAGGCCCACGCCCTCAGCGCCGACGAACTCGCGGCCGGCTACGTGCTGACCTGCTGCGCCCAGGCGCAAAGCGACCTGGTGCTGGAGAACAAGCAGGTGGCCGAGGAGGGCGCCCTGCCGGTCAAGAAGCTGCCCGCGCGCGTCAGCCGCCGCGAGCGGCTGGCGCCGGACGTGGTGCGCCTGCTGCTGCAACTGCCCGCCAACGACCAGTTCGCCTACCGCGCCGGCCAATACATCGACATCGTGCTGCGCGACGGCAGCCGGCGCAGCTACTCCATGGGTACCCGGCCACAGCCCAATGCCCCGCTGGAGCTGCACATCCGCCACATGCCGGGCGGCAAGTTCACCGACCACGTGTTCGGCACCATGGCAGAAAAGGAAATCGTGCGCTTCGAAGGCCCCTTTGGCAGCTTCTACCTGCGCGAGCGCTCGGACAAACCCATCATCCTGCTGGCCTCGGGCACAGGTTTTGCCCCCATCAAGGCGGTGCTGGAGCAGCTCCACACCCTGGGCAGCCAGCGCAGCATCACCCTGTACTGGGGTGGGCGCCGCCCCATGGACCTGTACCTGCACGGCTGGGTCGCCACGCAGCAGGCGCACATGCCCATGCTGCGCTACGTGCCGGTGGTGTCAGACGCCCTGCCCGAAGACGCCTGGAGCGGTCGCACCGGCTTCGTCCACCGCGCGGTACTGGAAGACTTTGCCGACCTCCGCGCCCACGAGGTCTATGCCTGCGGCGCCCCAGTGGTGGTGGAAAGCGCCCGGCGCGACTTCAGCGCCCTGGCCGGCTTGCCCGCCGAGGCCTTCTTCGCCGACGCCTTCACCTCCGAGGCCGACAAGGCGCTCAGCCCAGCCGCCTGAACGGCCGCGCACCGGCCCTGTTGCCAAGCACCCGCCAGGGCCGCCCGTCGGGGCCGCACGCCGCGGCGGGTTTTTGTCGGCCCTACCTGTGTGGCTCAGGACTTGCCGCCGCCCTTGCCTGCCGCACCACGGTCCGTGCGGCCATTGTGGTTGAAGTCGTTTTGGCGGTCGTGCTTCTGGCGGTAAATGGCGCCGCTCTCGCGTGCCGTCATGCTGGCCAGGTGCTTGCGCTCCTGGCGCGTGACGGTGCCGTCCGCCTTGGCGCGGTGCTGGGCGGCGTCGATACGGGCTTCGCCCTTTTCCAGCTGTGCCGCTTCGCGCGCGGTCAGGGTCCCGGACTCCACCCCCGCCTGAATGCGGCGCTGCTGGGCCCGCTGCTCGCGGTTGATGCGCTGCTGGACACCCGCAGGTTCGGCGGTCGCGGCTGCGCTGGTATCGGTCGAAGTGCTTTGGGCCTGGGCGGCACTGGCGGCAAACGCGAAGGCCAGGGCAGACAAAACAGCGGTGGTGCGCATGGCAGGGTTTCCTTTGCAAAAGTGGGTTCGGAAAAAGCTCCGGGCCACAGAATAGGAACACCACCGCACAGGCAGGCAACGCCGCAGTAAAGAACTGTATAGGCAGGCAACCAGGCGTTGCAGCGCCCATGGCCCGCCGAAAAGTGCAGCACAGGCCTGCGCCGACGGTTGCTACGGCAACGACTGCTGGTGCTGGTGCTGGTGCTGGTGCGGCGGCTCAGCCGTCCGCGTCGGGCGGATGCACGCGCCATTCGCTCAGCAGCACCGCCCCCACCACCAGCGCGGCGCCGAGCATGGCGCGCGCGCCCATGGCCTCGGACAGCATGAGCCAGGCGAACAGGGCCGCGAACACCGGCTCCATGGCATAGATCAGCGCTGCCTTGCTGGCAGACACATGGCGCTGCGCCACGGCCTGCAAAAACAGCATGGCCGCCGTGGCGACCAGACCGAGGTAGGCCAAGGCCCCCCAGATCTGCGCGTCCACCCGCGCGCCCAGGGTATGCAGCCGATCTGTGGCCAGATCCTGCCCCAGCATCCAAGCCAGGCCCAACACCGCCATCCACACGATCTGGGTCGCCGCCAACTGGCGTGGCGCATGGCGCGCCGCGCAACGCGACAGCAATATCACGTACAGCGCATAACCCAGGGCCCCCAGCACCGTGGCGCTGTCGGCCCCCCAGTGGCCGCCGCCCTCCCAGGACATCAGCCCAATGCCAACGCAGGCCACGCAGGCCGCCACCAGCACCACCGCCGTCAGCCGGGTGCCGAAGCACACCGCCAGCAGCGGCACCATGAGCACGTTCAGGCTGGTCAGAAAGGCGCTGCGGTTGGACGAAATGTGTTCCAGCCCATAGGCCTGCAGGCCATAGGACAAGAGCACCAGGGCCCCCAGCACCGCGCCGTCGCGCCAGGTCTGGCGTGGCGTGCCGCGCACAAAGAGCAGCATGCACAGGGCCGCCAGCACAAAGCGCAAGGCGGTAACCTCCACGCCGCTGAGCTGCACGGTGGCGATCTTGAGCACCGGAAAGGTGAGCCCCCACACCAGGGTCACAAACAAAAGGGCCAGGACGTACACGCCCTGGCCCGGTGCGCCCGCCGTCGCGGGCGGGGTGCTGGAACTACTCACCCAGATAGGCTGCGCGCACCTTCGGGTCGTGCAGCATGTCCTGGGCCTTGCCGTTCATGGTGATGATGCCGGACTCCATCACATAGCCCCGGTCGGCAATGGCCAGGGCGCGGCTGGCGTTCTGCTCCACCAGCACCACGGTCACGCCCTGGGCGTACACGTCCTTCACCACTTCAAAGATCTTGTCGACCATGATGGGCGACAGGCCCATGGAGGGCTCGTCCAGCAGCAGCACCTTGGGGCGGCTCATGAGCGCGCGGCCCATGGCCAGCATCTGCTGCTCACCGCCCGACATGGTGCCGGCGAGCTGGTCGCGGCGCTCCTTCAGGCGCGGGAAAATGGTGAACACCTTGTCGATGTCGGCCGCAATTTCTGGCTTGTCGTTGCGGATGTAGGAGCCCATCTGCAGGTTCTCGACGATGGTCATGCGCGTGAACACGCCGCGGCCTTCCGGCACCATGGCCAGGCCCTGCTTGACCAGGTCCCAGGGGCCCTGGCCACGGATGCTCTTGCCCAGGTACTCGATGTCACCCGCAGCCATGGGCAAGGTGCCCGTGATGGCCTTCATGGTGGTGGTCTTGCCAGCGCCGTTGGAGCCGATGAGCGAAACCAGCTCGCCCTCGCGCACCTCGAAGTCCACGCCCTTGACCGCCTGGATGCCCCCGTAGGAAACCTTCAGGCCCTTGATCTTCAGCAATACGTTCTGTGTCGTCATAGCAATCCTCAGTGGCCACCCGTGCCCAGGTAGGCTTCAATCACTTTTTCGTTCTTCTGCACGTCGGCAGGCGTGCCCTCGGCGATCTGCTTGCCGTAGTCCAGCACCGTCACGCGGTCGCACAGGCCCATCACCAGCTTCACGTCGTGCTCGATCAGCAGCACGGTGCGGTTGTCCTTGCGGATGCGGTCGATGAGTTCGCGCAGCATCACCTTCTCGGTGGCGTTCATGCCGGCGGCGGGCTCGTCCAGGGCGATGAGCTGCGGGTCGGTGGCCAGGGCGCGGGCGATCTCCAGGCGGCGCTGGTCACCGTAGCTCAGGGTGCGCGCCTTGTAGTCGGCAAACTTGCCAATGCCCACGTACTCCAGCAGTTCCTGGGCGCGCGCGGCGATCTCGGCCTCTTCCTTGCGGAACGAGGGGGTCTTGAAGACCGCGCCAAAGAGACCGGAATGGGTGCGGATGTGGCGCCCCACCATCACGTTCTCCAGCGCCGTCATGTCGGCAAACAGGCGGATGTTCTGGAAGGTGCGCGCAATGCCGGCCTTGGCCACGGTATGCACGGCCGTGGGCTGGTAGGGCTTGCCCGCCAGATGGAAGCTGCCGCTGTCGGGCGTGTACAGGCCGGTGATCACGTTGAAGAAGGTGGTCTTGCCCGCGCCGTTGGGGCCGATCAGGCCGTACACCTGGCCGCGCTGGATCTGGATGCCCACATCGCTCAGGGCCTGCAGGCCGCCAAAGCGCTTGGACACACCCGCAACACTCAATACCGTATCTGTCATGTTCATTCCTTCGCGTGCGCTCATCAGGCTTTGGTGTTTTGCAGGGATTTGCCGTGCTCAGGCGAGGGCCACAGGCCGCGCGGACGCAGCAGCATGATGACGATCATGGCCGTGGCGATCAGGAACTGGCGCAGGATCGCGGCGTCCAGGCGCCCATCGGTCATGGATTGCAGGGGGCCGGCCACATAGCGCAGCACCTCGGGCAGGGCCGACAGCAGCACTGCGCCCAGCACCACGCCAGGCAGGTAGCCAATGCCGCCCAACACCACCATGGCCACGATCATCACCGACTCCATCAGGCTGAAGGACTCGGGCGAGATGAAGCCCTGGAAGGCGGCAAAGAAGGCACCCGAAACACCGCCGAAGGTGGCGCCCATGCCGAAGGCCAGCAGCTTCATGTTGCGGGTGTTGATGCCCATGGCCTTGGCGGCAATCTCATCCTCGCGGATCGCCATCCAGGCACGGCCGATGCGCGACAGCTCCAGGCGGTGGCTGATGATGATGCTGAACACCACCAGGGCCAGGAACACGTAATAGTACATGGTGACCGAGGCCACTTCCACGCCAAAGAACTCCTGTTTCTTGGCAAAGTTCAGGCCGAACAGGGTGAGCGAATCGATCTGGTCGATGCCCTTGGGGCCGTTGGTCAGGTTCACCGGGTGGTCCAGGTTGTTCATGAACACGCGGATGATTTCACCAAAGCCCAGGGTCACGATGGCCAGGTAGTCGCCGCGCAAGCGCAGCGTGGGCGCGCCCAGCAGCACCCCAAAGATGCCCGCCATGATGGCCGTCACCGGGATGGCCCAGATCAGGTGCATGTGCATGCCCGCCGGGAACATGGCGGCAATGGCCGGGAAGTTGTCCACCAGGTGCGGCGAGGCCAGCAAACCGTAGGTGTAGGCACCAATGGCGAAGAAGGCGACGTAGCCCAGGTCGAGCAAACCGGCGTAGCCCACCACGATGTTCAGACCCACCGACAGCAGCACGAACAGCAGCGCCATGTCGGCGATGCGCACCCAGGCGTTGCCAAAGCCCTGCAGGATGAAGGGAAGGATCACAAGGCCCACGGCCGCAGCCAGGACGACGGACAGTTTCTGGTTTTTCATGGATTCGGTCTCCTCAAGCGCGATCGGCCACGCGCTCACCCAGCAGGCCCGAAGGACGCACGGTCAGCACCACGATCAGCACGATGAAGGCAAAAATGTCGGAGTAGTGGCTGCCCAGCACACCGCCGGTAAGCACACCGATGTAGCCCGCGCCAATGGACTCGATCAGGCCCAGGGCAATGGCCCCCACCACCGCACCGGCCAGGTTGCCGATGCCGCCGAACACCGCTGCGGTAAAGGCCTTCAGACCCGGCAAAAAGCCCATGGCATGCTGCGCGGTGCCGTAGTTGGACGCATACATCACACCAGCGATGGCAGCGAGCACCGCGCCGATGATGAAGGTGGCGGAGATCACCACGTCGGGCTTGACGCCCATGAGGGCTGCCACACGCGGGTTCTCGGCCGTGGCGCGCATGGCACGGCCCAGCTTGGTGTAGTTCACCAGCCACATCAGCACCGCCAGCGACAGGGCGGTGGTGGCCAGGATCACCACCTGGGTGGGAGAAATCACCGCGCCGCCGATGAAGATGGGGTCGGTGGGCAGCAGGGTCGGGTAGACCTTGAAGTTGGGCTTCCAGATGATCATGGCCAGGGTCTGCAGCAGCAGCGACATGCCCATGGCGGTGATCAGCGGAGCCAGCTTGGGGGAGTTGCGCAGCGGGCGGTAGGCCACCTTCTCAATGGTGAAGTTCAGCGCGGCGGCGACCACACAGGCGATCACCAGGGCCAGCAGCAAAATGATGGGGCCCGGCGCACCCGGCATGGCATCCTGCATCAGCCCGATGATGGTCCAGCTGGTCAGGGCCCCCACCATCATGACCTCGCCGTGGGCGAAGTTGATGAGGTTGATGATCCCGTAGACCATGGTGTAGCCCAACGCGATCAACGCGTACATGCTACCTAACACCAGACCATTGATGATCTGCTGCAACAAGATATCCATATATTTTTCTCCAAGGGATGGCCAGCATCTCGATCAGCGGTGGGCTGACATGCGATGTGGCCTTGTGGGCTGTACCAGTTCGTTGGGGAACTCCGCCGAAGGATGGACCCGGTAGGACCCGACCGGCGGAAAAGGTGGGCGAGATTGTAGCGAAGGGGGTTGCTCCCCCCCTACTGCGTCGGCCATGGGTTTACCCTAACAAACAGCTTTGATGAATTTTTCCATCGCTTCATTAGTTCCACTTATGCTGATCGGGTCGGGGCCACTGGCGCGCCAGATGGCGGCGCGGCGGCCAAGGCCGACCTGCAGCAGCAGGTGCCGGTAGCCCCCGGCGACGATGCCGGGCGCGTGTTCGGCACTGATGCAGGACTGGGCGTAGTTTTTCGTTCATGACGGTGAGGTAATAGAACTCGTCCTGCTGCTGATCCTGCATCTGGCGCATGCCGTGGTCCACGATCAGCGCCACCGAGGAGGCGCCGATGAGGAAGCCGCGCGCCCGCCACGCATAATTCCGCCACCACCAGGGAGGTGTCGTGAACCATTACAAAGTCTGCTCCTTGCTTCTGGGCCTTGTGCTCGCGTGCACCAGCCATGCATGGGAACTGTTTCGCAGCGATGCCCAGCCGCGTTTTCTGCCCATACCGCCGCAAGACCAAAAACACAGGCTCTCGGTGGAGTATGTGTTCAACCCCCATTTGCCGTCGCTGGACCGATCGGAACTGTCCGACGTTCTCAGAAAAGCGGCCGCCCTGCTGGAAAAACACCTGGCCCTCCAGGTCGAGTTCACACCGATAGCGGAAGCCGAAGACATCGGTGCGGTGGTCCGTTCGGTACCCCCCGAAGCGCTGGCGTCCATCAAGAGCCGGGTTTTCGATTTCAAAGGGCAAACCGGCGACTGGCGCCGCCTGGTCACCGGCACAGCCAATGCACTGCAGCAGTCGGGAGACGACACCCAGCGGGCGCGGGATTTTGCGCTCCCATACTTGATTGCGCCGCCCAAGAGCGCATCCCTCAGCGATTTTTCCGAGGCCTTGGTGGAAACCCAACTGGGCCGATTGCAGGGTTGGCGATCGGCCCGCACCCGCGGCGGGTCGGTGCTGATCGACGACAGCACGGCCAATGAGTACCTGATGTGGCACGCCTATGTCGGCCACCACACGCCCCACCACCTGATCCTGACCAACCAGATCATCGCCAGCGCGGAATACGTGGACAACTCCGTGCACAGCGCCATTCGGGGCGGTGTCTCGAATGGCTTGACGACCACCGCCAAGAAAAACAGCCTGGGTGCGGCGTCGGTCGTCAGCCTGTTCCCCTTTGTGTCCAGCGACCCGGTAACCAGCGGCCTGCGGGACGGGGCGTTCGACAGCCCAGACCAGCGCAACGAAGCCATCGCACTGATGGTGGTTCATGAGCTGGGCCACCTGCTGGCGCGCCACGGGCACCCCTACGACAACCCGGCTTGCGTCATGAATCCGCCCCCGTTGCTGCACTTCAAGCGCTGGATGCAACAGCTCGATCCCGCGTCCTGCAAGGTCGGCTCCTCCAAGGCCATGAAGGTGGGGGCACTCCGGTTTCTGGATACCCGGTGAGCGCGCGGGCTCACGTGCCCGCCTTGGCCCCCGTTGCCTGCGCATTGCGTGCCTGCAACTGGCGCAGCTTCTCTGCAATCTTGATCTCCAGCCCGCGCTCCACGGGCTGGTAGAAGCCCGGCGTCGGCATGCCTTCGGGCAGGTAGTTTTCGCCCGCGGCAAAGCCGCCCTCCTCGTCGTGGGCGTAGCGGTAGCCCTTGCCATAGTCGAGCTGCTTCATCAGCTTCGTGGGTGCGTTGCGCAGGTGCAGGGGCACGGGGCGGGTGCCGTCCTGCTTGACCCAGGCGCGCGCGGCCTTGTAGGCGGTGTAGACGGCGTTGGACTTGGGCGCCACGGCCAGGTAGACCACGCATTCGGCCAGGGCCAACTCGCCTTCGGGGCTGCCCAGGCGCTCGTAGACCTCGGCGCAGTCCAGCGCCAGGCGCAGCGCGCGCGGGTCGGCCAGGCCGATGTCTTCGCTGGCCATGCGCACCAGGCGCCGGGCCAGGTAGCGCGGGTCGGCGCCGCCGTCGAGCATGCGCACCAGCCAGTACAGGGCGGCGTCGGGGTCGGAGCCGCGCACGCTCTTGTGCAGGGCCGAGATGGTGTCGTAAAACTGTTCGCCGCCCTTGTCGTAGCGGCGCAGCCGCTCGCCCAGCACCTGCTGCAGCCAGGGCACGCCGATCGTGCCCACCTGCTGCTGGCGCGCCGCCACTTCGAGCATTTCCAGGGTGTTGAGCAGGCGCCGGGCGTCGCCATCGGCATAGGCCACCAGCAGCTCGCTTGCTTCTTTTTCAATAGCAGGAAAGGCTTGCTGTTCGCGGGCCCGCTGCACAATTTGCTGCAAGTCCTCGGGGCCCAGGGGCTGCAGCACGTACACCACCGAGCGCGACAGCAGCGCGGCGTTGACCTCGAAGCTGGGGTTTTCGGTAGTGGCGCCGATGAAGGTGAACAGGCCGCTTTCCACATGCGGCAAAAAGGCATCCTGCTGGCTTTTGTTGAAACGGTGCACCTCGTCCACGAACACGATGGTGCGGCGTTGCTCCAGACCGTCGCGTGCGGTCTGGGCCTGCTCCACCGCCTCGCGGATGTCCTTGACGCCGCCGAGCACGGCGCTGATGGTGAGGAACTGGGCGTCAAACGCGTCGGCCATGAGCCGCGCGATGGTGGTCTTGCCCACACCGGGCGGGCCCCACAGGATGCAGCTGTGCGGCTGGCCCGACTCAAACGCCAAGCGCAGCGCCATGCCCGGCCCCAGCAAGTGCTGCTGGCCAATGACCTCGCCCAACTGGCGCGGTCGCAGCCGCTCGGCCAGGGGCTGGTGGCTGGGCGCGCCGGGCGGGCTCACTGGCGCACCACGTCCACCCCGGCCGGGGGTTTGAACTGGAACAGGCCGCCCTCCAGGCTGGGGTTGGTCTGCACCTGCGTGAAGCGCAGTTCGGAGCGCTGGCCAAAGCTGTCCACCATCTCCAGGCGCGCCAGCTCGCCGCCCACAAAGCCCACGCGCACGCTGGCCACGCCCGCGTCCTTGGACTTCGGCGTGGCCAGCACCCAGGCCACACCGTCCTGGCTGCCGCCGTCGCTGAGTTGGTAGTCGGCCAACACGGCCTTCATGTCGCCGCTGGAGGCGATCAGGGCCGCAGGCGCCGAGCCCAGGGCGGCGCTTTGCTTGCGCACCGTGACCTGCTGCAGATCCACGTCGTAGAGCCAGAGCTGGCTGCCGTCGGCGACGATGGTTTGCTCGAAGGGCTTGCGGTAGTCGAAGCGGAACTTGCCCGGGCGCGAAAACGCGAAGCTGCCGCTGGAGGTCTTGCTGCGCGCCACCTGCCCCTCGCGCGCGGGCTGCGTCACCACCTGGATGAACTCGGCGCGCCCGCTTTTGGCCGTGCGTACGAAATTTTCCAGGTCATTGAGGCCATTGGCCCGCGTGGATATTGATGTTGTTGCTATAAATACAGTAGCAACCAGAGAAATCAGTCGTTTCATTGCGTGTGGGGCCTATTCGGCCCGGGCGGGCACGAGGATGTCGCGCTGCCCGGCGCCGTTCATGCTGGAAACCAGCCCGGCTTTTTCCATGTCTTCCACCAGCCGGGCGGCGCGGTTGTAGCCGATCTTGAGGTGGCGCTGCACCAGCGAGATGCTGGCCTTGCGGTTCTTGAGCACCACCTCCACGGCCTGGTCGTACATGGGGTCTTTTTCGCCGCCCTCGCCGCCTTCCAGAGCACCGAGGCCGTCTTCACCGTCGACCGTGCCGCCTTCGAGCACGCCTTCGATGTAGTTGGGCTCGCCCTGCTCCTTGAGGTAGCTCACCACACGGTGCACCTCGTCGTCGCTGACAAAAGCGCCGTGCACGCGCATGGGCAGCCCGGTGCCGCTGGGCATGTAGAGCATGTCGCCCATGCCCAGCAAGGCTTCGGCGCCCATCTGGTCCAGGATGGTGCGGCTGTCGATCTTGCTGCTCACCTGGAAGGCGATGCGGGTCGGGATGTTGGCCTTGATCAGGCCGGTGATCACGTCCACGCTGGGGCGCTGGGTGGCCAAGATGAGGTGGATGCCGGCGGCACGCGCCTTTTGCGCCAGGCGGGCAATGAGTTCTTCGATCTTCTTGCCCACCACCATCATCAGGTCGGCCAGCTCGTCGATCACGACCACGATGTGCGGCAGGCGCTCCAAGGGCTCGGGCGCTTCGGGCGTGAGGCTGAAGGGGTTGGGAATGGACTCGCCGCGCGCCTGGGCGTCGCCGAGCTTGCTGTTGTAGCTGGCCAGGTTGCGCACGCCCATCTTGCTCATGAGCTTGTAGCGCCGCTCCATCTCGGCCACGCACCAGTTCAGGCCGTGCGCGGCCTGCTTCATGTCCGTCACCACCGGGCACAGCAGGTGCGGAATGCCTTCGTAGACCGACATTTCCAGCATCTTGGGGTCGATCATCATCAGGCGCACGTCGCTGGCCTCGGCCTTGTAGAGCAGCGACAGAATCATGGCGTTGATGCCCACCGACTTGCCCGAGCCCGTGGTGCCCGCCACCAACACGTGCGGCATCTTGGCCAGGTCGGCCACCACCGGCAGGCCCACGATGTCCTTGCCCAGGCCCATGGTCAGCAGGCTCTTGGCCTCGTTGTAGACCTGCGAGCCCAGGATTTCCGACAAGCGGATGCTCTGGCGCTTGGCGTTGGGCAACTCCAAGGCCATGTAGTTCTTGCCAGGAATGGTCTCCACCACGCGGATGGACACCAAGCTCAGGGAGCGCGCCAGGTCTTTGGCCAGACCCACGATCTGCGAGCCCTTCACGCCCGTGGCAGGCTCGATCTCGTAGCGCGTGATCACCGGGCCAGGCTGCGCCGTGACCACACGCACCTCCACGCCAAAGTCCTTGAGCTTCTTCTCGATCAGGCGGCTGGTCATTTCCAGGGTTTCGGTGTTGACCGATTCCTGGCGTTGCTGGGCGGTGTCGAGCAAGTCCACCTGCGGCAGCTTGCTGTCGGGCATCTCGGTAAACAGCGGCTTTTGGCGCTCCTTGGCCACGCGCTCGCTGCGCGCAGGCGGCAAGACCGGGGCAGGCGGCTCGATCACCACCGGCACCGGCGGGTGCACCTCGTGCTCCACGTGTTCTTCGATCAGGATCTCTTCGCGCTCGCGCGCCGCCTGCTGGCCCAGCTGCAGGTCCTGCGCCATCTCGCGGCGCTCACGTTGGTTTTCAATCAGGCCATCCACCCAGGCCCCGATGCGCTCGGCCCAATGCGCCCAGGAAAACCCAAAGGCCATTGCCATGCCCGCCAGCCCGAGCACGATGGCCACCAGCCCGGACACGCCAAAGCCCAGCCACTGCATGCTCCACGGCCCCAGCCAATAGCCCAGCACGCCCCCGCTGTGGCCCGGCAGGCCCTCTTCCCAGCGGTACAGGCGCGTCCATTCCAGCGTCACACTGGCATAGAACAGCAAAACGATCCCGGTGGCGGCGCGCAGCCGGGCCCCGTTCCATGCGGGCGCAGTCCCCGCCCCGGTCCGCGTGGCGGCGTCCCAGTCTTCGCTGCGCAAGCGTTGCGCCAGCGCGCCCAGCCAGGCCCGCACCCCCAGGGCCACGCACCACCACACCGAGTAGCCCAGCAGGAAGTAGCCCATATCCGCCAGCCACGCGCCCAGGCGCCCGGCGCGGTTGTGCAGCCCGGTGCCGTGGCCCGAGGTGGACCAGGCGGCATCCTGCGGCGAATAGGTCAGCAGCGCCACCAGCCACACCACCAGCAGCACAAAGCCCAGCAGCAGGCCCACCTCGCTGGCAAAACGGGACACGGGCGAGCGCGGCTTGGGCTTGGGCTCGGGCGGGCGCGGATGCAGGGTATGCAGTGAATAACTCATCAACACAGGCCGGGCCGCGCACCCCCGCTAGCGGGGCGTCTTGCGGCGCTCAAAAATGCGGATATGACCATTCGAGAGCACCTGCAAGAAATGCTGCTCCACAAAGTGCTTCATGACGCGGCTGACCATCTCGCGCGAAGCCCCCACCATGCGGGCGATGTCCTGCTTGGTGAGCTTTTCGCGCACGATCATGGTGCCGCCTTCCTCTTCGGGCACCGCCATGTCCAGCAGGATATTGGCCACCCGGCCATACACCCCCATGAGCGCCAGCGAACCGATCTTCTTGGTGGACGCGCGCATACGGTGCACCAGCGCCTCCATCACCGCGTGGGCAATGGCCGCGTTCTGCATGATGCAGCGCGAAAACGCCTCGCGCGACAACACCAACACATCGGCGGCGATGTCCACCACCACGGAAGCGCTGTGGGATTCGTTGTCGATCACGCTCATCTCGCCAATGCAATCACCGCTGCGCAGCGTGGCCACGATCACGCGCCGGTCGCCCGAACCCTCCACCACCACATGGGCGCGTCCGCTGAGCATCACATACAGCTCACCACTGGTTTCCCCCTGGCGCACCACCACCGACCCGCGGGGAAAGCGGCGTTTCTGCACCTGGCCCAGCAGGGTGTGCGCCTGCTCATCGGTCAAGTGCATGAACAAGGGAATGCGTCGCACCAGATCGAGATTGCTCAGCTTGGACATGGCAGTTGCACAGGGCGAATAGGGAAAAGATGGGGGTGACTACAATAGCTCGCGCCCGCTGAACCACGGCGCGCACCGCATTGAAAACGGGCAACGGGCCCAAATGTACAACAGGCCCGCGCCCTTTGCCCCACGCCTACCTGAGCCGCTCCATGTCCACACCCCACACCCGCCACGCGCAAGTCCTGATCCTGGGCTCCGGCCCCGCCGGATACACCGCCGCCGTCTACGCCGCCCGCGCCAACCTCCAGCCCCTGCTGATCACCGGCATGGCCCAGGGCGGCCAGCTCATGACCACGACCGAGGTCGACAACTGGCCCGCCGACGTGCACGGCGTGCAAGGCCCGGAGCTGATGCAGCGCTTTCTGGAGCACGCCCAGCGCTTCAACACCGAGATCGTGTTCGACCACATCAACGCCGTAGACCTGGGCCAACGCCCCTTCACCCTCACCGGCGACAGCGGCAGCTACACCTGCGACGCCCTCATCCTCGCCACCGGCGCCTCGGCCAAGTACCTGGGCCTGCCCAGCGAAGAAGCCTTCATGGGCCGTGGCGTCTCCGGCTGCGCCACCTGCGACGGCTTCTTCTACCGCGACGAAGTGTGCTGCGTGGTCGGCGGCGGCAACACCGCCGTGGAAGAAGCCCTGTACCTGTCCAACATCGCCGCCAAGGTCTACCTGGTGCACCGGCGCGACAAGTTCAAGGCCGAGCCCATCCTGGTGGACAAGCTCATGGCCAAGGTGGCCGAGGGCAAGATCGTGCTCAAGACCTTCCAGACCCTGGACGAAGTGCTGGGCGATGCATCCGGCGTGACCGGCATCCGCCTCAAGGACGTGAACAGCGGCGCCACCGAAGACATTGCCCTCAAAGGCTGCTTCATCGCCATCGGCCACGCCCCCAACACCGACATCTTCCAAGGCCAGCTCGAACTCAACGGGGGCTACGTCGTCACCAAAGGTGGCCTGCAGGGCTTTGCCACCCAGACCAGCGTGCCCGGCGTGTTTGCCGCCGGTGACGTGGCCGACCACGTCTACCGCCAGGCCATCACCAGCGCAGGCACCGGCTGCATGGCCGCACTCGACGCCCAGCGCTACCTCGAACAGCAGGGCTGATGCGCGCCGCCGCCCGCTTCAGCGCAGCGTTGCCGGGGTAGATGCGGCTGCCGCAGGCGGGGTGGCCTGCGCTGCGGCGCCTGCAGCCCCCGCCGAGGTCTGGCTGCTCTTGCCATCCCAATCACCCACCACCGCCAGATTGCGCCGCTGCAAAACGTCGCCTATGGCAGCGTAGTACTGGGCTGCATTGGCGCCCCGCTGGTACAGCAGCGCATAGCCCAGCCGCTCCAGCTCGGCCGCCGCCACGCGGTTGGCCTGCCATTTGCGCTGGAAGTCCCCACTGGTGGAGATCGTGATCAACAGCGCCGCCGTCACCGACAGCGCGGCGGCCCAATCCTTCTTGGCCTCTGCGCTGGCCAGCCAAGTCTCGAATTTCAGGATCACCCCCGCCAGTGCGCTGCACACCGCTGCAGCAAAGGTAAAACTCCAATACACCCCGCTCCAGCGCGCCGCGATGGAGCGGGTCTCGTCATAGTTTTGAAACAGCGCACGCGCCACCAAAGCGGCATCCGACCCCGTTTGCGTCAGCAGCGGCTGCAGCGCGTCTTCCAGAATCGCAGTACGTGGCCAACTCAAGGCCACCGCACCCGCCGCCGCCAACAGCAACAGCCCCACGCACACCCCGCGCGTGCGCGCTTTCACAGACCAGACCATAACGCCCTCCCTTGCAAAGTTTGCTCACCACCACCATGGATACACGCCGCTTCATCGGTGCGCCCAAGCCGCCTCAGCCCCAAGCCCTGGCGCACCGGGCCCTTGCTTGTATTTTGCAGTGATCGGCACATAATGCGCCGCCAGAGTCAGCCCAACAATAAGTTCAATCGGGGGCAGAGCCATGGTCAAGAATGTCGAGCACACGCGTCAAGACCTTTACAGCGAACACGCTGTGCGCCGCACCATGCGGCGGCTTTTCTTGCTGGGTCTCTTCGGCATCCTGAGCGCGCTGAGCACGCCCAGTGAGGCCATCGGCATTGGGGCCTACCGCTGCGTCAGCTTCAACGTCGGGGGCGCTGGCGGGCGCTGTACCTATGCGCCACCCATAGAGATCCGCGCCGACGGCACCTACAGCGAATCCTCCACCACCGGGCGCTACACCGTCAGGGGCGACCAGGTCACGTTCTCCGAGTCCACCATCCGCGGCCCCGGACAACTCGTGGACAGCAACACCATCCGCTTCCAATACAGCTACAAGGGCCTGGAGCACACCGCCACCTACCTGTGCGCCGCTTGCGATAACGCCCCAGCAGCATCCGCCGCTTCCAGCCAGCGCGGCAGCGCTGCCAGCCCCGCCCGGGTCGGGGTTACGCTGCAAATCGACTTCAATGAAGCCATCTCTGGAGCCACCGGCTTCGCCATTGTTCCGCAGGAACTGGCGTCCCAATACGGGCACCGCGCCACGCTTCCCCCTGGCTCCGTCACCGGCCTGGTGATCGACATCTCATCCACCCAGGTGCGCCTGGGTACCAATCGCTACAACCAGATCCCCGTCAATCGCGACTACGTGGTGTTTCTGGTCTACCCGGCAGAAACCGTGGCCGTGGCCGCGTTCCACCTGCCCGCCGTGAAATCGGACTGGGAAGCGCACCTGCGTGGCGGCATCTACCGCAGCAGCCTGCCGCAGGCAGCACCCGCCGCTCCGGCACCGACATCCGCCAACAACCCCGCCCCAAGCGCCGATTACCCCCCTGCACCAGCACCCGGCTCGCCATACTCCCCACCCACACCCACCGGCCCCAGCGCCTACCCAGCGCCACCAAGCACCGGGGCATACCCCGCCCCCCAAGCCGCCTACCCGGAACCCGCCCCAGCCAATCCGGGCTACCCGCCATCGGCCGGTGCACCGCAGGGGGCGCCAGTGCCCGCCGCGCCATCGGACCCGGTCCAGGCCCTGGACGGATTTGCCCGTGCCCTCAAGACCATTGGAGACCTTTTCAACGCCCTGGGCCAGCCCGGCCGCTCCCCATCCACACCAGGCGGCGGCTACCCCTCCTACCCCTCATCTCCCTCGGGGGGCTACCCCGCTGCCCCTACGGGCGGCTACCCCGCCCCGGCCCCTGGCGGCTACCCCGCCCCACTGCCCGACAACCCTGCCGCACCCGCCGCCTATCCGGCACCGGCTCCCGAAAGCTATCCCCCGCCCGCGGCCTATCCGACACCAGCCACAGCGACGCCCAATCCATCGCCAGCAACCGCCTACCCGGCCCCGCCGTCGCAGGCGCCCAGTGCCTACCCAGCCCCCCAGCCCGTACCGGCCACCCCCCATCCCAGCATGCCCAGTCCGGTATCCGGACCGAAGTGCAACCCCAGCATTCCCAAGTATTCCCAACCGGGATGCGTGGAATGAGCAATCCCAGAAACCTAAAACCAGGAGGACACCATGAAATCTGCGTTGATGCGGTGCTTATTTGGAGCGCTGTTCGCTTTGTCTATGGCCAGTGCATGGGGGGCCAACATGGCATTCACCCCCAGCCAGGCAAGTGCCGGCCAGGGCCTGACAGTCTCCGGCAAAGCGCAGCCGAATTCCTACATGAGTTTTTACATATGGCAAGGCAAATGGGTTCACCTTGGCGTGGCCAAAGTCGACGCATCGGGACAATACCGACAGGATTTCCAGATTCCTGCCAACCAGCAGCCTGGCACCACCACCATCACCGGCGGGTGTGATCGCCCCTGCGCCAACGGCTGGATACGCGGGCGCTTGACGGTGGCCAAATCGGAAGCGTCCGCTCCCCCGGGAAACATGGCCTCGCGGGCCGGGGGCCGCGAGTTGATCGTCAACTCCTACCTGATCGCCTTTGGCCGCAATCCCTCCAATGACGAACTGAACTACTGGCTCTCGCAACCCGCCAACGGGGCCATGATGGCCACGGCGGACACGCTGGCCGCCGCCCACATCGGCTGGCTCAAGACCGCCCCGGCAGAGCAGCGCGAAACCGCGCGCCGGGCGCTGAGCGAAGCTTTCAAAGGGACCAACTGGTGGGACCAGGAAGCTTTGATCAAAAACGCCATCGTGGACATGCTGGCCGGGCGCGAAGGCGGCGGCTACCGCGGGCTGCTGGCCTACCTGCGACAACCCGGGGTCTCCCAGTACTACACCAATATGGCGGGGCGGGCCGCGGCCGAACAGCAGGCCCAGCAAGAAGCATTGCGCGCGCAGCAGGAGGCCCAGAAACGGGCCGAAATGGAGAGGGCGCGTGCGGCTTGGGCGGCCAAATTCCTCAACAGGAGGGGGCAACCCGAACGCTGCTTTGGCGGTATCGGCCCGGGCTGCGGCGGAGCGCCTCTGGCCGGAGTCGAGAACCAGCCCAATGGAACCGTCCGAACCTACGTCGCGGTGGGTTCCATCCTGCATGACAACTGCTGCGTGCGCAATCCCGACGGATTCATGTGCGGCGGCAGCCAGAACAATTTTGCCGACTTGGCGCAGCTTGCGGGCGTGAACGACGGACTGGCTTGCGCAAAAGAGTGGCGCAAGGCGGTCTACAACAACCGGGATGGAAGAAAGTGGCGCTTCGACTTTGGCCCCTATACGGATGCCGATCTCAGCGATCGCTATGGGGACGACATCACACTCACCAGCGGCAGGCAGACCCGCATGGCCAATGCCGCAGGCCAGTTCATCTACACCTACGACGGTGGTGAAACCCCCTCCTCACGCAGGCTGTGCGCACCGGCTGGCACCAATCTGGACAAGGACGACGTCCAGTTCTGCTGCTCGGGCCAATTCTCCGGCACCTGGTGGGCACCGGGCGTCGGCGACTGGGGGGCTTGCCGCTGAATACGCTCGGCCCCATATGGTGGCTGGCGGCCCGCGTCAATCCGCCACCACCTCCGCCCCAGCCTCTTGCAGCAGTTGGCGCAGGATGGAGCGGTGGCAGCGCGCCTCGTCCTCGCAATAGCAGCCCACGGAAAAATACGCCTGGCGCGACAGCGTGGCCAGCAGTTCGATGCTGCGGCTGGCGGCGCTCTCGCGCATCTCGGCGCGGTAGGCCTTTTCGAACGCGCGCCAGTCGGCATCGCTTTGCACCGCCTGCCCCAGCTTCATGGTCTCGACGCTGGGCGCCAGGTTCGGGTACCACACGTCGTACCAATTGCCGGACGCAAACTGCGTCTTCGGCACCCCGCGCGGCGGACGGCGCACCGTGCCGATGCGCGTGCCCTCATCCACAGCACGCGCGCAACCCAAACGAACGATACGGACGGGCATAACAAACTCCTGGAACGGAAGAAATACCCCCTATCTTCCTACGTTCCCATGGGCTTGATCGGGCTGGGCCCGGCACTCGCATATGCGTTACAATGGCGGGCTTTGCTGCAATTTGCGCCCGTAAGGGCCTGTGGCAAACGGGGATACCGCCACCCTTTTCATGGCGAGGTGAGGCCAGAGCGAGACCGTGCCGCGCATGCGGGGCAGGTCGCCAGTGATGGCTGTTTTGATCGGAGTGTCCAAAAATGGCACGCGTCTGTGACGTAACGGGCAAGAAGCCCATGGTCGGGAACAACGTTTCCCACGCCAACAACAAAACCAAGCGCCGGTTCCTGCCGAACCTGCAATACCGCCGTTTCTGGGTGGAGTCGGAAAACCGCTGGGTGCGCCTGCGTGTTTCCAGCGCCGCCCTGCGTTTGATCGACAAGAACGGTATCGATGCGGTGCTCGCCGATTTGCGCGCCCGTGGTCAAGCGTAATTAAGGAGTCGTCAACATGGCTACCAAAGGCGGACGCGAGAAGATCAAGCTGGAATCCACTGCCGGCACCGGTCACTTCTACACCACTACCAAGAACAAGAAGACCACTCCCGAGAAGATGCTGATCAAGAAATTTGATCCCAAAGCTCGCAAGCACGTGGACTACAAGGAAATCAAGCTGAAGTAATTCAGCCCCCTCCTGTCGCAAAAAAGCCCGCTGGCGACAGCGGGCTTTTTTGTTTTGGGGCCCCACGCGCAGGGCACCCCCAACGGGGATTCAGATCGGCTGCTGCGCCAGCGAAAAGATGCGCGCCATCTCCACCCACTTCGCACCTGCCGGTGTCCACGGCGTGGGAGCCTGGTAGGTCCACATCAGGGCCTCCCAGCGCGCAATGGCCGGGTTGCTTTCGCTCTCACGCGCCATGCGCTCGGCGTCAAAGACCGACTCATCCACCTCCATGACCATGAAGAGCCGCGTTCCCAGGCGGTAGATCTCCATGTCCAGCACCCCTTGGCTGCGCAGATGGGCGCTCACCTCGGGCCAGATGCGCTGGTGCGCGGCTTCGTACGCGGCGATGCGCTGCGCATCGTCCACCAGGTCGAGTGCCAGGGCGTAGCGTTTCATGTCAGGGCCCGGTCCAGGTGCGTGTAGCCCCCATCCACAAACACCCATTGGCCAGTGGTGTGGCTGGAGCACGGACTGAGCAGAAACACCGCCATGGCTGCCATTTCCTCGGGTGTGGTCATGCGCTGGCCCAAGGGAATCTTGGCCGTGATGGAGGCCAGTTTTTCCTGCGGATTGTCAAAAGTCTGCAGCCAACGCTCGTACAGCGGCGTCATGACCTCGGCGGGGATGAGCGCGTTGACCCGCACACCGTCCTCGCGCAAGCTGGCGGCCCACTCGCGCGTGAGTGAGAGCTGCGCCCCCTTGGAGGCGCAGTAACCGCTGGTGTTGCCCTGACCGGTCAGCGCAGTTTTGGACGAAACGTTGACGATGGCCCCCCGGCTGGCACGGATGTGCGGCACGCAGTGGTGCGCCATCACGTAGTAGTGGATCAGGTTGCGCTCCAGCGATGCCACAAAGGCCTCGCGCCCAGCCTCCAGCCCCACGCCATCGTTCACCCCGGCGTTGTTCACCAGGCCATACACCCCGCCCAGTTGCGCCACCGTGGCCTGCACGGCACGGGCGCAAGCAGCCTCGTCGCTGAGTTCCACCTGAAAAAAGCGGTGCTGCGGGCAGGCCAGCGCCAGCTCCTGCGCAAAAGCCTCGGGCATGGGGCTCTTGCCCAACACCACAGGAATGGCGCCCTCGCGTGCCAGGGCCAGGCTGATGGCCGCACCAATGCCACTGGCCCCGCCCGTGACGATGACGACCTTGTCTTGCAACTCCAAGTCCATGGAATACTCCTATAGCTCGTTCTATCCAGCGTTCTGCCACACGCTCAGGCAAGCGGCATGCCACTTGCAGCAGCCGTTGCCACTCCGGCCAATGCATACACGCGCTGCGCCGTAGCGCCCCACAACTGGTCCTGCTCCTGGCGCGTCAGGCGCTTTTGCGCCCATTCCTGCACCACGCCATGCACGTCGGCATAGGTCGCCGCCAGCAGGCACACCGGCCAGTCGGAGCCAAACATCAGACGCTGCGGCCCAAAGGCTTCCAGCGCCGCATCCAGGCACTCGGTCATGGCCTCGCGTGCCGTGACACCCCCTGCGTCCTGCCCCGCCCCCAGTTCGGTCACCAAACCTGAGAGCTTGCACACCACATGCGGCAGCGCGGCCAGGGCGCGCAGCTTCTGCAGCCAGGCGCGCCGCACTTCCACCTGCTCCCACTGCGCCAAAGGGGGCTTGCCCAGGTGGTCCAGCACCAGCCAATGGGCGTCACAACCCTGGCACAGCGCCAGGGCGGCATCCATCTGGTGGTGGTACACCAGCACCTCGTACACCAGCGCGCGCGACTGCAGGCTGCGCAGGCCCTGCGCCACCCCTTCGCGCTGCAGCCACTGGCAGGCATCGGCTTCGTCTTGCAGCAGGTGGCGCAGCCCCTTGAAGGCGCTCTGCGACTGCCACCGCTCCAACTGCGCCCCCAACTGCGGCGAGCCCAGGTCGGCCCAGCCAATCACCCCCAGCACCTGCGGGTGGTTTTGCGTCAGCCCCAACAGAAAGTCGGTCTCGCACACTTGGGCACGCGCCTGCACCGCAATCGCGCCCTCCACCCCCACCGCTGCACAGGCCTGCGCCACATCGGTGGGCAGCCGATCAGTGCGCAGCGCGGCCATGTCCTCAGCGATCCAGGGGTAGTCCTGCGCCGCATAGCGCCAAAAGTGCTGGTGCGTGTCGATTCTCATGTGCGGTGCTCGTAGTGCCTGAGCGACTCGGGCTTCATCTCGATCGAGAACCCCGGCGCCAAGGGCGGCATATAGGCTGCGTTGCGCACCTCGCAGGGGTGCACAAAGTGCTCGTGCAGGTGGTCCACGTACTCGATCACCCGGCCCTCATGGGTGCCCGCAATGCACAGGTAGTCGATCATGGACAGATGCTGCACGTATTCGCACAGCCCCACCCCGCCCGCGTGCGGACACACCGGGAGCTGGTACTTGGCTGCCATGAGCATCACGGCCAGAATTTCGTTCACCCCACCGAGGCGGCAGGAATCGATCTGCACCACGTCGATGGCGCCGCGCATGATGAGCTGCTTGAAGACGATGCGGTTCTGGCACATCTCGCCCGTAGCCACCTTCACCGGCGCCACGCCCTGGCGGATGGCACGGTGGCCCTCGATGTCGTCGGGCGAAGTGGGCTCCTCGATGAACCAGGGCTTGGCAAAGGCCAGCTCACGCACCCATTCGATGGCCTGCGGCACTTCCCACACCTGGTTGGCATCGATCATCAGCTGGCGGTCCGGCCCCAGCACCTCGCGCGCAATGCGCAGACGGCGGATGTCGTCGGTCAGGTCGCGCCCGACCTTGAGCTTGACGTGGTTAAAGCCCGCATCCACCGCCTCCTGGCACAGGCGGCGCAGCTTGGCATCGTCGTACCCCAGCCAACCGGCCGATGTGGTGTAGCAGGGATAGCCGTCACGCAGCAGGCTCTGCCAGCGTTCGGCCTTGCCCTGCGCACGCTCTGTGAGCAAGGCCAGGGCTTCCTCGGGCGTGATGCAGTCGGTGATGTAGCGGAAATCGATCAGGCGCACGATCTCTTGCGGGCTCATGCGCGCCACCAGTTCCCACACCGGCACGCCTTCCATCTTGGCCCACAAGTCCCACACAGCGTTCACCACCGCGCCCGTGGCCAGGTGGATGGCGCCCTTGTCCGGGCCGATCCAGCGCAACTGGCTGTCGGAGGTGACGCTGCGCCAAAAACGCCCCATGTCTTCGGCCACCCACTGCATGTCCAGGCCCACCACCAGGTGGCGCATGGCCGCGATGGCCGCGCAGCAGATCTCGTTGCCACGCCCGATGGTGAAGGTCAGCCCGTGGCCTTGCAGCCCCGGCTGGTCGGTTTCCAGGATGACGTAGGCCGCAGAATAGTCCGGGTCCGGGTTCATGGCGTCCGAGCCATCCAGGTGCTGCGAAGTGGGGAAGCGCACGTCCAGCACGCGCATATCGGTGATTCGGGTCATGGCTCAGGCCTGCTCGGTCTTTTGCGTCTGGCAGCCCAGGCCTTCGATTCCCAGATGCATGGTCTGGCCCGCACGCAGGTACACCGGGGGCTTTTGCCCCATGCCCACGCCCGGCGGGGTGCCGGTGGAGATCACATCCCCCGGCTGCAGGCTCATGAAGCGGCTCAGGTAAGAAATCAGGTAGCGCACCCCGTACACCATGGTCGAAGTGCTTCCATTTTGGTAGCGCTTACCGTCCACTTCGAGCCACATCTTCAGGGCCTGCGGATCGGGCACCTCATCCGCCGTCACCAGCCAGGGGCCCAGGGGGCCGAAGCTGTCGCAGCCCTTGCCCTTGTCCCAGGTGCCGCTGCGCTCCAACTGGTATTCACGCTCGGACACATCGTTGACCACGCAGTACCCCGCCACATGGGACAGCGCATCGGCCTCCTCGATATAGCGCCCCCCCTGGCCAATGACCACGCCCAGCTCGACTTCCCAGTCGGTCTTGAGCGAGCCGCGCGGGATCTGCACCGCATCGTCCGGCCCCACGATGGCGCTGGTCCATTTGTTGAACACCACGGGCTCTGGCGGCACCTGCATGCCGCTTTCGGCCGCGTGGTCGGAGTAATTCAGGCCAATGCAGATGAATTTGCCCACGCTGCCCACGCACGGGCCCAGGCGCAGGTCTTTTTGGGGCGTGCCCGCCACCAGGGGCAGGCTTTGCAGATCCACGCCACGCAAGCGCTCCAGGTTGTGCGGCAGCAGGGCCGCACCGGCCACATCTGCCACCAGGCCGCTCAAGTCGCGCACCCGGCCCTGGGCGTCGAGCACACCGGGTTTTTCCTGGCCGGGCGATCCGTAGCGTAGAAGTTTCACAGTCTTTCCTTTTCAATCAGCAAAAAGGGCAAGGGATACCACTGCATCCGCTTGCCCACGGGAGATCAATCGTAGAGAACGGCAGCGATCTTCGGATCGGCCATATTGCTCTTGTCGTAGTAGTAGAAGCCCGTGTCGATGATCTTGGGCAGCTTCTCGCCCTTCATGGCCTTGACGGCGGCCTCCACCGTCTTGTAGCCGATACCCACCGGGTTTTGCGTGATGGCGCCCGCGATGGTGCCGTCGTTGATCATGTCCTTTTGCGCCTTGCCGGAATCAAAACCGATGACCACGACGCCGCTTTTGCGGGCCTCCTTCATGCCCTTGCCCGCGCCGATGGCGGAACCCTCGTTGGTACCGAAAATGCCCTTCAGCTTGGGGTGGGCCTGCAGCAGGGTCTTGGCGATCTCGGCGGACTTGAGGTGGTCGCCACCGCCGTACTGCACGTCGACGATCCTGATCTTGGGGTACTTGGCCTTGATGCGCTCCACAAAGCCGTCGCGCCGCCCGGTGCCGGTGGTGCTGGTCTGGTCGTGCCCGATCACTGCCACCTCACCCTCGGAGCCGATCTTTTCGGCCATCTTGTCGGCAGCCAGGGCCGCTGCGGCCTTGCTGTCGGTCTGTGCGGTGGTCAGGGCGATGTCGCTGTCCACGCCCGAGTCAAAGGCGATCACGGGCACTTTGGCGGCCTGCGCCTTTTTCAGCAGCGGAATCGCGGCCTTGCTGTCGAGCGCGGCCAAACCGATCGCAGCAGGCTTCTTGGCCAGGGCGGCAGAGAGCATGTCGATCTGCTTGTCCACCTGCTGCTCGGTCTCGGGGCCCTCGAACGTGACCTTGACCTTGTAGTCCTTGGCGGCCTGGTCTGCGCCCTGCTTGACGGCCTGCCAGAACTGGTGCTGGAAGCCTTTGGAAATCAGGGGCACATACACCTCCTGGGCCTGGGCCGCCCCGCCGGACAGCGCCAGGGCAGCGCCCAGGGCGATAAGGGTGCGTTTGGTAAGCATGGTCGTCTCCTTGTAAAAATGCGCGGATGCGCTGTGGTGAAAAAGAGGGCGAGGGCAAGGCAAAAGGGATCAGGACTTGCGGCGCAGGTTGTCGGTGTAGACCGCCAGGATGATGATCAGCCCGGTCAGCACCATCTGCCACTCCTGCGCCACCGACAGGATGCGCAGGCCGTTGATGAGCACGCTCATGATGAAAGCGCCGATCACCGTGCCCAGGATGGTCCCCACCCCGCCGCTGAGCGAGGTGCCGCCAATCACCACGGCTGCAATGGCGTCGAGTTCGTAGCCCTGCCCCAGGGCGGGCTGGGCGGAGTTGAGCCGTGACGCGATCAGGATGCCTGCAATGCCGCACCCCCCCCCGGCAAAGGTGTAGACGAGGAGCTTCCAGCGGTCCACATTCACGCCGGACAGGCGCACTGCCTCTTCATTGCTGCCCAGGGCGAAGGTGTAGCGCCCCAGCACGGTCTTGTTAAGCACCCAGGAGGCCAGCAGCGCCACGCCAAAGAACACCACCACGCCATTGGGGACAGGCAGCGCGGGCAGCAGCTCGCCCAGAAGGGAGCCCAATGAAATCTGGTCAAAGCCCTCGACGTCGCTGAAATAGATCGGGCGAGTGCCGGTGATGATGAGCGAGGCCCCCTTGAGCAGCATCATCATGCCCAGCGTGGCGATGAAGGGCGGCACCCGCAGCCGCGTGATCGCCAGGCCCGAGAGCGCGCCGCTGGCGCAGCCCACGCCGATGGCGCCCAGCACCCCCAGCGGCAGGGGCCAGCCCCACCGCACCATGAAGACGCCGGCCATGACGGCGGTGAAGGTCATGAGCACGCCCACCGTCATGTCGATGCCCGCCGTGATGATGACGAAGGTGCTGGCAATGGCCAGCACGCCGATGACGGTGGTGGACTGCAGGATGCCCAGGATGTTGTCCTGGGTCATGAAGGCCTCGGGCTTGAGCACGGAAAACACCGTGAACAAGGCCAACAGGCTGGCGAAGGCCAGGAGCTTTTGCCTGGCCGATCCGCGCAGGCCATGCCAAAGGCCTTGCGCCAGGGAGGAAGATGTCTCTTGCTTCATTTTTTGCTGGGAGGTGGGTAGGGGCTTTTCAGGCGGGGGGCAGTGCGCTGTCGCGCTGGGTGGCCAAGGCCATGATGTGTTCCTGGGTGGCGGTATCGGCGCTCACCTCTCCGGTGATGCGCCCTTCGCACATCACCAGAATGCGGTGGCTGAGCAGCAATACCTCGGGCAGCTCGCTGGAGATGACGATGATGGCGCGCCCCTGGGCGGCCAGGTCCTGGAGCAGGCGGTAGATTTCGGCCTTGGCGCCGACGTCGATGCCGCGCGTGGGCTCGTCAAAAATGAGCACATCGCAATGGCGCACCAGCCACTTGGCAATGACCACCTTTTGCTGGTTGCCGCCCGACAGCAGCCGCACCGCCTGCGCCAGCGAGGGGGTCTTGATGCGCAGCGACCGCACCTGCTCCTGCGCCACGGCGCGGCTGCGGCGCGCGTCGAGCACAAAGCCCGCACGCACGAAGCGGTGCAGGCTGGGCAGGGTGATGTTGGCCTCCACGTCCAGCCCGGTGGCCAGGCCCAGGTGCTTGCGGTCTTCGGACAGGTAGCCGATGCCGGCGCGCACCGCGTCCTGCGGGCTGCGCAGACGCAGCACGCGGCCATGCACCTTCACCTCTCCGGCATCGAGCGCATCAGCGCCAAAGATGGCCCGCGCCACCTCGGTGCGCCCGGCACCCATGAGCCCGGCAAAGCCCACGATCTCGCCCTGGCGCACCGCAAAGCCCACGTCGCGTATGGCACGCCCGCGGCACAGGCCACGCACTTCCAGCACCACCGGGTTGGCGCGGGTGTCGGGGCTGTGCTTTTCCTGCGCTTGCAGGCGGCGCCCGACCATCATGGCAATCACCTGCTCCATGGGGGTATGGGCCGGTACGGTGCCCACGCAGGCTCCGTCGCGCAGCACCGTGATGCGGTCGGCAATGCGCGCGATCTCGTCCATCTTGTGCGAGATGTAGACCACACCCACGCCCTGCGCGCGCAGTTGCCCGATGATGCGGAACAGCTCGTCCACCTCGGCGTTGTTGAGCGCGGCGGTGGGTTCGTCCATGATGAGCACGCGCGAACGGTGCGACAGCGCCTTGGCGATTTCGACCATCTGCTGGCGCGCCACACTCAGGGTGCGCACCAGTGTGCGTGGGTCCAGTGCCAGATGCAGGCGCTCGAACAAGGCCTGCGCCTGGGCGTTGAGCGCGTCTTCATCCAGCACCCAGCCCCTCCACTTGCGCGGCTCGCGGCCGATGAAGACGTTTTGCGCCACCGTGAGCTGGGGCATGAGGTGCAGCTCCTGGTGCACGATGCCGATGCCCAGTGCCTGCGCCTGTGCGGGGGACTGCACCCGCACCGGCTGGCCGTCGAGCAGCACCTGGCCGCTGTCGCTCTGGTACACCCCGGCCAGGATCTTCATGAGGGTGGATTTGCCGGCGCCGTTTTCGCCCATGAGCGCATGCACTTCACCCGCACGCAGCCCAAAGCCCACATCCTGGAGCGCCTGCACGCCCGGAAACGCCTTGCTCAAGCTGCGGACTTCGATCAACAGCGGGGAGGACATGGCAGGGCCCGTCACGGTGCGCACTTCCTGGGCGATCAAATGGTGACTCCGCCATCCACCAGCAGGGCCTGGCCGGTGACAAAGCGCGACTCGTCGCTGGCCAGGTAGACCACCAGGGGAACGATGTCGTCCACCGTGGCCAGCCGCCCCATGGGCTGGCGGGCGATGAAGTCTTTTTCGGCCTGCACCGGGTCGGCCGCTGCCGCGATGCGCCCGCGCAGCGAGGGCGTGTCCACCGTGCCGGGGCACAGGGCGTTGACGCGCAGGCCGGTCTTGACGTAATCGGCCGCCATGGCCTTGGTCAAACCGATGACGGCGGCCTTGGTGGCGCCATAGGCGCAGCGGTTGGGAAAGCCCTTCACGCTGGACGCCATGGAAGCCATGTGGATGACCGAAGCCGTGCCCGACTCCTGGGCGCGCGCCAGCATGCCGGGCAAAAAGGCCTGGGCCATGCGCCACATGCTTTTGACGTTGAGATCAAAGCTCAGGTCCCAATCCGCTTCGCTGCACTCCAGCACCGAGCCGTTGGCCACCATGCCCGCGCAATTGAACAGCACATCCAGCAGCGGCACGCAGGCCGCCAGGGAGCGCACCTGGGCCATGTCACGCACGTCGAGCACGGCAGTTTCGAGCTGGGGCGCCTGGGCCTTGAGCGCTTGCAACAGCGTGGCATCGATGTCGGTGGCCACCACCTGCGCCCCCTCGGCCAGACAAGCCAGTGCGCTGGCCCGGCCAATGCCCTGCCCGGCGGCGGTGATGAGCACACGCTTGCCATGTAAACGTCCGATTTGCGCCATGATATTTTTACCAATGAATTATTTGTTTATTAATGAACTCAATGCTAAAAAACTTTCCCGCCCATCGCACTCGGTATTTACCCTAGCCGACACCGAGATGCCCTGCTGCGGGGCTTTGCTATAAACCACCGCCATGGCCACCATTGCTCCCCCCAAACCACGCGGACGCCCGCCCAAGAATGCCGCCATGGCGGCCAGCCCCCCCGACACTGCCGACGAGCGCTACCGCGCCCCGGCGCTGGACAAGGGGCTGGACATTCTGGAGCTGCTGGCAGCGCAGCCCCTGGGCCTGACGCGCGCCGAGATCGTGAAGGAGATGGACCGCAGCCCGAGCGAGATCTACCGCATGCTGGAGCGGCTGGTGGCGCGCCAATACGTGCTGCGCTCGCCCGAGGGCGACCGCTATGGCCTGAGCCTGAAGCTGTTTGCCCTGGCCAATATGCACCCGCCGCTGAACCGGCTCATCAACCAGGCGCTGCCGGTGATGGACGAATTCGCCCGCCAATCCGAACAGTCCTGCCACATGGGGGTGTACGACCGGGGCAATGTGCTGATCTGTGCACAGGTCAACAGCCCGCGCGGCTGGAGCTTTTCGGTGCAGCGCGGCACGCGCGTGGGGTTGCTGGACACGGCCTCAGGCCACATCCTGCTGGCCTACAGCGACGCCGAACGCTATCAGCGCATGCGCGCCGAACACACGCCGGTCGATGGCGAGGTGCCGATCACCGAAGAGGCCTTGCAGGCCGAGCTGGCGCGCATCCGCGCCCAAGGCTATCTGGAGCGGCCCAGCGCGCAGTCCTTTGGCGTGATCGATGTGTCCTTCCCCATCCTGGGGCCGGACGGCCGCGCCCTGGCCACCCTCACCTGCCCCTACATCCGCCGCATTGACCGCCACGTGGAGCCCGACATGCAATCGGTGCACGCGCTGCTGCACAAGGCGGCGCAGGCCTTGTCGCTGGGGCTGGGCTGATCGCAGCGTCGGTTCAGCGCCGCTGCCACACAGCCGCAAAAAAACCGTCCATGCCATGGCGGTGCGGCCACAGGCGCAGGTAGTCCTGGCCCTGTTCGCCGCCGCTGCACAGGGCAGCGCCATTGGCCACCTTCAGGCCTTGCAGCAGCTCGCCCACGCCCAAGGGGGCGTAGTCGGGGTGGCTGGCGGTGAAGGCCTGGGCAATGGCTTCGTTTTCTTCGGGCAGCAGGCTGCAGGTGGCGTAGACCAGGCGCCCGCCGCTCTTGGGCAGGCGCGCGGCGCTGTCCAGAATGGCGGCCTGCTTGGCGGCCATTTCCTGCACGCCCTGGGCGCTTTGGCGCCATTTGAGGTCGGGGTTGCGCCGCAGCGTGCCCATGCCGGTGCAGGGCGCGTCCACCAGCACGCGGTCCATCTTGCCGGCCAGGCGTTTGATGCGCTCGTCGCGCTCGTGCGCAATGGCGGCGGGGTGCACGTTAGAGAGGCCGCTGCGCGCCAGGCGTGGCTTGAGGGCGTCGAGCCGCCCTGCCGAGGTGTCGAAGGCATACAGCCGCCCGGTGCTGCGCATGCAGGCGCCCACGGCCAGGGTCTTGCCCCCGGCGCCGGCACAGAAGTCGGCCACCATTTCACCGCGCTTGGCGTCCAGCAGCAGGGCCAGCAGCTGCGAGCCTTCGTCCTGCACTTCCACCAGGCCCTGGGTAAAGGCCTCGGCCTTGTTGAGCGCGGGCTTGCCCTGCACGCGCAGGCCCCAGGGGGAGTAGGGGGTGGGCTGGCTGGCGATACCTTCTTTGGCCAGTTGTTTTTGTACCTCCTCGCGCTTGGCCTTGAAGGTGTTGACGCGCAGGTCCAGCCCCGTGGGGGTGTTCAGGCACGCGGCCAGGGCCCAGAAGTCGGCCTCGCCCAACTGGGCCTGCAGGGCCTGGACCAGCCAGTCGGGCAGGTTGTGGCGGTGCTGGGGCAGCAGATCGGCGTCGCTGACCTGTTCGCAGGCGTTGAACCACTGCTTTTCGGGCTCGGTCAGGGCGCTGCGCACGAAGTCTTTGTCGGCGGCGAAGCCCAGGATGGCCAGGCGGCGCTCGCGTGCGCCGCTGCCGCTGCGCGCCAGGTGCTCGAAACGCAGCTTGTGGCGCAGCACGGCGTAGGCGGTTTCGGCCAGGGTGGCGCGCTCGCGCGGACCCAGGTTGCGGTGCTCACGGAAGTAGCGGGAAACGATGGCGTCGGCCGGGTGGTCGAGCGCCAGGACCAGGCGCACCAGTTCGGCAGCGCTGTCTAATAGGGCTTTTGGATGCATCCCCGAATTGTCCCATGCAGCACGACAGCGCTCCTCTTTCCCCCTTGCCGCTCATCCCCACCGGCACCTGGCGCCACTACAAAGGGGGGCGCTACGAAGTGCAGGGCGTGGTGCGCCACAGCGAAACGCTGGAGCCCCTGGTGCTGTACCGCGCGCTCTACGGCGAAGGCGGTCTGTGGGTGCGCCCGGCGGCCATGTTCACGCAGACGGTGCAGGTCGATGGGGTGGAGCAGCCGCGCTTTGCCTTTCTGGGGGCGGTGCAGGGCTAACGGGCAGCAGCACGCGCACACGCAACCCGCCGCTGGCGCTGTCCTCCAGCAGCAGGCGGCCCTGGTGGCGTTGCACCACCTCCTGGACAATGGCCAGCCCCAGGCCGACGCCGCCGAGCCCGCGCTGGCGCGAGGCGTCGGCGCGGTACCAGGGCTGCAGCACCTGCTCGCGCTGCGCAGCGGCGATGCCGGGGCCATCGTCTTCCACCCACCATTGCACCCAGCCCGGTGAGCCTACAGCCAACCCGACCCGGGCGTGGCCGCCATAGCGCAAGGCGTTGTCGATCAGGTTGCACAGGCAGCGGCGCAAGGCGCCCAGCTGTGCATGCGCCGCCAGGCCACGCTGCAGCGGCTCCAGCAGTTGCACCGGGCGGTCGGCCTCCTGGTAGTCGCAGGCCACGGCCTGCACCAGGGCGGCGAGGTCGACACAGGCCCAGGCCTCGCCCTGGGCGGCGCCTTGCAGGTAGTCCAGCGTGGCGCGGATCATGGTGTGCATTTCGTCCACGTCGCGCTCGATGCGGCGGCGCAGGTCGTTGTCGTCGATTGACTGGGCCCGCAGCGCCAGGCGTGTCAGCGGTGTGCGCAGATCGTGCGAGACCGCGGCCACCAGGCGCGCGCGCTGCTGCAACTGTGCCTGGATGCGCTGCTGCATGCGGTTGAGCACGCGCGTGGCCTGCACCACTTCGCGCGGGCCGCGCTCGGGCACGGGAGCGGCGTCCAGGTTGTCCCCCAGGGCTTGCGCCGCTTGCGACAGCTGCGCCACGGGCCTGGCCAGCCAGCGCGCCGCCACCCAGGCGGCCAGCATGAGTGCGGCCAGGCGCACGCCGATGTCCAGCGCAAACCCCCAGTGCCACAGGCCCGGCGGTGGCGGCGGCAGGCCGGGCGGGTGCGCCGCCAAGGGTGCTGCGCCCACCCCGGGCGGCGGCGGCGCATGGGGCACGCCCATGCCCGATGGCATGGCGCTGACACCCCCGGGCCGCAGGGGCGGGCGCGGCAGCACTTCAAACATCAGGCTCAAGGCCAGCACGTGGCTGGCCAGCACCGCCAGCGCCAGCAGCAGCGCCAGCCGCGCAAACAGGCTGTCGGGCCACAGCCGCCAGACACTCAGGCGCAGGCGGTCCATGCGGCGCGCCCGCGCACCGCGTGCGCGTTGAACAGGTAGCCGCTGCCGCGCACGGTCTTGATCAGGCCGGTGCCCGCGGCTTCGTCGTCGAGCTTGGCGCGCAAGCGCGACACCAGCAGGTCGATCGAACGGTCCAGCCCGTCAAACCCGCGCCCGCGCGCAAGCTCCATGAGCTGCTCGCGGCTGAGCAGGCGCCGGGGGGCGTGCAAGAAGACGCACAGCAGCCGGTATTCGGCATTGGACAAGGGCACGCTGACCCGCTGGGCCGACACCAGGCAACGCTGGTCGCGGTGCAGTTCCCAGCCATCGAAGCACACCACCGGCGCCTGCGCCGCCACGGCGGCCGGGGTGCTGGCCTGGGCGCAGCGGCGCAGCACGGTCTGGATGCGGGCCACCAGTTCGCGTGGCTCAAAGGGCTTGGCCATGTAGTCGTCGGCGCCGTTTTCCAACCCCAGAATGCGGTCGTAGGGCTCGCTGCGCGCGGTGAGCATGATGACCGGCAGGCGCGAGTGCTGGCGCACCTGGCGCGCCAGGCTGAGCCCGTCTTCGCCCGGCAGCATCACGTCCAGCACCACCAGGTCCACGGGCTGCAGGCGCAGGGCCTCCCACATGGAGGCCCCGTCGTGCGCGGTGTTGCAGGCCAGGCCGAAGCGCTGCAGGTAGGCCTGCAGCAAGGCGGTGATGTCGGGGTCATCGTCGACCACCAGGACATGGGCAAGGGTGGGGTGTGGCATGGGCGCTCTCGGTGCCGCAGTCTAGAAGCCCCGGCCCCCGCGCTAAAGCGTTTGTACCGGCGCTTTTCCCCGGCTTTTGGCGGCTTTGGCCGGGCTTTTGTACCAAGACCGCTACAAAGCCGAAAACGCCCGCTGACCTGCGGCTTTGAGAATGGGATCGTCGCTCGCCAGCCCTGCGCTGACTGGGTGACCGCAGATGCGGTGGGCGCATCTGCATAACCCCCTTGCAGCGAAAGGAACGACCATGAGCAGTATCAGTGGCATAGGCGTCGGCGGCGGCGCCTGGAAACACCCCTCCCCCCCACAGGGCCTGCAAACGCGCACGTTTGCCCGTGTGGACACCGACAGCAGCGGCGGCGTCAACGCCGAAGAGCTGCAGACCATGCTCAGTGAGGTGAGCGAAAAAACCGGCGTTTCGTTCCAGGACTCGGCGCAGGACCTGCTCACCCAGATGGACCAGGATGGCGACGGCTCCCTGAACAAGGGCGAACTCGGCCAGGGCATGCAAAGCCTGCTGCCCCCGCCGCCATCGACCATGGAGTTTGCCCAGGGCCGGGGCGCCTCCGGCCAGGGGGGCGATCTGTTTGCCAAGATCGACAGCGACGGCGACGGGGCGCTCAGCCAGGACGAGTTCCAGTCGCTGGCGCAGCGCATGCCGCCCCGCCCGGGTGGCGCGGGCGACGCCAGCGAGCGCTTCAGCACGCTCGACAGCGATGGCGACGGCAGCCTGTCGCAGGCTGAATTCGAGGCCGGCCGCCCCTCGGGACCGCCCCCAGGCGGCCCTGGCGGCATGGCCGGCGCCGGGCCGATGATGGGGCCACCGCCGCCGCGCAACGACAGCGCCAGCAGCAGCGAGGAAAGCGGCTCAGGCAGCTATGACGCCGCAGACCTCAACCACGACGGCACGGTGTCGCCCATGGAGCGGCTGGCCAGCGCCTTGCAGGAAATTTCCCAGAGCAGCTCCGACGACAGCAGCGGCGCCAACCTGCAGATCGCGCAACTGGCGCAAAGCCTGTACGAGCAGATCAGCAAGCAATGGCTGCAGGACGGAACTGGCGGCAGCGTGGATGCCAACGCCTGAGCGGCTACTATTTTTGTAGCAAACTGGCAATCGCACGCGGGTAGATGATGTGCTCCTGGGTGAGCACGCGCGCGGCCAGGGTGTCGGGCGTGTCCTCGGGCAATACCGGCACCACGGCCTGCTCCAGGATCGGGCCGTGGTCGAGTTCGGCCGTGACCAAATGCACCGTGGCCCCGGCAAACTTGCATCCGGCCTCGATGGCGCGCTGGTGCGTGTGCAGGCCCGGGAAGGCTGGCAGGAGCGAGGGGTGGATGTTGAGCAGCCGCCCCTCAAAGCGCTGCACAAAGCCCGGGGTGAGAATGCGCATGAACCCGGCCAGCACCACCAGGCAGGGCTGCCCCGGCAGGTCGTAGGCGGCGATGGCGTCGCCCAGGGCGGCATCAAAGGCCTCGCGGCTGGGGTAGCCCTTGTGGTCGATCACGGCGGTGGCAATGCCGTAGTCGGCGGCAAACACCAGGCCCTTGGCGTCAGCCTTGTTGCTCAGCACCGCCGCTACCACCGCGCCATAGTGTTGCGCCCAGTGGTCACGCAGCGCGGTTTGCACAATGGCGGCCATGTTGGAGCCGCCGCCCGAGATCACAATAACGATATTTCGCATACTGCGCGCCATTATCGCCGCCCCCTCACCATGACCGACTCCTTCGCCACACCCCCCTCCCTCTGGCCGCTGGACGCGGTGCAGGCCCGCGTGCTGGGCACGCTGATGGAAAAAGCCCGCACCGTGCCCGACAGCTACCCCCTGAGCCTGAACGCGCTGCTGCTGGGCTGCAACCAGAAAACCAGCCGCGAACCCGTGATGGAACTCAGCGAAGCCGACGTGGCCCAGGCGCTGGAGAGCCTGCGTGAAAAAAACCTGGTGCGCGAGGTCAGCGCCAGCCGCGTGCTGCGCTACGAGCACAACTTCCAGCGCGGCGCCGGGGTGTTCGAACAGGCCGCCGTGCTGCTGGGCCTGCTCATGCTGCGCGGGCCGCAGACCGCCGCCGAACTGCGCCAGAACGGCGAGCGCTGGTACCGCTTTGCCGACACCTCCTCGGTGGAGGGCTTTCTGGACGAACTGCTGGAGCGCAGCGCCGACAAGGGCGGCCCCCTGGTGGCCAAGCTGCCCCGCGCCCCGGGCGAGCGCGAGCAGCGCTGGGCACACCTGCTGTGCGGCGCGGTGGAGGTGGCCACCCCCGTGCGCCCGGTCAGCATCCAGCACCACCCCGGCCCCACCTGCCCGCGCCTGGAAAAGCTGGAAGACCAGATCGCCGAGCTGCAGGCCACCGTGGCGATGCTGTGCCGCGAACTGGGCGTGTCGCCCCCTGGACAAAGCCAATAGAACGCCCGTGCTAAAACCGGGGTTTCACCACCCAACCCCGGAGACACAGCATGGATTTGGCCTTCACCGCCGAAGAAGAGGCATTCCGCCAGGAGGTGCGCGCCTGGGTGCGCGAGAACCTGCCCGCCGACCTGGCCCACAAAGTACACAACGCCCTGCACCTGACGCGCGAAGACATGCAGCGCTGGGCCCGCATCCTGGGTAAAAAGGGCTGGCTCGGCCACGCCTGGCCGAAGCAGTTCGGCGGCCCCGGCTGGAACGCGGTGCAAAAACACCTGTTCGAAGAAGAATGCGCCCTGGCCGGTGCGCCGCGCGTGGTGCCCTTCGGCCCGGTGATGGTGGCCCCGGTGATCATGGCCTTTGGCACGCCCGAGCAGCAGCAGCGTTTTTTGCCCGGCATCGCCAGCGGTGAAGTGTGGTGGAGCCAGGGCTACAGCGAACCGGGCTCGGGCTCGGACCTGGCCAGCGTCAAGACCCGCGCCGAGCGCCAAGGCGACAAATACATCGTCAACGGCCAAAAGACCTGGACCACCCTGGGCCAGTACGGCGAGTGGATCTTCTGCCTGGTGCGCACCTCCACCGAAGGCAAGCCGCAGACCGGCATTTCCTTCCTGCTCATCGACATGAAGAGCCCGGGCGTGACGGTGCGCCCCATCATCATGCTCGACGGCGGCCACGAGGTGAACGAAGTCTTTTTCGACAACGTCGAGGTGCCGGTGGAAAACCTCATCGGCGAGGAAAACAAGGGCTGGAACTACGCCAAGCACCTGCTCGCGCACGAGCGCACCAACATCGCCGACGTGAACCGCGCCAAGCGCGAGCTGGAGCGCCTCAAGCGCATCGCCAAGCGCGAGGGCGTGTGGGAAGACACCCGTTTTCGTGACCAGATCGCCCTGCTCGAAGTGGACGTGGTGGCGCTGGAGATGCTGGTGCTGCGCGTGCTCTCGGCCGAAAAGAGCGGCAAGAACCCGCTGGACATCGCCGGCCTGCTCAAGATCCGCGGCAGCGAAATCCAGCAGCGCTATACCGAGCTGATGATGCTCGCCGCTGGCCCCTATGCCCTGCCCCTGATCCGCGAAGCCATGGAGGCCGGTTGGCAAGGCGACCAGGCATTGGGCTCCCTGGGCGGTTTCCCGGGCGGCGAGGTGGCCAACGCGCCCCTGGCCAGCACCTACTTCAACTACCGCAAGACCACCATCTACGGCGGCTCCAACGAAGTGCAACGCAACATCGTGGCCCAGGTCGTGCTGGGTTGATAGAGGAACACACCATGGACTTCAATTTTTCCGACGACCAGCAACAACTGCGCGACGCCGTGTCGCGCTGGGTGGACAAGGGCTATGGCTTTGAGCGCCGCCGCACCATTGAAAAGGCCGGGGGCTTCGACCGCAGCGCCTGGAACGAGATCGCCGAACTGGGCCTGTGCGGCCTGTACGTGAGCGCCGACGACGGCGGCCTGGGCCTGGGCCCGGTGGAGGGCATGCTCGCCCTGGAAGCGCTGGGGCGCGGCATCGTGCTCGAACCGCTGGAACAGTCCCTCATCGCGGGTGCCGTGCTGGGGGCTTACGCCGACGCGGCCACCCGCGCCGCCTGGCTGCCCGGCGTCGCCAGCGGCGAAAAAATCATCACCCTGGCCTACCAGGAGCGCGGCGCGCGCTACCGCCTGGAGCGCTGCACTGCCCAGGCCCAAGCCCAAGCCAGCGGCCACACCGTGAGCGGACTCAAGAGCCTGGTGGCAGTGGGCGACCAGGCCGACGCCTACCTGATCAGCGCTCAGCTCGACGGCAGCCTGGCGCTCTTTCTGGTGCCGCGCGGCGAAGGCGTTTCCACACGCGGCTACGGTACGCAAGACGGCAGCCGCGCCGCCGAGCTGCAGTTCACCAACGCCCCCGCCACGCTGGTCGCGCGCGACGGGCTGGCCGCGCTGGAATACGCGGTGGACCTGGGGCTGGCCAGCGCCTGCGCCCGCGCCGTGGGCGTGATGGACAAGACGGTGGCCATCACCGCCGAATACCTCAACACCCGCAAACAGTTCGGCGTGGCCATCAGCAGCTTCCAGGCCCTGCGCCACCGCATGGCCGACATGAAGATGCAGCTCGAACTGGCCCGCTCCATGGGCTACTACGCCACGCTCAAGCTCGGCGCGCCTGCGCCAGAGCGGCGCCAGGCCTTGTCGCGCGCCAAGGTGCAGTTGGGCCAGAGCATGCGCTTCGTCGGCCAGCAGGCGGTGCAGCTGCATGGCGGCATCGGCGTCACCGACGAATACATCGTGAGCCACTACTTCAAGGTGCTGACGCAGCTGGAAATGGCGTTTGGCGACACCCTGCACCACCTGGGCGAGGTGTCCAGCCGCATGCAGGACACGGCGGGCGTGTTCGCGTAGGGCGCATTTGCCCGCCCGCGGAACGGGCGCGTGGCGCAGTGGTAGAGTGGCCGGGAGCCTTGTTGGACTGGCTCCCGCTGCGCCCCCTGCCCGCCATGAAACGACTGTTCCCGATCACCCGCCTTGCCGCAGCGCTGTGCGCCAGCGCCTGCCACCTGGCCCCTGCGGCCGACCTGGTGGCCTACACCGAGGACTGGCCCCCCTACAACCACATCGACAACGGCCAGGTGCGTGGCATCGCCAGCGATGCCCTGCGCGCCGCCTGCGCCCTGGCGCAACTGCACTGCCAGTTGGAACTGGTGCCCTGGGCGCGGGCCTACAAAAGCGCCAGCATGGAGCCCAACACCCTGGTCTACACCACCGCGCGCAAGCCCTCGCGCGAGGCCGAATTCCTGTGGGTGGGCCCGATCCTGCCGCGCGCCACCTGGGTCTACCTGCGCAACGACCCCGGCGTGCATGCCGCCAACGCCGCCGAACTGGCCCCCCTGCGCGTGGGCGTGGTGCGCGGTGAGGCCGCCCAGCAGGACCTGCTCGCCGCCGGGGTGCCCGAAAGCGCCCTGCAGGCCCACGCCAGCAACGCCGACGTGTTTCGCCTGCTGCGCGCAGGCACGCTCGACGCCATGGTGGAAACCGAGGTCGGCATGCAATGGACCCTGCGCACCCTGGGCCTGCCCGCGGGCGCGGTGCGCCAGGCCTTCAAGCTGTCGGAAGAAGGGGCCTACTACTACGCACTCAACCGCAAGACCGACCCCTTGGTGGTTCAAAAACTGCAAGCAGCCTTCGAGCAGGTGCGCGCCAGCGGCCAGCTGCAAAAAATCGTGCGCGACTACACCCAGGCCGTTCGCCCCTGACCGATACCCCCACCGCACCAGGCCTGTAGTGCCGTCCCCAAACCATTCGTGTCCAGTTGCGTGTGCGGCGTCAGCCACGGGTACGGTCCCGGTGCAGGCCCCGCAAATGCGAGGTCTCGGGCTGTGGCGCCGGCGTGGCCACACCGGCGGCACAACGCTGCAAATCGGCCAGGATGCCGCAGTTCTGCGGATCCTGCGCACGCGCGCAACGCGCGCGCAGGTCCTGCAACTGCTTTTGCAAGGCGCGCAGCTCGCCAATGCGCTGGCGCACATGGCCGATGTGCGCATCGAGCAGGGCGTTGACCGCGCCGCAGTCGCTGAAGGGCGCGTCCATGGCATTGAGCAGCACCCGTACCTCCTGCAGCGACATGTCCAGCCCCCGGCAGTGGCGGATGAAGGCCAGGCGCTGCACATGGGCCGCCTCATAGTGGCGGTAGTTGCTGGTGGTGCGCGCGGGTGCGGGCAGCAGGCCCTCGCGCTCGTAGTAGCGGATCGTCTCCACCGGGGTGGCGGTGGCCAGGGCGAGGGCGCCGATCTTCATGGCAGGGGCTCCACCATGGTCAATGCTCCGGCTGCGCTGCCGCCAGGATGCTCCAGGCGTCGCGCGGTGACACGATGCGCAGCACGCCTTGCCCCGTTTCCACAGCGTGCCAAGCCAGCACGCGCTTGTCGCCCGTAACAAACAGGTCTGCACCAACGGCAGCGGCGGCATTCACCAGGCGGCGGTCGTTGTCGTCTGCAGGCTCCGCGTGATCGGCGATCAACTCGGCGGCTTGCCAGGCCGCATCGAACAAAACGCATGCGTTGGGCACCTGCGGGAATTTGCGCCGGAGCACTTCGTGTGCTTCCCGCTGCACCAGGGCGCTGCTGAGCAATCGGTGGTACTCCGCACACTGCAGCAGCAATGCTTCGCACAAGCCCGCAAAGATGGTTGCCGACATCCACACATTGGTGTCGAGAAAGACCTTCATGAAACGTCTTGCAACACGTCGTCTTCCGTCAACCACCCGGAAGCCCGCGCCAGGGGGGCCAATTGGGCCTGGCTTTGGCGAAGCGCTTCACGCAGACGAAAGGCGCGCAAGGCCTCGCGCACCAGCTCGCTGCGGGACTTGCCGACGCTGGCGCACAAGCTGTCCAGGCTTCGGGATTCCGCGTCTGACAGACGCACCGTGATAGTGGATGACATGGCTGGCCCCTTGTTGTCTTACATTGTAATACGACACCCAGAAACGCGCTCCGCCGCCTCACACGCCCCGCTGCCCGATACTTCGCACCTGCCAAGCCAGCGGAGTAAGGGCCATGAACCTGCGTTTTGTCGAAGCGTTTTACTGGGCGGCCACGCTCAAATCGGTGTCGCGCGCGGCCGACAAGCTCTTCATCACCCAGTCCGCCGCCTCCGCGCGCCTGAGCGCTCTGGAAGACGAACTGGGCGTGCTGCTGCTGGACAGGCGCGACAAGCAGTTTCGCCTCACGGTGGCAGGAACCCGCTTTCTGGCCTACGCGGAAAAGCTGCTGCACCTGCAGCGCGAGATCCAGTCCGAAATGCAGGGCGCCCAGGCGCCGCGCGCGCTCACCCTGCGCCTGGGCGTGATCGAGTCGGTGCTGCACTCCTGGCTCATCGCCTGGATCGAGGCCCTGCGCCAGGAGCAGCCCACCCTGGAGCTGGAGCTGAGCGTGGAGACCACCCCGGTGCTGATGGAGCTGGTGCGCCGCGGCACCCTGGACCTGGCCTTTGCCGCCCAGCCCGTAGGGGCCGAAGGCGTGCGCCACAAGGCCCTGCCGCCCATGCCCATGGCCTTCGTCGGCCCGAAGACACCCCGGCGCGCACGCACCCACACCCTGGCCACCCTGGCGCAGCAGGAGCTGCTCACCTTCCAGCGCGGCTCGCAGCCCTACGTGGCACTGATAGATCTGCTGCGCCAAGCCGATATTGAGCCCCGACGCGTGCACGCCATCTCATCCATCTCGGCCATGGTGCAGTTGGTGCAGGGCGGTTTTGGCGTGGCCACCCTCCCTGTGGCCGCCGCGCAGCGCCTGGCCCCCAGCCTGGGGCTGGCGGTGCTGCGCACCGACGTGGCGCTGCCGCCCCTGCCGGTGTATGCCAGCTACCGCCACGACCCGGCCAGCACCGTGATCGAACAGGTGCTGGAGTCGGCGCTGGCCTTCTCGCAGCGCGAATCCCGCGCAAAAACACGCCAGGCACCCGCCTCAGCATGAAAATTTTCGATGAGATGATCGAAAAATTTATCGTTTGAAATAAAGGCCGGGGCGCCCAACAATGCGCCCCATGCCCAACGAACTCCCCTCCCTCAGCGCCCGCCAGGCCATACGCGCCGGGCAGTGGAGCGCCCACACAAGCGGCGTGGCCCAGGGCCATGTGCAGTGCAACCTGGTGGTGCTGGCGCAAGACCTGGCAGACCACTTTCTGCGCTACTGCGTGCGCAACCCCAAGCCCTGCCCGCTGCTGGCCGTGGGGGAGCCCGGAGACTACCGCCTGCGCACGCTGGGCGCCGACATCGACCTGCGCACCGACCTGCCGCGCTACCGTGTCTGGCGCCAGGGCGAACTGGTGGACGAACCCACCGACATCCAGGCCCTGTGGCGCGACGATCTGGTGGCCTTCGCCATTGGCTGCTCCTTCTCCTTCGAGCAGGCGCTGCTGGACGCTGGCGTGCCGCTGCGCCACATCGCCCAGCAGCGCAACGTGGCCATGTACCGCAGCACGCTGCCCACCGTGGCGGCAGGCCCCTTTGGCGGGCCGCTGGTGGTGTCCATGCGCCCACTCAAGGCGGCGGACGCGATCCGCGCCATCGAGATCACCAGCCGCTACCCCAAGGTGCACGGGGCGCCGGTGCACATCGGCGACCCGGCCCTGATCGGCATTGCCGATCTCGCCCGCCCCGACTATGGCGACGCGGTGCAGGTGCTGCCCGACGAACTGCCGGTGTTCTGGGCCTGCGGCGTCACCCCGCAGGCCGCGATTGCCCAGGCGCGGCCCCCGTTTTGCATTACCCACGCACCCGGCGCCATGCTCATTACCGACCTGCTCAACCACCACCTGGCCGGCGGCTGAGCAACACCCACCGCTTTTTTTCCACCACCACAACGAGGAGACATACGATGAAAAAATGGATACTGGCCTGTGCCACCACCGCCCTGGCTGCCAGCGCGCAGGCCCAGACCCAATGGGACCTGCCCTCGGGCTACGCCACCAACACCTTCCAGGTGCAAAACCTGCAGCAGTTCGCCGACGAAGTGGGCAAGGCCACCAGCGGCAAGCTCAAGATCACGCTGCACGCCAACGCCTCGCTGTTCAAGGCCAACGAGATCAAGCGCGCGGTGCAGACCGGGCAGACCCCGGCGGGCGAGTTCATCCTGTCTGGCGCATCGAACGAAAACGCGCTCTACGGCATCGACTCCATCCCCTTCCTGGCCACCAGCTACGACGACGCGAAAAAGCTCAACGACATCTCCAAGCCTTATCTGGAGAAACTGCTCGCCGCCCAGGGCCTGAAGCTGCTCTACACCGTGCCCTGGCCGCCCCAGGGCCTGTACACCCTCAAGCCGGTAGCGACCATGGGCGACCTCAAGGGCACCAAGATGCGTGCCTACAACCCGGCCACCACACGCATTGCAGAAGCCATTGGTGCGCAGCCCGTCACGATCCAGCTGGCCGAACTCAGCCAGGCCCTGGCCACCGGCACGGTGGACAACTTCCTGACCTCCTCGGCCAGCGGCGTGGACAGCAAGCTCTACGAGCAGGCCAAGTACTTCTATGACGTCAACGCCTGGCTGCCGCGCAACGCCGTGGTGGTCAACACCAAGGCCTTCGGCGCCCTGGACGCCGCCACCCAGACCGCAGTCATGAAGGCCGCCGCCAGCGCCGAGACCCGGGGCTGGAAGAGCAGCCAAACCAAGGACGAGGAATACCTCAAGGAACTGGCGGCCAAGGGCATGAAGGTCGATACCACCGCCGACAGGCTCAAGCGCGAACTCAAGGGCATCGGCGGGGTCATGACCACCGAATGGCTGCGCAACGCCGGTGACGACGGCAAGGCCATCATCGAGGCCTACCGCGCCGCCACAGCCACCAAGTAACACAGCACTTGGGCGGGGGGCATGATGCCCCCGCCGAGCGTCTTTTGCGGTACTGGCGCGCCCTGGCGCGCGGCCCGGACACGCCTTCTTGCACCTCCCTACAGGACGAACGCCGTGAAATCCCGACTGGAACCCTTTTACCAACTGCTTCTGGCGCTGTCTGCGCTCTCGATGGCATCGACCCTGGTGGTAGTGCTGCTGTCCATCCTTTCGCGCCAGATCGGCTGGAACATCCGTGGCCTGGACTCCTATGCTGGCTTTGCCATCGCCGCCACCCTGTTTCTGGCCCTGCCCCAGACCCTGCGCCAGGGTGAGCACATCCGCGTCACCCTGCTGCTGCAGAAAGTGCCGCCTGCGCTGCGCAACGCGCTGGAGTATTTCTGCTTGGCAACGGCGCTGGCCCTGTCGTGCTACCTGGCCTGGTTTTCCGTGCGCCTGGTGCTGGGCTCCTACGAGTTCCACGACGTCTCGCAAGGGGCGGACGCCACGCCGCTGTGGATTCCTCAACTGTCCATGGCCCTGGGCTGCGTGGGGCTGGCGCTGGCCTTTGCCGACGCTTTGCTGGCACGCCTGACAGGGCGCGAATTCTTTCCCGCCAACGACGCCGAGATGGCGCACGTGGAATAACCCGGGGAGCACGACATGGACATCTACGTTGCATTGGGCCTGGTGGCGCTGCTGATCGCGGTGCTGGCCACCGGCCTGTGGATCGGTCTGGGATTGCTGGGCGTGGCCTGGTTTTGCATGGCCACCTTCACCAACCGCATGGTCGGCGACAGCATGGTGCTGACGATCTGGGGCTCCACATCCAGTTGGACCCTGACGGCGCTGCCGCTGTTTTTGTGGATGGGCGAGATCCTGTTCCGCTCCAAGCTCTCGGCCGACATGTTCAAGGGCCTGGCACCCTGGCTGAACTGGCTGCCCGGGCGCCTGCTGCACACCAACGTGGTGGGCTGCACCATCTTCGCCGCCGTGTCCGGCTCCAGCGCCGCCACCTGCGCCACCATCGGCAAGATCACCCTGCCTGAGCTGAAAAAGCGCGGCTACCCCGAACGCATGGCCATTGGTACCCTGGCTGGCGCAGGCACCCTGGGGCTGCTGATTCCGCCCTCCATCATCATGATCGTCTACGGCGTGGCCACCAACGTGTCGATTGCCAAGCTGTTCATCGCTGGCGTGGTGCCGGGCCTGCTGCTGGCGGCGCTGTTTTCGGGCTACATCGTGGTCTGGTCGCTGCTGCACCCGGGGCAGATTCCGGCCGCCGACGGTGCCACCACCTTGCGTGAAAAACTGCACGCCTCGCGCCACCTGATTCCCATCGTGTCGCTGATCGCGCTGGTGCTGGGCGCCATCTACTCGGGCCTGGCCACCGCCACCGAGGCCGCCGCCCTGGGCGTGGCCGGGGCCCTGCTGCTCAGCCGCATCGAGGGCTCGCTGAACTGGGCGGCGTTTGTGGATGGCCTGCTCGCGGCCTGCCGCCTGTACTGCATGATCGGCCTGATCCTGGCCGGGGCCGCCTTCCTGACGCTGGCCATGGGCTTTGTCGGATTGCCGCGCGAGGTGGCCAACTTCATTGGCACGCTGCAACTGAGCCCGCTGGGCCTGCTGGTGCTCTTGATGGTGTTTTACATCGTGCTGGGATGTTTTCTGGACGGCATCTCCATGGTGGTGCTGACCATGGCGGTGCTGCTGCCCACGGTGGAGCGTGCTGGCATCGACCTCGTGTGGTTCGGCATCTTCGTGGTGCTGGTGGTGGAGATGGCGCAGATCACCCCGCCGGTGGGCTTCAACCTCTTCGTGCTGCAAGGCCTCACCAAGCACGAACTGCCCTACCTGGCAAAGGTGGCGCTGCCCTTCTTCCTGGTGCTGATGGGGCTGGTGCTGCTGATCTGGTGGCTCCCCGCGCTGGTCACCTGGCTGCCCGGGGCCATGTAAACGCCTCCCTGGAGACCCTGCGCCAGCATGGCGTGAAGACCGAACACCTCTCGGTGGACTTTCTGGCCGACCTCAAGCGTCTGGGTGAGCGCTTCTCACGCGAGTGGGTACAGGACGTGGGCGCCGCCGCCAACCAGATTTTCATTCCTTATTACACCAACCCCTGAAGCACCATGAACAAGCAACCCGACTCCCGCTGGCAATTCTGGATCGACCGTGGCGGTACTTTCACCGACATCGTGGCCAAGCGCCCCGATGGCAGCCTGAGCACGCTCAAGCTGCTATCGGAAAACCCCGAGCAGTACCGCGACGCGGCCGTGGCCGGCATACGCCGCCTGCTGGGCCTGCAGGCCCACGAGGCGATCACCCCGCAGCAGGTGGAGTGCGTCAAGATGGGCACCACGGTGGCCACCAACGCGCTGCTGGAGCGCAAGGGCGAGCCTACGCTGCTGGTGACCACGCGCGGCTTTCGTGATGCGCTGCGCATTGCCTACCAAAACCGCCCACGCCTGTTCGACTGCCGCATCGTGCTGCCCGAACTGCTGTACAGCGCGGTGGTGGAGGCCGACGAGCGCGTGGGCGCCGACGGCGAAGTGGTGCAAGCGCTGGACGAGGCCGTGCTGGAAAGCGAGCTGCGTGCCCACTGGGATGCGGGCCTGCGCAGCGTGGCGATCGTGTTCATGCATGGCTACCGCTACACGGCGCACGAACGCGCGGCCCAACGCATTGCCCAGCGGCTGGGCTTTGCCCAGATCAGCACCTCGTTCGAGACCAGCCCGCTGATGAAATTCGTCAGCCGGGGCGACACCACGGTGGTGGACGCCTACCTATCGCCCATCCTGCGCCGCTATGTGGACCAGGTGGCAGCGCAGATGCCGGGCGTGAAGCTGTTTTTCATGCAGTCTTCGGGCGGGCTGACCAATGCCCACGCCTTCCAGGGCAAAGACGCCATCCTCAGCGGCCCGGCCGGGGGCATTGTGGGCATGGCGCGCACCGCCACACTGGGCGGCATGGACAAGGTGATCGGCTTCGATATGGGCGGCACCTCCACCGACGTGAGCCACTACGCCGGGGCCTTCGAGCGCGAGTTCGAGACCCAGGTGGCCGGGGTGCGCATGCGCGCGCCCATGATGAGCATCCACACCGTGGCCGCCGGGGGCGGCTCGCTGCTGGGTTTTGACGGCGCGCGCTTTCGTGTCGGGCCCGAGAGCGCGGGGGCCAACCCCGGACCGGCCAGCTACCGCCGCGGCGGCCCCCTGGCGGTGACGGACGCCAACGTAATGGTGGGCAAGGTGCAGCCACGCTACTTCCCGCAGGTGTTTGGCGCGCACGCCGACCAGCCGCTGGACGCCGATGTGGTGCGCACGCACTTTGCCGCGTTGGCCGCGCGGACCGGGCGCAGCCCGGAGGAAGTGGCCGAGGGCTTCATTGCCATCGCCGTGCAGCAAATGGCCAATGCCATCAAGAAGATCTCGGTGGCGCGCGGCTACGACGTGACGCGCTACACGCTGCAGTGCTTTGGCGGTGCAGGCGGGCAGCACGCCTGCCTGGTGGCCGATGCGCTGGGCATGCAGCAGGTGCTGGTGCACCCGCTGGCCGGGGTGCTCAGCGCCTACGGCATGGGCCTGGCCGACCAGACCCTGATGCGCGAGCGCAGCATTGAGCTGCCGCTGGACGAGGCACACCTGACGCAGGTGCAGGCCGTGCTGCAAACCCTGACCGACAACGCACGCCAGGAGTTGGCGGCGCAGCAGGTGGGCGCGGGTTCGGTACTGGTGCGCCGCCAGGTGCACGTGCGCTACGAGGGCAGCGACGCCGCCCTGGTGGTGCCCTTCGGCAGCCTCTCGGAGATCCAAAGCGGATTTGAAGCCGCCTACCGCCAGCGCTACGCCTTTCTGATGCAGGGCAAGGGCCTGGTGGTGGAGGCGGTGTCGGTGGAAGCCGTGGTGGCGGGCGATGCGCCCAGCGAAGCGGCGCAGCCGCTGCACCCGGTGCGCGACCTGCACGCCAGCGGCGTGGTGCGCGAAACGGTGCGCATGTATTCGGGCGGCCAGTGGCACGAGGCTGCGCTGGTGGTGCGCGAAGACCTGCGCCCCGGCGACGAGGTGATGGGCCCGGCCATCATCGCGGAAAAGAACGCCACCACCGTGGTGGAGCCTGGCTGGCGCGCCCGGCTCAGCGCGCTGGACCACCTGGTGCTGCAGCGCTGCGCGCCGCGCGCGCAGCGCTACGCCATCGGCACCCAGGCCGACCCGGTACTGCTGGAGGTGTTCAACAACCTGTTCATGAACATCGCCGAGCAGATGGGCCTGCAACTGCAGAACACCGCCTACTCGGTCAACATCAAGGAGCGGCTGGACTTCAGTTGCGCCCTGTTCGACGCCCAGGGCCACCTGATCGCCAACGCGCCGCACATGCCGGTGCACCTGGGCTCCATGGGCGAAAGCATCCAGACCGTGATCCGCGAGAACCACGGGACCATGCGCCGCGGCGACGTGTACGTGCTCAACGACCCCTACCACGGCGGCACGCACCTGCCCGACATCACGGTCATCACCCCGGTCTACCTGGACGGGGTGGACGAGGCCGCCTTCTACGTGGGTTCGCGCGGGCACCACGCCGACGTGGGCGGCACCACGCCGGGCTCCATGCCCCCCTTTTCCACCCGCATTGAGGAAGAAGGGGTGCAGATCCACAACTTCAAGCTGGTGGACCAGGGCGTGCTGCGCGAAGCCGCCATGGTGGCGCTGCTGCAAAGCGGCCCCTACCCCAGCCGCAACCCGCAGCAGAACCTGGCCGACCTGCGCGCGCAGATCGCCGCCAACGAAAAAGGCGCGCAGGAACTGCGCAAGATGGTGGAGCAATACGGCCTGGAGGTGGTGCAGGCCTATATGCGCCATGTGCAGGACAACGCCGAAGAGGCGGTGCGCCGCGTCATCACCCAGCTCAAGGACGGCCAGTACACCCTGGAGCTGGACAACGGCGCACGCATTGCCGTGGCCATCCGGGTGGACGCCGCCCGCCGCAGCGCGGTGGTGGACTTCGCGGGCACCTCTGCGCAGCAGCCCAACAACTTCAACGCGCCCAAGGCGGTGTGCATGGCAGCGGTGCTGTACGTGTTCCGCACCCTGGTGGGGGACGATATTCCGCTCAACGCCGGCTGCCTCAAGCCCATCGAGGTGCGCATTCCCGCAGGCTCCATGCTCAACCCCAACCCACCGGCCTCGGTGGTGGCGGGCAATGTGGAGACGTCGAGCTGCATCACCAATGCCCTGTACGGCGCCCTGGGCAGCATGGCGGCGGGCCAGTGCACCATGAACAACTTCACCTTTGGCGACGACGAGCACCAGTACTACGAGACCATCTCGGGCGGCTCGGGCGCCGGGCCGGGCTTTGACGGCACCAGCGTGGTCCAGACCCACATGACCAACTCGCGCCTGACCGACCCGGAGATCCTGGAGTTCCGCTTCCCGGTGCGGCTGGAGAGCTACGCCATTCGCACCGGCTCGGGCGGCGCCGGGCGCTGGCGCGGCGGCGACGGCGGCGTGCGCCGGGTGCGCTTTCTGCGGCCCATGACGGCCAGCATCCTCTCCAATGGCCGCAGCATCGGCGCCTTTGGCATGGCCGGGGGCAGTCCGGGTCAGGTGGGCCTGAACCGCGTGGTGCGCGCCGATGGCCGCGTGCAGGAGCTGGGCCACATCGACCAGGCGCAGATGCAGGTGGGCGATGTGTTCGAGATCCACACCCCTGGCGGGGGCGGCTACGGCAGCGCGGACTGAGGCAGAGCGGGCCCTGCGGGGCCTACGCCAGCAGGCGTGAAGAGCGCGGCACGTGGGCGACCAGAAACTCCATCTGGTCGGCCAGGATGCGCCGGTTGCGCAGGATGAAGTCTTCCCACAGGCTGGGCACGTAGGGGGTGTACAGCAGCGGCATGTGGGCCTGCTCGGGGGTGCGGTGGCTCTTGCGATGGTTGCAGGGCTTGCAGGCCGTGACCACGTTCATCCAGGTGTCCTGCCCGTGCTGGGCGAAGGGGATGATGTGTTCGCGCGTCAGTTCGGCCTCGTGGAAATGCTCGCCGCAGTAGGCGCACACATTGCGGTCGCGGGCGAACAGCTTTTCGTTGGTCAGGCCCGGGCGCAGGTGGAAAGGGTTGATGCGCGGCACGCCCCGGGTGCCGATGATGCTGTTGACGCGGATGATGGACTGGCGCCCCGTGATGGCGTTGTGCCCGCCGTGGAACACCGCCACCTCGCCTCCAGACTCCCAGCGCACCTCACCCGCGGCGTAGTGGATCACCGCCTGTTCGAGCGAAATCCAGGACTGTGGAAGGCCCTGGGCCGACAACTTCAAGACTTTCACGCACCGTACCCCTGTTTTGCTGCGGCTTGGGTTGCCCCCCACGCCGTACCCTGCACACAAGAAAACCGCAAAAATCCAGCCCCACGCGCCAGCGTGGGCAACAGCGCAATGTGCCACGAATACGGTGCCCCTGCGCTGCTGCGTCACAATATACCCCGATTGCGTGACAAATAGGTGTCCAGCCCTCACCACGCAAGCCCCCATTGCTATCAAAACGATAACACTCCATGAAGGTCTTTCGCGGTTTCCACCACCCAGGCGTCGCAGCGGCGTGCGCCGTGACGATAGGCAACTTCGACGGCGTGCACCGTGGCCACCAGGCCATGCTCTCGCTGCTCAAGGGCGAGGCCAAGCAGCGGGACGTGCCCAGTTGCGTGCTGACCTTCGAGCCGCACCCGCGCGACTACTTTGCCGGGCTGTACAAAAAGCCCGAGCTGGCCCCGGCGCGCGTGGGCACGCTGCGCGACAAGCTCGAAGACCTGGCCTTGTGTGGCGTGGACCAGACCGTGGTGCTGCCCTTCGATGCGCGCCTGGCCAGCCAGTCGCCGCAGGAGTTCATCGAGCAGGTGCTGGTGCAGGGCCTGGGCGCGAAATATGTGCTGGTGGGCGACGATTTCCGCTTTGGCAAGGCGCGCGCGGGCGACTACGCGCTGCTGGACGCCGAAGGCAATGCGCGCGGTTTTGACGTGGCACGCATGAACAGCTACGAGGTGCATGGCATCCGGGTCTCCAGCTCTGCCGTGCGCGATGCGCTGTCTCAGGGCCGCATGCACGACGCCGCGCGCCTGCTGGGGCGGCCCTATTACATCTCGGGCCACGTGCTGCACGGGCGCAAGCTGGGGCGCCAGCTGGGTGAATCGGCCAGCGGGCGCGGCGACGGCTTTCGCACCCTGAACCTGCACTTTGCGCACTGGAAGCCCGCTGCCAGCGGCATCTTTGTGGTGCTGGTGCACGGCCTGGGGCACAAGCCGCTGCAGGGGGTGGCCAACCTGGGGGTGCGCCCCTCGCTGGACCCGAACGACGTCAACGGCGGGCGGGTGCTGCTGGAGACCCACTGCCTGGACTGGCCCGACGCCCTGGGCGCGGAAGGGGCCTACGGTAAAATCGTGCGCGTGGAACTGCTGCACAAACTGCACGACGAATTGCGTTACGACAGCCTGGACGCCTTGACCCAAGGCATACGCCAGGACTGCGAGGACGCGCGCAGCTGGTTTTCCAGCCGAATTTGAGAGGGCCGGGAGCCCCGCAAGCCTCCCGCCGCGTACCTGGCCCCGCGTACCCCAGCCCCAGCGAGCCGCCCGCGCGGCCCCGATGCCGTTTTATTGGCGCCATCCTCTGCTTGCTAGCAAGCCGCCCCAGAGCCTGAAATACCATGACCGAAACCAAAAACCCCAGCCCCAAGGCCGACGCCAGCGCCAGCACCTACCGCGCCACGCTGAACATGCCCGACACCGCCTTCCCCATGCGCGGTGACCTGCCCAAGCGCGAGGGCGCCTGGGCCCAGGCCTGGAACGAGCAGGGCCTGTACCGCCGCCTGCGCGACGCCCGCGCAGGTGCCCCGCTGTTCGTGCTGCACGACGGCCCGCCCTCTGCCAACGGCAAGCTGCACATCGGCCACGCCCTGAACAAGGTGCTCAAGGACATGATCGTCAAGAGCAAACAGCTTGGCGGTTTTGACGCGCAGTACATCCCGGGCTGGGACTGCCACGGCCTGCCGATCGAGAACGCGATCGAAAAACTGCACGGGCGCAAGCTCTCGCGTGACGACATGCAGGCCAAGAGCCGCGCCTATGCCACCCAGCAGATAGCCCAGCAGCGCGAAGACTTCAAGCGCCTGGGTGTGCTGGGCGACTGGGAGCGCCCCTACCGCACCATGGACCCGGCCAACGAGGCCGGGCAGATCCGCGCCTTCAAGCGCGTGATCGAGCGCGGCTTTGTCTACCGCGGCTTGAAGCCCGTGTACTGGTGCTTCGACTGCGGCTCCAGCTTGGCCGAATTCGAGATCGAATACGCCGACAAGAAGAGCGACACGCTGGACGTGGCTTTTGAGGCCAACGACCCCGCCGCCCTGGCCCAGGCCTTTGGCCTTTCCGCCCTCCCCGGTGATGGGAACAAAAAGGCCTTTGTGGTGATCTGGACCACCACCGCCTGGACCATCCCCGCCAACCAGGCGCTCAACGCCCACCCCGAGCTGGAATACGCCCTGGTGGACACGCCGCGCGGCGTGCTGCTGCTGGCGGCCAGCCTGGTGGAAAAATGCCTGGAGCGCTTCCAGTTGCAAGGCACGGTGGTGGCCACGGCCCAGGGCGAAGCCCTGCGCGGCCTGGTGTTCCGCCACCCCCTTTATGACCTGGACGCTGGCGAAGGCCCTTACAGCTACAAGCGCCTCTCGCCCCTGTACCTGGCCGACTACGTGAGCGACAGCGACGGCACCGGCATCGTGCACTCGGCGCCCGCCTACGGCCTGGACGACTTCAATAGCTGCGTGGCGCACGGCATGCGCTACGACCAGATCCTCAACCCGGTGCAGGGCCACGGCAGCTACGCCGAGGAGTTGCCCCTGTTCGGCGGCATGAACATCTGGAAGGCCTGCCCGCGCATCATCGAGGTGCTGGGCCAGAGCGACCGCCTGATGGCCACGCAGCCCATCATGCACAGCTACCCGCACTGCTGGCGCCACAAGACGCCAGTGATCTACCGCGCCGCCGCCCAGTGGTTTGTGCGCATGGACTCCGGTGAAGGCGTGTTCACCCGGGACAAGGCGCCCAAGACCCTGCGCCAACTGGCGCTGGACGCCATCGACCAGACCGCGTTCTACCCAGAAAACGGGCGTGCGCGCCTGCGCGACATGATCGCCAACCGGCCCGACTGGTGCATCTCGCGCCAGCGCAGCTGGGGTGTGCCGGTGCCATTCTTCCTGCACATCGACAGCGGTGAACTGCACCCGCGCACCATGGAGATCCTGGACCAGGCGGCGGACATTGTGGAAAAGGGCGGCATCGAGGCCTGGAGCCGGGTCACGGCCGAAGACATCCTGGGCGCTGACGACGCCGCGTACTACACCAAGAGCACCGACATTCTGGAGGTGTGGTTCGACTCCGGCTCCACCTTCCAGCACGTGCTGCGCGGCAGCCACAAAGACGCCTACAGCGTGGCACCCTTCCATGGCGAAGGCCCGGAGGCCGACCTGTACCTGGAAGGCCACGACCAGCACCGCGGCTGGTTCCACTCTTCGCTCTTGCTGGGCTGCGCGCTGTACGACCGCGCGCCCTACAAGGGTCTGCTGACGCACGGCTTTGCCACCGACGGCCAGGGCCGCAAGATGAGCAAGAGCCTGGGCAACACGGTGGAGCCGCAGTCGGTCACGACCAAGCTGGGCGCTGAAATCGTGCGCCTGTGGGTGGCCGCCACCGATTATTCGGGCGACCTCAACATCGACGACAAGATCCTGGCGCGTGTGGTGGACATCTACCGCAGGGTGCGCAACACGCTCAAGTTCCTGCTGGCCAATGTGAGCGACTTTGACCCGGCCCAAGACGCCGTGGCACCCAGCGACATGGTGGAGATCGACCGCTGGATGCTGGCGCGCGTGGCCGAGCTGCAGGCCGAGGTGCTGGCGCACTACCAGGTCTACGAGTTCCACCCCGTGGTGCACAAGCTGCAGGTGTTCTGCGCCGAAGACCTGGGCGCCTTCTACCTGGACGTGCTCAAGGACCGGCTCTACACCACTGCCGCCAACTCCAGCGCCCGGCGCTCGGCCCAGACCGCGCTGTGGACCGTCACGCAGGCGCTGTTGCGCTGGATGGCCCCCTTCCTGTCCTTCACCGCCGAGGAGGCCTGGGCCGTGCTGGGCGCCGAAGGCAAAACGCCCGAGGCCGGCCGCGCCTCGATCTTCTTCGAGCAGTACCTGGCCCTGGACACGCCCGACGCGGCCCTGCTGGCCAAGTGGGCGCGCGTGCGCGCCGTGCGCGAGGCGGTGAACAAAGAGATCGAAACCCTGCGTGCGGCGGGCCAGGTGGGCGCTTCGCTGCAGGCCGAGGTGTCCGTCACGCTGGGCGCCGAGGACTACGCCGTGCTCAGCAGCCTGGGGGCGGATGCGAAGTTCGTGTTCATCACGTCTGCTATTGAATTGGTAGCGGGAGACGCCCTTTCTGTGCGGGTCAGCACCACGAATGGCACCAAATGCGAGCGCTGCTGGCACTACACCCACGACATTGGCCAGCACAGCGCCCACCCCACGCTGTGCGGCCGCTGCGTCAGCAACCTGGACGGCGCGGGCGAAACCCGCACGGTGGCCTGATGGCGCGCGCGGGCAAACCCCTGGCGCGCGGCGCCACCGGCGGCATGCTGCAGTGGCTGGGCCTGGCCTTCATCATCCTGCTGGCCGACCAGTTCACCAAGGTGCTGATCCTGGGCTACTACCGCCTGGGCGACGCCACCTATGTGACCAGCTTTTTCAACGTGGTGCGGGTGCACAACACCGGCGCGGCCTTCTCCTTCCTGGCAGATGCCGGGGGCTGGCAGCGCTGGTTCTTCACCGCGCTGGGCTTCGTGGCGGCGGGGGTGATCCTGTGGCTGTTGCGCTCGCACGCCGGGCAAAAGCTGTTTTCCTTTGCCATGGCCTGCATCCTGGGCGGGGCCATTGGCAACGTGCTGGACCGCCTGCTGCACGGCTATGTGGTGGACTTTCTGGACTTCCACTGGGCAGGCTGGCACTTCCCGGCCTTCAACGTGGCCGACAGCGCCATCAGCATCGGCGCGGCCTGCCTGATCCTGGATGAGCTGCTGCGGGTGCGGCGCAGCGGGCGTTGAAAGCGGTCAGAACCGCCCAGCCCACAGCACCAGGCCACAGCCCAGCGCCCCCACGATGCCCAGCAGCACCAGGGCGCCAACCTTGTGCTGCAGGTGGTCGGTGCGCGCAAACGCATCCCACGCCCCGGCCCGTGCGTGGCCCAGGCGGCGAAACACCAGCCACACACAATAGGCGTTGGCCACCAGCGCCAGAGCCGCGAAACCGAGCTTGGCCTGCCACAAGCCACCGCCAGGGGCCGAGGCCAGCATCAAGGCGCCGGTCAGCGCCACCAGCAGGAACACCGGAACCTCCACCCACAGGTCCACGCGCCAGTGCAGCCGCGCCAGCAGCCGCTCCTGTTCACGCCCCTGGCCCAGCAGGGCACGCTCGAACAAGGCCTCGGTCAATACACAGCCCAACCACACGCCCACCAGCACCAGGTGCAGGGGCAACAACCATTTATGCATGCCGTTTCACTTTCTCGCAAGACAACCCACCCGCGCGCCCGCCGCTGCGGCCCGCACCCCGGACCCTGGCCAGGTGCCGTGCGCCCCGCCAAGCCCGCCATCGTGCCCTGCAGGAGTTTCACAGGTATTGAACACTTGCGACACGCGCAGGGACACAAGGGCGGGAGGTAACATGCTGGCCCAAGGAGAACACCCATGACCGCCATCGTTGCATCCATTCCCGGGCGCCTGCGCTTGCGCCACGCGGCACTGCGCCAGTTGGACGCCATGGAGCGGCTGGCCGCCAAGCTGCGCGCCCACCCCGAAGTCACGCAGGTCGAAACCCGGCCCCAGGCTGCCAGCCTGGTGGTGTATTACGACACCGCCCGCTGGAGCGAAGCGCAGAGCCACCAGCGCGTGGGCTCCATCGCGGCCTCGGTGCTGCCGCGCCCGGCCCCGGCAGCCTCGGGCAGCGCCCGCAAGGCGCGCACCGCGCCGCTGCTGGACAAGAACCGCCGTCTGGCGGCCAACCGCTGGGCCAAGCGCACCATGCTGGGCAGCCTGGCACTGTCCATGGCGCTGGCGCTGCAAGGCGCCAAGCGCGGCCACGCCCTGAGCGGATTGCTGTTTTTGCACGCCCTGGGGCTGCACCTGTGGGTGCACCGGCGCAACCTGCTGAAATAGCCTGCCCGCGGCCGCGTCTGCGTTGCGTCGGCAATAAGGCGGCTACGCCGCGCCGTGGCGCAAGGTTTTTTGCCCGCCGCGCAAGGCGTTGAGCAGGATGGCGATGGTGGTTCCGTTGTGCAGCACCGAGGTGGTGATGGGGCGCAGCAAGCCCAGTGCCGCCGCGCTCAGGATGGCGGTGTTGGCACCCACGGTGAGCTGGTAGTTGCGCTGGATCAGCGCCATGGTGGCGTTGGCGATCTCTTTGGTATCGGCCACGCGGGCGATGGAGTCCTCCAGCAGCGCGATGTCGGAGGTGAGCCGCGCAATGTCAGCGCCCTGCTGCATGGCGATGCCGACCTCGGCCCCGGCCAGGGCCGGTGCGTCGTTGATGCCGTCGCCCACGAAGGCGATGCGCGCGCCCTGCGCCTTGAGCTGGGCCACCAGCGCGGCCTTTTGTTCGGGCAGCAGTTCGGCGTGGAAGCCATCCAGCCCCAGTTCCTGGGCCAGTTCGGCGGCGCGGGTGCGGTGGTCGCCGGTGAGCATGAGGATGCGCCGCACCCCCAGGGCACGCAGGCGCGCGATGGTGGCGCGGCTTTCCGTGCGCAGCGTGTCCTTGAGCGCAATGACGCCGATCAGGCGCCCGCCATAGCCGATGTAGAGCAGCGTCTTGCCGGCACGGAACAGGGCGTCCAGGCGCCTGCGCTGCGCGGCGCTGATGGGCACGCCTTCGTCTTCTTCCACGAAGTGGCGCGAGCCCACCACGATGCGCCGCCCCTCGACCACGCTGGCCACGCCATGGGCGGCGATGAACTCGACCTCCTTGTGGTCAAAGTGGCGCCCCTGGTTGCGCCGCGCCGCCTCCACCACGGCCAGGGCCAGGGGGTGGAAGTAGTGCTCCTCCACCGAGGCGGCCAGGTCGATGAGGTCGTTGGCGCTGAATTGCGCGTCGAAGGTGATGGAGTCGGTGACTGAGAGTTTGCCGGTGGTGAGGGTGCCGGTCTTGTCGAACACGAAGGTGTCGGCCTGCGCCAGGCGCTCGAGCACGTCCGCCCCCTTGACCAGCACGCCGTGCTTGCCGGCATGGAACATGGAGGACTTGAACGCCACCGGCGTGGCCAGCTTGAGCGAGCAGGAATAGTCGGCCTGCAGCACGGCCGCCGCGCGCTGGCGGCTGCCGGTGAGCAGCCAGGAAGCCCCGGCCAGCCCGAGCACGCCCGGCACCAGCCGGTCGGCCAGGCGCGCGGCGTCGAGCTGGGCCTGGCTCTTGGCGGTGAGCGACTGCTCCACGTAGTCGGCAATGCGCGCCGCCGCCGTGCCCCGGCCCACGTGCTCGGCGTAGATGCGGATGCGCCCCTCTTCCACCACCGTGCCAGAGAGCACCACGTCGCCACGCTTGCGCTGCACGGGCACGCTCTCGCCGGTCATGGCGGCTTCGTTGATGAGCGCCTCGCCCCCGAGCACGGTGCCGTCCACCGGCACGGTGGCCCCGGCGCCCACCACCACGGTGTCGCCCACCACCACGGCGTCCACCGCCAGTTGCTGCTCCACGCCGTCGCGCTCGACCCAGACCGCGTCCGTGTTGGGGCGCAGCAGCTTTTTGAGCATGTCGTCGCTGCGCCGCGCAATCGAATTTTCCAGGTACTCGCCCAGGGCGAGCATGAACAAGGTGGTGTTGGCGGCGGTGTGGTCACCGCTGCCGGTGGAGATGGCCACCGCCAGGGCTTCGAGCACGTGGGAGTTGAAACCCTCGCTGCGCAAATCGGCCCAGGCATGGCGGTACAGGGGCAGGGAGGCCGCCAGGGTCAGCGCCCCGCGCAGCGGCAGGGGCAGCAGCCCGGAGCCCAGCAGCAGCGCGGCGCTGCAAAACACCTCGCCCAGCCCCTGCGCTGCGCCCGGCGCCTGCGCCGTGTCACTGCCCTGCAGGCGCAGGGCCTCCAGGCCGCTGTGCAAGGCCGCCTCGCCGGTGCGCAGGGGGTCGAAGTCCAGCACCAGGGAGCGCGCCGCCGGGTTGATGCGCACCGCCAGCACCCCGGGCAGGTCCGCCAGGCAGCGCTCCAGGCCGCGCCAATCGCGCCAGGGCGTGCGGGTGCGAAAGCGCCAGCGCACCCGTCCGTTCAAACGGTGCGCCACACGGAGCTGGGAAAACACCCGGTCTGCCATCCGCCCCCCCCAAACCGTCAGGACGCGGCGTCGGCAGCGCGCTCGGCCTGGATGTCGGCCACCTGTTCCTTCATCTCGGCCAATCCACCGGCCACGCTCTCGTACAACGACAGCCCGGTGCGGATGAGCTTGGAGCGCAACTGCTCGTCACCGAGCACATAGGCCGCGCCCACGCCCACGGCCAGGCCGAGCAGGAACTGCTGGCCCACGCCCAGGTTGGACAGCATGCCGCCACCGGCGCGCTGGCCCATCAGGGCCTGCATCTGCTGCATGGCTTGCGCCTGCTTTTTCTTGGCCTTCTTGCCCATCTTTTTCCCCTTGTTGAACAACAGTTGTTCCGCCTGCGTGGCGGCGGTCAGCGCGCCACCGCCGAGCAGGGCGCTTTGCAGCAGTTCCTGGCCGCGGCGCCCGTCCTGCAGCGCGGACACGATGCCCGTGGCCAGCGCACCGCGCACAAAACTGGGCGGAATCAGGCCCAGCAAGGCGTTCTGGAATTCGTTTTCGGTCATGCGGCACCGCCCTTCTTGGCACTGCGCCGGGTGCTGGCGCGCTTGCGCGGCGCGGGGGCCGCTTCGGCGCTGTCGGCGCGTGCGCTGGCCTTGGCCGGTGCTGGCTGTGGCGCAGCGGGCGCCTGCGGGGCGCCAGCGGCCCGCTGCAAGGCCTCGCGGCCCCAGGCCTGCCCGGCCTGGGCGGCGCTGCGGACCTGTTCTCCGCCGGTGTGCGCCGCCTCGCGCAACTGTTCGCCTACCTGGTGCAAGGCCTGCCCTGCACGGCCGCTGCGCACCACCGAAACGCCCCAGACGCCGGCCGCGATACCGGCCAAAAACGGAAGCATGGGTAGCATGATGAAGTCCTTTGTGTATCTGTGGGTTCCAAGAGGCGCCAGGTCCTGGCGCCCCTTCCAGGCCCTCCCTGGCAAGGGGTTGCCAGTTTACAGCGCCAGCACCGTGCTGCCGGTGGTTTTGCGCGCCTCCAGGTCGCGGTGCGCCTGGGCCACGTCCTCCAGGGCGTAGCGCTGGGCAATGTGGATCTTGACCGCGCCGCTTTGCACCACGGCAAACAGCGCATCGGCCATGGCCTGCGTGGTCTCGCGCGTGGCGATGTGGGTGAACAGGGTCTGGCGCGTGACGTAGAGCGAGCCCTTGGCCCCCAGGATGCCCGGCGCAAACGGCGGCACCGGACCGGATGCATTGCCAAAACTGGCCATCAGGCCAAAGGGCGCCAGGCAGTCCAGGGACGGCTCCCAGGTGTCCTTGCCCACCGAGTCGTACACCACCTTCACACCGCGCCCCTGGGTGATCTCACGGACTTCCGCCGCGAACTCTTTTGCTCTGTAATTGATAGCAAACTCGGCCCCATTGGCGCGGGCCAGTGCGCATTTTTCTTCTGAACCTGCGGTGGCGATGAGGCGCAAGCCGAGGTGGCGCGCCCACTGGCAGGCAATCAGGCCCACGCCCCCGGCGGCGGCGTGAAAGAGCACAAAGTCCCCCGGCTGCAGCCCCCCCACGGGCAGGGTGCGCATGAGCAGGTACTGGGCGGTGAGGCCCTTGAGCATCATGCCTGCGGCGGTGTCAAAGGCGATGGCGTCGGGCAGCTTGCACACGCACTTGGCAGGCATGACGCGGCGCTCGCAGTAGGCGCCCGCAGGGTTGCTGGCGTAGGCGGCGCGGTCGCCCACGCGCAGGTGGGTGACGCCCTCGCCCACCGCCTCGACCACACCGGCGCCTTCCATGCCCAGGGTGGCGGGCAGGGGCAGCGGGTACAGGCCGGTGCGGTGGTAGACGTCGATGAAATTCAGGCCCACCGCGTGGTGGCGGATGCGGATTTCGCCCGGGCCGGGTTCGCCCACGGCCAGCTGGACCAGTTGCAGTTGTTCGGGGCCGCCGGGCTGGGTGATCTGTACGGCGCGGGAAGTGAATGCGTTCATAAAAAAAGACTCCAAGGCAATAAACAAACAGCGCTGCACCCATCTTGCCACGCACGCCAAGACAGTGCGCCAGCGCGGGCAGGGTGCAGCCGCTACAGTGCAGGGCATGCAACAACGATTGACCCCGTCAGCGGCGGCGCTGCTGACCCTGCCGCCTCTGCTGTGGGCCGGCAACGCGGTGGTGGGCCGCGTATTGGCCCCCCTGGTTTCCCCCATGACGCTGAACCTGCTGCGCTGGACACTGGCCGCACTGATCCTGCTGCCGCTGGGCGCGCGCGCGCTGCGCCGGGGCAGCGCCTTATGGGAGCACTGGCGCTGGTTCGCATTCTTGAGCCTGTTTTCGATTGGCGGCTACAACGCCCTGCTCTACCTGGCGCTGAACACCTCCACGCCCATCAACGTCACCCTGGTGGGGGCCAGCACGCCGGTGTGGATGCTGTTGATCGGGCAAGTGCTTTTCCACACCCCGGTGCGCAAGCGCCAGTGGGCCGGGGCTGGGCTGTCGCTGGCGGGGGTGCTGCTGGTGCTCTCGCGCGGGCAGTGGCAAACGCTGCTGGGCCTGCGCCTGGTGGCGGGCGATGTCTACATCCTGCTGGCCTCGCTGGCCTGGGCCTACTACAGCTGGCTCATCACCCGCCCGCCCCAGGGCTCGCAGCCGGTCCGGGCGCACTGGGCCTCGTTCCTGCTCGGGCAGGTGCTGTTCGGCCTGGGCTGGTCGGCGGCCTTCAGCGGCGCCGAATGGCTGCTGACCCCCGCGCACATCGACTGGAGCTGGGGCGTGGCGGCGGCCCTGGCCTACATTGCCGCAGGCCCGGCCGTGGCCGCCTACGCCGCCTGGGGTGCCGGAGTGCAGCGCGCAGGCCCGGCGGTGGCGGGGTTTTTCATCAACCTCACCCCGCTGTTCACCGCGCTGCTGTCCTCGGCCTTTCTGGGCGAGCCCCCGCACCTGTACCACGCGCTGGCCTTCGTGCTCATCGTGTGGGGCATCGCGCTGAGTTCGCGCAGGACCTGAAACGCCAACGCCCTGGGCCACGGGCCGCAGCGATCAGCTGCGCCTGCGCGCCGGGCACGCGGCGCACGCCTTCGGCCACCGCCTGGGCCTGTTTGTGGGTGTGGCCATAGCCGCTGTCATAGAGGATGGCTGTCAACATGGTGTGTTTTCCTTGGCTGTTTGCGGGTCGATGTCCGGCATTCTGTCCAGCCCCAATGCCAACCAGAAGTCACTGCCAGGTTGAATAACCCATAACCTGAAGTTGCGAATAAAGCGCTACGATGGCCTCTTCGGCATGCAGGCGCCAGGGCGCAGGAGGCGGCACACCCATGGATTCAGCACAGCGGGTCCGCGCGATCCTTTCTTTTGTGCAGGCAGCGGATGCGGGCAGCTTTGCCGCCGCAGCCCGCGTGCTGGGCATCAGCTCGGCGGCGGTCAGCAAGAACGTCGCCAGCCTGGAAAAGGCGCTGGGCGTGCGCCTGATGAACCGCACCACGCGCACGCTGCAGCTCACCGACGAGGGCAGCACCTTCCTGCTGCAAGCCCGCGTCGCCCTGGACGCGCTCGACACGGCGGTCGATACCGTCACCGCGCAGCGCCTGGGCCCGAGCGGGCGCGTGCGCATCTCGACCAGTTCCGCCTTCGGGCGCGAGCACCTGCTGCCCCACCTGCCGGGCTTGCTGGCGCGCTACCCGGCCCTGTCGGTGGATGTGGACTTTGACGACCGGGTGGTCGATCTGGTGCGCGAGGGCTACGACATGGCGATCCGGGGCGGAAGCTTTCCCGACTCCGCCCTGGTGTCGCGGCCCATCTGCCGCCTGCATGTCGTGCTGGTCGCATCCCCCGGCTACCTGGCCCGCCATGGCGTACCCGGCACAGCGCACGAACTGCAGGCGCACCGGCTCATAGGGCGGCGCTTTCTGGGTGGACGGGTGGCCACCTGGGGCTTCAAGGGCGCCGAAGGCAGCGTTTCCATGTTCGACCCCTCCCCCGCAGCGGCGCTGACCCTGTCGGCGCCCGAGGCCGCCCTCCAGGCCGCCTGCGATGGCGTGGGCATTGCCCAGGTCGGCGTGCACCTGGCCTGGCCCTGGCTGCAGTCGGGCGCACTCAAGGTCGTGCTGCACCGCCACCACCACCCGGGAACCTACGAGATGGCGCTGCAGTACCCCCACCGCGCCCTGGTGGCGCCGCGCGTGCGGGCCAGCCTGGACTATCTGCTCGACGCCTTTGCCCAAGACAAGCGCCTGCACATCCCGCTCAAGGCCCTGGGCGCCTACGCGGCTTGATTGTGAATGAAATACCTATCCAGCCCGCGTGGAATGGAGCTGTATAGCTACTATTTTGATAGCATCAAGCGCTTCGCGCGCGCTGCGCCATGACCACCAGCCAGGCCGCGCTGAGCACCACCAGCCACAGCGCCGCATCCAACCCCCAGCGGTGCGCCACGGCGCCGATGAGCGGAGGCCCGACCAGAAAGCCGCAGTAGCCGATGGACGAGGCCGCCGCGATGGCCGCCGCCGGGCTGGTGCCCGGCACACGGCTGGCCGCCACGTACAGCAGGGGCACCACCATGGCCAAGCCCGCACCCACCAGCGCATAGCCCACAAACGCCACCCAGGGGTGGGCGGTGAGCAGCACCAGGGCCATGGCCAGCGCCGCCACCGCCCCACTGGCGGCGAGCAAGTCGTGCTCAGCCCAACGGCGGCGCAGGCTGTCGCCCGCAAAACGCATGGCCGCCATGGCCCCCACAAAGGCGGCATAACCCCAGGCCGCCTGGGCCTGCGGCAGGCCCACCTCCTGCTGCAGGTACAGCACCGACCAGTCGTACATCGCGCCCTCGGCCCCCATGCCGGCAAAGATCAGCAGGCCAATCACCAGCAGCGGCCCGCTGGGCCAGGCAAAGTGGGCCTGTGCCGCCGCGCTGCCCTGCGGCGCATGCCTGGCCAGCCAGCAGCGCAAGGCCGCCCAGGCCGCCGCCACCACCACTGCTGCCACCAGCAGCAACTGCAGGCCAGGCTGCCAGCCCTGGCGGAGCATGGCGCCGCACACCGCGGCACCCACCATCGCCCCCATGCTGAAACAGCCGTGCATGCGCCCCATGATGGGCTGGCCCGAGACCTGCTCCAGCGCCGCCGCCTCGGTATTGATGGCCATGTCGTACACGCTCATGGCGGCGCCGAACAACAGCATTGCCGCCAGCAGCACCGGGTAGGCGCCCCAATGCAAGGCCAGCGCCAGCGCAGCGCCGAGCAGCGCCACACACAGCAGCGCGCTGCGCCGCGTGCCCAGGCGCGCGATCAGGCGCCCGGCAAACCACAGCGAACCCGTGGCCCCGGCCGCAGCGGCCACCAGCACCCAGGACAGGCGCCACTCGTCCAGGGCATAAACCGCCTTCACCGATACGATGTGCACGCCCCAGGCGCCGCTGAGCCCCCCCAGGCCAAAGAACAGCACCGCCGTGGCCCAGATGGCGCGGCGCACCGGCCCATCCCCCGGCGCCGCATCCGGCACCACCCCCTGCGCCTGCGCCAGGCCCTCGGGCCCCGCATATAAAAAATCCGTTTTTTCCATCACCTGACCTTCTTACTCCTGGTGTGGGAAGATTACGGGAAGCAATAGGGAAACCACCACGCACCGGGTATGACAAAACCGCGACCTGTATCAGATTTCCGTGGGCCCGCCATCCCGCCCTTCGGCCCTGACCTGCCGGGCTGCGTGCCCGCCATCACGGCCCAGCACCCGCGCGCACCGGCCCTGGCCCAGGCCCTGCGCGCCGCGCTGCACCACAGCCTGCAAAGCGCCCGGCACCAGGCCCTGCCACTGCTCACCCCGCCCCCCTGCACCGTGGGCAGCGCGCGCGCAGCGGGCCATTTCCACCTTGGCGCCGAGCTGTTCGTGCAGTTGGGGGGCTACACCCGCTTTCACTTTCCGCACCAGCAGTGCGAGGTCTGGGCCGGGCAGGCGCTGGTGGTACCGCCCAAGATGCTGCACGACGAGCGCGTGGGCGGCCACCAGGGCCAGGCGTTTTCCAACCTGGTCATCAATGCCGACGCCCAGGTGGTGACCTGCCACCTGGCGCACGAGGCCCCGGCGGCGCGGCCAGCCTCGCTCTACCTGGAGCTGTGCCCGCACCCCGAAAGCGAGCAGGTACAGCGCTGGCTGGCCGATCTGGCGCGCGCGCCCGCGCACGACCCGCAGGGCCTGTGGCCGCTGCAGCAGCAGGCGCTGCTGTGCGCCGTGCTCAGCGCCGTGCTGCGCCTGCTCGACACCCCGCAGACCAGCGCCCCGGTGGGCGGCGTGCTGCTGCAGCGCCTGCACGTGCTGCTGCGCGACCGCCTGGGCGACCCGCAGCTGAGCGTGGCAGCGCTGGCGCAGGCCTTGGGCTGCAGCCCGGACCATCTTTCGCAGCGCTACCGCGCCCACACCGGCAACGCCTTGTGGCCCGAGGTGGTGCGCATGCGCCTGGAGCGCGCCGCCGAGCTGCTGCGCAGCGACCAACTGGCCATCAAGGAAGTCGCCTGGTGCTGCGGCTTTGCCAGCACCAGCCACTTCGTGCAGCGCTTTGGCCAGCACTACGGCGCCCCGCCCGCGCGCTGGCGCGCGCAGCAGGGCAGGCCCTGAGCCCACGCGGCCCCGCACCCGCCTTGTGCCCACACCCTGGGCATCCCGCGCGTCCTTGCCACGCACCCCAGCACACACCGGGTCAGGACAGGCGCGGCGGGCTGGCGCGCACAAAAGGCTCGAACGCCGACAGGGGCAGCGGGCGGCTGTACAGATAGCCCTGGTAGGCGTGGCAACCCTGGCTGGCCAGATAGTCTCTTTGCCCCGTCGTCTCCACCCCTTCGGCAATGACCGCCAGGCCCAGGCTCTGCGCCAGGGCGATGATCATCTTGGCGATGGCGGCGTCGTCGGGATCGCCCAGGATGTCCTTGATGAAACTCTGGTCGATTTTCAACTGGTCCAGCGGCAAACGCTTGAGATAGGACAGCGACGAATACCCGGTGCCGAAGTCGTCCAGCGAAAAGCCGATTCCCTGGGCCTTGAGCGCCTTCATCTTGGCGATGGTGTCCTCCACGTCGTCGACCAGCATGCTTTCGGTCAGCTCCAGCTTCAGACGCGCCGGGTTGGCCTGGGTCTGGCTGATCACCGTCAAAACCCGTTGCACAAATCCCGGGTCGCGCAGCTCCTGCGCGCTGACGTTCACCGCCACGCTGAGCTGGGCCATGGCCGGGTCGCTGGCCCACTGCGCCAATTGGGTGCAGACGGTTTCCAGCACCCACTGGCCCAGCCCCAGAATCAGCCCTGTCTCCTCCGCCAGGGGGATGAACTCGGCCGGGCTCACCAGGCCGCGCTGGGGGTGTTGCCAGCGCACCAGGGCCTCGGCCCCGGTCACCCCCCCGTCGTCGAGCACCTGGGCCTGGTAGTGCAGCAGAAACTGGCGCTCCTGCACCGCCTGGCGCAGGTCGGCCTCCAGCGCTGCGCGGGCCATCACGGCGGCCTCCAGCGCCGGGTCATAGAAATGCAGCGCGTTGCGCCCCAGGCCCTTGGCCTTGTACATGGCCAGCTCGACCTGTTTGATCACGTCCTCCACCGTGACCTGGCCGCCGCAGAACAAGGTCGCCCCGATGCTGGGTGTGCCGTGGTAGCTCACCCCATTGAGCTGGTAGCCCTGGTTGAGCGCAGCCAGGATTTTTCCGCCCACGGCTTCGGCGTGCACCGCGGCGTCTTGCGCCTGCACGCCCAGCCCCACCAGCATCACCACAAACTCGTCGCCCCCAAAACGGGCCACCGTATCCTGCGCGCGCACGCACTGCGTCAGACGCTGCGCCACCTGCTTTAACAGCAGATCCCCCATGCCATGGCCCAGGCTGTCATTGAGGGTCTTGAAGTTGTCCAGGTCCACGAACAGCAGGGCGCTGAAACTGGCGCGGTGGGCGCGGCTGGCCATGGTCTGGGTCAAGCGGTCGAGCAGCAGCGTGCGGTTGGGAAGACCCGTGAGCTGGTCATAAAACGCCAGTTCCTCGATGCGCTGATCGGCCTTCTTGCGCTCCGTGATGTTGCGCCCGGTGCCGTGGTAGCCGATGAAATGCCCGGCCTCGTCGAACAGGGGCGCGCCGCTGATGCTGTACCAGCGCACCTCGCCATACTCGCCGGTAATGTCGTACTCGAAATTCTTGAAGGGAAGGTGGGCCTCCAGGATGGCGCGGTGCGCCGCCCACTGCTCGGGCGACAGGTGGATGTCCAGCTCCCAACGGGTCTTCCCCAGCGACTTGGCCAAGGGCGTGAAACCGCTGGAGAACGCGCCAGAGAACTCGGTGAACCGGAACTGCGCGTCCTGCTGCCAGAACCAGTCGGACGAAATCGTCGACAGCGACTGGAAGCGCTGTTCGTTCGCCTTCAAGGCCTCCTGCGCCTGCCTGCGGTCGGTGATGTCCTGCGTGATGCCCAGCACATGCAGCACCCGCCCATCCGCAGCGCGCCCCATTTGCGCCTTTTGCCGCACCCAGCGCACTTCACCGCCCACCAGGATGCGGTGCTCGTGGTCCAGATCCCCCTGCTTGAGTGCCGCACGCCAGGCGCGCTCCACCCCCGCCCGGTCCTGGGGGTGGATGCGCTCCAGGTAGGCCTGGTGGCTTTCGCTGGCCCCCTGCGGCAAACCCAGGATGCGGCAGGCCTCGGCAGACAGGCGCGCCGTGCTGGAGCCCATGTCGTAGCCCCAGCTCCCGACCTTGGCCACGGCCTGGGCGCGCTGGAGTTCCTCCTGGCTCGCGGCCAGATCGCGGCCAATGGCGCGCAGCTCTTGCAGGCGTTTTTGGTAGGCACGCACCAGAAAGACGATCATCCCCCCCGACAGGACCGCAATGAGGGCCTGCACCACCACGTGCATCTCGGCCGCATCGTGAGCAGGCGGCGCCAGCAGGCCCCGGGACTCGGCAAACCACAGCGAGACCGTGGCCAGCACGGTCACAGCGGAAAAAAACAGCCCCTGGCGCGGCCCGATCAACCAGCCAATGGCAAAAATGATCACCGGATAGGCTGCCATGACGGGCGCACGCACGCCATGGGTGAGGACCGCAATGGCGGTCACCGCCAGCCACGCGCCATACGCCAGCAGCTTCACGGTGGCAGAGACCTTGCCGCGCGCCAGCAGGCCCCAGCCCAGCACCGCGAGCACCAGCATCAGCAGCGGCCCCCACAGGCGCATGCCCGGATCGGGGGCCAGAATGCGCAGCACGATGTATGCGCCTACGGCGCCCACCAGGAGGGTGGCGATGGCAAATTGGAGAAACGCCGACGGGGTATCCAAGGCATCCGAACTCTGCCCCTCCTTACCGACACGCGCCAACGGTTCGTACGTGTACGTCATTGCAGATGCCTAAAAACGAAAGGGAATGCACCCCCGATGGGGCAAGTATCGCACCCCAACACAAGCACCGGGTAGCCGAGATAAGCCCATCGGCCCACGCCGCAATCCACCGCCCCCGGGCCCCCCAAGGCCGCCGCAGCGCATGGCAGCCCGCTCAGGTGCGCGGCTCCTGCTGCGTGGTGCAGTGGATGCCGCCGCCCCCGGCCGCGATGCCGTCGATCGCCAGTTGCACCACCTCGCGCCCCGGGAACGCTTTTTCCAGCAGGCTTTTGGCATTGGCATCGGCACGCGCATCGCCGAACTTCGGGGCGATCACGCCGCCGTTGCAGACATAGAAGTTGACATACCCGGCGGCAAAGCTGTCGTTCAGATATGGGCTGCGGACCTGGGTCGGCGCCTGCAGCACCAGCACCTCGAACCCCCGGCCCCGGGCGTCGGTGGCGGTGCGCAAAATCTCCAGGTGGCGCCGGGTCACGGCATGGTCGAAGGACTGCGGGTCGGGGTCGTACCCCGCCATCACCACCCCGGGGCGCACAAAGCGGGCGTAGAAATCGGTGTGGCCATCGGTGATGTCGCGCCCCTGGATGCCCGGCAGCCAAAGGACTTTGTGCACCCCCAGCAGGCGCTGCAGCTCGCGCCCGCACTCGGCCTTGCTCCAGCCCGGATTGCGGTTGTCATGGAGCACACAGCTCTCGGTCACGATGGCCGTGCCCTCGCCGTCCACCTCGATGCCGCCGCCTTCCAGCACCAGCTCGGTGCGCAGCCGCGCCACCCCGCTGCGCTGCGCCACCAGGGCCGCCACCTTGGCATCCTGGGCGGACTCCTGCTTCCCGCCCCAGCCATTGAAGTTGAAATCCACCCCTGCCTTGGCGCCCGCGCCGTTCACCACGAACACCGGGCCGGTGTCGCGCATCCACAGATCGTCCAGCGCGCTGCCCACCAGCTCCACCTGGTTTTCCATGAGCTGACGGGCCAACGCCAGTTCCGCCGGGCGTACCAGCATGGAGACCGGCTCGAAGCGGGCAATGGCCAGCGCAATCGCGGCCAGATTGCGCTGAACCTCCGGCAGCAGCCGGGCGCCCCAGATGTCGCGGCTGGCGCCGAATGCCATCCAGGTGCGCCGGTGCGGCTCGGCCTCGTCCGGCATGCGCCAGGGCCCGCCCGCCGCGCCCGCCGCCTGAGAGGCGCTGGCGCCCACCAGGGCCGCTGCGTGCAAAACCGTGCGCCGGGTCATCATGGTCGGAACTCCATTGGTTCGGGGTCTCGGAGCCGCCCGATCGGCGGCCCGATGTCCCCCAGGGAAAACAGGCGCGATCTTGGCACATTCCAGCGCATTCACCCTACAGCCATGTTTTGAGGCTTTTCTTTGCAATAATTGAGAGTTGTTCTCACTTTCGTTTGCATTAATTAACAGCGTTTTATGTCTTTGGATCAAGCTTCTCCTGCGGCGCGCGTCAAGAAAACCGACGCCCCCACCGTGTTCTGGCATGCGGCCCTGCTGCTGTTCATGCTCCTGGCCTTCAGCACCGGCATGCGCGTCGCGCTGGACAACGCCAAGGGCGGCTGGCGCGCGGCACTGGAGCCGCTGCTGCTGCAGGGCGACGTGCTGCGCTGGCACGCCTGGGCCGCCCTGGCGCTGGCGGCGCTGGTGTGCGGCTACATCGCCTTCCTGGCGGTGGGCGCGCTGTCGGCGCGCTGGCGTGTCTCGCGCCAGCTGATGCGGGTGCGCAACCCGCAGGTGCGCTGGCAAAGCATCAACCGGCTGCTGTACTGGCTGGGCCTGGCGCTGTTCGCGGCCGCCACCGCCAGCGGCGTGTGGCTGTACTTCCTGCCCTTCTGGGGCTTTGTGGCACTGGCCACGCAAATCCACGAATGGTCGTGCTGGGCCCTGGTGGGCTACCTGCTGCTGCATGTGCTGGCGCAGTTCAAGCTCGGCGGCCTGTGGCAGTTGCTCAAGGTCTTCATCCCCAAGCGCGACTACGCCCAGGCCGGTGGCGCCATGGCGACCGTGGCCCTGGCCGGTGCGCTGGGCTTCTGGGGTCTGGACTGGAGCGCCACCCGCGCCTTCCAGGCCGTGGCCGTGGACACCCCCCCGGTGCTCGACGGCCTGCCCGACGACGCAGCCTGGAAGAACGCCGCCCCCATCGCGGTGAACACCACGCACGGCTGGAACATGGGCGGCGGTGAAACCCGCATCGAAGCCCGCGCCGTGCTGCATGGCGACCGCATCTACATCCAGGCGCAATGGAACGACGACACCCGCAGCTACATGCGCCTGCCTTTGCAAAAAACCGCCGAAGGCTGGGTGCGCATGGTGGGGGACACCCCGGGCCAGACCTACGACGACGCCGACACCACCGATTACTACGAAGACAAGTTCGCCGTCGCCATCAGCCCGCGCAACAACCCCTTTGCCGGCAGCTGGCACTTCGGCCCCAGCCTGATGGACGACCTGAGAAAACCGCTCAATGGCCGTGGCTACCACTACACCGAAGACGGCAGCGTGGTCGATCTCTGGCATTGGAAGGCCAGCCGCTCCGGCGCGACCCACCAGGCCGAGGACTCCTGGTTCGGCACGCCGGTCAAATTCGACCCCGAAAAGCACGCGGTCCGCTATTCCGCCGGCTATGCCAGCGACAAGAAGGACAATGGCTCGGGCTACCAGGACAATTTCGAAAAAGGCAAGCATGGCTGGCCCGTCAAGCACCCCAGCCACATCGTGACCCCGCTGTTCCTGCCCAAGGACCTGGCGGCCCTGCAGGCCCGGCTGGGGTCGGCCCGCACGGCCTTTGAATCGCATGGTTCCGAATACAACCTGGGGCCGGACGAGATCGTGGCCTACACCCAGGAACTCGACGACCAGATTCCGGTGGGCACCATCATCCCGGCCCTGTACTGGAAAACGCCCATGGCCGGCCCTGCGGGCGATGTGGCCGCCATGGGGCATTGGGAAAACGGGCGCTGGACGCTGGAGTTCTCGCGCACGCTCGCCGCCCCGGACGCGCAGGACGTGGCGATCAAGGACGGCGTCTACCTCTGGTTTGCCGCCTTCAACCACAACCAGACGCGCCACAGCTGGCACGCCGTGCCGGTGCGCTTGCGCCTGCCCCCACCCACCCAGAACTGACACCATGGCACGCATCGAACTCCAATCCTGGCCCACGGCGCTGGAAAACCACGGCGAAACGCTGCTGGAAACCCTGCTCGCCCATGAGGTGCCGTTCCCGTTCTCCTGCTCCAGCGGCGACTGCGGCGCCTGCAAGGCACGCCTGAGCGCGGGCGAGGTCAAACACCAAAGCTGCAGCAGCGCCATCCTCAGCGACGAAGAGCGTGCCCAGGGCTACGTGCTGGCGTGCCGCTGCACACCGCAGGGCGACGTGCGCATCGAACCCCTGGAGCCGCTGGTGGCGCTGCCTGCGCCGCAGCGCCAGCGTGCGTGGGTCGGCGCCCAATCGCACCGCGAACGCGGCTTTGTGGTGCTGCACCTGCTGCCCCAGCGCCCGGTGGCCTTCCTGCCCGGGCAGTACTTCAACCTCAAGTTCGACAACCTGCCCGCGCGCGCCTACTCGGTGGCCAGCGTGCCCGGCAGCGAAACGCTGGAATTCCACATCCGCGAAGTGCACGGCGGCAAGGCCTCGGTGCATGCCCAGCGCCCCGACCTGCCGGGCAGCGTGGTCGAGATCGACGGCCCGCACGGCCACGGCTACTGGCGCGAGCAGCACACAGGCCCTTTGGTGGCGGTGGGCGGCGGCACCGGGCTGGCGCCCATGGTGAGCATCGTGCGCGCGGCGCTGGCGCGCGACCCGCAGCGGCAGGTACACCTTTATTACGCCGCACGCGAACACAGCGAGGTCTATTGGGATGCCGAACTGCGCGCCCTGTGCCACTCCCACCCCGGCTTGCGCGTGCGCTACGCGCTCTCGCGCCAAAGCGCCAGCGAACCCCGCCCCGAGGCCTCGCCCATCGCCATCCACCACGAGCGCGTCACCGAAACGCTGCGCCGCGAGTGGCCGCGCCTGGACCAGGCCAAGGTCTACGTGGCCGGCTCCCCGGCCCTGGTGGGCGCCATCACCCACCTGGCGCGCGCCCACGGCGCGCTGGCGCAGGACGTGCACGCCGACGCCTTCTCCCCCGCCACCAACCACCGCCTGGACCACCCCATGCGCAGCTGGATACGGCGCCAGCGCCTGCGCTGGAGCCGCCCCCCCGCCGCCGTGCGCCGCCTGCTGCAGCAGGCGCAGGAGGCTTGAGGGGCGCTGTAGCCCCTACCCCTGCGCCCACGCCTGACGCGCCACAAAGCCTTGCAGGTGTTCCACGAAAGCCTGGGCGGCGGCGGACAGGGCGCGGTCCTTGCGGTGCAGCACGAAGAACTTGCGCCGCACCACGGGCGCGTGCAGCAGCCGCCAACGCAGCCCGTACAGGTCAATGAGCGGCTGGGCGTAGGGCAGGCAGGTGCTCACGCCCAGGCCCGCGCGCACCATGGCAAACGCGGTGGTCATGAAATGGACCTCGCGCACCGCGCCCACCGCGGCGCCACGCAGGTGCGGCCGCAAATCCCCCAGCAGGCGCTGCGTGAACTCCCCCTGCAAGGCGATCAAGGGGTGCTGCAACACCTTCTCCCAGCGCAGGGTGCGCTCCTTTTCCAGGGCATGGCCGGGCAGGTACACCGCGCCAAAGGGCAGCTCAAACAAGGCTTGCACCACCAGGTCCTCGCCGTAGTTCCGCTCGGGCCCGACGCCAAAGTCCACCTCGCCGCTGTGCACGCGCGAGACCACCTGCTCGACCAGGCTGTCTTGCAGGCGCACCTCCACCTCGGGGTAGGCCTGGGCAAAGCCCGCCACGGCCTCGGGTAGCACGGTGCAGGCCAGCAGTTGCGGCACCGCCAGGCGCACCACGCCCTTCTTGAGCGCCTTGACGTCGGCCATGGCTTCCAAGGCGCCGTCCAGGTCCTGCAGCACCTTGCGCGCCAGGGGGTAGAACTCGCGCCCGGCCTCACTCACCGCCACGCGCCGGGTACTGCGGTGCAAGACCTGCACCCCCAGGCCGGACTCCAGCTCGCGGATCAGGCCGCTCAGGGCCGACTGGGTGACGAACAGGCTGCTGGCCGCGTCGGTAAAGCTGCCACTCTCCACCACGGCACAAAACGCGCGCAGCTGGCGCAGGGTCACATTCATCTGTATAGCTTATGAATTCATCACAAAAATCGGTTTGCATGATAGATGAAACCGCCTTGTAATGCGCCCACTCCCTGCAACAAACACCCGACGAGACACGACCATGCCGATCCAGAAAATCCACCACGTCGCCTACCGCTGCAAGAACGCCAAGGAAACCGTGGAGTGGTACGAAAAGCACTTGGGCATGCGCTTCATCCTGGCCATTGCCGAAGACGCCGTCCCTTCCACCGGCGCCCCCGACCCCTACATGCACGTATTCCTGGACGCCGGTGGCGGCAATGTGCTGGCCTTTTTCGAGCTGCCCACCTGCCCCCCCATGGGCCGCGATGAGAACACCCCGGCCTGGACCCAGCATCTGGCCCTGGAAGTGGCCAGCATGGACGAGCTGCTGGCGGCCAAGACGCGCCTGCAGGCGGCTGGCATCGAGGTGGTGGGCGTGACCGACCACACCCTGTTCCAATCCATCTACTTCTTCGACCCCAGCGGCCACCGCCTGGAGCTGGCCTGCAATACCTCGACCCCGGCCATGTTCGCGGAGCTGGACCGCGTCAAGCGCGACATGCTGGACGAATGGGACCGCACCCAAAAAGCGCCCAAGCACGCTGCCTGGATGCACAACGGCCAAGGGTTCCCGGGGCAATGAGCACCGTTGCGTCCTTGGGCCGGATCGTCACGCGCGCGCTGGAACTGGCCATCGTGGCCTGCCTGGCCACCATGGGGCTGCTGGTGTTTGGCAACGTGGTGCTGCGCTACGGCTTCGACTCTGGCATTGCCGTGTCGGAAGAGCTGGCGCGGCTGCTGTTCGTCTGGCTGGTGCTGCTGGGGGCCATCCTGGCCTCGCGCCAGCACGCCCACATCGGCTTTGACAGCCTGGTCCGCAAGCTCCCGCCCACCGGGCGCAAGGCCGCCATTGCCGCCACTGGCGCGCTGATGCTGCTGGCCTGCGGCCTGTTCGTGCTGGGCGGCTGGCGCCAGACCCAGATCAACCTGGACAACAGCTACCCGGTGCTGGGAATTTCCTACGCCTGGCTGCACGCCTCCGCCATGGTGTTTGGCCTGGGCATGGGCCTGAGCATTGCCTGCAATGTGTGGGACGCGCTGCGCGCCGCGCCCGCCGACCCGGCGCTGGAGATGACCCAGGATCTGGGCCAACGCATCCAGGCCGGTGCACAGCGCATCCATCCCGCCGAATCGGATGGAGGGCAGCCATGAACGCGGCCATTTTCCTGGGCACGCTGCTGGCCGGCATCGCTCTGGGCACGCCGATTGCCTTCGCGCTGCTGTTTTCCGGCATCGCGCTCATGCTCTCGCTGGGCCAGTTCGACGCCCAGATCGTGGTGCAGAACACCATCGCCGGGGCCGACAACTTCGTGCTCATGGCGGTGCCTTTTTTCATCCTGGCCGGGGAGTTCATGAACGCCGGCGGTCTGTCCCGGCGCATTGTGGACATGGCGGTGGCCTTTGTCGGGCACCTGCGCGGCGGGCTGGGCTACGTGGCCATCATCGCCGCCGTGCTGCTGGCCAGTCTGTCGGGTTCGGCGGTGGCCGACACGGCCGCGCTGGCGGCCATTCTGGTGCCCATGATGCGCTCGGCGGGCTACGACCTGGGCCGCTCCTGCGGGCTCATGGCCGCGGGCGGCATCATCGCGCCGGTGATTCCGCCGTCCATCGGCTTCCTGCTCTTCGGGGTGGTGGCCAACGTGTCGGTCACACGCCTGTTCATGGCGGGCATCGTGCCGGGCGCGCTCATGGGCGCCTCGCTGGTGCTGGCCTGGTGGTGGGTGTCGCGGCGCGAAGCCGTGCAGCCCACGGCGCGCCTGCCCTGGGCGCAGCGCGCGGTGCTGCTGGGGCGGGGTTTCTGGGCCCTGCTGCTGCCGGTCATCATCATTGGCGGCCTGAAGTTCGGCGTCTTCACCCCCACCGAAGCGGCGGTGGTGGCGGCCATGTACGCCCTGTTCGTCGGCACCGTGGTGTACCGTGAACTGGACGCCCGCGCCGTGTACCACTGCCTGCTGCTGAGCGCACGCACCACCGCCGTGGTGCTGCTGCTGGCAGCCATGGCCATGGTGGCGTCCTACATGATCACCGTGGCCGACATCCCGAGCCAGGTGGGCGGCTGGTTGCAGGCCTTTGCCGCCAGCCCGGTACTGCTGGTGGCGGCCATGATGGTGGTGGTGTTTCTGGCCGGCATGGTGCTCGACTTCATCCCCATCGTGCTGATCTTCACGCCGGTGTTCCTGCCCGTGGCAGTGCAGGCCGGGGTGGACCCGGTGTACTTCGGCGTGGTCTTCATCATGAACTGCTCCATCGGCATGCTCACGCCGCCGGTGGGCGTGGTGCTCAACGTGGTCTCGTCCATCGGCAAGATTTCCATGCCCGAGGCCGTGCGCGGCGTGCTGCCCTTTCTGCTGGCCGAGTCCGCCGTGCTGCTGGCCCTGATCCTGTTCCCGGCACTGGTCACGGTGCCTGCTGCCTGGTGGCGCTAGAGCGCGCCTGCCTGTTTCATCCCAACCCCAAGGAGACACTGCATGAAATCCCCCGTCGCCACCCGACTCGCCGCCCTGGTGTTGGGCACGCTGCTGAGCGCATCGACCCTGGCCGAAGTCACGGCCAAGTTCGCCGTCACGCTGTCGGACAAGACCCACCAGGGCCTGGGCGTGGCCCGCTTTGTCGAGCTGGTGGACAGGAAGAGCCAGGGCCGCATCAAGATCAAGCCCTTTTACAACGGCGCCCTGGGCAATGACGTGCAGGTGACCTCGTCCCTGCAAGGCGGCACGATCGAATTCACGGTGCCCCAGACCAGCACCCTGACCGGCATGGTCAAGGAGTTCGAGGTGCTGGACTTTCCCTTCCTGTTCAGCAGCGAACAGGAGGCCGAAAAGGTGCTCGACGGCGCTGTGGGCCAAAAGCTGCTGGACAAGCTGCCCGCCAAGGGCCTGGTGGGCCTGGCCTACTGGGAAAACGGCTTTTTCAACGCCACCAACAGCAAGCGCCCGATCCAGAAGTGGGAAGACTTCCAGGGCCTGAAGTTCCGCGCCGTGCAGGCCAAGATTTCGCAGGAGACCGTCAAGGCCCTGGGCGCCAACCCGGTGCCGCTGGCCGTGCCCGAGCTTTACACCGCGCTGGAGACCCGCACCGTGGACGGCCAGGGCACGCCCTCGGCCGTCACCGCCGCGCTCAAGCTCCACGAGGTGCAGAAATACCTGTCGCTGACCCGGCACTCCTACGGCGCCTTCGTGCCCCTGGTGTCCAAGAAGTTCTGGGACAGCCTGAGCCCTGCGGACCAGGCCATCCTGCGGGAGTCCGCCCAGGAGACCCGCGCCTACCAGCGCGGCGTGGCGCGCGAGCAGGCCAAGGCCGCCGAAACGGCCATGGCGGCCAAGGGCCTGGCGGTGAACGACATCAGCGCTGGCGAGCGCCAGCGCATGCGCGCCCAGGTCAAGCCGGTGTGGGACATGTTTGCCAAGGACGTGGGCGCGGAACTGGTCTCGGAAGTCACCACCCAGATCGGAATCAAGTAAACCGCTTTTTGTTTTTTGACGACACGCCATGCAGCCAGCCACTTTTTTGGACGAAACCCACGACAGCGCCCTGGGCAGCTGGGTCACCAGCGCCCAGGCGCCGGGCAGTGACTTTCCGCTGCAAAACCTGCCCTTTGGCCGCGTGCGCCGCGCGGGCACGCAAGAGGCCTACCGCCTGGCCGTGGCCATTGGCGACCAAGCGCTGGACCTGCGCGCCGCCGTGGCCACGGGCGTTTTCGAGGCGTTGGACGCCAGCACCCGCGAGGCCGCCCAGGCCCTGTGCGCACCCACGCTCAATGCCTTCATGGCGCTGGGGCAGGGGCATTGGCGTGCCATGCGCCTGGCCTTGTCGCGCGTGCTGCGCAGCGGCAGTGCCGCGCAGCCGCTGCTGCAGCCCTGCCTGCTCGCGCTGGCCGAGGTGGAGTACGCCTTGCCGGTGCAGGTGGGTGACTACACCGACTTCTACACCTCCATCCACCACGCCACCAACGTGGGCAAGCTGTTTCGCCCCGACAACCCGCTGCTGCCCAACTACCAGTGGGTGCCCATCGGCTACCACGGGCGGGCCTCCAGCATTGTGGTCTCGGGCACGGACGTGGTGCGCCCGCACGGTCAGCGCATGCCGGCGGGCGCTGCGGCGCCCCTGCTGGCGCCCTGCGAGCGGCTGGACTACGAGCTGGAAGTGGGCGTGTACATGGGCACCGGCAACCCCCTGGGCCACCCCATGGCCCTGGACCAGGCCGAGGGCCACGTGTTTGGCCTGTGCCTGCTCAACGATTGGTCGGCGCGTGACGTGCAAGCCTGGGAGTACCAGCCCCTGGGGCCTTTCCTGTCCAAAAACTTCGCCACCACGGTTTCGCCCTGGGTGGTGACGATGGACGCGCTGGCGCCTTACCGCTGCGCCTGGGATCGCCCGGCGGACCACCCCCAGCCCCTGCCCTATCTGGACAGCACGGGCCACCGCGAGCGCGGCGGCGTGGACTTGCAGCTGGAAGTGCTGCTGCAAACCCCGGCCATGCGCGCCCAGGGGCTGGCGCCCGAGCGGCTCACGCTGGGCAACTACCGCCACGCCTACTGGAGCCTGGCGCAGATGGTGGCGCACCACACCGTGGGCGGCTGCAACCTGCAAAGCGGCGACCTGCTGGGCAGCGGCACGCAAAGCGGCCCGCGAGCCGACGAGGCCGGTGCGCTGATCGAACTGACGCAGGGCGGCAAGCAGCCCATCACCCTGTCCAATGGCGAGCAGCGCCGCTTTCTGCAAGACGGCGACACCGTGGTGCTGCGCGGCTGGTGCGAGCGCGCAGGCGCAGCGCGCATCGGGCTGGGCGAAGCCAGCGGCACGGTGTTGGGCGCGCGCACCCTGGGGTAAGGCATGCAGCTCTACACCTATTTCCGCAGCTCCGCCGCCTACCGGGTGCGCATTGCGCTGCACCTCAAGGGCTTGCAGTGGCAATCCGTGCCCGTGCACCTGCTGCGCGACGGGGGCGAACAGCACGGCAGCAGCTACCGCGCCGTGAACCCGTCCGAGCTGGTACCCACGCTGGTGGATGGGGATCTGAGCCTGGGCCAATCGGTGGCGATCATGGAATACCTGGAAGAGGCCTACCCCCAGCCCGCGCTGCTGCCGCAAGGCGCGGCGCAGCGCGCCCAGGTGCGCGCCTTTGTGCAGACCGTGGCCTGCGACATCCACCCGCTGAACAACCTGCGCGTGCTGCAGTACCTGGAGCACACCCTGCACCTGGACGAGGCGCAGCGCACCACCTGGTACCGCCACTGGATTGGTCTGGGCCTGGGCACGCTGGAAAACCTGCTGAGCCAGGCCCACCGTGCCCAGCGCACCCCTTTCTGCTTTGGCGACACCCCGACGCTGGCCGATTGCTGCCTGGTGCCGCAGATGGCCAATGCGCGCCGCTTCCATGCCCCGCTGGACGCCTACCCGACCCTGCTGCGCATCGACGCGCACTGCAACGGCCTGCCCGCCTTCGAGGCCGCCGCACCCCACCGGCAACCCGATTTCGCCTGAACTTTTGATAAGGAGACACACATGGCCGACCTGTTTGACAACCCCATGGGACTGATGGGCTTTGAATTCGTCGAATTCGCCTCGCCCCAGCCCGGCGTGCTCGAACCGCTGATGGAGAAGCTGGGCTTCACCCTGGTGGCCAAGCACCGATCCAAGGACGTGGACCTGTACCGCCAGGGCGACATCAACTTCATCATCAACCGCGAGCCCAAGAGCCCGGCGGCCTACTTCGCCGCCGAGCACGGCCCCGGCGCCTGCAGCATGGCGTTTCGGGTGCGGGATTCGCACAAGGCCTATTACCGCGCACTGGAGATGGGGGCACAGCCGGTGGAGATACCGACCGGCCCGATGGAGCTGCACCTGCCCGCGATCAAGGGCATTGGCGGCGCGCCGCTGTACCTGATCGACCGCTTTGAAGAGGGAAAAAGCATTTACGACATCGACTTCGAGTTCATCGAGGGCGTGGAGCGCCACCCCAAGGGCCATGGCTTCAAGATCATCGACCACCTCACGCACAACGTGTACCGTGGGCGCATGGCCTACTGGGGCAGCTTCTACGAGCGCATCTTCAACTTCCGCGAGATCCGCTACTTCGACATCAAGGGCGAATACACCGGCCTGACCTCGCGCGCCATGACCGCGCCGGACGGCATGATCCGCATCCCCCTGAACGAAGAAGCCAAGGGCGGCGGCGGCCAGATCGAAGAGTTCCTGATGCAGTACAACGGCGAAGGCATCCAGCACATCGCCCTGCTCACCGACGACCTCAAAAGCTCCATCGACCAACTGCGTGCTGCAGGTGTGCCGCTGATGACGGCGCCGCGCGCCAGCTACTACGAGATGCTGGCCGAGCGCCTGCCTGGCCATGGCGAGAACGTGGGCGAACTGCAGATGCGCGGCATCCTGCTCGACGGCTCCACCGCAGGCGGGCAAAAGCGCCTGCTGCTGCAGATTTTTTCCGAAACCCTGCTGGGGCCGGTGTTCTTCGAGTTCATCCAGCGCAAGGGCGACGAGGGCTTTGGCGAAGGCAACTTCAAGGCCTTGTTCGAGTCCATGGAGCGCGACCAGCTGCGCCGGGGCGTGATCGAAGGGGCGGCGGCCTGAACGCCTGCGCTGCTCAGCGCAGGCCCTGGCCCGCCATCGCCGTGGCCAATTGCGCCTTGTCGCTGACCGCCAGCTTGGTGTAGATGGCGCTCAGGTGGTTGCGCACGGTGGCGGGGGCAATGCCCAGCGTGCGCGCCACCTCTTTGTGCGACTGCCCATCAACGAATCCCTGGGCCACCTGGCGCTCGCGCTCGCTCAGCGTGTCCAGCGCCAGCAGCCCGCGCACGCGCAGCAGGTACAGGTCTTTGACCGCATCCACCTGAACCACCACCTGCGCCCCCATCCAGGAGCGCTCCTTGCCCGCACATTGCACCAGTTCCGCTGGTAGACACGGGCCATGCCAGTCGGACCACTCCCGGCGCAACATCTGCACGAAGCCGGGTTGCGACTGGTAGAGAACCCCTTTGGCGTCCATGATGGCGTAGCGCTCCTCGCGCACCGGCTGGGCCAGGGAGCGCAGATGCTGCAGGCGTGCCGCATCGGCAGCCTGGACCATGTGCGGCGCCAGCCATTGCAGCCACTGCTGGTCGCGCTCGCTGAAGGCCGTATCCTGCGCCCCCCGGTACAGGGACAGAAAATGGTAGAGGCCAAGGTCCAGGTCTGGCAGAAACACGCACATCACGTGGCCAATATCGTATTGCGCACACCGCGCGCGCACACGCGGTGAGTCATCCCATTCGCTCGCCCACAAGGAAGAGCTGTGAACATGGGCGGGCTGCGCCACTGCCCGTCCCACCAGAATATCTTCGGCCTTGACGGGCTCCCAACTGAGCATGAAGTCTTGCGGCAAGGCGTGCAAGTGGGTGTGGTGGGGCACAGGGCTTCCCTGCACATCCGCCCCCAGACCCCAGATGGCGCCCCGAAAGTGCAGCCACGAACGCAGCTGCTCCAGCACATGGCCCTGAAAACTGGCAAACGGAACCGTTTCGACGCTGCGGTACACCTGCAGCAGCGTCCCCCCGAATGCGTGCACATCCTCCGGCAACAACACGTTCATGCCCCCCGCGCTGGTGCAATTGCACTATTTCCCGGCCATTGCAGCTCCCTCAGAATTCGCCCATTCCCACGGTGCAAACCCGTCAACCACTTGCTGTTCGGTCCCATGCAATCTTCCTTCCCTTCACGTTCTGAAGCGCATATCCGGCCGATGGTACACGCACCGCTGCCAGGCCCGTAAGCACCTGCGGCGCAACGCAGGCCGACGCTGACGCCGGCCTCCCGTTCCTCTCTTTCCCTCTTCCCTCACGTCGCCCCTGCACGGGGTGCTGGGGGTCTTTTTGTCGATTGAAACCAAAGGAGAATCCATGCAAAAGAAATTTCACTGGAGCCTGGGCCTGCTGGCCACGGCCACACTGGCGGCTTGCGGCGGCGGCGGTACTGCCTCCACCACCAGCCCATCGGCGCCAGGCAGCAGCGCCCTCAGCGGTGTCGTGATCGACGGGCCCATCCAGGGCGCCACGGTGTGCCTGGACTTGAACAACAACCTGGCCTGCGACACCGGCGAACCCAGCGATACCACCAAAGCCAAGGGCGCCTACGCGCTCGACATTGCCGGGTTGAGCGCGGCGCAGCTGCGCAATGCCCATCTTTTCGTCTCCGTGCCCTCCACGGCCATGGACGAAGACGACGCAGGCAAGACGCTGGAGCAGGCGGGCAAAGCGGCTTTCAACCTGCTGGCACCCGCCAACACCTATGTCACCGCCGACGGCCAAGCCAAGGCAACCGGCGCGGCCATCATCAGCCCCCTGACCACGCTGGTATCGAACGAAATACTGTCTGGCACCAGCACCCATGCAGAGGCGGCCGATGCCACCGTCAAATCCCGCCTGGGCTTGCAGACGGCGGACTCCTTGCAAGCGAACTATGTCGGCGGCACCGATGCCGCCAGCCAGAATCTGCAGGCAAGAGCGCGCCTGATCGCGGCGGCCTTGGGCGAAATCAAAAAGAAGATCGGCGCCGACGTTCCCGCAGCGTCGGAACGGGAAAAGCTCCTGGGCGCGCTGGGCCATCTCCAGACCCAAAAAGGCAAAGACCTCATCAACTTCGGCATGCTCGGTCTCGCTGGCGGAAACGCTCCGACCAAAGCCATCCAGGACCTCCTGGCAACCCTGGCACTGGCCCCGGATTCGGCCGCCCTGGTGAGCAGCGCCAACACCACACTGAGCACCAGCCCGGTGCTGGACAGCAGCGCCACCGAGTTTGCCAAAACGGCGCAGGAGGGGTTCTATCGGGTGTACTGCGCCCAAGTGATGGAATCGCAGGGGAATGTTTGCGCCAAATGGCATCTGTACGGCGTCAAGGCCAGCACCCCTGGCAGCTGGCAATCGGCCAAGTACTACTACGTTCCAGGCAGCAGCACTGGATTCACGCCCTACACGCCCGGCGCCCCCACGGGAAACGACGACGACTCTCACGGCACCCATTACTACCTGACGCAAGACAAAGGCTGGGTGGCGGACGATCCGGCATACCAACGCGGCAGCTACACGCACGACAGCAGCACCGGAATGGCCAAGGTCACCAACAGCGCCACGGGCGATGCCTACCAGGTGCGCATGTCCGCCAAAGATCTCGGTGGCAAAAAGATCGGCGATCTGGGCGCACTGGATTCCCTCATCAAAAGCAGCTTGACGTTTTTGCCCCAAGCGGTACGGGACACCGCCCTGCCCCCAGGCGCGAAATACCTCACCCTGGCGACCGACTACCAACAGGACGAGTACCACCTGTATTGGGAAATCTTGAACTGGAACTGCGCACAAACCTGTACCTCCTCCCCGGTGGATAGTTTTGAAGAACTCTTCTATCTCTATGGCACTCCGGAGGAAGGGAAAAGCACCGGCGGAATGCTGCTTGGCTTCAACACAGGGGGCTCGTCCAATTCCGAGTACTACCAGGGCAGCTTCGATGCCGAAGGCCGCACGAGCGCCGGCGGCACGCTGACCCTGTGGAAATCCTGGGGCAATGGAACACCTGCACGTCTGAGCGAAAAAGTCCGCTACAGCTTTGAATTGGTACGTGGCCAACCAGTGCTGCTGGTCGCCGAGCCCGGGAGCGTGCGCGCCGCCCGTCTGGCCAACAACGCGCTGGACAGCGGCAACCCGATTTTCGCGTTGCGCGATGAGGGCGCCAAAGGCACCCGGCTCTATGGCGGCCTGCACACCAGCGCAGCAGCACGCAGCAAAGCAGCGGGCCACGGTCAATTCAATGCCGCCGCCATGGAGGCCATCATCCAGGCGGCGGCCTCCATCGGCCTACCGCAATCGGCCTCTACCGCCAAGGAATAGGCGCC
>JBQTHH010000005.1:0-122541 GCA_052390055.1 Rhodoferax sp.
TCGGAGCGATGGCAAGGCCGCGGTCACCCCTGGGTGCGACCGGGCATAGCGAAACGGCGGGGGTGTGATGGTACCGCAGCGCAGCAAGTGCCCCCGGCACCCTAGTGGTTTGCCCCTACCGGCGCCCTTGCTCGCCTGCGCTGTAATGGTGCATTCACGCCAATGTCACAATGCGCGCCCCATAATGGTTCCTTTCGTTTCGCTTTGACTCCAGGAGACCACCCCATGCCCCGTCGCCTTGTCCCCATGGCCTTTGCCGTGGCCGCTGTCCTGAGCCCCTTTGCCGCCCACGCCCAGGTCGAGATCCAGTGGTGGCACTCCATGACCGCCGTCAACGGCGAGTGGGTCAATGATCTGGCCAAGGAGTTCAACGCCAGCCAGAAAGACTACAAGGTCACCCCGGTCTTCAAGGGCAGCTACGACGAATCCATGACCGCCGCCGTGGCCGCATTCCGCGCGGGCAACGCCCCCCACATCCTGCAGGTGTTCGAGGTGGGCACCGCCACCATGATGTCGGCCAAGGGCGCCGTGATCCCGGTGGGCAAGGTCATGAGCGACGCGGGCTACAAGTTCGACCCCAAGGCCTACATCCCGGCCGTGGCGGGCTACTACACCGCGCCCAATGGGCAGATGCTGAGCTTCCCCTTCAACAGCTCCACCACGGTGTTCTATTACAACAAGGACGCCTTCAAGGCCGCAGGCCTGCCCACCGACAAGGCCCCCGCCACTTGGGGTGAAGTGGCCCTGGCGGCGGCCAAGCTCAAGGCCTCGGGCCACAAGTGCCCCATCACACTGGCCTGGCAGGGCTGGACCCAATTGGAGAGCTTCTCGGCCTGGCACAACGTCGAGTTCGCCAGCAAACAAAACGGCCTGGCCGGGCTGGATGCGCGCATGAAGATCAATTCGCCGCTGCACGTGCGCCACATCGAAAACCTGGGCAACATGGCCAAGCAGGGCCTGTTCGTCTACAAGGGCCGGGGCAATGCCCCAGAGGCCACGTTTGTGTCGGGTGAGTGCGCCATGATCACCACCTCCAGCGGCTTTTACGGCAACGTGAAGAAAAACGCCAAGTTCGCCTACGGCCTGGCCCCCCTGCCCTATTACCAGGACGTGCCCGGCGCACCGCAAAACACCGTGATCGGCGGCGCCAGCCTGTGGGTGATGGCGGGCAAGAAGCCCGAGGAATACAAGGGCATCGCGCAGTTCTTCGACTTTCTCTCCAAGCCCGAAACCCAGTCTGCCAGCCACAAGCGCACCGGCTACCTGCCCATCACCACAGCGGCCTACAAGCTCACCGAGGAGTCGGGCTTTTACAAGCAGAACCCCGGGACCGACGTGGCGGTGACCCAGATGGTGCGCAAGGTGACGGACAAGTCGCGCGGCATCCGCCTGGGCAACTACGTGCAGATCCGCGCCATCGAGGACGAAGAGCTGGAGCAGGTCTGGGCGGGCAAGAAGACCTCCCAGGAAGCCCTGGACAGCGTGGTCAAGCGCGGCAACGAGCTGCTGGAGCGCTTCGAGAAGGCCAACAAATAAGGGTTTAGCCCCCGCCGCGCGGTGCAAGGTGTGCCGCGCGGCGTTTTTATTGGGTGTGCAATGGCAGCTGAGAAACGCGTAGTCTTCCAAAACCGCTGGCTCCCCTGGGTGCTGATCGCACCGCAGGTGGCCATCATCACGGTGTTCTTCTTCTGGCCTGCGGCGCAGGCACTGTGGCAGTCGGCGCTGCAGTCCGACGCGTTTGGCACATCGGTCGAATTCGTCGGGATGGAGAACTTCCGCAACCTCTGGAACGACGCAAGCTACCTGGCCTCGTTCCAGACCACGGCGGTGTTCTCCGCCCTGGTGGCGGTGTGCGGCCTGGGCCTGGCGCTGCTGCTGGCCACCTTTGCCGACCGGGTGGTGCGCGGCGCGGTGTGGTACCGCACCTTCCTGATCTGGCCCTATGCCGTGGCACCCGCCGTGGCCGGGGTGCTGTGGCTGTTCATGTTCGCGCCCAGCATCGGCATCGTGTCCTATGCGCTGCGCGAGGCCGGGCTGGCCTGGGACCCGCTGCTCAACAGCGGCCACGCCATGGCGCTGATCGTCATGGCGGCGGTGTGGAAGCAGATTTCCTACAACTTCCTGTTCTTCCTGGCCGGGCTGCAGTCCATCCCCAAGTCGCTGATTGAGGCAGCCGCCATCGACGGCGCCGGGCCCTGGCGGCGTTTCTGGACCATCCAGTTCCCGCTGCTCTCGCCCACCACCTTCTTTCTGCTGGTGATCAATGTGGTGTACGCCTTCTTCGACACCTTCGCCATTGTGGATGCGGCCACCAAGGGTGGCCCCGGCAAGGACACGGCCATCCTGGTCTACAAGGTGTATTTCGACGGCTTCAAGGCCATGGACCTGGGCGGCTCGGCGGCGCAAAGCGTGGTGCTGATGGCCATCGTGGTGCTGCTCACCGTGGTGCAGTTCCGCTTCGTGGAAAAGAAGGTGAATTACTGATGGTGGAACAACGCAAGTGGCTGGACGTGCTCGCCCACGCCATCCTGCTGCTGGGGGTGGCGGTGGTGGCGTTTCCGATCTACATCACCTTCGTAGCGTCCACCCACACCACCGAGGCGGTGGTGCAAAGCCCCATGCCGCTGCTGCCCGGCGAGCACCTGTGGGACAACTACCGCACCGCCTGGCTGGGCGAGCGCCTGGGCACGGGCTCCAAGGCGCCGGTGGGCGCGATGATGCTGGTCAGCCTGGTGACGGCACTGGTCATCGCGCTGGGCAAGATCGCGATTTCGCTGCTGTCGGCCTTTGCCATCGTGTACTTCCGCTTTCCGCTGCGCCAGGCGGTGTTCTGGGCCATCTTTTTGACGCTGATGCTGCCGGTGGAGGTGCGCATTGGCCCCACCTACCAGGTGGTGGCGGACCTTGGCATGCTCAACAGCTACGCGGGCCTGACGGTGCCGCTGATCGCCTCGGCCACCGCCACCTTTCTGTTTCGGCAGTTCTTTCTGACCGTGCCCGACGAGCTGGTGGAGGCCGCGCGCGTGGACGGCGCCGGGCCCATGCGCTTTTTCAAGGACATTTTGCTGCCGCTGTCCGCCACCAGCATGGCGGCGCTGTTCGTGATCCAGTTCATCTACGGCTGGAACCAGTACCTGTGGCCGCTGCTGGTGACCACGCGCGAGGACATGTACCCCGTGGTGGTGGGCATCAAGCAGATGATTTCGGGCGGCGACGCGCAAACCGAATGGAACATCGTCATGGCCACCGCCATGCTGGCCATGCTGCCCCCCGCCCTGGTGGTGGTGCTGATGCAGAAGTGGTTTGTCAAAGGCCTGGTGGAGACGGAGAAGTAATCGAACATGGCAAACATTGAACTGAAGAACGTCGTCAAACGCTACGGCAGCGGCCCCAAAGCCAACCAGGTCATCCACGGCGTCAACGCCCATATTGCGGACGGCGAATTCATCGTCATCGTCGGCCCCAGCGGCTGCGGCAAATCCACCCTCTTGCGCATGGTGGCCGGGCTGGAAGACATCAGCGCGGGCGAGATCCTCATTGGCGAGCGGGTGGTGAACCAGTTGGAGCCCGCCCAGCGCGACATTGCCATGGTGTTCCAGAACTACGCGCTCTACCCGCACATGAGCGTGTACGACAACATGGCCTATGGGCTGCGCATCGCCAAGCTCAGCGAAGAAAGCATCCGGACCCGGGTGGAAAAAGCCGCCAAGATTCTGGAGATTGGCGCCTTTTTGCAGCGCAAGCCGCGCGAACTCTCGGGCGGGCAGCGCCAGCGCGTGGCCATGGGCCGCGCCATCGTGCGCCAGCCCCAGGTGTTTTTGTTCGACGAGCCCTTGAGCAACCTGGACGCCAAGCTGCGCGCCCAGACCCGGCTGGAGATTCAAAAGCTGCACCGCGAGCTGGGCATTACCAGCCTGTTCGTCACCCACGACCAGGTCGAGGCCATGACCCTGGCGCAGCGCATGATCGTGATGAATGGCGGGGTGATGGAGCAGTTCGGCACCCCGGAAGAGGTCTACACCCGCCCGGCCAGCACCTTTGTGGCCAGCTTCATCGGCTCGCCGCCCATGAACCTGCTGCGCCACGCCCCCGACACTGCAGCGGACCAGATCACCGGCATCCGCCCCGAACACCTGGACCTGGCCGATGCGGGCTGGGCACTGCGCGTGGAGGCAGTGGAGCTGCTGGGCGGCGAGCGCCTGCTGTACTGCCGCTGGGCCGCCCAGGAGGGCGCGGCACAGGAGGACCAGCTTATCGTGCGCGTGGACGAGGCCCACGCGGCCCCGGCCGTGGGCGCTACCGTGCACGTGCAGCCGCGCGCCGACCGCATGCACCGCTTTGACGCCAGCAGCGGCAAGCGCCTGCAAGGCTGATTCCCTTTCCCGTCCCTCGCACCCAGGCGCAAAGCCGCAGACCGTACGGCATCGCATCCGATGGCGTCGGCTGGCGCAATCCGAGGGCACAGCGTGAAAACCTGATTACCATCCGGGCCATGGACAGCACCGACACCCTCCCCCCCTGGCCCTACCCGCGCTGGATCGCCCACCGGGGCGCGGGCAAGCTGGCACCCGAAAACACCCTGGCCGCGTTTCGGTTGGGGGCGAGTTATGGCTACCGCATGTTCGAGTGTGACGCCAAGTTGAGCAGCGACGGCGTGGTGTTCCTGCTGCACGACGCCACCTTGCAGCGCACTACCAATGCCCGCGCCGTAATCGGCGCAGGCCAGAGCGCGGTGGCTGGGGAGCACCCCTGGAGCCTGCTGTCGCAACTGGACGCCGGGGCCTGGCACAGCCGCAGCTATGCGGGCGAGCCCCTGCCCACGCTGGCCAACATCGCCCAGTTCTGCCGCGCCAATGGCTATTTGCTGAACGTCGAGATCAAGCCCACGCCCGGCACCGAACGCCATACCGGCGAGGTGGTGGCGCGCGAAGCCGCGCGCCTGTGGCAGGGCGCGGCCGTGCCGCCGCTGCTGACATCCTTCCAACCCGAGGCGCTGATGGGCGCGCAGGAGGCTGCGCCCGAGCTGCCGCGCGGCCTGCTGCTAGACACGCTGTGGACGGGCTGGCTGGAAACGGCGCTCACCCTGGGCTGCCAGGCCGTGGTGTGCAACTACGCGCTGTGGGACGCCAGCAGCGTCACCCAGGCCCGCAGCGCAGGCCTGCGCATGCTGAGCTACACCGTCAACGACGAATGGCCCGCCCAGCACCTGCTGGACCTGGGCACGGACGGCCTCATCACCGACCGGGTGGATCGGTTCAGCCCCGCATAGCCTGGCACAGTGGGCGCAAACCCGGCTCCGCCCCGGGTGCGCCCGCGTGCTTCCTACAATGGTCGCCATGCTCACCCTCTACCACTGCGTCAGCGCACGCTCGTTTCGCCCCCTGTGGCTGCTGGAAGAAGCGGCCATTCCCTACAAACTGCGCATGCTGCCGTTTCCGCCACGGGTGCATGCGCGCAGCTTCTTGCAGGACAACCCGCTGGGCACGGTGCCCCTGCTGGTGGACGGCGCCACCCGCATGACCGAGTCGGCCGCCATCTGCCACTACCTGGCCGCACGCCACAGCGCCGGGGTGCTGGACGTGCCGGTGCACGATGGCGCCTATGGCGACTACCTGAACTGGCTGCACATGAGCGACGCCACGCTCACCTTCCCCCAGACCCTGGTGCTGCGCTACACCCACTTTGAGCCCGCCGAACGCCTGCAGCCGCAGGTGGTGGCGGACTACGCGCGCTGGTTCCTGGCGCGGCTGCGGGCGCTGGACGCCGCCGTGCAGGAACGCGCCTTTGTGTGCGCTGGCCGCTTCACCGCCGCCGACGTGGCCGTGGGCTACGCCCTGCTGCTGGCCCAGCACCTGGGGCTGGATGCACAGTTTCCCGCCGCCGTGGCACGCTACTGGGCCGCACTGCAGGCACGCCCGGCCTTCCAGCGGGCGCTGCAGGTGCAGCACCAGGCCGCGCAAGACCAGGGGGTGCCCACCACGGCGGCCCCCGACGTGCGCCTTTGAGCGATCCGGTGCGCTATATTTTTTATAGCACACAAGCCAATATTTACGCGGGCCAGAGGCCAATTTCGCGGTCAACCCAGGCCACTGCCTCCTGCATGCTGCCCAGCACCGCGCACGCCGCCGAAAAGTCGTGGCTGGCCGATAGCGGCGTCGGGATGGCGATGCAGGCCAGGCCCGCGCCCACGGCCGCAGCGACCCCATGGGCGGTGTCTTCGATGGCCAGGGCCTCGTGGGGCTGCAGGCCCATGCGCTGCAGGGCCAGGCGGTAGCAGGCCGGGTCGGGCTTGGTGGCGCTCACGTCGTCGGCCGACACCACGCACTCGAAACCCTCTTGCAGGCCGTGCTTGCCCAGGGTGTTGTGCACGGCAAAGCTGCGCGCGCCGGTCACCACGCCCAAGCGAAAGCGCCCGCGCCAGTGGGCCAGGGCCTCGCTCACGCCGGGCATGAGGGGGAAAGCCCGGTCCTGCAGGTAGGCGCGGGTGGCGGCGAACTTGGCCTGTGCCAGGTCGTGCGCGCTGGCGCGCAGGCCAAAACGGCGCACCACCTGGGCGCCGTTGTCCAGCGCGGGCAGGCCCGCGTAGTCGCGCTCGTACTGCTGCGCCGTGATGGCTGCGCCATAGGGCGCGAGCACCTCGTTCCACAGCAAGTGGTGGGCGGCCTCGGAATCCACCAGGGTGCCGTCGTGGTCCAGCAGCAGGGCCCGCAAGGGGCCTGACAAGAGCGAGCGCTCAGCCACGCGACCCCCACCACTGCGCGCTGGCACAGGCCACGACCAAGGCGGCATAGCTGGCCAGCTTGCCGTCGCTGCCGAAGTACCACAGGCCCAGGCCCAGCATGGCCATGCCTGCCAGGGTGTTGATGCCTGCCTGGGTGCAGGCGTCGTAGAACACGAACTTGCGCCCGGTGAGCAGCGGCGCGCACAAGGCCACCAGACTGCCCACCAGGGCGGCAGGCAACAGAAAATGCAGAAAGTGGAGGGACAACAGGCTCAAATCCATGGCAATGCGGGGCAGCGGATCCAGAAGCCTGGCCCGCGAGGGGAGCCGAATTTTATAATCCAGTTCAAGGACTCTTCGGGGGCGGCACCGCTACCCTCGCCCACCATCTTTCGGACCGTTTCTTCCATGGCAGTTTGGGCTCTCGGCATCAACCACACCACCGCACCGCTGGACCTGCGCGGGCGGTTCGCCTTTGCCCTGGACCAGGTCCCGGCCACACTGCGCGGCCTGCGCGAAGCGCTGCACCGCCCCGAAGCGGCGCTGGTGTCCACCTGCAACCGCACCGAAATCTATTGCGCCGGCGAACGCCACCAGGTGGAGCACACGCTGGAATGGCTGGCCCACACCGGCGGCGTCACGCCGCAGTTGCTGCGCAGCCACTCCTACACCCTGCAAGACGACAGCGCCGCGCGCCACGCCTTCCGGGTCGCCAGCGGGCTCGATTCCATGGTGCTGGGCGAGGCCCAGATCCTGGGCCAGATGAAAGACGCCGTGCGCGCCGCCGAAGAAGCGGGCGCCCTGGGCACCACGCTGTCGCAGCTGTTCCAGCGCTCGTTTGCCGTGGCCAAAGAGGTGCGCAGCTCCACCGAGATCGGGGCGCACTCCATCAGCATGGCGGCCGCCGCCGTGCGCCTGGCCGGCAATCTGTTTGAAGACCTGGGCAAGGTGCGCGTGCTGTTCGTCGGCGCGGGCGAGATGATCGAACTCTGCGCCACGCACTTTGCCGCCAAAAACCCCCAATCCATCGCCATTGCCAACCGCACCCTGGAGCGCGGCGAGAAGCTCGCCACCCGCTTCGGCGCCGAGGTGATGCGCCTGGCCGACCTGCCCGACCGCCTGCTCGAGTTCGTCGCCGTGGTGAGCTGCACTGCCTCGTCCCTGCCCCGCATCGGCCTGGGCGCGGTCGAGCGGGCCCTGAAAAAACGCCGCCACCGCCCCATCTTCATGGTCGACCTGGCCGTGCCGCGCGACATCGAGGTCGAGGTCAAGGCGCTGGAAGACATCTACCTCTACACCGTGGACGACCTGGCCAATGTGGTGCAGACCGGCCAGGCCAACCGCCAGGCCGCCGTGGCGCAGGCCGAGGCGATTGTGGACGCCGGGGTGCAGAGCTTCATGCACTGGATCGACCAGCGCGCCAGCGTGCCCCTGATCCAGCAGCTCAACGCCCAGGCCGATGCCTGGCGTGCCGCCGAGCTGGCACGCGCCCGCAAGGCCCTGGCCCGCGGCGAAGACGTGGACGCCGTGCTCGACGCGCTCTCGCGCGGCCTGACGCAAAAGATGCTGCATGGCGCCATGGCCGAGCTGCGTGCTGCCGAACCCCACGCCCGCGAGCGCGCCAGCAACGCCATCCAGCACTTCTTTTTGCGCAACGAGCGTTAGCGGCGCTCGCCACACCCTCTGCGGCGGGGCCCACAACAGCCTGCCGCGCAACGCCCCTCGACGGCCCGCCCCTGGGCCCCTCTGCCAGAATCCCGGCCCCGTGTGGCGCCCACTGCTTGGCGCCCCGCCGCCCCCCAACGTGAACCCCCGCCATGAAACCGTTTCTGCGCCAACAACTCAGCCGCTACACCGACCGCCAGGGCGAACTCGAATTCCTGCTGTCGCGCCAGGACATCATGCAAGACATGGAGCAGTTCCTGAAGCTCTCACGCGAGCACACCGACGTGGCGGCAGTGGCCAGCCGCTGGGCGCGCTTTCAGCAGCGCGAAAACGACCTGGCCGGAGCCCAGGAAATGCTTGCCAGCGCTGACGGGGACGAGGACATGCAGGCCATGGCGCAGGAGGAAGTGGACAGCGCCCAGAGCGAAATGGCCGAACTGGAAGCCGAGCTGCAGCGCATGCTGCTGCCCAAAGACCCCGACGACGCGCGCCCCGCCTTTGTGGAAATCCGCGCCGGCACGGGCGGCGACGAGTCCGCCCTGTTTGCCGCCGACCTGGCGCGCATGTACACGCGCTACTGCGACGGCATCGGCCTCAAGACCGAGATCATGAGCGCGTCCGAGAGCGAACTGGGCGGCTACAAGGAGGTGGTGCTGCGCGTGGAAGGCACGGCCCAAACCAGCAGCGGCAGTTGCGGTGCCTACGGCATGCTCAAGTTCGAGAGCGGCGGCCACCGCGTGCAGCGCGTGCCCGTGACCGAGACCCAGGGCCGCATCCACACCAGCGCCTGCACCATCGCCGTGCTGGCCGAGCAGGACGAGGTGGAGGCCGCCAAGATCCACCCCGCGGATCTGCGCATCGACACCTACCGCGCCAGCGGCGCGGGCGGCCAGCCCATCACCAAGACCGACGCGGCCGTGCGCATCACGCACATCCCCACCGGCATCGTGGCCGAGTGCCAGGACGGGCGCAGCCAGCACAGCAACAAGGCCCAGGCCCTGCGCGTGCTGACCGCCCGCATCCACGAAAAAGAGCGCGCCGAGCGCGCCGCCAAGGACGCCGCCGAACGCAAGAGCCTGGTGGGCAGCGGCGACCGCAGCGACCGCATCCGCACCTACAACTACCCCCAGGGCCGCATCACCGACCACCGCATCAACCTCACCCTCTACAAACTCGACCGCGCCATGGAAGGCGAGCTGGGCGAGGTGGTGGAGGCGCTGCAGGCCTACGAGGCGGCGCAGCAACTGGCGGAGTTGGAGGGGAAGGTGTGAGGGAGCGTAGCTCTTGGAGGCAGACGTTCATTGGGACTGGCACCTCTAGGCAGCTCCACGCCGACCGAATCAAGATGCTCAGCCCGCATAAATACTTAGCATGTAGCTACTATTTCAATAGCAAATGACATCTCCCTCCCTCTCCATCACCCAAACCCTGCAGCACTGCCAACAGCAAGGCCTGGAGCGGCTGGATGCGCAGATGCTGGTGCTGCTGGCCTGCGGGCAGGGCGTGCACCAGCGGGCCTGGCTGCTCACGCACGATGGCGATGTGCTGACGCCGCAGCAGCAGGCCACGCTGCAGACCGTGCTGGCGCGGCGGCTGGCCGGGGAGCCCATGGCCTACATCACGGGGCACAAGGAGTTTTTTGGCCTGAAGCTGCAGGTGGATGCCCGTGTGCTGGACCCGCGCCCCGACACCGAAACCCTGGTGGAATGGGCACTGGAGCGGCTGCAGGGGCAAGCGGCGCCGCGCGTGGTGGACCTGGGCACGGGCAGCGGCGCGATTGCGCTGGCGCTCAAGGCGCAGTGCCCTTGCGCCGCCATCGAAGCGGTGGACTACAGTGCCGACGCGCTGGCCGTGGCGCGCGCCAATGCGCAGCGCCTGCAACTGGGTGTGCAGTTTGCGCAGGGCTCGTGGCTGGAGCCTGCGCAAGGCCCGTACGACCTGATCGTCAGCAACCCGCCCTACATTGCCAGCACCGACCCGCACCTGGCGGCGCTGCGCCATGAACCCTTGCAAGCCCTGGCCAGCGGTGCCGACGGGCTGGACGACATCCGCGCCATCGTCGCCAGTGCGCCAGCGCACCTGGCGCACGGCGGCTGGCTGCTGCTGGAGCACGGCCACGACCAGGCCGCAGCGGTGCGGGACTTGCTTAGCGCAGCGGGCTTCACCCAGGTGCAAAGCCGCCAGGACCTGGCGGGGATTGAGCGCTGCAGCGGCGGCCAATGGCCCCACGCCGCCCGCTGACACCCATCACCGGGGAGAGGATGAGCGGGGTGCGTGCGCCCGCGCCGCACACCGCGCGGGTTTGAACCGCCATCCAAGCGCTGAACAGCCTGCGAAGCGGCTAGCCCCCTGCGTCCTCGACGTCGGTCTCGGTAAAGGCCTGCAGGCGCTCGCCATCCAAAATCTCGCACTTGCCGTAGCGCATGCGGATCAGGCCCAGGCGCTGCAGCTCCTGCACCAGGGCGTTGGCCGACTGGCGCGAGCAATGGGCCAGCGCCGCCAGGCGCTGCTGCGTCACCTGCAGCGTGGCCCCCGCCTCCAGGCCGGACAGGCCCTGGTGCCGCGCCAGCAGCGCAATGAGCTTGGCCATGCGCTGCACCGGGGTGAGGAACACGCTTTGTCCGGTCCACTCCAGCAACAGGCGCAGGCGTTGGCCGATTTCGGTGATCACCAGCGGGTACAACGCCGGATGGCGCTCGCAGCACTGGCGCACCTGCGCCACGGGCAAGGCCACGAACACACTGTGCGCGCTGGCCACAAAGTCGTGGTCCGGCGCCGCCGGCGTGAAGCAGGGCAGCCAGGTGGCCCAGGCGCCCGGCCCGATCTCGCTCACCGTCACCTGGCGCCCACTGGCATGCGTCACCACCAGGGCGATACCGCCCTCCACCACCCAGCGCAGCTGCTGCAAGGGCTGCCCCGCCGCGCTGAGCAGACAGGCGCTGGCATGGCGCTCCACACGCGCCACCGACACCATGGAGTCCAACGCCGCCGGGTCCACCCGCCCAAACACGGTGCGCTGCAACTGGCTGCGAATCAAGACTGCGTCGGAAGAGGCCATGGGTGGGATTGTGACCGCACCCCGCCACGGGAAAACCCTGAGTGCCTGCGCGGCCACATTGTCGGAATTACGACAATAGGAGGCGGGCGCGCTTTCTAGCATCGGCGACGTCTTTTAGCCGGACTCTGCCCGCCATGCGCCTCTCACACCTCCTGACCGCTGCCGCACTCTCGACCGCACTGGTGTGCGCCATCGCCGCCCCCAAAAGGCCGCTTCCGTCCACCCACACCGACGATGGGGTGCAAGTGCAGGGCAGCACCCTGGTGCGCAACGGCGGCGGATTTCGCTACAAGGGCGCGGAGCGCCTGAGCCACGTCGACATCTATGCCCCCCAGCGCTTTCGCAGCATGGAGGAATTCTTGCGCCAGAAGGGCCCCAAACGCATCACCCTGACCATGATGCGCGACGTGCCCGCAGGCCTGACCGGCAAGGCCCTCTCGCGCGGCATCGAAGACAACCTGCCCCGTTCCGCTCTCACCCCGCTACTGCCCGGCTTGATCCGCCTGAGTGACTTTTTCAGTACGCACAAAAACATCGCCACAGGCGATCAGATCATTGTGGACTGGCTTCCCGGCCAAGGCGGCGTACTGTCTTTCCGGGGACAGCAGGCCATCGAAGCATTCCCCCAGCCCGAGTTCTTTGCCGCCTATGCCGCCATGTGGATCGGCCCCGCCCCCGCCGATCCCCAACTCAAGCAGGCCCTGCTGGGACAGCCCTAGGGTTGGCGATTGGAAGAAGGCGGAGCCAGTGGGACGATCAGGGGGCCGCCAAAAGCCTGCATCACCAGAGACGCAGGCTGACCATGCGCCACCAGGCGGGCCATCGCGTTCATGGACTGCGTGATGTGCCGAAAGTACTTCAGGTAACCCGGACACAGGTAATTCAAGCCAGGCTCGCCGTCAGGCGTCGCGACAAAGCGGTTCTTGGGGCACTCCCCGTGACAGGCGAACCGATAGGTACAGCTGCGGCACATGGCGGGAAGGCGCTCCTCCTTGTCCGCACCAAAGCGCTGCTGCCGGGGCGACTGCATCATGGCAGAGACATCGTCCCGCAGCAGATTGCCCAGGCGGTATTCGGGGTACATGAAGTGGTCGCAGGCATACACACTGCCATCGTGCTCGACGATGGCCGCCTTGCCGCACCGGGGCGAAAACAGGCATACCCCCGAGGGCACCTGGCACCACGACGCCAGCGCCCAGTCGAAGTTCAGCACGTGCACCGCCCCCACGTCGTGGCGCACCCACTGGTCGTAAATGGCAATCAAAAAGTCGCCATAGGCCACCGGCTCCACCGACTGCGCACTCACCCGAGGCGGCGCTGATGCCTTCGCCCCCAGGGGCGCCGCCGGGCCTGCGCAAGACCACTGCGGTGGTTTGGAGAAGTGCAGGCCGATGGTTTTTTCCTGCGCATCGGGCACACGCTCAACCACCGGATTGAACTGGATGTAGCGCACGCCCAACTCCTTCAGGAAGTCATAGACCACCAAAGGCTGCTGCGACACCTCCCGCGAAACCGTCACCAGGACATTGCACTCCACCCCCACGGCCAACAAGCGCTGCAGGCCCTGGAGGGTGGAGTCAAAGCTGGAGCGCCCCCGCTTGTCATGACGATGAAGGCTGTGCAAGTGCGCTGGCCCGTCCAGGCTGACACCGACCAGAAAACCCTCTGCAGCCAGAAACTGCGCCCACGCACCATCGATCAGCGTGGCATTGGTCTGCAGGGTATTGCGGATGGTCTTGCCATTGGCATACCGGCGCTGCAATTGCACCACCTGGCGGAAGAAATCCACCCCCAGCAGCGTCGGCTCGCCGCCCTGCCAGGTGAACTCCACCACCGGCGTGGGCTGGGCCTCGATGTAACGGCGCACATAAGCGTCCAACACCGCTTCGCCCATGCGAAAGCGCTCCCGTGCAGGAAAGAACGCCTCCTTTTCCAGGTAGAAGCAGTAACTGCAGTCCAGATTGCACAAGGGCCCGATGGGCTTGGCCATCAGATGCATGCCCCCTGCGGGTGCGGGCGCCTGACCCACACCGGACCCATGACCTTCGCCCATGTCCTACTTGTAGCGGATGGCTACATCCCTGATCTTGCCATTGAATGCAAAGGGCGCCTGGTCGTAATACAGCAGGGAAACCGGCGGCCCCGAATCCAAGCCCACGTCGAACGTCGCCGAGTGCGAGAAGAATGCCGGCGCCGTCAGCGGCACTTTGCCGGCCGCCACTTCCTTGCCATTGATCTTCAAGGACACGTTGGCGGCGGCGGTGCGCATGCGCGATGCCATGGCCAGCTCCACCGCCACCGTCGCCTTTCCAGCTGGCAGGCGCTGGGGCGCACGCACGACGGTGCGGTCAAAGGCAAAGCCGTTGTACTCGTAGGTCAGGTAACCATCTTTCACAAACAGCGCGATACCGGCGCTGGTATTGCCGTACTTGAAAAGCACGCCGTTCGCATTTTCCGGAAACTCTGCCTCGACAAGCACCTCGTTGTCGCGGGAGCGGATATTGGGCGACGCCAGTTCAGGAATCAGCCTGGCGTCAGCGCCAAAATGCCACTCCTTTTGCGCCCCCCGCTTGGGCAGAATGGCGCGCGCATAGCCCGCCCCGAGTGGGTATACGTTGTTGGATAGAGCGTCCTGATCAAACTTCTTGCGCAACTCGGCCAGTTTCTCCGGGTATTTTGCGCTGACGTCATTGGACTGGCTGAAATCCGAGCGCAGGTCATACAGCGCCCAGTGGTCGTCCTGGGCGTTCCACTTGAGCCAGCCGAAGGTATCGCCAATCCAGGGAGCGTCAAAGAAGTAAGCCACCTTGGCAGGCCAACTGATGAGTTTTGACGCATCGGACACCCAGGGTGTGCGCGGCCCCCATACCGAAGCGATCCAGCCGTCCGAATATTCGGCTCGGCTGCCCATCATCTCGAAATACTGCTGCTTTTTGGGATTGGCGGCCTTCGCGTCCTGGAAGGAGTACACCATGCTCACACCATCGAGCGGGAGTTGTGGAACACCGCTCAGGGTTTGCGGCGGCTTGACGCCTGCGACATCGTAGATCGTGCTGGCGATATCGTTGACATGGTGAAACTGGGTGCGAATCTCCCGGCTCGGTGTGATTTTTTCAGGCCAGGAAACGGCCAAGGGCACACGGGTTCCGCCGAAATAACCCGCCAGCACCTTCGTGCCGATAAACGGCGACTCCCCCGCCCAGGCCCAGGCAGCGTTGTAGTGCTGCGAAATCTTGGGCCCGCCCAAGGCATCCAGTCCACCGTACATGGTGTTCAAGGCCGTGATGGTCTGCTGCGTGGTCTTGGCAATGGTATTGGCCGTGATCTTGTGGCTGATCGTGCCCTCCATGCCTTCGGCCGAGGCCCCGTTGTCGGAAAAAACGTAGAACACCAAGGTATTTTTTCGCAAACCCCGGCGTTCGAGTTCATCGATGATTTTCCCTGCCTGGGTGTCGGTGTGCTCCAGAAACCCGGCATACACCTCCATCTGGCGGGCATGGAATGCCCTTTCTGGGGCAGACAGGCTGTCCCAGGCCGGAAGTTCGGCAGGGCGCGGGGTATTGACCGTGTTCTGTGGAATCCAGCCGATCGACTTCTGGCGCTCGAACGCGCGCTGGCGGTAGGCATCCCAGCCGGAATCAAACTTTCCTTTGTACTTGGCAGTCCACTGGGCAAACACCTGGTGCGGGGCATGTACGCCACCGGGCGCCCAGTAAACAAAAAATGGCTGGGCAGGGGTGGTCGCCTGGTGTTTCCCAATCCATTCAATGGTTTTTTGTGCCAAATCCTCGGTCAGGTGGTACTTGGGGTCGCGCGGCGGCGCAATGGCCCGGGTGCCGCTGACCAGGCTCGGCAGGTATTGATCGGTATCGCCACCCAGGAAACCATAGAAATGATCGAAGCCATAACCCGTGGGCCAGCGCTCGAACGGCCCCTGGGGGCCGGTCTCGTGGCTGGGCGTGTTGTGCCATTTGCCAAACATCGCGGAGGCATAGCCCTTTTGCCTGAGCACCTGCGGAATGGTGGCTGCGCTGGGGGGAATGATGCCGGAGTAGCCTGCATGCCGGTCATCCGCAATCTCGGTGATGGTGCCATTGCCGACACGGTGGGGGTTGCGCCCCGTGAGCAGCGAAGCGCGGGTTGCCGAGCTGATGGCGGTGGCGTGAAAGGTGTTGTACGTAATGCCCTCGCTGGCAATGCGTGAAAGCGTCGGCGTGTGGATCTCACCACCAAAGGTGTCGGCCTGCGCATAGCCCGCATCATCGAGCATGATGACGAGAATGTTGGGCGACTGGGGGTCACCGGGTTTTTGCTGGGGAACGCTGGGCTGCACCTTGTCCGCAGCGCCCTTCTTGTTCAGCACCGTTGGCGTGGCCGCCTGCAGGGCCGTGTGCCCCCACAAACCCGCCATGACCAGCACGGTATTGAACGCAGCGCCGTCAAACCCCATGGGTCGCAACATACCGATTCGCATACAGAGACTCCCCCACATTCAGCGTTTGCTGGCCATGGCTGCCAATTTGGCAGCATCCACGGGACAGCCCAAGGCCTCGAAATTGGCTTTTTCGCGCAGATTGATCACTTTGGGAAGATAGTCCCCCAAAGCATCTTCCTCGCCATGAATGCGCTTCACGTTAAACCAGCTGTGTTCAAACCGGGGATTGACGAAAGTGTGGCGATTGACCACCCCCCCTAGGTATTGCGACCCTCCGGGAATGCCATCGCCATTGCCATACTCCATCCACTGCACACCGCACTTTTCACTGGCATTGCTGGGCCGGTCTGTGGCACGGGACACCACGACATTGAAATTACCGCGCGCATCCAGGCTATGGCGCACATTTTCATCGGTCACGCAGTCCACTGTGTTCCCCACCGCAGGTGCGGTCACCGTGCATACCGACCAGTAGCGCATGTCCGCATCCTGATCCATGGGGGCCGGATCTCCCCCCCATGTGCTGGGTGTCGTGGGCATTTTTCCGTGCACGACATACACCTTTCCATAAGCCTGGCTCAGATAGGTAAAACCATAACGGGTATTGAGATTGCTCCAGAACCCGCCTTTTTCCTTGGCCAGGAAATCACTCGGAACAGAGGGGAAAAATGTCTGCAGCATCAAATGCTCGCGGTTGTAAAACTTCTGCATCGTCGCCACCTCGAAATTCTCCGCTGGCGTCTGATCGGCGGGACGCCAGGGAAGGCTGTTGAGTGCCAACCACAGTTTTTTGGGCACCGTGATCGGAACCTGCTTGCCCCGCAGCGGCGCCGCAGTAGCGGCACACGCCTCTTCATCCTTGAGTACCTTGCCATCGGCCAGGCGCAGCTCCACGCTGGGCACGCCCACACCACCGCTCCAGTCCAGGTTGCGATCGGGCACATAGTTGCGCATGTGCATGCCGATGGGCGCCAGGGCCGCAGCCCGCGTGTACACCGTGTTGGCGGGCCTTTGCGCTGGCGGCTCACCATTGGCGATGGTGACGGTGTAGCTGCGCGGCTCTGCATCGCGTCGGACACCAGGGCGAAACGGGTTGAAAGAGCCGGGATCGGGGTCAATATCTATGTCATTGGCCACATCACGGGGCACCCCATTTTCGGAGTAGGTAGTGAAGCTCCAATGCCGCATGTGCGGGAACCTGCCTTTGATGACAAGGACCGCGCCTTCGGGAATCCTGAACCAGGCCGTGCTGAACGTGTTGCCCGTGTCAGGAAGCTGGTTCTCCAGACCGTAATCGTCTGGATCGGTGGTGTAGTAACCCGTGCGCAACTTGGGGCCGGGCCAGAAACAGCTCTTGATGGCAATCGCCTGTGCCACGTTATCCGGCCGCGCAATGTCGGTATTGCGCACTGGCGGCATGGGCGGAAGAATGAAATCATTGCCCAAACTGCCCATGACGTAACCATCGGCACGGGGAATGGGGCCACCGCGAGGGGCATTGGACTGCGCGGGTCTGCCATCGACCGATTTCACGGGCACGGTTGGCTGTTCCCAAACGTAGTGGCCATATTGGGGGCGATCCCTGCCACCATCGTCTCGGGCCAGGCCATTCACCCAAAGACCGAGCGCCACAGCGGCCAGCACACAAAACCCGAGGGCTACCCACACCGTTCGAATGAGCGTTTTCACCTGTTATCTCCTGACATTTCGATTTATTGGCACCTCCGCCTGCAGCGGAAGTTGCCATCGAGTCTACGAAGACTGCCAACGGGTGAATGTCGGATTTTCGACAAACAGAAACACAAGCGTGCGCCGATGGGCACAGCCCGGCAGCGCCCCAGGCCCCACCGGCTGCTGGCTCAGGCCACGCGCTGCGGCGGCACCTGGGCCGCCGCAGCCACCACGCCCAGGCGGTTGACCCCGCTGATGAGGGCCTGGATGCAGGCCGTGACGATGTTGTGGTCCAGCCCCACGCCGTAGCGTTCGGTGCCGCCTTCGGTGGGCACCAGTTCGACAAAGGCGCAGGCCTGGGCGTTGGCCGCCTGGGTGCTGGCCTTGGTGGAGCGCTCTTCAAAGCTGCGCACCTGCACCTGAATGCCGGCCCCCTGCAGGGCATGGACGGCGGCGTCGATCGGGCCATTGCCCTCGCCGCTGAGCAGCATGGACTGGCCGTTGATCTTGAGCCCCAGGCGGATGCCCTGCACGTGCGCCTTGCCGCTGCTGGCCGGGTGCTCGAACAGGTGGTGCTCCACGTACTGCACCGCAGCCTGGGGCGCATGCAGGTAGGTGGCGTCGAACAGCTTCCACAGGTCCGGGGCGGTCATTTCGCCGCCATGCGCATCGGTCCACTGCTGCACCTCGGCCGAGAACTCCACCTGCAGGCGCCGGGGCATGACCACGCCGTATTCAGCTTCCATCAGGTACGCCACGCCGCCCTTGCCGGACTGGCTGTTGACGCGGATCACGGAGTCGTAGCTGCGCCCCAGGTCGGCCGGGTCGATGGGCATGTAGGGCACGGCCCACTGCGCCTTGCCCTCTTGCGCGGCAAAGCCTTTCTTGATGGCGTCCTGGTGCGAGCCGGAGAAAGCGGTGAACACCAGGTCGCCCACATAGGGGTGGCGCGGGTGGATGGGCAAGCCGGTGCAGTGCTCCACGGTGCGCGCCACGGCGTTGATGTCGGAAAAATCCAGCCCCGGGTGCACGCCCTGGGTATAGAGGTTCAGCGCCAAGGTCACCAGGTCCACATTGCCGGTGCGCTCGCCGTGGCCGAACAGGCAGCCTTCCACGCGGTCGGCCCCGGCCATCAGCGCCAGTTCGGTGGCGGCCACGGCAGTGCCGCGGTCGTTGTGCGGGTGCAGGCTCAAGACCACGCTGTCGCGCCGCGCCAGGTGGGTGTGCATCCACTCGATCTGGTCGGCATAGACGTTGGGGGTGGCCACCTCCACGGTGGCAGGCAGATTCAAAATGACTTTGTCCTGCGGCGTGGCACCCCAGGCTTCGGTCACGGCATTGCACACCGCCAGGGCAAACTCGGGCTCGGTGCTGGTGAACACCTCGGGGCTGTACTGCAGCTGGAACCGGGTCTCAATCTGCTGCGCGGCCAGCTCCTTGATCAGGCGCACGGACGACACCGCCAGCTCCATCACCTCGGCCTGCTGCATGCCAAACACCACTTCGCGGAACACCGGGGCGGTGGCGTTGTAGACGTGCACGATGGCGCGCTTGGCGCCCTGCAGCGACTCGAAAGTGCGGCGGATGAGGTGCTCACGCGACTGGGTGAGCACCTCGATGGTGACGTCGTGCGGGATGTGGCCGCCTTCAATGAGGGTGCGCACAAAGTCGAAGTCGGTTTGCGAGGCGCTGGGAAAAGCGACCTCGATCTCTTTGAAGCCGATGTCGCACAGCATCTTGAACATGCGCAGCTTGCGCGCCACGTCCATGGGCTCGAACAGCGACTGGTTGCCATCGCGCAGGTCGGTGCTCATCCAGACCGGGGCCTGGTCCAGCACCCGGCTGGGCCACTGGCGCTGGGGCAAATGCACGGGGGCGAAGGCTTGGTACTTGGCGGTGGGCTGGTTCAACATGGGCGTCTCTTACAACAAGGGCTGACAGGGTAGCAATGGTAGGCCAGGCGCCTGGGCAGAAGATTGCGTTTTATGCCATTAATGGCAATTATTTGGAAGCAAATTGCCAACATGCATAACATTGAAGCATTGAATGTTTTTGACTGTCAAGATCACGCAAGCCACCGCAAACCCCCAGAGCAATAGCCGTGAAAAAACACCGCTTTTGCGTGCCTGGATTCGGCGCCGAAGCTCCAAGCCCTGGGCGGGCCCCCTTGTGCTGGCACCACGCCCGTGGTGGAATGAAGCCGCCCCTGTTGTGTGTTGAACCCAGGATTGAAAGGAGGAGCCCCATGACTGCCTCGCATTCCCTCATCACCAGCACCGCGCCCGTGCGCATACCCATCGCGCAGGTGCGCCACGTGTTCCACCCGGGTGAGGTGGAGCGCAAACTGGCCAAACTCAGCGACCACGAGCACGACAACCTGCGCAGCACCTACGAGCGCATGCTCGAGCGCGGGCCGGAGCGCTTTCAGGTCAAGCCCTCGGGCCTGCCCGACATGCAGGCGCTGTTCGAGCGCCTGCCCAACTTCACCGAAGTGATCGAAGACGTGCAGCGCCACGTGGCCCTGAGCCAGGACTGCCAGGACGGGCTGGAGATCACGCCCATGCTGCTGCTGGGCGAGCCCGGCATCGGCAAGACCCACTTCGCCCGCGAGCTGGCCATGCTGCTGGGCACGGGCATGAACCTGGTGCCCATGAGTTCCATGACGGCGGGCTGGCTGCTGTCGGGCTCGTCGAGCCAGTGGAAGGGCTCACGCCCGGGCAAGGTGTTCGAGGCCCTGGTGGACGGGCAGTACGCCAACCCGGTGATCGTGGTGGACGAAATCGACAAGGCCGGCACGGACGCACAGTACGACCCCCTGGGCGCGCTCTACAGCCTGCTGGAGCACGACACGGCGAGCTGCTTCACCGACGAGTTTGCCGAGGTGGCCATCGACGCCAGCCAGGTGATCTGGATCAGCACCGCCAACGACGCCCGCACCATCCCCGAGCCGATTCTGAACCGCATGAACGTGTTCGAGGTGCCCAGCCCCACGCCCGAGCAGGCCCGCGCCATCGCGCACCAGCTCTACACCGGCTTGCGCGCCGAGCACGATTGGGGCCGCCACTTCGACCCCGAGCCCAGCGCCGACGTGCTCGACGCCCTGGCCAGCCTGGCCCCGCGCGACATGCGCCGCGCCTGGATGACGGCCTTTGGCAACGCCCGCCTGGCCGGGCACGGCGCCATCCACACCGAAGACCTGCCGCGCGCCATGCAGGGCCCGCGCAGCCGCATCGGCTTTTTGCAGTAGATGGGATAATCCGGCGCTTGCACTGGAAGGACAACCCATGGAAAACCCCACCCAACAACGCATCGACGAACTGGTCAAGAACAACCCCATCCTGCTCTTCATGAAGGGCAGCGCCAGCTTCCCGCAGTGCGGCTTCTCTGGCCGCGCGGTGCAGATCCTCAAGGCCTGCGGCGTGGACCCCAAGAGCATCAAGACCGTCAACGTGCTCGAAGACGACGCGATCCGCCAGGGCATCAAGGAATACAGCAACTGGCCCACCATCCCCCAGCTCTACCTCAAGGGCGAATTCATCGGCGGCTCGGACATCATGATGGAGATGTACGAATCGGGCGAACTGCAAAAAGCGCTGCAGGACTGAAAGGAAGCCACCCGACGGTGGCTTCTTTTTTTGAAGGAGAAAAAAACTCAGCGCAAGAACACCGGGCCAACACGCCCGAGTTTCGGTTTGGCCTCGGGACAGAAGCCGATCCACGCAATATGGATCGGCGGTAAGGGCTAAAGCGCCAACAGGTCGCGCTTGAGCTGCGCGTCCACGGGGGCTGGTCCCAGCCAGATGCTTGTCAGCGCGTGGAACAAGGCGGGGTCGCGAAAAGGTTCGCCCTGCACCGCGCCATTGATGGTGATCTGCATACCCTGGCCCGGCACCCAATCAATCAGCACCTTGCTGCCAGCGTTGAGCGTCTTGTGCTGGTTGAAGATCGCCCCCATGCGCACCAGCATGGGAACCAGGCCGGACAGCTCCGATTTCGGCGTGTTGTCCTCAATACCGCGCGTCAAACCCTTGCCCATGAAATTGGAGGGCGCGTCGGACAGCAGCGATATGAGCACCCGCTTGGGCCCATCCATCCGGGAAAGCTCCTCCAGGCTGGAAAAGCGCCTGACCGCGAAAATCTGGATCTGGCTGACTTTGGCACTGCCTTTCATGCGAAAGCCCGCGCCATTTCGAACCAAACGCTGGCCCGCCAGCACTTCACCAGGCACGCCGTCGCCCGCACTGCCCGCTTGCAACGGGACGCGCGCGGCGGGGGGATTGTTTTTTTGCGCGTAAGCGGCACCGACCAATTGCCCACACACCAAGATAGCAACCAGCGCTTTCATCGGTTATCTCCTTCATCCGTCACCCACCAGAAAAAAGACCCAGCTAGCATCCCTCGGCATCGCCGGGGGATTCGCGTTGTCGCCAGTCGGCGCCGTGCAAGATGTTTCGCCTGCGGCTACTCAAGGCACGCGCACGATCTGAGGCGGTCGGTAGCTCTGCTCCAGCAAGGCCTTGCCCGGTAGATAGGAGCGCCAGATCAGATAGAAGGGGCGGTTACCCTCGGGTGTTGGTAGCCAGTTGGCCTCCTTGTCCGCGCCCGGTGAAGTCTGCTGCACATACAGGGTCACGCTGCCGTCGGCGTCTGCCACGTATTTGCCCACGCCCTTGCTGGCCACCGTATAGCGGTTGGCAGCGTTGGGTATGAGGTTGTTGTCCAGACCGTAGGCCGTCAGCGACCAGTAGCCGCGCGGGTCCACCGGCGGAGCCTCTTCGGGCCTGAAGCGGATGGCGTAGCGCTGGGCGCTGTTCAGGCGCTGCATCTCGCTGTCGCGAAAACCCACGTTGTAGGTGCTCTCCTCGACATCGTTGATGCCGTTGCCCACCAGCGCGGTAACGGCACGCAGGAAGTAGTCGTCGTGCAGGCCTGCCCGGCCCACCGTATTGGCCGGGTAGTTCCAACTGCCCACGGCCTTGAACATGCCTTGCGCGAAGGCCTTGCGGATCAGGGCCCGCCCGTCCCTGGCTGCGCGGACCAGGCCGCGCTGGCTGGCCTCGTCGAGTTTGCCCACGTCCTGGCCGGGCCCGACGCCGATCTTGGCGAACTGTCCCAGTTGGGCGGCGGAGCGCGCGTCGGGCGGGTTTTCCGTCAACGCGCGGTTGATGGTTTTCCACTCCGCCAGCGGATCGGCCTTCGGATCGTAGGGCGCCCAGGGCGTTTCGACCTCGGGGGCCTTGGCGCCCGGTTTGCCCCACACCGACAACGGCGTCAAGCGGTACTGATCCTGAATGGCGTACGCGGCCTTCAGATCGTTCGGGCCGTCAACCCAGGTGCGACCGTAAATCAGGCCGTAGGGCGTGCGCGAGGGCGGCAGCGGCTTGACGTCGGCGGGCAGCGTGCCCTTCCAGTTCGGGCCGACGATGGCGTAGTTACCAGCCTCGGTCCCCGTCGCCCGCGCGCCGACATAGGCGAAGTTGTCCGAGTCCATCGAAATCAGCTCGTGGGTGTAGTAGCGGTCCTTGATGGCCGGCACCGACAGGATCAGCGGCTCCTTGCTGACGTCGAAGGAGGCCACCGAGTAGAACAGGTTGGTGTTGGGCGTGCCACCGTCCTTCTCGGCTGCGGAGGTGAAATCGCGCTGGTGCCAGAACTGGTTGGCCCGCTGGTTCGCCTGCGCCGTGGGCTTCACCCAGGGGTATTTGAAGCGCAGGCTCTGGAAATAGCCGTAAGGCAGGCCGTACAGGTAGGCGCTCAGGCCCATCGAGTAGGCAAAGTCCTCGCGCCAGTTGGTGCCGGGTGCGACCGCCGGTAGCACGGCAGTTGCTGCCTCGGTGGTGGGCGAATGGGCGGGTAGGGGCTGGCTGCTCTGAGCGTGGATCGGGCCTGCGGCCACGCAAAGGGCGCCCAATGCCCAACGCAGCGCACGATGCCTTTGGGTTTTCATGTTCATACGCATTCCTCCTTGGGTATTCAGGCGACGCGACGCAGCACAGGGGGGTCGTAACGCTGCTCCATAATTTCTTTCGACGGCAGGTAGTTGCGCATCGTGAGATTGAAATTGCCGCTTTGGGGGGCGGGCAGCCAATTGTTGACGTGTTCGTCGGACGGGCGCTGCGCCTGGATGTAGATGCGCAGCGTGCCATCGGGATCAAACCGGAGGTTCTTCATGTTCTCGCGAATGGCCCAGCGGTTGATCTCGTTCACCACCAGATTGAAGTCCTGGTACAGGGTGATGGACCAGAACGCCTCGACCGCCGGAAACTGGTCTTTGCGCATGACCAGTTCGTAACGTCCCGCGCTGTTGAGGCGCTCGCCGTTCTGATCCACCGACGCCCACAAGTAGGTGCATTCGTGCGGCGGATGCGCCACGATGCCCCACAGGCTCTGCCAGGCCGCGCGCATGATGTAGTCGGTAGTCTGCGCCTGCCCGATATGGGTCGGAAAGTAATACCAGCCATTCACCGCGCGGGCCCATGGCCGCTCGACGTGGGAGCGCAGTGTGCGCAGGCCGTCCCGTGCCGCACGGGCCAGGCCGCGAAGGGTATCCGCATCGTTTTTGGCAAGGTCCAGCCCCGCTCCGATGTTCACGGTGCGGAAACCGTCGAGCAACGTGCGGTCTGCCGCAGGCGGGGGGTTTTGCCCCAGCATGTGGTTGATGATGACAAACGGGCGCAGTGGGTTCTGGGCCAGTTTGGACACATCGAATACGTTGTAGTCATGGGCGACGAATTCGCGTCCCGCCAGAAAATCATCCAGCGGTGTGATCTTGCTTCTGGCGAACTGGGCCCTGGCCCACTCCACTTCGGCGGGGTCGTCCTGGTCGACACGCAAGCGCAGCAATGCGAACATCCACTTCTGCTCGCACTGCAGCACACGCGCGAACCGTCCTGGGGGAATGGTTCCTTCCCAGCCCGGCGGCACCAGGACGAAGTCGCCCCATAGCGGGCCTCCCGAGCGCTTGCTGACATAGGCGGAGTTGTTGGTGTACAGGTCCGAGAGCTGGACCGAGAAATAGTGGCCCTGCGGATCGACCGTGCTGATGACCATGGGCCCCTTGCGCAAGTCAACAAAGGCGCCCTGGTAAACCGTATCTGTGTTGAAGGACCCGCCATAGCGGTAATTCGAAGTGGCGACAAAGTCCTTGGTCTGTATCCAGGAGTTCAGGGGCCGCCGCACCGATTTGGGGTTGATCGCCCACTCCCACATCAAGTTGGCGAAGTACACCAACGGCCAACCGTACTGGAACGCCTGCAAGCCAATGGAGTAGGCATGCATCTCGCGCGGGCTGGCTGCGCCGATATCCGCCTCCTGTCCCTTGAGCAGGGCCGTTTCACCCGGATAGACCTTGGGGGCGGCCGAAGGTGAAGTCTGCGCAAATCCCACCGACGCCAGTCCGGCGCCTGCGGTGATCAGCGATTTTTGCAACCAGTCTCGTCTTTGCATATATGTCTCCTCGGGTGTTGTGTATTTGAAAAGTACAGGCGCCCACGGACCGCAGCGCATCCATGGGCCGGATTTCGATCAGGGGCGTACGGGGCACCCCCTGGCTTCAAATGCGGCCTTGGTTTCATACTGCGCGCGCGGGAAATAGTCGCCCAGCACGGCGGGCTCATCGCCAATTTTTCTGGTCGCAGCCAGGCTGTGCCGGAACCCGGGTGCGGGCATCTGATGGCGGTGGATCAGATAGCCGCCATGCGGGTTGTCCATGCCGTCGCCCACGCCCCAGGGCATCCAGCTCACGCCGCATTCGGCGCGCGCGTTGGCCGGACGCTGCTCGGGTGTTGTCATTACCAGGGTATAGCGGCCCTGCGCGTCTTGCACGATCTGTTCGTCGTAGAGGCAGGCATCGACCGCGCCATCGGCAATGGAGCGTCCTTTGCAGTAGGACCAGTAGCGCATGTCCACGTCCTGGTCCATGACCGCGCTGCCCTGCACGGTGCGCGGCGTGCGCGGCGCCTTGGCCTGCACGACCAGGGCTTCGCCGTAGCGCCGGTCCACATAGGTGCTCATATAGGCGTTGTCCAGGGTGCTGTAGAACCCGGCCTTGCGGGTGGTGTCCATGCGGTTGCGGATGAACTCGAAGGGGGTGTTGACCAGCGCTCCGGCAACCACCAGCGGCGGGTTGTAAAACGCATTCCAGGGCACGGGCGCGGGCTGGGCGGGGTGGTAGGCGGCGCGTGCGCCCGGGATCTTGAAGAGCCCCTGGTTACCCTGCGGCGTCCCGCGGAAATCGCGCACCGCGCCGTCCTTGACCACGTAATCGCGGCATACGGCCTCGGCGCTGATGCGCCGACCATCGGCCAGCACCACGGTGGGGGCGGGCAGCGCCACGCCACCCTTGGGGCCCGTGCCCTGGTCCGGCACATACACGCGCAGCCAGAGCTGGTAGTTGGTTTCGTCCATGGGCACAAACACGGTGTTGGCGGGGCGGGTGGCCTCCTCCACCCGGGCGCCCGCCTGCAGCATGCGCGGACGCACGGTGAGGGTGTAGCGGCGCTGCGTGGACGCGCGCTGCGCCCCCGGCAGGAAGGGGTTGGTGCTGCCGGAGTCCGGGGCAATGGCCGCGTCGGCCAGGCCGTCCACGGGCTGCCCCACCGGGTTGTACGAGGTGTAGGACATGTAGCGCGCGTGCGGGTACTGGCCCTGCAGTTCCAGGTGCGCGCCAGCCGGCAGCTTGAACTGGCTGGTCCAGTACGTCACCCCCAGGTCGGGGCTGAGGATGTTGAAGGTGTCGGCATGCAGTGTGCCCACCCAGAAGCAATCGGTCAGGTCTTTGCCCCGGTGGCGTTCGTCAATCTGTGCCGCGCTGAATGGCCGCACGGTCGGTGCCGCAGCGCGCAGTGTGCCGATCACGCTCCATGCCATCGCGCCTGCCAATGCCGCCGCCACCATCAGGGCAGCCACCACCACGGCGCCGCGCACGAGCCATTTGTTCTTGAACATCGCGAGTCCTTTGAGCATCGTGAATACCAGCGCAGATCAGCGCGTGACGACCGGGAACTTGCCCTCGGCCTTGTCCAGCAGCGACAAAAAGCGGATCAGGTCGATCTTGCTGCCGTCCACGCGCAAGTCGTCGCCCATCACCACCTCTTTGGCGGTGGCGGTGCCGGCCAGGGCCTTGACCAGCATGGGGCGGGTCAAGGACAGGGTGGCGTTGGCGTCCGCCACCGGCGGGGCACGGCGGAAGTGCAGCACGGCGTTTTCCAGCCACAGCACATAGCTCTCGCGGCTGTCGGTGAGCACCAGGTTGATCTTGAGGTCCAGGCCCTCGGCCTTGGGGCCGTTCACGCTGGCGGCCATGGCCTCCAGGAAGCGCTCGGTGGGCACGGCATTGAGCATGTCGATGGCGTTGGCCTTGGACACGCCCTGCTTGGGCGGGCCCTGGCGCAGTTCCATGGCGGCGGTGAGGTAGGAGTTGCGCCAGGTGGAGGCCTCGCTCTCAAAGCCCATCTGCTCGTAGGTGCGCGCCAGCAGCTCTTTGGCGGCGGTGGCGCCGCTGTCGGCCATGACCAGGTGGTTGAGCAATTCGGCGGCCCAGCGCAGGTCGCCCTGCTCGTAGGCCTTCTGGGCTTCGGCCAGGGCCTTGTCCACACCGATCAGGGCGGCGTAGCGCTTGCCCGCTTCGCTGGGCGGCAGCGGGTTCAGGTGCGCCGGGTTGCCGTCGTAAAAGCCCATGTAGAACTGGTACACCGCCTTGACGTTGTGGCGCAGGTCGCCGTAGTAGCCGCGTGCGCTCAGGTACTGCGCCAGCGAGGGCGGCAGCTGCACCATGTCGGCGATCTCGTTGGCGCTGTAGCCCAGGTTGATCAGGCGCACGGTCTGGTCGTGGGTGTATTTGTAGACGTCGCGGTGCTTGGTGATGAACTCGCGCATGCGCTGGTTGCCCCAGATCGGCCAGTTGTGCGAGCCGATGTAGACCTCCATCCCGGTGATCTGGTCCAGCGCGTCTTGCATGTAGCCCGACCAGCGCAGCGCGTCGCGCACCTTGGCGCCGCGCACCGGCAGCAGGTTGTGCATGGTGTGGGCCAGGTTCTCGGCGCCGTCATAGAGCTTCCACCCGGGGATGCTGAAGGTGAGTTCCGCCGGGCACTCGGCCGAGGGCACGTTGTGGAACACGAAGTCCAGGCCATCGAGGCGCAGGTTTTGCGTAGGCTGCACGATGAGCCAGTTGGGCTGCAGGATGCCCACCGCGCCATAGACCACGTCCTTGCCCAGGCCGGTGTCCACATTGCCCCGCGCCGAACGCGGCAGATCGCGCCCGAACTGGTAGAGCGAGCGCCGCCCCATGCCCGTGCCCACCATCACGTTTTCGCTGGTGGCCTCTTCCATGAAGCCGCCCGGCGCCACCACGGGGATCTTGCGCTGCTCCACCTCCTGCGCGCTCAGCAGCGCCAGGGCGCCGCCGAAGTGGTCCACGTGCGCGTGGGTGAAGACCATGGCCGCAATCGGCTTCTTGCCCAGGTGCTGCTCGGCAAAGGCCATGGCAAAGGCGGCCGATTCGCGCGCCGAGAGCGGGTCCACCACGATCCAGCCGCTCTGGCCCGCGATCAGGGTCATGTTGGCGATGTCAAAACCGCGCAGCTGGTAGACCCCGTCCATCACCTTGAACAGCCCCACCTGGGCATTGAGCTGGGCGTGGCGCCACAGGCTGGGGTTGACGGTGTCGGGGGCGGCGCCGTCCAGGAAGGCGTAGGCGTCGAAGTCCTTGAGCACGGTGCCGTCGGCGGCGACGATCTTGCCACTGGGCTTGGCAATGAAGCCGCGCTGGGCGTCGTCGAAATCCTGCCGGTCGGCCAGATTCAGGTCGCGGGCCATGGCCGCGTGGCGCTCGCGCACGGCGGGCAGCACGCTGCCCGGCTGCGCCGCAGGTTCAGTGCGCGAACAGGCCTGCAAGGCGGCAGCAGCGGCCAGCGCCAGCAGCACGCGCAGCGCCCAGGCGCCGCACCGGATGGGGGTGTGTTTCATGGTCTTGTCTCCTCGCCCCGGGTTCTGCGCAGCCAGCGGCATGCGGGTGGGGCATGGACGCATGGTGCGACGGACGTTACTATTTGTCCAATGCATTCTGTTTTGTATTTCAATAACTCAAAGTAATGCCATGGAAATGCGCCAGTTGCGCCACCTGATGGCCGTGGTCGAACACGGCAGCTTTTCGCGGGCGGCCCAGGCCGTGCACCTGACCCAGCCCGCGCTCACGCGCAGCATCCAGGCGCTGGAGGCCCAGGTGGGCGCCGCAGTGCTGGAGCGCCAGAGAGGCGACATCGCCCCGACCGAGATCGGGCGCCTGCTGCTGACCCACGCCCGTGCGCTGGACAGCGCCACCCGCGACCTGGAACGCGACATCGCCCTGGCCAAGGGGCTGGAGCTGGGCGAGTTGCGCATTGGCGTGGGGCCGTTCGGCGGCTCGGCCCTGGTCGGGCCGGTGCTGGCGCGGCTGAACCGCCAGCACCCGCGCCTGCACCTGCGCACCGTGCTGGCGCCCTGGCAGGAGCTGCCCCAGCGCCTGCGCGAGCGCGAGGTGGACCTGATCGTGGTGGAGCTGAGCCAGGTGGCGCAGATGGAGGGGCTGGCGCACCGCGCCCTCTCACCCCACCCGGTGCAGGTGGTGTGCCGCGCCGACCACCCCCTGCTGGGCAGCGGCATGCCAACGCTGGAGGCGGTTTTCAGCTACCCCAGCGCCGGCCCCACTCCCACGCCCGCCATGGTGGCGCTGCTGCTGCAACTGCTGAGCGCGCCGCTGCGCGAGCAGCTGCGCCGCCAGGGGCTGCCGCGCATCGAATGCGATCTGTCCAGCGTGCTCAAGGACGTGCTGCGCGAAAGCGACGCCATCGCCCTCATGCCCGGCTTCATGGTGGCGCAAGAGGTCGCGCGCGGCGAGCTGGCCCTGCTGGAGCTGCCCCTGCCGGGGCTGCAGGCCTGCTTCGGCGCCGCCTGGGTGCAGGGCCGCACCCTCTCGCCCGCCGCACTGCGCTTTCTGGAGCTGCTGCAGGCGCACGACCAGGGCTTGGTGGCACACTCGGGGCCCCCGCTCTGATCGGCGCCCCATTGGCGCACTGCTCAGCGGGGCTGGTTACTACAATTTTTGTAGCAAAAAAGCGCCATTCCACGCGGGCCAATGCCCATTTTCACCATGATTACCGGCGACATCAAAAGCAAAATCGACCAGATCTGGAACGCCTTCTGGTCCGGCGGCATTGCCAACCCCATCGAAGTCATTGAGCAGATCACCTACCTGCTGTTCCTGCGCCGCCTGGACGACCTGCACACCCTGGAAGAGAACAAGGCGGCCCGCCTGAAAAAACCCGTGGAGCGCCGCATCTTCCCCGAGGGCACCGACGCCCGGGGCCGCGCCTATGACACCTTGCGCTGGAGCCGCTTCAAGAACGAAGCCCCCAGCGAGATGTTCGCCATCGTCGGCGAACACGTCTTCCCCTTCCTGCGCACTCTGGGCAGTGACGATTCCACCTACGCCCACCACATGAAAGACGCGCGCTTCACCATCCCCACCCCCGCGCTCTTGGCCAAGGTGGTGGACCTGCTGGACGCCGTGCCCATGGACAACCGCGACACCAAGGGCGACCTGTACGAATACATGCTGGGCAAGATTGCTGCCGCCGGGCAAAACGGTCAGTTCCGCACCCCGCGCCACATCATCCAGCTGATGGTGGAAATGACCGCCCCCACCCCGCAAGACACCATTTGCGACCCGGCCAGCGGCACATGCGGCTTCCTCGTAGCAGCGGGCGAATACCTGCGCGAAGCGCACCCCGCGCTGTTCCACGACGCCAAGCAAAACCAGCACTTCCACCACGCCATGTTCCATGGCTACGACTTTGACAACACCATGCTGCGCATCGGCAGCATGAACATGATGCTGCACGGCGTGGACTCGCCCCAAATTACCTACCGCGACTCGCTGGGCCAAGAGCACAGCGGCGAAGAAGGCCGCTACAGCCTGGTGCTGGCCAACCCGCCTTTCGCGGGCAGCCTGGACTATGAAAACGTCGCCAAAGACCTGCTGCAGACCGTCAAGACCAAGAAGACGGAACTCTTGTTTTTGGCCCTGTTCCTGCGCCTGCTCAAGCCCGGTGGCCGTGCGGCTGTCATCGTGCCCGACGGCGTGCTGTTTGGCTCAAGCACCGCGCACAAGGCCCTGCGCAAAATGCTGGTGGAAGACCAAAAGCTCGACGGCATCGTCAGCCTGCCCGGCGGCGTGTTCAAGCCCTATGCGGGTGTCAGCACCGCCATTCTGTTCTTCACCAAGACCAACAGCGGCGGCACCGACCAGGTGTGGTTTTACGACATGCAGGCCGACGGCTACAGCCTGGACGACAAGCGCCAACCGCTCTTGCCCGAGGACAAATTAGGCCTCCAGCCCGCACGGAATGTGCGCAAGCAGCTATCAAAAGAAGAGCATCTAAAAAACAACCTGCCCGACGTGCTGGCGCGCTGGGCGCAGCGGGAGGGCGCGGAGCGCGAGCGCAGCCGCACCGAGCAAAGCTTCTGCGTGCCCAAAGCCGACATCGCCGCCAACGGCTACGACCTGAGCATCAACCGCTACAAGGAAGTGGTGCATGCGGCTGTAGCACACCGTGCGCCATCCGAGATATTGGCCGAGCTGGCGAAGCTGGAGGACGAGATTGCGGCGGGGATGAAGGCGTTGGAGGGGATGTTGAAGTGAGTGGCCGCAGTTTGGTTCAGCTTGGTACCTGTCTAAGCCGCGCGTCAACGTGGAATCCACTGCGCGTCAGTGCGGATGACGTTTTCCGTTACATCGACCTCAGTTCTGTAGACCAAGACACCAAGGCGATTTCAGATGCGCGCGAAGTTGCGTGTGGCGAAGCACCCAGTCGCGCCCGGCAACTGGTTGCAGCAGGTGATGTTCTCGTCTCTACGGTTCGCCCAAATTTGAATGGGGTTGCACGAGTTCCTTCCGAGCTTGACGGCGCTACTGCGTCCACTGGCTTCTGCGTGCTCCGTCCCGAGCCAAAAAAGTTAGACGGTAGTTACTTGTTCCAGTGGGTGAAGTCATCGGCGTTTATCAGCGACATGGTGAGCAAAGCCACCGGCGCGAGTTATCCGGCGGTTTCGGATCGCATCATTTTCGAGTCCGCAATTCCACTCCCACCGCTGGAAGAGCAACTCCGCATCGCCGCCATCCTGGACCAGGCCGAAACCCTCCGAACCCAACGCCGCCAAGCCCTGGCCCACCTCGACACCCTCACCCAGTCCCTCTTTCTCGATATGTTTGGCGACCCGGTGGCGAATCCGAAATATCAGACTGGAACTATTCGCCAGTTTGTTGAGGCGAATAGCGGCAAGTCTGCCAAGGCAGTTCTTTCAGAGTCTTTAACCGATGTGCCAATTTATGGTGGGAACGGTATCAACGGATGGGCAACCACCCCCTTGTATGACCAACCCGTTCTGGTATTTGGGCGCGTAGGGCAACAGTGTGGAAATGCATTTCTGACCGAAGGGCCATCATGGGTTACGGACAACGCAATAGTTGTTCGAATTGCAGATGCCTCACGGCTGATTGCAAAGTACGTTTTACATGCTTTCCAAGGGTCTGATTTTTCCAGTCGGGTCAAGCATCTTGACTTGCCGTTTATCAATCAGGGGATGATTTTGGACAACCCAATTCCGCTGCCGCCGCTTACCCTCCAACAAACCTTCGCCACCCGCATCCAAGCCATCGACGCCCTCAAAGCCACCCACCGCACCGCCCTGGCCCAGCTGAACGCCCTGTTCGCCTCGCTGCAGCAGCGGGCGTTTGCGGGAGAGCTGACAGCGCAGGCGCCTACCACGCCGGTAAAGCGCCGCTTTGCCGAACTGGGACAACTCAATGCACTCAAAGGCGTTGAGTCCTTGGTCTATGCGGCCAAGCGGCTACCAGGCAAAGGGCACTATTGGCCTACCAAGGTCCAATACTTTGCCGACAAACGACATCTGGAGCGCTATGGCTGCACCCTGTATGGCGAAACCCATGTGTCCATGCCCTATGGACCAGTGCCGCAGGCCGCCTTCAATGCCAGCCGGGCGCTGGCCAACGGCGAGTTGATCAGCGAGTTCCCGATGGATGCGGTGCGCGCCGCCTTGCGGCGCGACGGTGACCAGCTAACCGCCCTGCGCGATGCCGATACAACGCTGTTGGGTGCGAAAGAACGCAAAAGTCTGGAATGGGCCATACGCTATGTGAAAGACATGAACTTTGAGCAGCTCAAAACAGCTTCGCACGATGCGGCCTGGCAGAAGACAGCCCCCAATGCACCCATGGCCTGGCTCGACATCATCGCCACGCTAGAGCCGGAAGTGCAAAAACGCCTACTGGCGACATTCGAGTAGTGCAATGGAGTCTTTTATTTGTCCGAAAAACGTGCTATTTTTCGGACAAATAGAAATTCATTAAATCCCATCTATGCCGCGTGCAGCCTCAGAAAACAGCATCGACACCAAAGTTTCACGTTACGTGAAGCGATGTGCGTTGGGTACGGTGTTTTTGCCGGACACCTTTGCCACATTTGGCAGTCGCGGCGCGGTGGACAAAGCCTTGCAGCGGCTGGTGGCCGAAGGTGTTTTGCGCCGCCTCTCACGGGGTGTTTATGACAAACCGCGCCACGACGAGCTATTGGGCACCTTGTGGCCTTCAGTGGAAACCATCGTCAAGGCCATTGCGGGCAAAGACAAGCTGCGCACCCAGCCCACGGGGGTGTATGCCGCCAATATGTTGGGCTTGTCAGAGCAGGTGCCTGCCAAAGTGGTGCTGCTCACCGATGGCATGAGCCGCACGGTGCAGGCAGGGCCCATGCAGATTCGGCTGCAGCGCACCACCCCGCGCCAGATGGCCGCAGCGGGGCGTTTGAGCGGCTTGTTGATTCAGGCGTTCAAGAGCATGGGCATCCAGCACATCACGCCCGCGCACATTGAGCGGTTGCGCAAGAACATACCTGCAGAGGAGCGCGCCAAGGTAATGAAAGACCTGGCACTGGCGCCGGCCTGGATGCGCCCGCTACTGCGGCAAGTTGCACAGGAGGATGCTCAACCATGAGTCTGGCTGAAACATTTTTGGCGCTACCGCCCGCACGGCGTGCGCGGGCGTTTGAGCAAGCGGCTACGGGGCAGGCGGGGCTGGATGTCATTTTGGAAAAAGACTTCTGGGTGAGTTGGCTGCTGGGCGTGCTGTTCACCCTGCCGGACATTGCGCCGCACCTGGTGTTCAAGGGCGGCACATCACTGTCCAAGGTGTTTGGGGTGATTGACCGGTTTTCGGAAGACATTGACCTGTGCCTAGTGCCCGAGTTTGTGGGCGCCGACGCGGCCGCATTTGATGCGCTCACCAGCCGGGGCAAGCGCGATGCTGCGGTGATGAAAATGCAGGCGCTGTGCAGTGCCAAGGCGCAAGCGGTGCTGATCCCTGCGCTGGAAGCCGCCATCACCGCTGCCTTGGGTCCGTCCGCCAGCGGCACTTGGCTGCGTTTTGAGGTGGATGCCGATGCCAAGTCGCCCATCGTGTACTTTGCCTACCCCAGCACCCAGGGCGGCGGTTTTGCTTATCTGAAACGCGAGGTCAAGTTGGAGCTGGGCACGCTCACCGACCAGCAACCCACGGGCAGCTATGCCATCCGGCCCCTGCTGGCAAATGCCTTTCCCCAGTTATTTGATGGTTGGGCCTGCCGCGTGACGGCGTTGGAGCTGGAGCGCACGTTTTGGGAAAAGGCCACCATCCTGCATGCCGAGTTTCACCGCCCGGCAGAGTCACCCACGCCCACGCGCTATGCACGGCACTACTTCGACATGGCAAAGCTGCTGGGCCACCCCAAGGCTGCGCAATACCTGGCCGACCAGGCCCAGTGCCAGCGCGTGGTGGACTGGAAAAGCCGCGTGTTCGCGCGCGGCTGGGCACGGTATGACCTGGCCGCGCACGGCACCTTCCGGCTGACTCCCGCCCCACAGCGGCACGCCGATCTGGCGCAAGACTATGCGACGATGCGACCCATGTTCATGACCAAGCCGCCACCGTTTGCAGCGCTGATGCAAAGGCTGGCAGAGGCCGAAGCCGCTTTGAACGCGCAATAGACGCGAAGCAGGCAAGCACAACGAACCCAAGGGAGTTTGATGGCGTCCAATTTCACGTTCCTGCAAGCCGAATGGCCTGCGCTGTATGCCGAAGCCACCAGGGCCGAGCAGACCGCGCTGACCGACCCACGCGCCGCCTGCTTCTATGCCCGCCGGACCTTGGAGCTGGCGGTGGTGTGGCTCTTCCAAGCCGAAGGCGGGCGCGGTGGCCGCCTGCAGATGCCTTACAAGCCCGATCTGTCGGCCTTTCTGTTTGAGCCCAGTTTCAAGGTGCTGGTGGGGCCCGCGCTGCACGCCAAGATGGACGTGGTGCGCAAGCAGGGCAACAACGCGGTGCACAGCGCACGGCCCATTACCGCGTCAGACGCCACCGCCGTGCTGCGCGAGCTGTTTCAGGTGGCCTTTTGGCTGGCGCGCCACTACGCTCGCAATGTGGCTGCGCGGCCCGACCCGGCGCTGCAGTTCCGCACCGAGCTGTTGCCCCGCCCCACGGATGCAGCAGCAGAGCAAGCTTGCGCGCAGGCCAGCGCGCAAGCCACGCAGGCCGCGCTGCAAAAACTGGCCGCCCTGTCTGCCGATTTGACCGCGCGCGACGCCGCACTGGCAGCCGCCCAGCAAAAAAACGCCGCACTGGACGCCGAGCTGGCCCAGCTGCGCGCCGAAGTGGCCGCCGCCAAAGCCGCCAACACCGCCACGCCCGACACGCACGACTACAACGAGGCCGAGACACGCGACCTCTACATCGACCTGCTGCTCAAGGAGGCGGGCTGGAAGCTGGATCAAAAGCGTGACCGCGAATTTGAAGTGCAGGGCATGCCCAATAACCACGGGGTTGGGAAAGTGGACTACGTGCTGTGGGGTGACGATGGCAAGCCCCTGGCCGTGGTGGAAGCCAAGCGCACCCGGCGCGACGCACGCGTAGGCCAGCAGCAGGCCAAGCTGTATGCCGACTGCCTGCAAACCCAGTTCCGCCAGCGCCCGCTGATCTACACCACCAACGGTTACGAGCACTGGTTTTGGGACGACACCACCTACCCGCCGCGCCCGGTGCAGGGCTTCCACAAGAAGGACGAGCTGCAACTGTTGGTGCAGCGGCGCACGTCTGCCAAGCCGCTGACCGGTGTCAGCATCAGCCCAACGATTGTGGAACGCCACTACCAGCAGCGCGCCATACGCCGCATTGGTGAAACCTTTGAGCGCGACCGCCAACGCAAGGCGCTGGTGGTGATGGCCACCGGCGCGGGCAAAACGCGCACGGTGATTGCGCTGGTGGACCTGCTGCAACGCGCCAACTGGGCCAAGCGCATTCTGTTCCTGGCCGACCGCGTGGCGCTGGTGAACCAGGCGGCCAATGCCTTCAAGGCGCATTTACCCGATGCGGCGGCGGTGAATTTGGTGACGGACAAGGAAACTGAGGGCCGCGTGTTTGTGAGCACCTACCCCACGATGATGGGCCTGATCAACGAAACCGACGAGGGCCTGCGTCGCTTTGGCGTGGGGCACTTCGACTTGATCATCGTGGACGAGGCGCACCGCTCCATCTACCAAAAATACAAAGCCATCTTTGCCTACTTTGATGCGCTGCTGGTGGGCCTGACGGCCACGCCCAAGGACGAGATCGACCGCAACACCTACAGCCTGTTTGAGCTGGAAAACGGTGTGCCTACCGACGCCTACGGCCTGGAAGACGCCATAGCCGAAGGCTACTTGGTGCCGCCGCGCGCGGTGTCGGTGCCGCTGAAGTTCCAGCGTGAGGGCATCCGATACGCCGAGCTGAGCGAGACCGAGCGCGCGCAGTGGGACGAGCTGGACTGGGGTGACGAGGACGAAGCCCCCGACGAGGTGGGCGCCGAGGCGGTGAACAAGTGGCTGTTCAACCAGGATACCGTGGACAAGGTACTGGAGCTGCTGATGACCCAGGGCCACAAGGTGGCAGGCGGCGACCGGCTGGGCAAGACCATCATCTTTGCCAAGAACAATGCGCATGCCGACTTCATTGCCGAACGCTTCAATGCCAACTACCCGCATTTTGTTGGGCAGTTTGCCCGCGTCATCACCTACCAGACCGAGTACGCGCAGAGCCTGATTGATGATTTCTCTGTGAAGGAGAAGGCACCGCACATTGCCATCTCCGTGGACATGCTGGACACGGGCATTGACGTGCCCGAGGTGGTGAACCTGGTGTTCTTCAAGATCGTGCGCTCCAAGGCCAAGTTCTGGCAGATGGTGGGGCGCGGCACACGGCTGTGCAAGGATCTGTTCGGCCCGGAGCAAGACAAGCAGGAGTTTGTGATTTTCGACTTCTGTCAAAACCTGGAGTTTTTCAGCCAGAACCTGGAAGGCAGCCAGGGCAATGTGGCCGAACCCTTGAGCCAACGCACCTTCAAGGCGCGCCTGGAACTGCTGGGCGTGCTGGACGAGCTGCTGGCGCAGGAGCACGGCGCGGGTGCTGCCAAGATGGCCGAGCCAGCACCCGGCTACGGCCTCACGGTGAAAGCCATGCGTGCCGACACCGCAAACCATTTGCACAGCGTAGTGGCAGGCATGCGCTTGGACAACTTCGTGGTGCGCCCGCAGCGCCGCTGGGTGGAGCCGTGGAGTCAAGCACAAGCGTGGCACAAGGTCACGGGCGAACAACTGGCAGAGCTGGCACAGCATGTGTCCGGCCTGCCCAGTGCCGTGCGCGACGACGATGAAGAGGCCAAACGCTTTGACTTGCTGATGCTGCGCACCCAGTTGGGGGCCGCGCGCGGGGATGGGGGCCTGGCCCGCCTGCGTGAGCAGGTGCGCGCACTGGCCGATGGGCTGCTGGAGCTGGGCAACATTCCCGATGTGAAGCAGCACATGGTGCTGATCGAGGCGGTGGCAGGTGTTGAGTGGTGGCAGGACGTGACCCTGCCCATGCTGGAGCAAGCACGCAGGCACTTGCGCGGGCTCATCAAGCTGCTGGAGAAAACGCGACGCAAGGTGGTCTACACCGATTTCGAGGACTCCGTGGGCGCCAGCACGGAGGTAGTTCTTCCGCTGGGCGGCAGCGCCGGAGACTTTGAGCGCTTCAAGCTCAAGGTGCGCGCCTTTCTGCGCGCACACGAGCACCACATCACCCTGCACAAGCTGCGCCGCAACCAGCCCCTCACCGCGACCGACCTGACCGAGCTGGAGCGCTTGCTGATCGACAGCGGCACGGCCACCGCAGAAGATGTGGCCCGCGCCGGGCAAGAAGCCCATGGGCTTGGCCTGTTTGTGCGCTCTCTGGTGGGCCTGGACCGCGAGGCCGCCACGCTGGCCGTGAACGGTTTTGTAACGGGAAAGACGCTCAGTGCCAACCAGTTGGAGTTTGTGAACCTGATCGTCGCGCACCTGACCGAACGCGGAGTGATGGACCCTGCCCTGCTCTACGAGCCCCCATTCACCAGCTATGCGCAACAAGGACCGGATGGCCTTTTTTCCACCACCGAGGTGGACGCCATTTTCCGGGTGCTGGAGCAGGTGCGCGGCACCGCGCTGGCGGCCTGAACACCCATATGCCATAGCTGCTACAAATACAATAGCTTTCCACCCAGTATCCACGCGGGCCAATGCCCCAAAACACCATGCAAATTGCGACCTGGAACGTCAACTCCCTCTCCGTGCGGCTGCCGCAAGTGCTGGACTGGCTGGCCACCAACCCGGTGGACGTGCTGGCGCTGCAAGAGCTCAAGATGACGGACGACAAGTTTCCGCACGACGCCTTTGCCTCCGCCGGTTACAGCAGCGTGTGCTTTGGCCAGAAGACCTACAACGGCGTGGCCCTCATCACCAAGGCCACCGCGACAGACGTGGTGCGCAACATCCCCGGTTTTGACGACGACATGGCGCGCGTCATTACCGCCACCGTGCTGCCGCCAGGCGCCCCGTCCGGTGCCGCGGGCGTGCGCGTGGTGGGCGCCTACTTCCCCAACGGGCAAGAGCCCGGCAGCGAGAAGTTCGAATACAAAATGGAGTGGCTCACGACCCTGCGCCGCTGGCTCAAGACCGAGCTGGAGGCCCACCCGCAGTTGGTGCTGATGGGCGACTACAACATCACCTTCGACGCCGATGACGTGTGGGACCCGGTGGCGCTGGAGGGCACCATCCACTGCACCGAAGAAGAGCGCTACCACTTGCGCGCCCTGGTCGCCCTGGGCCTGCACGACAGCCTGCGCCTGTTTCCCCAGCCGCCCAAGACCTACAGCTGGTGGGACTACCGCGACTTCGGCTTTCGCCGCAACCGCGGCCTGCGCATCGACCACATCCTCGTCACCGACGCGCTGAAAAAACGCGCCACAGGCTGCGTGGTGGACAAGGCCCCGCGCAAGAATGAACGCCCCAGCGACCACGCGCCGGTGCTGCTGACGCTCGCAGACGCTGCCTGATTGCTACAAAAACAGTAGCTATTAACCCAATATCCACGCGGGCCAATCCCGGTTTTAGCAGGGCACCGATGGCACTGGCGTCCTCCGGCTGGGCATCGCGCAGTTGCAACGCTGTCAGCGCACCGTCCGCCCGGGCACTCATGGTGCCTCGTGGCACACCGCCTCGATGTTGTGCCCATCGGGGTCGAGCACAAAGGCGCCATAGTAGTGCGGGTGGTAGTGGGCACGCACCCCGGGCGCCCCATTGTCACGCCCGCCCGCAGCCAGGGCGGCGGCGTGGAACGCATCCACCAGCGCGCGGCTGCCGACCCGGAATGCCACATGGATGGGCGGCTGGTTGGGCGTGCCCCGGCTGAGCCAGAAGTCCGGCTTGGGGGGTTGGCCCAAACCGGCCACATCCGTGTGGCCCGTGACCTCGGCGCTGAACTCCATCAGCACCCGGTAACCGATGGGCGCCAGGGAGGCGGCGTAAAAGGCCTTGCTGCGCGCGAAGTCGCTGACACTGACTCCAGTGTGGTCGATCATGGAATTTTCCTCCTTGGTAAAACCCCATCGTGGCACAAAACCCGTGCCCTGTGCAACGCACGGACAAACCACCCCCATGAGCCAAGGGTAGCCGCGCGAGCCCCCGGACGAGCCGCCCGGCGGACAGGCGCCGCGCCCGGAGCTGGAGCCCCGTCACCCCGCCAGGGAGCGGGTCATGAAAAGGCTGTAGGGATCTTCCCGGTAATCCCCAAACGGGCCGCAGGGGACAAAACCATGGCGCTCATAGAGCCGGTGGGCCGCCGCAAAACCCGCGGTGGTGCCGGTCTCCAGGCTGATACGGCGCAGCCCCGCCTGGCGCGCCTGCTCGACGATGTGGCACAGCACCGCGCTGGCCACCCCGCGCCCACGCGCCTCGGGGGTGGTGCGCATGGACTTGATCTCGCCATGGTGGGCGTCGAGCTGCTTGAGCGCGCCACAGCCCAGCAAGTGGGCGCCCTCCCACAGGCTCCAGAAACGGATCTCCGGCTGGCGCAAGCGCTCCAAATCGAGTGCGTGCACGCTTTCAGCGGGCGACCAGGCATGCATGTCGGCGAGGTGCTGCTCCAGCAAGGCGGCGATTTCCGGGCCTCGCAGGTCGTCGAGCCGAATGTGCATGGCCTACTCCAGCCCCAGTTCCTGGATCTTGCGCGTGATGGTGTTGCGCCCTATGCCCAGCTTGTGGGCGGCGTCTATGCGCCGCCCGCGCGTGGACTGCAGGGCGGTCAGGATCAGGCGCGACTCGAAACGCCGGCACAGCACGTCCCACACATCGGTGCGGCCCTGGGCCAGCAGCGTCTGGGCTTCGCGCTCCAGCGCCAGCTCCCATTCGCTGCCTCCCACGGGCATGGCAGGCATGGACTCGCGCGGCTCGTTCCCCACCGGGCTCACCGGCCCCGGTGCGGCATAGGGTGCTGTCGAGGCAGGCAATGCCAAAGCCGCAGAAGCCGTCGCCGCAGCGCTCAGCAAGGGGGAGGAGAGCGCCACCGGCGCCGGTTCGCGCGCCAGGCCCGCGCCGTCGCCCGCCACGCCCACCTCGGGCGGCAGATCCTTGGGTTCGATCACCTGGGCCGGGGCCATCACGGTGAGCCAATGGCACAGGTTCTCCAACTGGCGCACATTGCCCGGGAAGGAAAAACGCTCCAGCCAGCCCAGCGCTGCGTCCGAGATGCGCTTGGGCTCCACCCCGAGCTGCTTGGCGCTTTGCTGCAGGAAGTGGCGCGTGAGCATGGGCACATCCTCGTGGCGCTCGCGCAAGGCCGGCAGGCGCAGCCGGATCACGTTGAGGCGGTGGAACAGGTCTTCACGGAACACGCCGTCCTTCACGCGCTGCTCCAGGTTCTGGTGCGTGGCGGCGATGACGCGCACATTGGCCTTGATCGCGCTGTGCCCGCCCACGCGGTAGAAATTGCCGTCCGACAGCACACGCAGCAAGCGCGTCTGCAGCTCAAAGGGCATGTCCCCGATCTCGTCCAGAAACAGGGTGCCGCCTTCGGCCTGCTCAAAACGACCCCGGCGCATGGTCTGCGCGCCCGTAAAAGCGCCGCGCTCGTGGCCAAAGAGTTCACTCTCCAGCAAGTCCTTGGGGATGGCGGCGGTGTTGATGGCCACAAAAGGGCCGTTGGCGCGCTGCGAGTGCTTGTGCAGCGCCCGCGCCACCAGTTCCTTGCCCGAACCCGACTCGCCGGTGATCAGCACCGTCACGTTGCTCTGGCTCAAGCGCCCGATGGCGCGAAACACGTCCTGCATCGCCGGGGCCTGGCCCAGCATCTCCGGCGAAGCGGCCTGCTGCAGCTCGGCCACCTCTTCGCGCTGGCTTTCCTCTACCGCACGGCGGATCAGCTCCACCGCCTTGGGCAGATCGAAGGGCTTGGGCAGGTATTCAAACGCCCCACCCTGGAACGCCGCCACCGCGCTGTCCAGGTCGGAATACGCCGTCATGATGATCACCGGCAGGCCCGGGTACTGGGCCTTGAGCTTTTCCAGCAGATCCAGCCCCGAGCCGCCCGGCATCCGGATGTCGCTGACCAGCACCTGGGGGCCCGGTACATCGGTCTCCAGCGCAGCCAGCACCTCGCGCGGACTGCTGAAGCTGCGCGTGGGCAACTGCTCGCGCTGCAAGGCCTTCTCCAGCACGAAGCGGATGGACTGGTCATCGTCAACGATCCAAATCTGCTTCATGATGGTGCATGTCCTCTCTCAGTGTTAGGGTACGCGCAGTTGCCCCATTACGGTGCACTCGCCCTTCCCTGTGGCGTTAAGGCAACGGAATCACAAGGCGGAAATCCGTACGGCCCGGCACACTGTCCACTTCGATCAGGCCATGGTGCTGCTGCACGAAAGTCTGTGCCAGCGTCAGCCCCAGGCCAGACCCCCCTTCGCGCCCCGATACCAGGGGATAGAAGATGCGGTCCTTGATCGACTCCGGTACACCGGGTCCGTTGTCGATCACATGCAATTCCAATGCCAGCTTGTAGCGCTGCTTGCCCAGCGTGGCCTGGCGCGCCACGCGGGTCTTGAACGTCAGGCAGGCATCCCCGGCAGCGCGGCGCTCCGCCAGGGCCTGGCAGGCGTTGTGGGCGATGTTGAGCACGGCCTGGATGAGCTGCTCGATGTCGCCCCGGAACTCAGGGATGGAGGTGTCATAGTCGCGCACCACGCGCAGCCCTCTGGGGAACTCGGCCAGGATCAGCGAGCGCACCCGTTCACAGACCTCGTGGATGTTCACGTCCCCCACCACATGCGGCTTGCGGTGCGGCGCCAGCAGCTTGTCCACCAGGCTTTGCAGCCGGTCGGCCTCGCGCACGATCACCTGCGTGTACTCGCGCAGCTCGGGGGCGTTGATTTCCATCTCCAGCAACTGCGCCGCCCCACGGATGCCGCCCAGCGGGTTCTTGATCTCGTGCGCCAGGTTACGGATCAGTTCCTTGTTGGTCTGCGCCTGGGCGGCCAACTGTTCCTCGCGGTTCTGGCGCGCCTGCTGCTCCTGCGGCACCATCTCCACCACCACCTCGCCCGATCCGGGCGGACTGGTCACGATCACATGCACCGGCGTCGGCTCCGCCGCCAGGCGCTTGAGGTAGCCGTCGTAGCGGATGGAAGCAAAGTTGTTCTCGCAGGCATCGTGCAAAGCGCGCTCGAACGGCGCCGGGTCGGTGAAATAGTCCGACAGCCAGGCATTGGCCAGGGTGCGCCGGGAAATGCCCAGCATGTCCTCCAGGGCCGAATTCGAGAACACCACCCGGCCCTGCGACTGCAGCACCGCCACCAGCGTGGCCAGGGTGTCAAACGGGGCGTGGCGGGCCGACTGTGCCATGGGCTGTGCCTGCCCCATCGCCTCAGGGCCGCGCTGCAGCGCCATTGGCCACCGAGGGCGCAGCGCCCGTGCCCGGCGCCGCCCCCGCGCCCAGGCGCGCCAGTTCGCGCCGGATACCGGCCATATCGCTTTCATTGCGCGCCATGCTGGCCTTGAGTTCGGCCACCCGCTCGATGTATTTCTGGTGGTTGCGCACCTCGGAGGCGAGCTTTTCCGGCTCACCATTGTTGTACTCCCGCAACAGCTCCTGCTGGCGCGCCTCGGCCTTCTTCAGCTCCGACTCCAGGATGTAACGCGCATCGGCGTCCTTGGCCTTCTGCTCATCGGTCTGCACACGCGGCGCGCTGGCCGGCGCCGCGGCGGCCTTGGTGGGGGATGCGGGCTTGACCGCCGGCACCACCGTCACATTGCCGCCCGACACCAGCTTGCAGCCCTTGGCCTGCTCCGGCGTGACCGTGTTGGTGTACTCGTTGCCACAGCGCCAGATCCGGTCCTGTGCCAGCAACACGGGCACCGCCGCACACAAACCCACACCCAAAATCCAATGCTTCATACGTATTGCTGCCTGAGGCCTGCGCCATTCTTGGTCCGCCACCCTTGGCGGCAGCCCGATTGTGGGCCAAAAACAAAAAAGGACGGCACCAGGGCCGTCCTTTTGCTGTAACAAGACCCCACCCGAAAGCAGGGCCCTGGCATCACAGCGAGTAGTACATGTCGTACTCGACCGGGTGCGGCGCCATGCGGAAGCGCGTCACTTCGGCCATCTTCAGCTCGATGTAGGCGTCGAGCATGGTGTCGGTGAACACACCGCCCTTGGTCAGGAACGCGCGGTCCTTGTCCAGGTAGTCCAGGGCCTGGTCCAGGCTGTGGCACACGGTCGGCACCAGCTTGTCCTCTTCCGGGGGCAGGTGGTACAGGTCCTTGGTGGCGGCTTCGCCCGGATGGATCTTGTTTTCCACGCCGTCCAGACCGGCCATCATCAGCGCCGAGAAGGCCAGGTAGGGGTTGGCCGAAGGATCGGGGAAACGCGCTTCGATGCGGCGGCCCTTGGGGTTGGCCACGAAGGGAATGCGGATCGAGGCCGAGCGGTTGCGCGAGCTGTAGGCCAGCTTCACCGGCGCTTCGAAGCCAGGAACCAGGCGCTTGTAGCTGTTGGTGCCAGGGTTGGTGATGGCGTTCAGGGCGCGGGCGTGCTTGATGATGCCGCCGATATAGTACAGGGCAAAGTCGGACAGGCCCGCATAGCCGTCGCCAGCGAACAGGTTCTTGCCGTCCTTCCAGATCGACTGGTGCACGTGCATGCCGGAGCCGTTGTCACCCGCGTAGGGCTTGGGCATGAAGGTGGCGGTCTTGCCGTAGGCATTGGCCACGTTCCACACCACGTACTTCAGCACCTGGGTCCAGTCGGCGCGCTCCACCAGGGTGGAGAACTTGGTGCCGATTTCGTTCTGGCCAGCGCCCGCCACTTCGTGGTGGAACACTTCGACCGGGATGCCCAGGGATTCGAGGATCAGGACCATCTCGGCGCGCATGTCCTGCGTGCTGTCCACCGGGGGCACCGGGAAGTAGCCGCCCTTGGTGGTCGGGCGGTGGCCGCGGTTGCCGCCTTCGAGTTTGGCACCGCTGTTCCAGGGGGCTTCGTACTCCTCGATGGCGAACATCACGTTGCCGGGTTCGTTGCTCCAGCGCACGCCGTCGAAAATGAAAAACTCGGGTTCGGGGCCGAAGTAGGCGGTGTCGCCAATGCCGGAGGCCTTCAGGTAGGCTTCGGCGCGCTTGGCGATGGAGCGCGGGTCGCGGTCATAAGCCTTGCCGTCGCTGGGCTCGACCACGTCGCACTGCAAGAACAGCGTGGTCTCTTCGAAGAAGGGGTCGATGTTGGCCGTGCTGGGGTCGGGCATGAGCTGCATGTCCGAGGCTTCAATGCCCTTCCAGCCAGCCACGGAAGAGCCGTCAAAGGCGTGGCCTGCGGTGAACTTGTCCTCGTCGAAATGCGACACGGGCACGGTCACGTGCTGCTCCTTGCCGCGGGTATCGGTGAAGCGGAAGTCCACAAACTTGACTTCGTTGTCTTTCACCATCTTCATGACGTCTGCGACGGTCTTGGCCATCAGATACTCCTGTTGCACGGTTGTTGAGAGATTGGTGCGGGTTTCGAAGCAGGTTTTGTGCCACCACCTGCGCGCCGCCGTTTTTTGCAAAACGCCCTATTGTGCCCTGAGAGCCTGTGAACAAATCCCTCGCGCCAAACTGCGGCAGGCCCGCCATCCGCTCCGGCCCAAGCAAATGCACCACTTGAGTGCAGTGCACCAAACAAGTGCCTTACACGTCACGCACCAACTCGGTGCCTATGGTTTGCCCCAACGCCTGCAGGCCGGTGCGCAATGCGCCAAAGGCGACGTCCACCACCTGCGGCTCGCCCTTGACGCCCAGCTCAATGTGGCGCCCCCACTGCGGGTGGTCCACGCTGGGCAGGCTGAACACCTTCACCGCGTGCTGCGCCTCGATGGTCTGCATCAGGGGCGTCAGTGTGGACTCCATGGCCCCACGCACGATCACCGAGCGCTCGCGCCAGCGCCCCCGGGCAAAGCAATGGGCATAGTGCTGGTCCAGCACCCACTCCACCATGGGCCAGGCCATGACCGGAAAGCCCGGCACGAAATACACCCCCCCGCTGTCCGGCCCCGGTACGGCCTGCTGCAAGGGCGTGCGCAGGAAAAAGCCCGCGATCTTGTTGAAGGGGTTGGGAATGAGGCCTGCGCCTGCCGGAAAAACCGCCATATTCAGGCGGTGCACATTGTCATCGCGCTCGGGCTCGTAGGGCAGACCCTGCTCGCGCGCCATATCGGCCATGCGCTCACGCACCAAGGCGGCCGCCTGGGCGTGCAGCTCCAGCGGCCGCCCACAGGCCTGCGCCGCGCATTGGCGCGTGTGGTCGTCGGGCGTGGCGCCAATGCCGCCAAAGGAAAACACCACGTCCCCACTGGCAAAGGCCTCGCGCAGCGTGCGCGTGATGCGCTGCGGATCGTCGCCCACATAGTGCGCGTAGGACAGCGACAGACCCCGGTCACCCAACAGTTCGATGGCCTTGGCCAAGTGCTGGTCCTGGCGCTTGCCGCCCAGGATCTCGTCGCCAATGATGATGGCCCCAAACTGCATGTATTCACCCTTCCTCTTGGCCCAGGCGGCCCATTGCCGCCACCGGCGGATTCCCCTCACCGGGGTCTATCGGGTCCCCGGGCTGCGCCCGCACCCGCAGGGCCTGCAGCGCGGCCAGGCAGTAATGCGCGAACCACAGCGCCGAAAACGCGAACACCAGCATGTACAGCCACACCGACAGCGGCAGCAGCACAGGCGCCCACACGATCACCATCAGCCCCAGGGACCAAATCACACTGGGCGCCGCACCCAGGTAGCCGCACAGCACGCCCATCACCATGAGCGGCATGGCGTGCTGGCGCATGAGCTGGCGCCGCTCCTGGGCACTGGCAAAATCGGCCAGCGCATCGAAGGCCATCACCTTGTAGGTCAGCCACCCCCAGATCAGCGGTGGCAGCACCACCGCCACCGGCGGCAGCAGCCACAGCGGCAGGGTCAGCACGCAGGCCAGCAGGGCCGCCAGCGCCACCCCCAGCGACCAGAGCGCGCTGCGCCACCAGGCGCCCCGCCCCAACACCTGCAGATCGGCGAAACGGCGCCGCGCCACCATGCGCGCCAGCCCCGGCGCCATGAACAAGGCCACCAGCAGCACGCACAGCACCACCACCACCGGCGTCACCGCCAGGATCACCAGCATGTGCGCCAGCACCGACTTCAGCCCCACCCACCCCATGCCCTCCAGCCAACGCCAGGCGCTGGACAGGAGCAGCGACTGCTCCAGCCAGTAACGCACCTGGTCAATCGCCAGTTCCCAGTAAAAGTAGGCCCACAGCCCCAGCACCCCGGACACCAGCAGCAGCGGCAGAAAAGACAGCAACATCACCCGCGGATGCAGGCAGTAGGCCAGTGCGCGCCAAAAGGCGTCCAGCACCGCGCTCACCGCAGCAGCTCCAACTCGTCCGGCTCCAGCCAGCGCCACTGGCCCGGGGCCAGATCAGCGGTCAGGGACAGCCCCCCGATGCGGCTGCGGTGCAGGGCCTCGACCCGGTTGCCCACCGCCGCCACCATGCGTTTGACCTGGTGGTACTTGCCCTCGGTCAGGGTCAGCTGCAGCACACAGGGCTCCAGGGCCTGGGCCTGGGCCGCGCGCACCGGCTTGGGGTCGTCATCGAGCACCACCCCGTCCAGCAAACGCTGCACCTGCTCAGGCTGCACCGGGTGCTTGAGCCGCGCCTCGTAAACCTTGGGCACGTGGTGCCTGGGCGACGCCATGCGGTGGATGAACTGCCCGTCGTCGCTGAGCAGCAGCAGCCCCGTGGTGTCCTGGTCCAGCCGCCCCACCGCCTGCACCCCCTGCAAGCTCCCTTTGTTCGGGCGCAGGCGCAGGGGCGAGGGCAGCAGCGTGTAGACGCTGGGGTGCATGCCGGGCTTGTGCGAGCACTCGAAACCGCTGGGCTTGTGCAGCATCACATAGGCCTTGGCAGCGTAACGCCAGGGCACCCCCTGGACCACGAAACGCAACCCATCCGCTACCAAATCAGTAGCACCATCCTCAATGGCAACGAGGGCTGAAGGGTCATTTGCATCATGGACCTGGACCAGTCCCTGCTGCACCAGACCGGCACAGACACGCCGGGTTCCAAACCCCTGGGTAAACAAAATATCGGCCAACTGCATCCCCACAAGTGTAGTGGGGCGGGCCCCCATGCACACAGACCCCCACAGATGCGCGGCAATCCGGTAGACTGACCACGGAGTTTGCCTGGGCTGTGATCGTGAATACGTTCCAAGGGATGGCCCGGCACTGCCGACAGACTCCTGACCCAAGCCTTCACAACTCTCACAAGAAAGCTTATGTCCGACGATCTGGTATTCAGCGACGAGCTGCCCTCCAGCCCCTCCCACAAGCCGGTGCCGCCCTGGCATGTCCTGGTGGTGGACGACGAGCCCGCAGTGCACGAAGTCACCAAACTGGTCATGGCGGGTTTCGAAATGGACGGCCGTCCACTCGAATTCACCCATTGCTACAACGCGCAGCAGGCGCGCGAACTGCTGTCGCAGCCCAACGACTTCGCCCTCATCCTGCTCGACGTGGTCATGGAGACCGAGCACGCCGGACTGGACCTGGCCAAGTACATCCGCGAGGTCATCGGCAACCTCAACGTGCGCATCGTGCTACGCACCGGCCAACCCGGGCAGGCGCCGGAAGAGCAGGTCATCAAAGACTATGACATCAACGACTACAAGGAAAAGACCGACCTCACACGCCGGCGCCTGATCACGGTCTTCTACTCGGGCCTGCGCGCCTACCGCGACCTCATGCGCATCGAGAGCGCACGCCAGGGCCTGCGCCGCTCCATCGAAGCCATCAGCCAGATCTACGACTCGCGCACCCTGCGCGGCTTCGCCTCGGCGGTGCTGCAGCAGGTCAACCTGGTGCTCGGCCTCAACGGCGAGGGCCTGTGCGCCACCCACGTCGCCGCCTACACCGCCAACAACAGCAGCGGCAGCCTGCGCGTGCTCGCCGCCACCGACGCCTTCGCCCAGCTCGTCGAGGGCGACGGCCTGAGCAAGCTCCCGGCCAACGTGCGCCAGATCCTGGAAGACGTGCTGCAGCACAAGCAAGGGCGCCTGGGCGAATACGACTACGTGGGCTACTTCCGCACCAACGCCGGCAGCGAAAGCATCATCTACATGGAATTCCCGCAGCCCATCAACACCGAGGCGCAGGAGCTGCTGGACATCTTCTCGCGCAACGTCGCCATCGCCTACGACGCGCAGCTGCTGCGCGAGGACACCGAGCGCGCGCTGCGCGAGTCCTTGGCCCAGTTGCAGGCCATGGGCCGCCCGGGCGCCTGATCAGGCGCGCTCGACCACGCAAAAACTCACCGCGTAATCGCTTTCGTCGCTGAGCGTGATGTGGGCTTTCCAGCCCTGCTGGGCAAACCAGGACTGCAATTCGCCATGCAGCACCAGCGCCGGCGCCCCGCTGGGCAGGCTCACCACCTCGCACAGGCGCCAACCCATGGGCTGGCGCATGCCCAGACCCACCGCCTTGCTAAAAGCTTCCTTGGCACTGAAGCGCGTGGCCAGATAGCGCACACCGCGCTCGGGCCAGCGTTCACTGCGCCGCTGCCACTGCACGAACTCGCCCGGCGCCAGGATTTTGTGTGCAAACCGCTCCCCGTGGCGCTCCAGGCTCTGGTGGATGCGCCGCACGTCGCAGATGTCCGTGCCTATGCCGACGATCATGCGCCTGCCTGCGGGTCCGCCAGACACGCCAGATAGGCGCGCACCGTGGCGTCGTAGCCCATCTCCAGGGCATCGGCAATGAGCGCGTGGCCGATCGATACCTCCAGCACACCGGGCACGCGCTGCACAAACGCCGCCAGGTTGTCGCGGTTGAGGTCATGCCCGGCATTCACCTCCAGCCCTGCATCCAGGGCCGCCTGCGCGGCACGGGCAAAGCGCTGCAACTGCTCTTCCTGCTGCGCCGTGCCCCAGGCTGCGGCATAGGGCTCGGTATAGAGTTCGATGCGGTCCGCCCCCAACGCCCGCGCGTGCGCCATGCCCGCGGGCTCGGCGTCCATGAACAGGCTCACCCGCAACCCCCAGGCCTTGGCCTGCGCCACCAGCGGCGCCAGCCTCGGCGCATCCTGCGGGAGCATCCAGCCGTGGTCGCTGGTGAACTGGTCCTGGCTGTCGGGCACGAAAGTCACCTGGTGCAGCGGCAAGCCGCGTGATCGCAGGGCCTGCACCACCTCCATCAGGTTGTGGCACGGATTGCCCTCGATATTGAGTTCACAGCCAGGCCACTGCTGCTGCAGCAGGGCCGCGATGTCGAACACATCGTCGGTGCGGATGTGGCGAGCATCCGGGCGCGGGTGCAGCGTAATGCCCGACGCCCCGGCCTGCAGGCACTGCTGCGCCGCGCGCACCACGCTGGGTATGCCCAGATGCCGGGTGTTGCGCACCAGGGCCACTTTGTTGAGATTGACGGACAGATGCGTGGTCATAGGAAAGTAGAAAATTCACAGGGCCTGCAATTCGCGCATGAGTTGGCGTGTGCGCAAACCCTGACCCCCGCAATGGTACTGGAGCACCCGGCGCAGTTGGGGCTTGAGCGCCCCCGTGGCTCCCCCTGCGCACAGCTCCAGGGTGGCTGTGAAAGGCGCCGCCTGGTCCAGCGCCGCCTGCAGGGCATGCCACTGCGCGCCCGGCAGGGCGTGGCGCAGTTCATGCGCCTGAGCACCGCGCAGCCCCCCCTCGGCATCGAGGACATAGGGCTGCCCATCCTGCAAATCCATATGCGCCAGGGTCTGGACATCGAGCCGCGGCAACCAGCCCAGCTCACGCAGCAGCAGCAGTTCAAAAGTGCGCAGCGCCGCTTCCAGCAAAACGTCACCCTGGGCCAGCATCAGCACCACACGCGCGTAGTGGTCGAACAGGCGCGGATGGGCATCGTCGCGCGCCAGCAGCAGCAGCAGCAGCTCATTGACGTAATAGCCCGACAGCAAGGCGCTGCCCGTGGGCATGACGTGCCCGCCCTGCCATTCGGCCCCCTTGAGGGTGCGGATTTCGCCCTCGGCGGCGAAGGCCAGACGCAGCGGCTGCAGCGGCAGCAGCACGCAGCGGTAACTCGACGTAGGCCGCTTGACCCCCTTGGCCACCAGGGCCACCCGCCCATGGTGGCGGGTGAACACTTCCAGAATCAGGCTGGACTCGCTCCAGTCGTACTGGTGCAGCACAAAGGCCGGCTCGTCCGCGATGCGGCGCACGGCGCTCATGGCCGGGCTCCGCGCACCGGCTCCACAGTGGAATGCGGCAGTGGCCCCTGGGCCTCACTCATAGCCGAAGCTGCGCACCCGGGCTTCGTCGTCGGCCCAGCCCGAGCGCACCTTGACCCACAGCTCCAGAAACACCTTGGCGTCGGCCAGCTTTTCCAGTTCGACCCGTGCCTCCATGCCAATGCGCTTGATGCGCTCGCCCTTGTCGCCGATCACCATGGCCTTGTGGCTGTCGCGCTCCACCACGATGGTGGCGGCAATGCGCAGCAGGCGCTTTTGCCCCTTGCGCTGCGGCGGCTCCTCGGCAAAGGCGTCGATCACCACGGTAGAGGTATAGGGCAGCTCATCGCCCGTGAGGCGGAACAGCTTCTCGCGCACCAGTTCCCCGGCCAGGAACTTCTCGCTGCGGTCGGTGAGTGCATCGGCCGCGTACCACCACGGCTGCGCGGGCAGATGCGGCGCGCACACGCCCAGCAGGCGCTCAATGTCCTTGGGTGCCTTGGCCGACATCGGCACCAGGGCGCTGAAAGCGAACTTCTCCTGCATACCCTGCAGCCACGGCGCCAGATCGGCGCGCAGCTTGACGGTATCGAGCTTGTTGGCCACCAGCACCGTGGGCACGGCGCTGCCTTGCAGCAAGGACAGCACCTTGGCGTCGGCCGCGCTGAAGTGCCCCGCCTCCACCACGAACAGCACCAGGCTCACATCGCCCACCGCCCCCACCACCGCCTTGTTCAGCGACTTGTTCAGGGCATTGCCATGCGCCGTCTGAAAGCCCGGCGTGTCGACGAACACGAACTGGTGCGCCCCATGGGTGCGCACACCGATGATGCGGTGGCGCGTGGTCTGCGCCTTGCGCGAGGTGATGCTGACCTTCTGCCCCACCAGCGCATTGAGCAAGGTGGACTTGCCCACATTGGGCTTGCCCACAATCGCCACCAGGCCGCAATGCGGCACGGACTCCCCCGCAGCCGCCACACTCCCCGTTGGGCCGGCGCCCACCCCGACCGCCGCCAGCATGGCGTCCAGATCGGCGTTGGCGCCCTCCTGCGGCGCACCCGGTGCCGCGGCGCTCACAGCAGCACCCCTGCAACACGCAGCACGTCCTGGGCGCTGGGGAAAAGACGATCGCGGCTCATGGGCGCTCCTTGGACTGCAACAACTGCAACATGGCGGCGGCGGCGGCCTGCTCGGCGGCACGGCGCGACCCGCCGGTGCCCCGCTCGGACAACTGCAGGGCCTCGACCCGGCATTCCACCTCAAAACTCTGTGCGTGCGCTGCCCCCGTGACCGCCGCCACCGCGTAGCTGGGCAGCTTGTGGCGTCGGCCTTGCAGCCACTCCTGCAAGGCAGTCTTGGCATCCTTGCCCAGGGCCTGCATCTGCGGGTTGATGTCCACGTCGCGGTACAGGCGCTGCACCAGTTGCTGGGCGGCGGCAAAACCCGCGTCCAGGTACACCGCCCCGATCAGCGCCTCCAGCGCATCGGCCAGGATGGAAGGGCGCTGCTGGCCGCCGGAGCGGCTTTCGCCCTCGCCCAGGCGCATCACGGCGCTCAGCCCCAGGCCCATGGCCAGGTGAAACAGCGTGTCCTGCTTGACCAGGTTGGCGCGGATGCGCGAGAGGTCGCCCTCGGGCAAGGACTGCAGGCGCAGGTACAGCATGTCCGAAATCGACAGATCCAGCACCGCGTCCCCCAGGAACTCCAGGCGCTCGTTGTGCTGGGCGGCGAAGCTGCGGTGCGTCAGCGCCGTCAGCAGCAAGCCCGGGTCGCCGAAACGGTGCCCCAGGCGCTGCTGCAATAACTCCAAGGCATCACCCACTTATTTCGTGCGCCCGGTGTATTTGAGGGTCAGGTAGGCCGGCCCCGTCAGGTGGATCTCGCGCTGGTAGGCAAAACTCACCACCACCCGCTCACCCTCCTTGAAGATTTCCAGATCCCGTCCGGAAATGGACTTGATGTCATCGATGGCGGCCGCCTTGTCAAATATCTCGCGCGCCTCGGCGGGCGTCTGCCCCAGGCGGGCGCGCTCGGTGGCCTTGCCGATGGCCAGGTACTCGATGTAGGTCGGAAAAACCTGCGCCCCCACCACGCCCACCATGGCCAGGATGGCGGCATTGAAAATCAGGCCCACAAAGGTAATGCCCCGTTGCCGGGAGCGGCGTGCACATGCCATGTAGTGTCTCCGTAATGGCGGGAACAAACCCGATGCTATCAATTGCGCCAGCTTACTTAAACGCCCCGATGCGCCGCAGGCTGGTGAAATTCATCCAGACCAGAAAAGCCTTGCCCACGATGTTCTGCTCGGGCACAAAACCCCAGTAGCGCGAATCCAGCGAATTGTCGCGGTTGTCGCCCATCATGAAGTAATGCCCCGGAGGCACCTTGCAGGTGACACCCTCGATGGTATAGCTGCAGGCATCACGGGAAGGGAAATTTCCCACCCCATCGACAAAGGCCGGGCGGGTGTCGTCATTCAGAAGCCGGTGCACCTTCTGGCCCAACCGCTCCTCGAACTGCGGAAAGTGGCGCATCAGGTCTTCATCGAAATACTCGGGCACCGCCTGCGTCGCCACGGGCTCGCCATTGATGCTCAGGCGCTTGTTCACGTACGACACCGTATCGCCCGGCACCCCGACCACGCGCTTGATGTAGTCCTGGCTCGGCCTGGGGGGGTAACGGAACACCATCACATCGCCCCGCTGCGGCGGTGTACCTTCGGTGATCTTGGTGTTGAGCACCGGCAGCCGCACGCCGTAGGTGAACTTGTTCACCAGGATCAGGTCGCCCACCAGCAGGGTCGGGATCATGGAGCCGGACGGAATTTTGAAAGGCTCGAACAGGAAGGAGCGCAGCAGGAACACCACCACAATGACCGGGAACAGGCCCGCCGTCCAGTCCAGCCACCAGGGCTGGGCCATCACTCTGGCGACCGTCTCCTGCACATTGCCGTCGACCTGGGCAATGCCCATGCGTTGCAGCTCGGCACGGCGCGCCACGTCGGCCTGCTCCAGGGCCACTGCGGTGCGGCGGCGCAAGGGCAGGAAATAGACCCGCTCTGCCACCCAATAGACCCCGGTGATCACCGTGGCAATGAAGAGCAAAAGCGCGAAATTGCCATCGATGGTCCCCACGTACCAGGCGCCGACGTACGCGGCGAACCCGGCCAACACCACTGCGGTAATAGCCTGCATCAATCTTCCACTTGCAAAATGGCCAGGAACGCCTCTTGGGGCACCTCGACCGATCCGATCTGTTTCATGCGCTTCTTGCCCGCCTTTTGCTTTTCCAGCAGCTTGCGCTTGCGGGTGATGTCGCCGCCGTAGCACTTGGCCAGCACGTTCTTGCGCATCGCCTTGATTGTCTCACGCGCGATGATGTTGGAGCCAATGGCCGCCTGGATCGCGACATCAAACATCTGGCGCGAGATGATTTCGCGCATCTTGGCCACCACCGCACGGCCCCGGTACTGCGACTGGGTACGGTGCACGATGATGGAAAGCGCATCGACCTTTTCGCCGTTGAGCAGGATGTCGACCTTGACCACGTCGGAGGCACGGTACTCCTTGAACTCATAGTCCATGGAGGCATAGCCGCGGCTCACCGACTTGAGCTTGTCGAAGAAGTCCAGCACGATCTCGCCCAGAGGCAGCTCGTAGGTGAGCATGACCTGGCGGCCATGGTAGGCCATGTTGAGCTGCACCCCGCGCTTCTGGTTGGCCAGGGTCATGACCGGGCCCACATATTCCTGCGGCATGTACAGGTGCACGGTCACGATGGGCTCGCGGATCTCGTCGATGCGCCCCACCTCGGGCATCTTCGACGGGTTTTCCACCATCACCACCTCGCCATCGGCTTTCACCACCTGGTAGACCACGCTGGGCGCGGTGGTGATGAGGTCCTGGTCGAACTCGCGCTCCAGGCGCTCCTGCACGATCTCCATGTGCAGCAGGCCCAGAAAACCGCAGCGAAAACCAAAGCCCAAGGCCTGCGACACTTCGGGCTCGAACTGCAGCGAGGCGTCGTTGAGCTTGAGCTTTTCCAAGGCATCGCGCAGGGAGTCGTATTCGCTCGCCTCGGTCGGGTACAGACCGGCGAACACCTGGGGCTGGATTTCCTTGAAGCCCGGCAGTGCCTCGGTGGCGGTAAAAGCGGCCCCGCCCGAGCCCTGCTTGATCAGGGTCACGGTGTCGCCCACCTTGGCGGCCTGCAGCTCCTTGATGCCGGCGATGATGTAACCCACCTCACCCGCCTCCAGCGAGTCGCGCGGCTGGTTGGCGGGCGTGAACACGCCCAGGTTGTCCGCGTTGTAGGTCGCCCCGGTGGCCATGAGCTTGATGCGCTCGCCCTTGGCCAGGCGCCCGTCGACCACGCGCACCAGCATCACCACGCCCACGTAGGCGTCGAACCAGCTGTCGATGATCATGGCGCGCAAAGCGCCCTGGGGGTTGCCGCGCGGCGCCGGCACCTTGGCCACGATGGCCTCCAGAATCTCCTCCACCCCCATGCCGGTCTTGGCCGAGCAGGGAATGGCCTCGGAGGCGTCAATGCCGATCACATCCTCGACTTCGGCCTTGGCGTTGTCGGGGTCGGCCTGGGGCAGGTCCATCTTGTTGAGCACCGGCAGCACTTCCACCCCCAGCTCCAGGGCGGTATAGCAGTTCGCCACCGTCTGTGCCTCCACCCCCTGCGAGGCATCCACCACCAGCAGCGCGCCTTCGCAGGCGGACAGCGAGCGGCTCACCTCGTAGGAAAAGTCCACATGCCCGGGGGTGTCGATCAGGTTGAGGTTGTAGGTCTGGCCATCCTTGGCCTTGTACTGCAAGGCCGCGGTCTGGGCCTTGATGGTGATGCCGCGCTCCTTTTCGATGTCCATGGAGTCCAGCACCTGGGCCTCCATCTGGCGCTCTTCCAGACCGCCGCAGCGCTGGATCAGCCGGTCCGCCAGGGTGGACTTGCCATGGTCGATGTGGGCAATGATGGAGAAGTTACGAATATGGTGCATACGGTGCCGCCAGGGCGCGGGTACGGGACGTGGAGCAATAAAAAAGGGCGCGGCTCATAAGCCGCGCCCCTAAACCAACAATCTTTGGCAACTGCGAAGGTTGGACCCTCATTGTAGGCAAAAATCCCTGGCTCAGGGGTATGAAAGCAGGCCGTGCGACAGGCCCCGGAACAGCTGCCACAGGTTTGTGCACACGTTATCCACAATTAATGTGAACAACAAGTGTACAAGCTGTGGGCTGGCGGGGGACTTCCTGCTGACATCTCAGGATATGAAGTTTTCATTTACCTGATGCAACACCAAGCCCGGCGCAGCCCGGATTTTACCGGGCTTGGACTGTGGTTTTTTTAGCGCATGGACGCACGCACGATGGCGTACTGGGTCCACTCCCCGCGGCGGTACTTGATCGGCAGGGACTTGGATTTGTCCGCGCGCGCCAGCACCTGCTCCAGGTCCTTGGCGCTGCCGATTTCAGTATTCGCCACTTCCAGGATCACGTCCCCCTCGCGCAGACCGGCCCGGGCCGCCGCCTCGGTGGCCGACTCCACCCGCACCCCGGAGCGCACCTGCAACTCGCGCTTATCCGACTCCGAGAGCTCGCTCACGGACAGGCCCAGGGCGGCAGTGGCCGCAGTGGCCTTGGGCTTGCCCTGGGCGGGGCTGGTTTTGCCGGCCACTTTCTCCGCTTCCATTTCAGCGATGGTGATGGCGAGGTCCTTGGTGGCGCCACGGCGGAACACGGTGATGCTGGACTTGTTGCCCGGCTTGGTGCCCCCCACCATGCGCGGCAGGTCGCTGGACTTGTCGATCGCCTTGCCGTCAAAGCGCACGATGATGTCACCGGGCTCGACCCCCGCCTTGTCGGCCGGGGAGCCGGACTCGACCGCACGCACCAGGGCCCCCTGGGGTTTGGCCAGGCCCAGGGACTCGGCCAGTTCCTTGGTGACCTGTTCGATCTGCACGCCAATGCGGCCGCGTGTCACCCGGCCATGCTGGCGCAGTTGGTCGCTGACGCGGATGGCTTCGTCAATGGGGATGGAGAAGGAAATTCCCATGAACCCGCCCGAACGGGAATAGATCTGGCTGTTGATGCCCACCACTTCGCCGCGCATATTGATCAGGGGTCCGCCGGAATTGCCGGGGTTGATCGCGACGTCGGTCTGGATGAAGGGCAGGTAGTCGCCCGTGTCACGCTGCTTGGCACTGACGATGCCCGCCGTGACGGTGTTTTCCAGGCCAAAGGGGGAGCCGATGGCCATGACCCATTCCCCGACCTTGAGGCGGCTCACGTCGCCCACCTTGACCGCGGGCAGGCCGCTGGCCTCGATCTTGACCACGGCGACGTCGCTGCGCTTGTCGGCCCCGATGAGCTTGGCCTTGAATTCACGCTTGTCGGTCAGGGTCACGATCATGTCGTCGGCCCCCTCCACGACATGGGCGTTGGTCATGATGTAGCCATCGGTGCTCAGGATGAAGCCCGAGCCTACGCCACGCGGCTGTTCCTCCTCCTGGGGCTGCGGCTGCTGCGGGCGGTTCTGGCGCGGCCCCTGGCGCGGAATGGAAGGCACGGGCAAGCCGAAGCGGCGGAAGAACTCCAGCATTTCCTCTTCCGAAGGATTGCCGCCCGCAGTGCCCCGGGCGGCGACACGCTCCATGGTCCGGATATTGACCACCGATGGCCCCACTTGTTCCACCAGGTCGGTGAAGTCTGGCAGGCCGCGGGACTGCGCGCTGGCGACAGCCGCGACCGCCCACAGGAGCATCGCCCCCCACCATGCGGCCCAGACACGCCTCGCGCGCGCCGCCAGCGCCACGTTCAATACCATTGCAGATTGCATAGGAAAAGCCACCTCCAGGGATGAAAAGTGCGATTGTGCCGACTCTGTGTAAACACTTTGCAACAAAGCCGCATGGGCCGAAAGGCTGTGTTCTCACTGCGGCGCGGCCACGGCCGCCAACACTGCGTGGCGTCACGCCTGGGCGGCATTGCACAGCACGGCCCGGACCAAATGCCAGTGGGCTGGGTGGCGGCGCTGCAGCCACAGCCAGCGGGAGCGCAAGCGCCCCACCGGCCGTACCCGCACCAGCATCCAGTGGTTGAAATCCATGCACACCCGCACGCCGCAGGCTGCTGCCTGGGGCTGGGTGGCAGCCTGCCAACGCCATTGGCCACCATCCCATGACAGCTCACCCGGGCAGGCATGCCAACGCATCCAGGCCAGCACGGCGGCGCTCCAAGCGGCAGTCGCCGCCACGGCGGACCAGGCGCCCGGTGCCCCCGGGGCCAGCGCGAACACCACGGTGCCCAACACCCCCAGCGATGCGATCACCCACGCAAGCGCCCAGGACCAGCCCAGACCGTCGTAGGCGATGTGCACACGCGGCGCCTGGCGGCGCCGCGTGTGGCTTGGAGGGGGGTCTTCAGGCGCGCTTGAAGACCAGGGTTCCGTTGGTGCCACCGAAACCGAAGTTGTTCTTCACCGCAATATCGATGCGCATGTCGCGGGCGGTGTTGGCACAGTAATCCAGGTCGCACTCGGGGTCCTGGCTGGCCAGGTTGATGGTCGGCGGGCTCTTCTGGTGGTGCAGGGCCAGCACCGTGAACAGCGACTCCAGTCCGCCCGCGCCGCCGAGCAGGTGGCCGGTCATGGACTTGGTGGAGTTGACCACGACCTTGTGCGCGTGCGCACCCAGTGCAGCCTTGATGGCGTTGCTTTCATTCACATCCCCCAGGGGAGTGGAGGTGCCGTGGGCGTTGACGTAGTCCACCTGGTCGGCGTTGATGCCCGCATTGGCCAGCGCATTGATCATGGCACGCCGGGGGCCGTCCATGTTGGGTGCGGTCATGTGGCCAGCGTCGGCGCTCATGCCGAAGCCTGCCACCTCGGCGTAGATGCGGGCGCCACGGGCGCGGGCATGCTCGTATTCTTCCAGCACCAGGACGCCGGAGCCTTCGCCGAGCACGAAGCCATCGCGGTCCTTGTCCCAGGGACGCGAGGCGGCTGCGGGGTCGTCGTTGCGGGTGCTCAGGGCGCGCATGGCGGCAAAACCGCCAATACCCAGGGGCGATACCGTGGCTTCGGCACCGCCAGCGACCATGACGTCGGCATCGCCGTATTCGATCATGCGCGCGGCCTGGCCGATGCAGTGCAGCCCGGTGGTGCAGGCGGTGACCACGGCGATGTTCGGGCCCTTGAAGCCAAACCGCATGGAGACGTGGCCCGAGATCATGTTGATGATGGTGGCGGGAACAAAGAACGGCGAGATGCGCCGTGCGCCACGGTTGAGGAACTCGGCGTGGGTGCTCTCGATCAGGGGCAGGCCGCCAATGCCGGAGCCGATGGCGCAGCCGATGCGCGTGGAAGCCTCCTCACCCAGGGCCTCGCCCACGGGCAAGCCGGCATCCTGCACGGCCTGCACCGCGGCAGCGATGCCGTAGTGGATGAAGGTATCCATGGCACGCGCTTCTTTGGCAGGCATGTAGGCCTCGATGTCGAAGTCCTGCACCTCCGCGGCGATCTTGCAGGAGAACGACGACGCATCAAACTTGGTGATCTGACGCACACCCGAACGGCCAGCGAGCAGGTTGTCCCAGGCTTGATTGACCGTATTTCCTACCGGGCTGATGCAGCCCAACCCGGTGACCACTACACGACGACGAGACATTTCTCTCAGACCTCTGCGTTGATTCCACTAGGCCCCTGCCCTCTTTCCAGAGGATCCAGTGGCCAAAAAAAACGGGCAACGGCCCCGGCGCCATTCACTGCTCCGGAACCCGTTACCCGGTTCGCGTTTGCCCGACGATCGGACAGCGTCAAGCCTTCTTGTTGTGCGCGAGCGCGTAATCAATGGCGTTTTGAACGGTGGTGATTTTCTCGGCGTCTTCGTCCGGAATCTCGATGCCGAACTCGTCTTCCAGGGCCATTACCAGTTCCACAGTATCAAGCGAGTCGGCACCGAGGTCGGCCACGAAGGCTTTCTCGTTGGTGACCTGGGACTCTTCAACACCGAGTTGCTCGGCGATGATTTTCTTGACGCGTGCTTCGATATCGCTCATTTGTTCCCTCTAAGGGTGGTTAAGAAAGATTCCGCGATTCTACCCAAGTTAGGGACCGGGCCCTAACCGGGGCCGCCCCCTGCGGCAAGGGGGCGCGGCTGGGACTACATGTACATCCCGCCGTTGACGTGCAGTTCCTGCCCGGTAACGTAGGCCGCCTCGGGCGAGGCCAGGTAGCACACCGCATGCGCGATGTCGGCGGGCTTGCCCAGGTGGCCCAGGGGAATCTGGAACAACAGGGCCTTATGCTGCTCTTCGGGCAGACCGGCGGTCATGTCGGTGTCGATGAAACCGGGGGCCACGCAATTGACGGTGATGCCGCGCGAGCCCAGCTCACGGGCCAAGGCCCGGGTCATGCCGGCGACACCGGCCTTGGCGGCAGCATAGTTGGCCTGCCCGGGGTTGCCGGAGGCTCCCACCACGGAGGTGATGCCGATGATGCGGCCGTAGCGCTGCTTCATCATGGGGCGGATGACGGCGCGGCTCATGCGAAAGACGCCTTTGAGGTTGGCGCTGATGACAGCGTCCCAATCGTCGTCCTTCATGCGCATGGCCAGGGTGTCGCGGGTGATGCCGGCGTTGTTGACCAGGATGTGCAGTGCGCCCATTTCCTTGACCACGGCATCGACCAGGGCGTCGCCCTGGGCCGGGTCGGCAACGTCGAGCACGCGGCCCGCGCAGCCGGGGAAATCGGCCAATTGCTCGGCAATGCGCTGTGCGCCGGCCTCGGTGGTGGCGGTGCCCACCACGCGCGCGCCCTTGCGCGCCAGTTCCTGCGCGATGGCAGCGCCAATGCCCCGGGAGGCCCCGGTGACCAGGGCGACCTGCCCTTGCATGCTTACCTGACTCATGCCAGCAACTCCTGTGTTTCCTTCAAACCTGCGGGGTCGGCCACCGCAGCCGCACGCAGCTCGGCGTCGATGCGCTTGACCAATCCGGCCAATACCTTACCCGGCCCGCATTCCACGATCGTGACAAGCCCGCGGGCCTTGATGGCACGCACGCATTCCACCCAGCGCACCGGGCCGAAGGCCTGGCGGTACAGGGCGTCGCGGATGGCGGCGGGGTCGCGCTGCACCAGCACGTCAATGTTGTTGACCACATCGATGGCAGGCACGGCGAACTCCACCTGGGCCAGGCGCTCGCGCAGCCGCTCGGCGGCGGGCCGCATGAGCGAGGAATGGAAGGGCGCCGATACGGGCAGCGGCAGCGCGCGCTTGGCGCCGCGGGCCTTGAGCGCCTCACAGGCCTTGTCCACGGCGGCCTTGCTGCCAGCGATCACGGTCTGCGCGGTGTCGTTGAAGTTGACGGCCTCGACCACCTCGCCGCTGTCAGCGGCAAAGCCCGCGGCCACTTCGCGGCAGGTCTGGACCACCAGGTCGGACTCCATGCCCAGCACGGCGGCCATGGCCCCCTCACCCACCGGCACGGCCTCCTGCATGGCCTGGGCGCGAAAGCGCACCAGGGGAGCCGCCTGCGCCAGACTCAGGGCGCCACTGGCGACCAGGGCGGAATACTCCCCGAGCGAATGCCCGGCCAGCACGCTGGGCGCGCGCCCGACCTCATGCATCCAGACCCGGTAGGCGGCCACACCGGCCACCAGCATCACGGGTTGGGTGTTGGTGGTCAGGGCGAGCGTTTCCTTGGGGCCGTCGTGGATGAGCTGGGCCAGGTCTTGGCCGAGCGCGTCGGACGCCTCTTGCAAGGTGGCGCGCACCACCGGGTGTTCACCCCAGGCATCGAGCATGCCCACGGACTGCGAGCCCTGGCCCGGAAATACAAAAGCGAATTGGGTCATTGATGCCTCTACCCCTCGTGGTTATTGGACTTGTTGCTATAGTTTCAGAAGCACCGCACCCCAGGTGAAGCCGCCGCCGACGCCTTCGAGCAAGGCCGTCTGGCCAACCTGGGTGCGGCCACTGCGCACCAGGACGTCCAGTGCCAGCGGGATCGAGGCCGCCGAGGTGTTGCCATGCTGGTCCACCGTGACCACCAGCTTTTCGGGTGCAAGCTTGAGCTTGCGCGCCGTGCTTTGCATGATGCGGATGTTGGCCTGGTGCGGGATGAGCCAGTCGATGTCGGCATCGGTCATCTGGGCCTTGGACAGGGTGGCGCGCGCCGCATCTTCGAGTACGCCGACAGCGAGCTTGAAGACCGCCTGGCCGTCCATGCGCAGCAGCGGGTCGCCCAGCACCTGGCCGCCCGACACGTGGCCGGGAACGCACAGGATGTCGACGTGGCGGCCATCGGCGTGCAGGTCGTGCGCCAGGATGCCGGGCGTGGACGAGGCCTCCAGCACCACCGCACCCGCACCGTCACCGAAGAGCACGCAGGTGGTGCGGTCGGAGAAGTCCAGAATGCGCGAGAACACTTCGGCCCCCACGACCAGGGCCTTGCGGGCGGCGCCGGTCTGGATCATGGCGTCGGCCAGGGTCAGGGCGTAGACGAAGCCGCTGCACACCGCCTGCACGTCGAAGGCCGCGCAGCCATTGGCGCCGATCTTGTTCTGCAGAATGCACGCGGTGGAGGGAAAGACCATGTCCGGCGTGGAGGTGGCCACGATGATCAGGTCCAGCTCCGAGGCTGCCACACCCGCCGCCGCCAGGGCCTGGCGCGCGGCTTCGGCCCCCAAATCGCTGCTGTGCACACCGGGGTCGGCGAAATGCCGTGCACGGATGCCGGTACGCTCCACGATCCACTGGTCCGACGTTTCAATGCCTTGGGCGGCGAGTTGCTGCACCAGATCGGCATTGCTGAGCCGACGCGGTGGCAGGCAACTGCCCGTGCCCGTGATGCGGGAATACTGTCTCATTCTTGTCGTGTGGAGACCAGCTCCGGCCCCTGGGCCGCCTGCACCAGCAAAGGCGCTGCGTGAACCACCCGGGCACGGACCTGCTCCAGCAGGTTGTTGCGGGCCGCATCATACGCGCGCGCCAACGCATTGGAAAAAGCGGTGGCGTCGGCAGAACCGTGGCTCTTGAACACCAGCCCCTGCAGGCCGAGCAAGGCCGCGCCGTTGTAACGCCGGTGGTCTACGCGCTTTTTAAGCGCAGTTAGGACCGAATAAGACAAGATGGCGGCAAATTTTGTCAGGACATTGCGCGAGAACTCGGCCTTCAAAAAGGCGCCGATCATGGTCGCCAGCCCTTCGCTGGTCTTGAGCGCGACGTTGCCCACAAAACCGTCACAGACCACGATGTCGACCACGCCCTTGAAGATGTCGTTGCCTTCCACATTGCCGCAGAAGTTCAAATCGCCGCTGTTGGCGGCATTTCGCAGCAGTTCACCGGCCTTTTTGATGACTTCATTGCCCTTGATGGCTTCTTCGCCGATGTTGAGCAGCCCCACCTTGGGCGAGGGCTCTCCGCTGAGCACCGACACCAGGGCCGAGCCCATGACAGCGAACTGCAGCAGGTGCTGCTCGGTGCAATCGACGTTGGCGCCCAGGTCGAGCACGGTGGTGGCCTGGCCCGTGGCATTGGGAATCTGGGCGGCGATGGCCGGACGCTCGATGCCTTCCATGGTCTTGAGCACATAGCGCGCGATGGCCATGAGCGCGCCAGTATTGCCGGCCGACACCGCCGCCTGGGCCTTGCCCTCCTTGACCTGCTGGATGGCCACCCGCATGGAAGAGTCCTTCTTGCGGCGCAGGGCGACCTCCAGCGGGTCGTCCATGGTCACCACCTCGCTGGCAGCGACTGTGTGCACCCGCGGGTGCTCGAAGCCCTGCAAGGCCTGGGGCAACCCCACCAACAACAGGGAAGCGTCCGGATGGCGCTCCAAAAACGCCTTGCACGCGGGCAAGGTCACACTGGGGCCATGGTCACCCCCCATGCAATCGACAGCGATTGTGATCACGCGACTTCACCTTATTGCGTCATGCCCGACCCGAACGAAGGGCACGCACCAAAGAAAAAAGCCCGTCGCCACAGACACCTGCTGCGGCTTCGGGCTTTGCGCACCGGCCTGGAATCAGGCTTCGGACTTGGTCTTGAGCACCTTGCGCCCACGGTAGAAACCCGTGGGGCTGATGTGGTGGCGCAGATGGGTCTCACCAGTGGTGGGCTCGACGGCGATACCGGGCACGGTCAGTGCGTTGTGCGAGCGGTGCATGCCGCGCTTGGAAGGAGACTTTTTGTTTTGTTGAACAGCCATGATTCGCTCCGGGCGAAGGGTGCTGCCCAGCTGGCAACACGTGCAGGTTAAGAGAAAAACGCGCACCGATCCATGCGCGAAGCCCATAAGTATAACCCATCAGGCAGCCGCTGTCACGGCTTGGCTTTGCCCTTGAGCTGGCCGAGCACGGCAAAGGGATTCTCCCGCACCGGCTCGGCGCTGGCAAAGGCGGCATCCTCCACGCTCAGGCGTGGCTGCGTGGGGCACTGCCCGTGCATCGGGACCGCGGGCAGGGCCATGATGAGTTCATCTTCGATCAGGCCCAACAAGTCGAAATCGCGCTGCAGCACCAGGAGGTCTTCTTCGGCCTCCTCGTCTTCGGCCTCGGCCTGGGCCTCGCTGGCGACAAAGCGGAAGTCGTGCGCGCACTCCACGGCGACGGTCGCCACATCCAGGCAGCGCTGGCACACCATGGGCAACTCGGTGTGCGCACTCACGTGCAGCCAGATCTGGTCGGGCGCGCCATAGCGCTGCGCACGCACTTCGGCGCTGGCCTGGTAGGCGACCACGGCGTCCGCCGCAATCTCTCCCTGGGCGCATTCGGACAAACGCGCCAGCTCGCGCAGGGACACACTGCCTTGCAAGGACTGGTGCGCACGCGCAAAGGCTTCGATGGGCAGGGTTCGGGGGGGGTACGCAGTGGCCATGGGGCCGAGTGTAAGAGAATCGCCCCCCATGACGATTGCAAGCATGCCCCCCCTGGTGCTGGGCTCCAGTTCCCCTTACCGCAAGGCCCTGCTGGACCGCCTCGGCCTGGCCTATACCGTGCACTCCCCCGATGTGGACGAGACCCCGCTGACCGGGGAGGCTCCTGCCGCGCTGGCGCAGCGCCTGGCGCTGGCCAAGGCGCAGGCGGTGGCGCGCCTGTACCCGGACGCGGTGGTGATCGGCTCGGACCAGGTGGCCGACCTCGACGGCGTGCCGCTGGGCAAGCCCGGCAACCACGAGCGCGCCACGCTGCAACTGCGCCAGATGCGCGCACGCACCGTGGTGTTCCAGACCGCGCTCGCCGTGGTGTGCCTGAAAACGGGTTTCTGCCAAGCCGACCTGGCGCCGGTGCGGGTGCATTTTCGGGACCTGAGCGACGCAGAGATCGAGCACTACCTGCGCCGCGAGCGCCCTTATGACTGCGCGGGCAGCGCCAAGAGCGAAGGGCTGGGCATCGCGCTGCTAGAGAGCATAGACAACGACGACCCGACCGCCCTGGTGGGGCTGCCGCTGATCCGCACCTGCCGCCTGCTGCGCGCGGCCGGGCTGGACATTCTGGGAGGCCAGGGTGGGCGCTGAGCAAGCTCCCGCCACGGCGGCGGCACCCGCACGTGGGCGCCTGTTCCTGGTGCCTGCGCCGCTGGACTTCGGCTGCGACAGCAACACGCCGCTGGAGGCGGTGCTGCCCGCCCAGACCCTGGCCACCGCCGCACGGCTGCAGCACTGGGTGTGTGAAAACGCCAAGAGCACGCGCGCCTACCTCAAGCGCGTGGACGCCCTCTACCCACTGGCTGCGCCGCTGCAGCAATTACAGCTGCAGGAACTGCCGCGCAGCGTGCACAAGCAGGGGGACCACCAGGCCAGTGGCGGATTTGACGCCCGCCCCCTGCTGCAAGCCGCGGTGCAGGGCCACGATGTGGGCCTGGTGAGCGAGGCGGGCATGCCCGCCATTGCCGACCCCGGCGCTTCGGTGGTGCGTGCGGCACACCAACTGGGGCTGGAAGTGGTGCCGCTGGTGGGGCCGGTGTCGCTGGTGCTGGCGCTGGCCGCCAGCGGCTTATCGGGCCAGAATTTCGCTTTCGTGGGTTATCTGCCGCAAAGCGGCGAGGAACGCACCCAGCGCATCCGCGCGCTGGAGCAGCACGCGCTGCGCACGGGCCAGACCCAGCTGTTCATCGAAACCCCGTACCGCACCGAAGCGCTGCTGCAGGCCCTGCTGGCCCACCTGCGCCCCAGCACCCGGCTGGCGCTGGCCTGCGGCCTGACCCTGCCCGAAGCCCGGGTGCGCAGCGCCACGGTGCAGCAGTGGCGCCAGCAGCCGCAAGCCCTGGACACCCGCCTGCCAACGGTGTTTGCGCTGGGAGGGTAGGCCCCCGGCGTGACAGGCCACGGGGCGTGCCTGGAGATGCCGGGCAGCACCCCGGGACAGGTTCAGAGCCCGTTCGCGATCTCCGTGGGATCACGCAAGTGGCTTTTCGGGAGGGATTGCCGGGTGCAAGCACCCCGAGCGGTTGTTCCGTGTTTTCAGCGCCAAGCCGCAGCGCCGCGCAGCGCCTGCACGGCGCCCTGGCCGATGGAGGCGCCGAAGCGCTTGACCAGGCGCTCGGCGACGTTTTCGCGGTGGGTGTAGTCCACCAGTTCCTCGGCCTTGACGACTTCGCGGGCGACGTAGTCGATGTTGCCCAGGTGGTCGGCCAGGCCCATTTCGACCGCCTGCTGGCCGGTCCAGAACAGGCCGCTGAAGGTGTCACCCGACTCCTTGAGCCGCTCGCCGCGCCCCTGTTTGACCACATCGATGAACTGGCGGTGGATCTGATCGAGCATGGACTGGGCGAACACGCGCTGCTTTTCGGTCTGCGGGCTGAAGGGGTCGAGGAAGCCCTTGTTCTCCCCCGCCGTCATGAGGCGGCGCTCGACGCCCAACTTGTCCATCAGCCCGGTGAAACCAAAGCCGTCCATGAGCACGCCAATGCTGCCCACGATGCTGGCCTTGTCCACAAAGATCTGGTCGGAGGCGACCGCGATGTAGTACGCGGCCGAGGCGCAGGACTCTTCCACCACGGCGTACACGGGCTTGCCATGGAGTTTCTTGAGGCGGTGGATCTCGTCGTTGATGATGCCGGCCTGCACCGGGCTGCCCCCGGGCGAGTTGATGAGCAGCACCACGCCCTGGGCCCCCTTGTCCTCGAAGGCGCTGCGCAGAGCCGAGACCACCTCCTCGGCGCGGGTCTCGGAATCCGGGCCGATTTCACCCTTGACCTCGACCACGGCGGTGTGGGGGGTCTGCACGTCCTTGGTCGAAGACCCGCGCTCCACACCCAGCCACAGCAGGCTCACGATGAGCAGCAGCCAAGCCAGGCGCACCCCATAGCGCCAGCGCCGCGCGCTGCGCTGCTCGGCCAGCCAGCCATTGGCCAGTTTTTCGAGCACGGCGCGCTCCCAGCCGGCTTCCCGAACTGCTTCTTTTTTTATAGCATCAGAACCAGTGTTGGCGCGGGCCAATTCCTCTTTTTGTTCGGAATCCGGGGCAGTATCAGGGGTGGACGGGGTCATAGGATGGGGCCGGGAGCCTGGATAAAGCGGGAAGTATGCCAGTACACCTGGCCCTCCTCCTCCGTGACGGCCACCACGACCAAACCGCCCCGGCAGGGGCCGGCACGGCACTCCCCGGTCTCTGGCCGGTACATGGCGCCGTGGGTAGCGCACATGAGCCAGCGGCCGGTGTGGTCGAAGAACTGGTTGGGCTGGTAGTCCATCTCCATGGGCACATGGGCGCAGCGGTTGAGGTAGGCATAGACCTTGCCATCAAAGCGCACGGCAAAGGCGCGGCAGGGCCGGTCCAGGTAGAGCACGTCAAAGGGCACGGCCAGGGCGCTGTCTTGCAGCGCCTGCGAGGCGCACAAGGGGATGCGCTGCGGCGCGCTGTGCGGCTCCAGCCATTCAGACATGGGCATGCATCCACTGCTGCAGCTCGGCCACGGTGTGGGCCACATAGCGCGGCGACCAGGCCGCAAATCCCCCTGTGTCGTGGGCGCCGTAGCCTACCCCCACGCTGTCGCAACCGGCGCGCTGCGCCATCTCCAGGTCGTGCGTGGTGTCGCCCACCATCAGCACCTGCCGCGGCTGCAGGCTGAACTCCTCCATCAGCTCCAGCAGCATCTGCGGGTGGGGCTTGGAAGCGGTCTCGTCGGCGGTGCGCGAGCTGTCAAACAATCCTTGCAATTCGACCGCGCGCAGGGCCACGTCCAGCCCCCTGCGGCTCTTGCCGGTGGCCACGGCCAGCAGCACGCCGCGCGCGCGCAGCTCGTGCAACAAGGGCACTACACCCTCGAACAGGTGGATGTCGTCCTGCTGGGCCATGTAGTGGTAGCGGTAGCGCGCCGCCAGCGCCGGGTAGTCCTGCACCGGCACGTCGGGGGCGGCATGGGCCAGGGCCTGGGCCAGGCCCATGCCGATCACGTAAGCGGCCTGCTCGTCGCTGGGCACGCGCCCACCCACGTCGGCGACGGCGCGCTGGATGCAGCGCGTGATGATGGCGGTGGAATCGAACAGGGTGCCGTCCCAGTCAAACGCCACCAGGGCGTAGCGGGAACGGGCGTGGGGGGTGGCGTCGGTCATGGTGGTGCGGGGTGGGTGTCGCCCGCGCCGGGGGCGGGCGGGCGGGTGAAAACGGTGCGCACGAACTGGGCCAGTTCGGGCGGCAGCTCGGCCTGGATCTGCAGCGGCTCGGCGCTGACCGGATGCAGGCACTGCAGGCGCCAGGCATGCAGGAACATGCGCGGCAGAAGCGGCGCCTGGGCGGGCACGCCGCGCGCCAGGGCCTTGTTGCGCTCGAAGTCGCCGTACTTGTCGTCACCCAGGATGGGGTGGCCCTCGCTGGCCAGGTGCACGCGGATCTGGTGCGTGCGCCCGGTCTTGATGGTGACTTCCAGCAGCGAGGCCCCCTGGGGCAGGCCGTCCCGGGGCTGCGCCTGGGCCAGCACGCGCACCAGGGTGAGCGCATGCTGGCCCTGCGGGTCGTCGCGCGAGACCACGCGCACCCGCCGCTCCTCGGCGCTGGTGCCCTCGGCCACCACGCTCTTGTGCAAGGGCTTGTCGATCACGCGCTTGCTGGCAGGCCACAGGCCCGCCACGGCCGCGAGGTAGACCTTGCCGGTGGCTCGGTCCCGGAACTGCTCCTGCAAATGGGTGAGTGAGCGCTTGCGTTTGGCCACCAGCAAGATGCCGCTGGTCTGGCGGTCCAGCCGGTGCACCAGCTCCAGAAACGGCGCCTTCGGGCGCGCCATGCGCAATTGTTCGATGACGCCAAAGCTCACGCCCGAACCGCCATGCACGGCGACTCCGGCGGGTTTGTTCACCGCCAGCAGGTAGTCGTCCTCCCACAGCAGGGGCAGGGCTGGGGCCTGCGGCGCGGCGGCCGCCTTCGGCTGCGCGGGCCTGGATGCGGCGTCTTTTTTCGCTGCCCGCTCGGGCGCGGCGCCAGCCATGTGCATGGGCGGCAAACGCACCTGGTCGCCAAGCTGCACGCGCGCATCGGCGCTGGTGCGCGCCTTGTTCAGGCGCACTTCGCCGCTGCGGATGATGCGGTACACGTGGGTCTTGGGCACGCCAGGGAGCTGGCGCAGCAGGTAGTTGTCCAGGCGCATGCCATCGCCGCGTTCGTCCACCGTGAGCAATTTCACCTGTGCCGCTGCGGATTGGATTCGTGCCTCTATAATGTGTTTCACTAGCGGCTGGTTCTAAGTGGTTGATTTGTCACAAGTTTAGACCACGACACCGGCGCTGGAAGGTCGATGCCGCCAGGTTCGGGGGCTTCGCAGATCACCCGAACCTTGCGCGTGATGGCGAAACCCGGCATGGCCAAGCCGACGGATTGAAACCTCGATACGGAATACCCCAAGTCTCCAGGACGACAAGCCTGAAGACGGATCAAGCGACATGTTTGTGGTGCTGTTACGACTGATTGCACTGTGCCAAAACCGGCCAAAGGCCGGTTTTTGTGGCACGGATCAGCCCATGGCCCACGCCCGTACTGCGCACACAGCTACAAAAAAGCTAGCACATTGGCAGCCTTGCATGTTCGTCCCCATCCACGCGCCCAGTCCCCAGCCTCGAACATAGGCCGGGAACACACAGGCAATTCCACCGCGTTTCAGTTCGTCCGTCAGGCATTGTGTGCCCCGCAATGGGCATGTTTTATTGTGATGAAGGACGCACTCCATGAAACGGATGCTGATCAACGCCACGCAGGCTGAAGAACGCCGCCTGGCCATTGTCGACGGACAAAAACTCCTCGACTACGAAATCGAAATCGAAGGGCGCGAGCAGCGCAAGGGCAACATCTACAAGGCCGTCGTCACCCGCGTCGAGCCCAGCCTGGAAGCCTGTTTTGTGGACTACGGCGAAGACCGCCACGGCTTTCTGCCCTTCAAGGAAATCTCGCGCATGTACTTCAAGGAGGGCGTCTCTCCCTCCCAGGCGCGCATCCAGGACGTGATCAAAGAGGGCCAGGAACTGCTGGTCCAGGTGGAAAAAGAAGAGCGCGGCAACAAGGGCGCGGCGCTGACCACCTTTGTCTCGCTGGCCGGGCGCTACGTGGTGCTCATGCCCAACAACCCGCGCGGCGGCGGCGTGTCGCGGCGCATCGAGGGCGACGACCGCGCGGAACTGAAGGAAGCGCTGGACCAGCTCGAATACCCGAACGGCATGTCCATCATCGCGCGCACCGCCGGTATCGGCCGCAGTGCGCCCGAGCTGCAGTGGGACCTGAACTACCTGCTCAAACTCTGGACCGCCATCGACGGCGCGGCCAAGGGCGGCAAGGGCGCGTTCCTGATTTACCAGGAATCCAGCCTGGTGATCCGCGCCATCCGCGACTATTTCAGCGCCGACATCGGCGACATCCTGATCGACACCGACGACATCTTTGAGCAGGCGCACCAGTTCATGTCGCACGTCATGCCCGAGCATGCCGCGCGTGTGAAGCGCTACCGCGACAACGCGCCGCTGTTCTCGCGCTTCCAGATCGAGCACCAGATCGAGTCTGCCTACGCCCGCACCGTGCAGTTGCCCAGCGGCGGCGCGATCGTGATCGACCACACCGAAGCGCTGGTTTCCATCGACGTGAACTCGGCACGCGCCATCAAGGGCGGCGACATCGAAGAAACCGCCACCCGCACCAACCTGGAAGCCGCCGACGAAGTGGCGCGCCAGATGCGCCTGCGCGACCTGGGCGGCCTGATCGTGATCGACTTCATCGACATGGAAGAGTCGCGCAACCGCCGCGAGGTGGAAAACCGCCTGCGCGACGCCCTGCGCCAGGACCGCGCCCGGGTGCAGTTCGGCACCATCAGCAAATTCGGCCTGATGGAAATGAGCCGCCAGCGCCTGCGCCCGGCTCTGAGTGAAGGCGCCTCCATCCCCTGCCCGCGCTGCGGCGGCTCCGGCCACATCCGCGACACCGAAAGCTCGGCGCTGCAGATCCTGCGCATCATCCAGGAGGAGTCGCTCAAGGACAACACCGCCTCCGTGCTGGCCCAGGTGCCGGTGGAAGTGGCGTCCTTCCTGCTCAACGAGAAGCGCGCCGAGATCACCAAGATCGAACTCAAGCAGCGCATCAATGTGCTGCTGGTGCCCAACCGCTCGCTGGAAACGCCCAACTACAAGTTGGAGCGCCTCAAGCACGACGACCCGCGACTGGACCACATCGAGGCCAGCTACAAGATGGCCGACGAGCAGGACGAAGCCACGCTGGTGACGCGCCGCTCGCAGGAGCCGACCAACAAGCAGACGCCCATCATCAAGGGCGTGCTGCCCGATGCCCCGGCGCCAGTGGCCCCGCCCAAGCCGGAGCCGGCAGCGGCCCCCAGCCGCAGCGCACCCGCCCAGCAAGCACCCGCCGCCCCGGCGGCAGCGCCGGTGCAAGGCGGTTTCTGGACCTGGTTCAAGGGCCTGTTCGCGCCCCAGTCCGATGCTGCGCAGGCCTCCCCCGCCGCCGCCCCGGCAGCGGCCCCCGCCCCGGCCCAGCCCCATGCACGCAACCCCCAGCACGGTGGCCGTGACGGGCGCCGTGGTGGTGACCGCCGCGGAGTGCGCAACGCCGATGGGAGCGCGCGCAACGAACCAACCGGCGCCGGCGCGCGCGGCGATGCACGCCCGCCGCGCAATGCCCGCCCTGGCGAACCGCGCAATGGCCGCCAGGACCTGGGCGCCGCACCGGCCGAGCGCCCCGCGCGCGACCACGGCGAGGCGGCCCCCCGCAGCGGCGAACGTGCGCCGCGCGCGGAACGCGGCGAGCGCGGCAACCGACCGCCCCGCCCCACCGACGAAACGCGCCTGCAGGATGCCAACGCCCTGGCTCCGCAGTCCAGCCCCGCCGAGAACGACAGCGATGCCATGGCCCCAGAGGGCATGCGCGCCGAGGGACGCGAACCGCGCGGCGAACGCGGCGGCCGCAATCGTGGTGAGCGCGGTGAGCGCGGCAACCGTGGCCCACGGACTGAGCGCGCACCGCGCATGGACGCCCCCATGGCAGAAGGCCCTGAGGGCCGCGCCGACGAAGACCTGCAGGGCATGCCGACACCGCACGCCAGCCTGGACGCCCAGGCACCCGCCGATACCACAGCCGACAACGGCGGCAACATGGCTGCAGGGCCGGACGGACGCGAGCCGCGCGAACCCCGTGAGCGCCGCTCACGCGACCGCTATGGCCGCGACCGTGGCAACCGCGGACCGCGTGCACCGCGCAACGGCGACGCGATGAATGGCGGTGCGGCCGAACCCATGGAGGCACAGCCCGCCGAGGCTGCCGAACCAAGCGCCGCACCCGCCGCACAAGCCGAGGCAGCAAGCGCGCCTGTGGCCAACAGCGCTGCAGCCCCCGTGGTTGCGGCCGCCGCACCCGCCCCCAGCCAGGGCAACGTGCGCACCGCCCTGCCCACGGTACAGACCTATGACCTGCCCGTGGACACGCTGGGCGCGCTGGCCACGCAATCGGGCCTGCAATGGGTGCACTCCGACCCGCAGCGGGTGGCCAGCGTGGCCGCAGCCATCGCCGCCGAGCCCCAGCCCATCCGCGTGCCGCGCGAGCGCCCGGCCCCGGTGGTGCTGGACGAGGGGCCGCTGGTCCTGGTGGAGACGCGCAAGGACCTGCGCGCACTGAACCTGCCGTTCGACGCGCAGCAGCAGCCCGGCGCCTGAGGCCAGGCAGCCCAACGACAAAGGGCCGCCCCGTGGCACGGGGCGGCCCTTTTTTTGTGGTCGCGTCGGGAAAAGAACCGGCACAAGGACCGGAAATCGCAGAAGCGGCTCCTTCTGCGGGGGCAGCGGCGCTCTCGTGGACGCCGCGCGGCCTTCAGTAGGCGACGCCGCTGCGCTCCAGGTCGAGCTGGCTGACGACCCGGTTCTTGCCCACGGCCTGGGCATGCGCCAGGGCCGCGTCGGAACGCACCAGGCAGGTCACCGGAGAGTCTTCCGGTGTGACGCGGCTGAAGCCGGCGCTGGCGGTGACGCGCCCGACCTGCGGGAAGTTGAACTTCTCCATGTTGGCGCGGAAGCGCTCGAACGCCGCCAGGACCAGGGCCTCGTCCGGGCAGTGCATGAGCACGCCGAAGCGGTCGCCTTCGAAGCGGTAGAGGCGGTCGTAGGTGCGGAAGGTGTTGTTCATGATGCGCGCCACCAGCAGCAGCAGTTCCTCTGCCACCAGATCGCCGGTGCGCTCCTTGAGCGCGGCGAAATCGTCCACCCGGATGGTGCCCAGCCAGTAGTTGGGCGGCACGCGGTGGCGGCGCTCCTGCCCCGCGGCCACCGGGGCTTCGAGCGCGGCCTTGTCGTCGTCGGAAAGCTCACCCAATTCGTCCAACACCGCCCGGTAGAAGGTGTCGTCCAGCGACTTGCGGTTGAGCAGCCCGGTCAGCGGATCGCGGTCGCTGTAGGCCAGCAGGTGGTACATGTTGAGGTAGACATGGTGCAGTTCGCCGATCACGCGCAACTGCTCCATGTCCAGGCTGCCGCCGCTGTGCACCTCGATCACGCCTTCGTCCTCGTCGCGGCCATCAGCGTACAGGGGCAGGTAGCTGATGCGGGGCCCCGCCTCGCCCGCCCAGGCGTGCTCGACCAGGGTGCGTGTCTGCAGGCAGCGCAAGCGGTAGCGGTCGTCATCGACCGGCACGAGCTGGTCGAAAACGACCCGCAGCGGGTCTTGCACCTTGCCGCCGCCACGGGCGTCCAGGGTGGCGATGTCGAGCCAGCGGCGCTGGCCCTCTTCGCTCAATACCCGCGCGATCACAACCCGGTCGATGGGCAGGAGATCGACCATGGCCTTGGCCAGCGTCAACTCCAGGAGGTCGCGGTCGCGGTGGTCGGTGAGCTTGATCAGGTGGTCGGTGAGTGTCGGCATGGGCGCATAATAGCCACGATGCCCCCCAAAGTCACCCGGGATTTTCAGGTTTTTGCGGCGGCCTTGTAGGCCTGCAGCGCGGCGGCTTCGTCACCGCGCGCTTCGGCCAGCAGCCCCAGGTGGGTCCAGGCGCGCCGCTGCAGGGCACTGCCTGCTGGCAGCGCGGCGCTGCTTTGCTTGAGCAGTTGCTGCGCCTTGCCCCACAGCTGCAGCCGGGCGCAGGCCACCCCCTCCAGATAGACCCACAGCGCTTCGCGCGGCTGGCGCTGCTGCGCCTGCCCGATGCTTTGCAGCCACTGCGTGACGGTGGCTTCCTGCTCCAGGCCGAACAGCTCTTCGAGCACTTCCACCAGGTGCAGGCGCTGCGGCAGGCTCAGGTCCGGGGCATCGGCCGCGCTGGCGGCACGGCGCCACACCGGCAGCAGCCAGGATTGCGCCACGGCGGTGCTGCCCTGCAGTTGCACCAGGCGCTGCGCGGCCTCCAGGGCGACGTCGGGCATGGCCTGCTCGGCCGGGTCCAGCCCGTCCCAGGCGCGCTGCAGCTGGGCTGCATCATGGGCGCTGCGCACCAGCTCGAGCGCCAGCCCGCGTGCGATGCTCGCGCCCGCCAGTTCGGAAAACGCCCGGTGCTTGGTGAGCAGCCGGGCCGTGTCCAGGGCCAAGGCGGACTGACCGCCCTGGCGCGCGGCCTTGAAGCGCAGCCGCAGGGCCAGGGTGCGCCGCGCCGTGCCCTGGGCCAACTGCTCCAGCCACTGCAGGCTCTGGGCCGCGTTGCGGTCGTCAAAGGCCCAGCGCGCGGCGCGCAGGCGCACGCCGTCGAGCGCCTCCTGGGCGTCGCGCCCGGTGCAACTGCCCAGGGCCTGTTCCAGGTGGCGGTCGCGCACGCTGCGGTCCTGCACCGCGTGGGCGCTCTCGGCCGCCAGCAGGTGGGTCATGCAGCGCAGCCGGGTGCCGAAGGGCAGCGCGCTGTCGTCCCCGAGCCGGATCGCATCTTCCATGGCCAGCACGCGCTCGGCGGCCTTGCGCGAACGCACGAAGCGCCCGGCCACCAGCAGCGTCAGGGCTTCGAGCAGCGCGCTGTAGAGCGCGCGCTCGCGCTGCGCCATGCGCCAGCGCCGCGCCTGCTGCGGGATGCGCAGCAAGCCGCCCAGCGCCTGCAAGGCGCCATGCAGCAGGGCGAAGCCCAGCACCAGCAGCAGCAGCACCAGGTTGAAGGAGAGGTCGACGCGGTACGGCGCCCAGAACAGGGTCACGCTGTTGTGGTTGTTGCCCGCGAACAGGGCCGCCAGCACCGCCACCGCGAACAGACCCGCCAGCCACAGCACGCCGCGCATGGTGTCAGCGCCCCGCCGCTGCGGTGGACAGGGCCACCAGCGTGTCGTCCACGCGCGGCAGCTCCAGCTGCTTCATCTGCGACTGGATCTGCTGCATCAGGGCCGCGGCGGTCTGGGTCTTGCGCGAAGAGGCATCGAAGTAGCGCGACAGGGACACGGCGGCGCTGGCCATGTCGGAGCGCGCGGCGTCGAGCTGGCGCGAGACCAGGCCCAGGCGGGCGTTGAGGATGCGCAGCTTGAGGTTCTCGTGCAGGAAAAAGGCCTGCTCGGGCGACAGCAGGGCGGCGTCGGGTTCTTCGATGCGGCTGATGCGCACCAGGGCGCGCGCCTCCTCGTGCACGGCGGCCAGGGCCCGCTTCCACCACTCCCCCAAGGCCTCTTCGGGCTTGCGTTTGAGCGTTGCGGCCGAGGCGCCACGGGTGCTGCCCACGGCATTGGCCACGGGCAGCTCATCGACCAGCGCCACCAGTTCGTCCAGGCGCACCAGCAGGGCCGGCAGATCGGCCACGACGCTGGATTTGACCCGCGCCAGGTCGCGCCCGATGGCGCGCTGCAGCGGCGCCAGCCGCGGCTGGGCGGCCCGGGTCAGGCGCAGTTCGGCGGTGCGCAGGGCCGCCAGCAGCGGCTCGACGCTGCCGGTGAGCTGGGCTTGCTGCTGTGCCAGACGCACGGCGGATTCGATGTCGACGACCAGGTTTTCGTCGCGCGAGCGCGACAGGCTGGACATCAGTTCTTCCAACTGGGCGCGCTGCAGGGAGACTTCGTTGACCTTGGCGTCGGTGACCGCCAGCTTGGCGGCGGTTTCCATGGCCTGCTCCTGCGCCTGGCGCGAGGCGACCAGGGCCTGGGCGGCGTTGGCACCGGATTCGGCGCTCTGGCGCGCCAGCTGCTGCTGGATGCCGGAGAGCTTTTGCCACAGGGCGATGCAGGCGATCAGGGCCAGCGCCGCCACCGCACCAAGCACCTGCACCCAGCGGTCGTGCCTCCACGGCAGGGTGGGGGCCACGGGGGTGGGCGCGCGCTCCTCGGACGCGGGCAAGGCGGTCTCTGCATTCATTGCAGCGATTCTATCGACGCTGCCACCGCCTCCAATGTCGGGCGTGACTCGCAAACAACACCCAAGCCCGCATCGCGCGCGGTTTGGGCAATGCGCGGGTGGGTGCAGACGCAGCGCGCCCGGCGCCAGTCCTGCCCGGCCAGCAACTGGCCCAGGTGCGCCACGGCCTCGCTGCTGCTGAACAGCCAGACGCTGCCATCGCTGGCGGCGGCCGCTGCGCGGGCGCACTGGGCCGCGTCCCACTGCGGCCGAGCGCGCTCGTAGACCACCACGTGGTCCACGCTGCCGCCGCGCTGCAGCACCTGCTGGGCAAACCAGTCCCGCCCCACGCCGCTGTCCTGCTGCGCCCCGGCGCTGGTGCCGCGCACCACCAGCAGCCGAAAACCCGGCCCGACCTGGGCCTGCACCACCCGCCACAGGGCTTCGGAGTCGAACTGCGCGCTGTCGGCTGCCGGGCTGAACACCCGCGCGGGCAGCGCGCCCTGGGACAGCAGGGCCCGGGCGGTTCCGGGACCGGGTGCATATGCTACTGTTTTTATAGCATCATCGGCAAAAGGGACGCGGGCCAGAGGGGGATTTTGTGCCAGAAAGAAGTCCACCGCGTTGGCGCTGACGAAGAGCGCCGCGTCGGTCTGCGCCAGCGCCGCCCACGCCGCATGCACGCGCGCCGCGTCGGCGCTGGCGCGGATCTCGATGAGCGGCCAGCACAGCGCGTCCAGCCCGCGCTGGCGCAAGCCCTCGCACCACTGTTCCGCTTCGCGTGCGGGGCGCGTGACGATGGCACGCATGGCGGGATCGGAGGGGCTCAGGCGCCCACCCGGGCGACCGCGGCCTGCAGCGCGCGCGCGGCCTGCTCGCCCAGGGCCACGGCGGCCTCGACGGTGGGGGCTTCGCCGGTACTTTCCGCGTGTGCCAGGGGCCGGGCGCCGTCCGGGTCGCCCCACAGGGCGCGGATGTGCAAATGCGTGCCGTCCACGGTGGCGTAGGCGGCCAGGGGCATGGAGCAGCTGCCGCCCATGACGCGGCTGACGGCGCGCTCGGCGGCCACGGCACGCCAGGTCGGCAGGTGGGCCAGGCTTTGCAACGCCTGGGCCACGTCCTGGCGCTGGCTGCGGATTTCGATGCCCAGGGCGCCCTGCCCGGCGGCAGGCAGCATCTGCTCGGGCGCGAAGATGGCGCGGATGCGCTCGCCCAGGCCCAGGCGCTTCAAGCCCGCGGCGGCGAGCACGATGCCGTCGTACTGGCCTTCGTCGAGCTTGCGCAGCCGGGTGTCGAGGTTGCCGCGCAGCGGCTCGATGCGCAGGTCGGGCCGCAAGGCGCGCAGCATGGCCACGCGGCGCAGGCTGGAGGTGCCGACCACGGCGCCCTGGGGCAGGTCTTCCAGGCGGGCGTAGCGCGGCGACACCCAGGCGTCGCGCGGGTCTTCGCGCTCCATCACGCAGGCCAGGGCAAACCCTGCAGGCAACTCCATGGGCACGTCCTTGAGCGAGTGCACGGCCAGGTCGGCCTGCCCTGCTTCCAGCGCCACTTCGAGTTCCTTGACGAACAGGCCCTTGCCCCCGACCTTGCTCAGCGCGCGGTCCAGGATCTGGTCGCCCTGGGTGGTCATGCCCAGCAGGGAGACGGTGTGGCCCAGAGACTGCAGCAGCGAGCGCACATGTTCGGCTTGCCACAGAGCCAGGCGGCTCTCGCGTGTGGCGATGGTGAGAAGGCTCACGGTTGTAACCTGTTTGTAATGGTCCAGCAGCCTTCAATGCTAGCATGCCCGTCTGGCACGCAACCCCGCCAAGGCCCGTGCTCGCCCAGCCCAGCCTGACTGCATACGGCCGTTTTTGAACCACATCAAGACGGTCGGCAGGTTGTGCCCCTGTTGCCCCCTTTCATGCCCCCGGACCATGACCACCAGCCCCGCCAAAGCCCCTGCCAGCGCCCGCAAACAGTCCAAGGACAACGAACGCCCCCTGCTGGACGACATCCGCCTGCTGGGGCGCATTCTGGGCGACGTGATCCGCGAGCAGGAAGGGGTGCAGGCGTATGAGCTGATCGAGAAAATCCGCACCCTGTCGGTGGCCTTCCGCCGTGACGCCGACCACAGCGCCGACGCGGCGCTGAAGAAGCTGCTCAAGGGGCTCAGCGGCGACCAGACCGTGAGCGTGATCCGCGCCTTTACCTATTTCAGCCACCTGGCCAATCTGGCCGAGGACCGCCACCACATCCGCCGCCGCGCCATCCACGAGCGCCAGGGCGATACGCAAGAGGGCAGCATCGACGTGGCGCTGTCGCGCCTGCGCTGGGCCGGGATTTCGGCACAGACGGTGGCCGAGACCTTGCAGACCAGCTATGTCTCGCCGGTGCTCACCGCCCACCCCACCGAGGTGCAGCGCAAGAGCATTCTGGACGCCGAGCGCGCCATCGCCAAACTGCTGACCGAGCGCGACGCCATCCACGCCCAGGCCCAGGCGTTTGGCCACAAGAAGGACGCCCTCAGCGCCAAGGAGCTGGCCGCGAATGAGGACCAGATCAAGGCGCGCGTGATGCAGTTGTGGCAGACGCGCCTGCTGCGTTTCAGCAAGCTGACCGTGGCCGACGAGGTGGAAAACGCGCTGAGCTATTACGAGTCCACTTTTCTGCGCGAGATCCCGCGCCTGTACAGCAACCTGGAGGCGCTGCTGGGCACCGGCCCGGTGCACACTTTCTTGCGCATGGGCCAGTGGATTGGCGGTGACCGCGACGGCAACCCCAACGTCACGGCCCAGACCCTGGAATACGCGCTGCGCCGCCAGGCCGAAGTGGCGCTGCGCCACCACCTGACCGAGGTGCACTGGCTGGGCAGCGAGCTGTCGGTGTCGGCCATGCTGGCCGACTGCTCGCCGCAGATGCAGGCCCTGGCCGAGCGCTCGCCCGACAGCAACGAGCACCGCAAGGACGAGCCCTACCGGCGCGCCTTGATCGGCATCTATGCGCGCCTGGCGGCCACGCTCAAGGCGCTGACCGGCACCGAGGCGGCGCGCCACGCCGTGGCACCGCAAAACCCCTATGCCAGCGCAGAGGAGTTTGTGCAAGACCTGCGCACCATCGAAACCTCGCTGCAGCAGCACCACGCCGGGGTGCTGGCGCATGCGCGCTTGCGCCCGCTGCTGCGCGCGGCCGAGGTGTTTGGCTTTCACCTGGCGACGGTGGACCTGCGCCAGAGTTCGGACAAGCACGAGGAGGTGGTGGCCGAGCTGCTGGCCAGGGCGCGCGTGGAGTCCCGTTACCAGGAGCTGGACGAAGCTGCCAAGCGCCAACTGCTGCTGGGCCTGCTCAATGACGCGCGCTCGCTGCAGGTGTCCACGGCGCACTACAGCGCCCAGACACGCAGCGAGCTGGATATCTTCGCCGCTGCGCGCAAGGCGCGCGCGCTCTATGGCGCACCCGCCATCCGCCACTACATCATCAGCCACACCGAGACCGTGAGCGACCTGCTCGAAGTGCTGTTGCTGCAAAAAGAGGCCGGGCTGCTGCGCGGCTGCCTGAGCGACGGCGTGGTGGTGGAAGGACAAGCGGGCCACGCCGCGCAGTGCGACCTGATCGTGGTGCCGCTGTTCGAAACCATCGAAGACCTGCGCAATGCCGCTCCCATCATGCGCGAGTTCTACGCCCTGCCCGGCATCCAGGAGATGATGCAGGCCAGCGGCTCGGAACAGGACATCATGCTGGGCTACTCGGACAGCAACAAGGACGGCGGCATTTTCACCAGCAACTGGGAGCTGTACCGCGCCGAGATTGCGCTGGTGGAGATGTTTGACGAACTCAACGCCGAGCTGGGCGCGGGGCGGCGCATTCAGTTGCGCATGTTCCATGGCCGTGGCGGCACGGTCGGGCGCGGCGGCGGCCCGAGCTACCAGGCCATCCTGGCCCAGCCCCCGGGCACGGTGCGCGGGCAGATCCGCCTGACCGAGCAGGGCGAGGTGATCGGCTCCAAATACGCCAACCCCGAGATCGGGCGGCGCAACCTGGAGACCCTGGTGGCCGCCACCCTGGAAGCCACGCTGCTGCAGCCGACCAAGCCCGCCACCCGGGCCTACCTGGACGCGGCCGACGAGATCTCTGGCCGCAGCATGGCGGCCTACCGCCACCTGGTGTACGAGACCCCGGGCTTTACCAATTACTTTTTCAATTCCACCCCGATCCGCGAGATCGCGGAACTCAACATCGGCTCACGCCCGGCCTCGCGCAAGGCCAGCCAGCGCATTGAAGATCTGCGTGCCATTCCCTGGGGCTTCAGCTGGGGCCAGTGCCGCCTGACGCTGCCCGGCTGGTACGGCTTTGGCTCGGCGATTGAGCAGTTCATCAAAGGCGACGGCCAGGCGCAAGGCGCCAAGACCCGCACCGCCTTGCTGCAAAAGATGTACCGGCAGTGGCCGTTTTTCCGCACCCTGCTGTCGAATATGGACATGGTGCTGGCCAAGAGCGATCTGGCGCTGGCCTCGCGCTATGCCGAGCTGGTGCCGGACGCCAAGCTGCGCAAGCAGGTGTTTGCGGCAATCGAGGCCGAGTGGCAGCGCACCGCGCATGTGCTGTCGCTCATCACGGGCGAAAAGCAGCGCCTGACCAACAACGCGGCCTTGCAGCGCTCGATCCGCCACCGCTTTCCGTACATCGACCCGCTGCACCACCTGCAGGTGGAGCTGATCCGGCGCTACCGCGCGGGCCAGGCCGACGAGCGTGTGCAGCGCGGTATCCACATCTCCATCAACGGCATTGCCGCGGGGCTGCGCAACACGGGCTGAAAAAGCCGCCTCACTCCCCGCCCTGGGCGGCCACCAGCTCGCGCACGTGGGCGAGCTGGCGCCGTGACACCGCAATGCGCTCGTCCACGGCGGCCAGGCGCACCTGCCAGCCTTCGCCCTCAGCGCCGTCCAAGCAGCGCTCCAGCGCGCGCACGGCGTGGCGCGCTATCAGGGCGTTGCGGTGCACGCGCAGGAAGCGCTGCGGGTAGCGCGCTTCCAGCTCGCTCAGGGAGCCGTCCCAGATGTAGCTGCGCTGGGCAGTGCGCACAGTGACGTATTTCAGCTCGGCCTTGCAGTACACCACTTCGCTCAGCGGCACGCGCTCGGTGCGGTGGCGGTCCTGGATCACCAGCACCGGCTCGGGGGCCGGCTCGGCCACAGCGATGCCGAGCTGGCGCTGCGCCTTGAGCAGCGCTGCCTGCAGGCGCTCGCGGCGCACCGGCTTGGTCAGGTAGTCCAGCGCCTCGACCTCGAAGGCCTGCACGGCGTGCTCGGGGTGGGCGGTGACAAACACGACCGCCGGGGGCTGGGCCAGGGCACGCAGCAGCGGCGCCAGGGCCAGGCCGTCGGCGCCGGGCATGTGGATGTCCAGCAGCACCACGTCCACCGTCTGCGACTGCAGCGCCGCCAGGGCCTGGGCGGCGTTGGCGGCCTGCGCCAGCACCTCGGCCCGGGGTTGGCTGCATTCGGCCAGCAGTTGGCACAGCCGGGTGCGCGCCAGGGGCTCGTCGTCCACCACCAGCACACGCAAAGCGCTGGCCGAACAGGCTTCGCCGCTGTTCACCTCGCCCCCACGCTCCCCCACTGCGTTGGGGTCGCTGGACGTGTCGGCGCTCACGCTGGCACCTCCAGTCGCACCTGGAATATGCCGTCCTGGAAGGTGCTGTGCACCTTGCCCTGCACGTCGTGCATGAGGGCGATGCGCTCGCGCACGTTGCGCAGCCCGACCCCATGCCCGGGCTGGCCCGGCCCGGCGGGCACGGTGTTGCTGACCTTGATCACCACCACCGAGCCGCGGCGCTGGGTGGATACGCGCACTTCGGCCCCCTCGGGGCTGGGCTCCACCCCATGGCAGACGGCGTTTTCCACCAGCGGCTGCAGCACCAGGGCGGGCAAGCGCGCCTGCTGGGCAGCGGGGTCGAGCTGCCACTGCAGGCGCAGCCGCTCGCCGAAGCGCACCTGCTCGATGGCCAGGTAGCGCTGCGCCAGGGTGAGTTCCTGTTCCAGCGTGGTGGGCTGGCCGCGGTCTTGCAGGGCCTGGCGGAACAGGTCGCTGAGGTCTTCGAGCAGGGTTTCGGCCTTGCCCGGTTCGGCGCGCACCAGGGCGATGGCGCTGTTGAGGGTGTTGAACAGAAAGTGCGGGCGGATGCGCGACTGCAGCTCGGCCAGCTGCGCGGCGGTGTCGGCCGGGGCGCGCCCCTTGGCGCGCATCCACAGGCCGGCCACCAGCAGCAGGGCCATCCAGGCGCCGGAAAAGGCGCTGGCCCACCAGGGCGGCGCATCGACCAGGGTGGCCATGTACAGCAGCGCACTGCCATACAGGGCGCTCATAGCCCCCAGCGCCGCCGCCGCCACGGCCTGCCAGGGCAGCGCCCAGCGCGCCAGCCTTTGCTTGAGGGCGCAGGCCAGCAGCAGCCACAGCAGCACGGCGGGCAGGGCCGCGCCGGTGGCCAGGGAAAAGCGCAGCACCCAGTCCTGCAGGCCCTGGGCCAGGTACATGGTGCCTATGGCCAGGGCGCTTTCCACGAACAGCACGGCGCGCAGCACGACGCCGGTGTGGCAGGCGTCAAACACCAGGACGGCAGAGGCTGCCCGCGCCGGTGAAACTACGCTGGCGGGGGTCTGTGCGAAGGTCGATAAAATTTGCGTATCTCGCATGCGAGTTCCATTGTCCCCCAACGCCCAGGCTTGCCCACTGTGACCCACAACCAATTCGACAACAAATCCCAGGCGTGGTCCGCGCTATTCTCAGAACCGATGAGCGAGCTCGTCAAGCGCTACACGTCCAGCGTTTTCTTTGACAAGCGCCTGTGGCAGGCCGACATCGACGGCAGCCTGGCGCACGCCGACATGCTCGCCGCCCAGGGCATCATTGCCGCCGAAGACCTGCAGGCGATCCAGCGCGGCATGGCCCAGATCCGCGAAGAGATCGCCAGCGGCCAGTTCGAGTGGAAGCTCGACCTGGAAGACGTGCACCTCAACATCGAAGCGCGCCTGACCGCGCTGGTGGGCATTGCGGGCAAGCGCCTGCACACCGGGCGCTCGCGCAACGACCAGGTCGCCACCGACGTGCGCCTGTGGCTGCGCGGCGAGATCGACGCCATCGTGGCCCTGCTGCAGGAACTGCGCACCGCGCTGGTGGACGTGGCCGAGCGCCATGCCGACGTGGTGATGCCCGGATTCACCCACCTGCAGGTGGCGCAGCCGGTGAGCTTTGGCCACCACCTGCTGGCCTATGTGGAAATGTTCGGCCGCGACGCCGAGCGCATGCTGGACGTGCGCCGACGCGTCAACCGCCTGCCCCTGGGCGCGGCCGCGCTGGCTGGCACCAGCTACCCGCTGGACCGTGAGCGCGTGGCGCGCAGCCTGGGCATGGTGGACGAGGCCGGGCGCGCCTGCGTGTGCCAGAACAGCCTGGACGCGGTGAGCGACCGCGACTTTGCCATCGAGTTCGGCGCCGCCGCCAGCCTGGTGATGGTGCACGTGAGCCGCCTGAGCGAAGAGCTGATCATCTGGATGAGCCAGAACTTTGGCTTCATCAAGATTGCGGACCGCTTCACCACCGGCAGCTCCATCATGCCGCAGAAGAAAAACCCCGACGTGCCCGAACTGGCGCGCGGCAAGACCGGGCGCGTGGTGGGCCACCTGATGGGCCTGATCACCCTGATGAAGGGCCAGCCCCTGGCCTACAACAAGGACAACCAGGAGGACAAGGAGCCCTTGTTCGACACCGTCGATACCTTGAAGGACACGCTGCGCATCTTTGCCGAGATGATCGGCGGCCAGTTGAACCCGGCCACGGGCCAGAAGGAAGGCGGCATCACCGTCAACGCCCCGGCCATGCGCGCCGCCGCCCTCAAGGGCTACGCCACCGCCACCGACCTGGCCGACTACCTGGTGAAAAAAGGTGTGCCTTTCCGCGACGCCCACGAGACCGTGGCCCATGCCGTCAAGCGCGCCAGCGAACAGGGGCTGGATCTGGCCGAACTGCCGCTGGCGGAACTGCAGCAGTTCCACCCCTCCATCGAGGCCGACGTGTTTGGCGTGCTGAGCCTGGAAGGGTCGATGCAGGCGCGTGCGGTGCTGGGGGGGACGGCGCCGCAGCAGGTGTTGGCGCAGGTGCAGCGGCTGCGGGGCCTGTTGGGCTAAGGCCTGACCCTGTGGGGCCCTGCGGGGCGGGATTTCCTGGGTTTTTGCTTTGCCTGGCGGCTTCCTCACTGCCCCCACTCTCACCCCCCGCCCTCTCTCGCCCCTGAGTGGCGAGAGAGGGAGCCTGAACAGCCCCATTTGGCCTCGTGTGAAAGGGGAGAAGTACAAGCTGCCAAGCCGCGTGGGCGGTGAGGGGGCTGGGAAAAATCACAAACCTTTTAGCCCTCCAGCCCGCATAAACATTGCGATTACCGCTATTAAATACATAGCACACCAATCCACCACCGCCCACGCGCCCTGGCAGCTTGTACTTCTCCCCTTCCACACAAGGCCAAATGGTGGCTGTTAGCCCCCTCTCGCCCGGCCGGGCGAGAGGGCGGGGGGAGAGTGGGCGCCCGCCCTCAAGACCCGCGGTAAGTCGAATAACTCCATGGACTCACCAGCAGCGGCACGTGGTAGTGCTGCCCCGGGTCGGCGACACCGAAATCCAGCGCCACCACATCCAGAAACGGCGGCTCAGGCAAGGCCACGCCGCGGTCGCGGAAATAGGCCGCCACGCCGAACTCCAGCCGGTAGGTGCCTACGCGCAAGGAGGCGTTGTCGAACAGCAGCCCATCGGGGTTGCGGCCATCGGCGTTGAGGAAAAAGCGTTTGACCAGTGCGGACTGGCCGCCGGTGGTGGTGTACAGGGCGACCTCCATGCCCGCAGCCGGGCTGCCGTGCATGGTGTCCAGTACGTGGGTGCTCAAGCCCATGCTTGCTCCTTGGGGGGGTGTGGTGAAAGTGCTTTCTTAAAGTGTATACACTTTGGCGCAAGCCCGCTATCATGCGCCGATGCGAACCACCTTTGCTCCCGCCGCCGCCCCCACGGCACCGCACCGCACCCCGACCGACACGATCGTCGAGTCGCTCACCCGCGCCATCGTCGAACACCGGCTGCAGCCCGGCGCCAAGCTGGCCGAGCAGAAGCTGGCCGACCAGTTCGGCGTGTCGCGCACGCTGGTGCGCCAGGCCTTGTTCCAGCTCTCGCAGCAGCGGCTGGTCAATTTGGAGCCCGCGCGCGGCGCCTTCGTCGCCGCGCCCAGCATGGGAGAAGCGCGCGAGGTGTTCGCGGTGCGCCGCATGCTCGAAGCCGGGCTGGTCAAGTCCTTCATGGCGCAGCAGACCGAGGCCCAATTGCGCGCGCTGGACGAGCACATCGCCCAGGAGAAGCTGGCCATCGCCCGCGGCGACGTGGCCGGGCGCACCACCCTGCTGGGCGACTTTCACGTCTACATGGCGCAACTCATGGGCAACAAGGTGCTGGCCGACATGCTGGGCGAGCTGATCTCGCGCTGCGCGCTCATCACCCTGCTGTACCAGTCCTCCAGCGCGGCCACGCATTCGGTGGACGAGCACCACACCCTGGTGCTCGCCATGCGCCAGGGCGACGTGGAGCGCGCCCAACTGCTGATGGACGGCCACCTGCGCAACGTGGCAGCCACCCTCAGCATCGTGGAAGGGAGTTCACCATGAACGCCACGCCAAACCACGCCAGCCCGGCCCGTGCTGCGAGCACACCCCAGGGCGCGCATCCAGACCACGCCACCTGGCCCCGCTGCAGCGGCCATTACGACAGCACCGCCCCCTACCCGCGCGACCTGCGCGGCTACGGCGCCCGGCCGCCCCATGCGGCCTGGCCCGGCCAGGCGCGGGTGGCAATCCAGTTCGTGCTGAACTACGAAGAAGGCGGCGAAAACTGCGTGCTGCACGGCGACGCGGGCTCGGAGCAGTTCCTGTCCGAGCTGTTCAACCCGGCCTCCTACCCGGAGCGCCACCTGAGCATGGAGGGCATCTACGAATACGGCTCGCGCGTGGGCGTGTGGCGCATCCTGCGCGAGTTCGAGCGCCGCGGCCTGCCGCTGACGGTGTTTGGCGTGGGCATGGCGCTGCAGCGCCACCCCGAGCTGTGCGCTGCCTTCCAGGAGCTGGGCCACGAGATCGCCTGCCACGGCTGGCGCTGGATCCACTACCAGGCCATGGACGAAGCCACCGAGCGCGAGCACATGCGCCTGTGCGTGCAAGCCATCGAGGCGCTCACCGGCCAGGCCCGCAGCGCGCCCGGCGCCACGCACGGCGTGGGCTGGTACACCGGGCGCGACAGCCCCGCCACCCGGCGCCTGGTGGCCGACCATGGCGGCTTTCTGTACGACAGCGACTACTACGGCGACGACCTTCCCTTTTGGATGCAGGTGCGCCGCAGCGACGGCACGGTGGTGCCGCAGCTCATCGTGCCCTACACGCTGGACTGCAACGACATGCGCTTTGCCCTGCCCCAGGGCTACTCGCACGCCGACCCCTTCTTTCAGTACATGAAAGACACGTTCGACACCCTGTACGCCGAAGGCGAGGAGCGCCCCGCCATGATGAGCATAGGCATGCACTGCCGCCTGCTGGGGCGGCCCGGGCGCATCACGGCGCTGCAGCGTTTTCTGGACCACATCGGCCAGTTTGAGCGCGTCTGGGTGTGCCGGCGGGTGGACATTGCCCGCCACTGGCACACGCACCACCCCTTCGCCCCCCCCGAGGCCACGCCATGACCACCCCTTTGACCCTGGCCCAACTCCACAGCGCCACGCCCGATGCGGCGGCGGCGCTGCTCGACGGCTTGTACGAGCACTCCCCCTGGATCGTGCGCGCGGCCCTGGCGCAGCGCCCCTTCGCCAGCCTGGCGGCCCTGAAACACGCCTGCGCCCAGGCCGTGGCCCAGGCGCCGTGCGAGGCGCAGTTGGCGCTGATCCGCGCCCACCCGGAGCTGGCGGGCAAGGCCATGGTGGACAACAGCCTCACCGCCGAATCCACCCACGAGCAGCGCACTGCCGGGCTGACACGCTGCACGCCGGAGGAATTTGCCCACATCCAGCAGCTCAACGCCGCCTACAACGCGCGCTTCGGCCACCCCTTCATCCTGGCCGTGCGCGGGCCGCGCGGCACGGGGCTGAGCAAGGCCGAGATCATCGCGGCGTTTGAGCGGCGCCTGCACGGCCACCCCGACTTCGAGCGCGAAGAGTGCCTGCGCAACATCCACCGCATTGCCGAAATCCGCCTGGCCGACAAGTTCGCCGAGAACCCCGGGCAGGGCGAACAGGTGTGGGATTGGTGCGAGGCCCTGGCCCAGCACTCCGAAGTGCCGGGGCAACTCACCGTCACCTACCTCAGCGACGCGCACCGCGCCTGCGCCCAACGCATCGCCAAGAACATGCGTGACACGGGCTGCGACAGCGTGCACATCGACGCCGTCGGCAATGTCGTCGGGCGCTACGAAAGTGATAGCGCCATCCGCAATACCCACGCGGTCCAGGTGCCTAAAACACTGCTCACCGGCAGCCACTACGACACCGTGCGCAACGCCGGCAGGTACGACGGGCGCCTGGGCGTCTTTGTGCCGCTGGCGGTGGTGCAGGGCCTGCATGCCCGCCAGCAGCGCCTGCCCTTTGCCCTGGAAATCGTGGCCTTTGCCGAAGAAGAAGGCCAGCGTTACCCCGCCACCTTTCTGGGCTCGGGCGCCCTCACCGGCAGCTTCGACCCGGCCTGGCTGGAGCAGACCGACGTCCAGGGCATCAGCCTGCGCAGCGCCCTGCAGCACGCCGGGCTGTGCGTGGACGACATTGCGGCGCTCCAACGCCAGGCCAGCGACTACCTGGGCTTTGTCGAGGTGCACATCGAACAGGGCCCGGTGCTCAACGCCCTGAACCTGCCCCTGGGCGTGGTCACGTCCATCAACGCCAGCGTGCGCTACCAGTGCGAGGTGAGCGGGGTGGCCAGCCACGCTGGCACCACCCCCATGCACCAGCGCCAGGACGCCGCCGCCGCCGTGGCCGAACTGCTGCTGGCGGTGGAGGCGCGCGCCCTGGCCGACGCCGACTCGGTGGGCACCGTGGGCCAGTTGCAGGTGCCCGGCGGCTCGGTCAACGTGGTGCCGGGGCGCTGCCTGTTTTCGCTCGACCTGCGCGCGCCCAGCAACGCCCAGCGCGACGCGCTGGAGCGCGACGTGCTGCAGGCCCTGGCGCAAATCTGCACGCGCCGCGGCCTGCAATACCGCGCCACCGAATCGATGCGCGCCAGCGCCGCCCCCAGCGCCCCCGCGCTGCAGGCGCGCTGGGAGCGCGCGCTGGCCGCCCTGGGCCTGCCGCTGCACCGCATGCCCAGCGGCGCCGGGCACGACGCCATGAAGCTGCACGAACTGCTGCCCCAGGCCATGCTGTTCGTGCGCGGCGAGCACCGCGGCATCAGCCACAACCCGCTCGAATCCAGCACCGCGCACGACATGGACCTGGCGGTGCAGGCCTTTGCCCTGCTGCTGGAGGACATCGCCACCTCCCCCTGAAGCCTGCCCTGCGCCCCCCGCCGGGCCCGCTTCTGCAACGGCCCCAGGGCCCCGCACGGGCAGGCCCCAGCAGACCGCAGCGCTTTCCCCCCAAGCACCACTCCTCCCCCTTCACCCTCCCCCGCCTGCGCCCAAGCCATGACCGCCTACGAACAACTCGACGCCTGGATCGATGCCCACTTTGACGAGCAGATCGCCTTCCTGCAAGAACTGGTGCGCGTGCCCACCGACACCCCCCCGGGCAACAATGCCCCGCACGCCGAGCGCAGCGCCGAACTGCTGCAAGCCATGGGGCTGCAGGCCGAAAAACACCCCGTGCCGCCAGAGCAGGTGCACGCCGCCGGGCTCGAATCCATCACCAACCTGATCGTGCGCCGCCGCTATGGCGAGGACGGCCCCACCATCGCGCTCAACGCCCATGGCGACGTGGTCCCCCCAGGCGAGGGCTGGACACACGACCCCTATGGCGGCGAGGTGGTGGACGGCATGCTCTATGGCCGCGCCGCCGCCGTGAGCAAGTGCGACTTTTCCACCTACACCTTCGCCCTGCGCGCGCTCGAAGCCGTGCTGCAGCCGCGCCGCGGCGCCGTGGAGCTGCACTTCACCTACGACGAAGAGTTTGGCGGCGACCTGGGCCCGGGCTGGCTGCTCTCGCAGGGGCTGACGCGGCCCGACCTGATGCTGGCGGCAGGCTTTTCCTACCAGGTGGTGGTGGCGCACAACGGCTGCCTGCAGCTCGAAGTGACGGTGGAAGGCGAGATGAGCCACGCCGCCATCCCCGACAGCGGCTGCGACGCGCTGCAAGGCGCCGTGCACATCATGAACGCGCTGTACGCGCTCAACCGCGACTACCTGCAGGTGCGCTCCCAGGTGGAGGGCATCACCCACCCCTATCTGAACATCGGCCTGATCCAGGGCGGCACCAACACCAACGTGGTGCCGGGCAAGGTGGTGCTCAAGCTGGACCGGCGCATGATCCCGGAAGAAGACGCCGCACAGGTGGAAGCCGACCTGCGCGCGACCATCGCCGCCGCCGTGGCCAGCTACGCGCCGCCGCGCGGCAGCCGCGCCATCCACGCCCAAGTGCGCCGCATCCTGCTGGCGCAGGCCATGAAGCCGCTGGCGGGCAACGCGCCGCTGGTGGCGGCGCTGCAGCGCCACGGCCAGGCCGTGTTCGGCGAGCCGATCCCGGCGCTGGGCACGCCGCTGTACACCGACGTGCGCCTGTACGTGGAACGCGGCATCCCCGGCGTGATCTACGGCGCCGGTCCGCGCACGGTGCTGGAAAGCCACGCCAAGCGCGCCGACGAGCGCATTGCGCTGGACGACCTGCGCCGTGCCACCAAGGTGGTGGCGCGCGCCCTGGCGGACTGGCTGGGCGCCAGCGCGGCCTGAGGAAGGCCACAGGTGTGGGGCCTGCGAGGGCTGTGTTAGAGTGCGCCCCCCGGACCCAGGCCGGGTACCGCACGGCGCGGTTACGTACTGGGTACGGGACACGCTGCCCTGCGGCACCGCCCCCGTGGTCCGACGCACCCCCGCTCCACCCGGTACGCCTGCCGACATGCCCTCCCACCCGGAGCGCACCCGCGCGGCACACCACCGTGTGCCGTCCCAGCGTGACCCCGGCGCGCCTCCACAGGGCGCTTCGGGCCGCGTATTGACCCGCACCGGGGCCAGGCCGCAGCCGCCCCGTGCCACCAGCGAAGGAGTGCCCATGTCCAAAGAACTGTCCCCGGCCGAAGCCGCCCTGCGCGAGGCCGCGCGCGAGTACCACCGCGCCCCCAGCCGCGGCAAGATTGCCGTCGCGCCGACCAAGCCGCTGTCCAACCAGCGTGACCTCTCGCTGGCCTACTCGCCCGGTGTGGCCTACCCCTGCCTGGACATCGCCGCCGACCCCGCCGCTGCCCACGAATACACCAGCCGCGGCAACCTGGTGGGCGTCATCACCAACGGTACCGCCGTGCTCGGCCTGGGCAACATCGGCCCCCTGGCGGGCAAGCCGGTGATGGAAGGCAAAGGCTGCCTGTTCAAGAAGTTTGCCGGGGTGGACGTGTTCGACATCGAGCTGGCCGAAAACGACCCGGACAAACTCATCGAGATCGTCGCCGCCATGGAGCCCACGCTGGGCGGCATCAACCTCGAAGACATCAAGGCGCCGGAGTGCTTCTATATTGAAAAGGCGCTGTCCGAGCGCATGAACATCCCGGTGTTCCACGACGACCAGCACGGCACCGCCATCATCTCCAGCGCGGCGCTGCTCAACGCCCTGGAGCTGGTGGGCAAGGACATCGGCGCGGTCAAGGTCGCGGTTTCGGGCGCGGGCGCCGCCGCCATTGCCTGCCTGAACGTGATGGTGGGCCTGGGCGTGAAACGCCAGAACGTGTTCGTGTGCGACTCCAAAGGCGTGATCTACGAAGGCCGCCCCGGCGGCTACGACGAATCCAAGGCGCAGTACGCGCAAAACACCCCGGCGCGCACCCTGGCCGACGCGGTGCAAGGGGCCGACGTGTTCCTGGGCTGCTCCACCGCCGGGGTACTCACCCCCGAGATGGTCAAGACCATGGGCACGCAGCCCATCATCCTGGCGCTGGCCAACCCCGAGCCCGAAATCCGCCCCGAACTGGCCAAAGCCGCGCGCCCCGACTGCATCATTGCCACCGGGCGCAGTGACTACCCGAACCAGGTCAACAACGTCCTGTGCTTCCCCTACATCTTCCGTGGCGCGCTCGACTGCGGCGCCACCAAGATCACCCAGGCCATGAAGCTGGCCTGCGTGCGCGAGATCGCCGCGCTGGCCAAGGCCGACATCAGCGAGGAAGTGGCCAACGCCTACGCCGGGCAGGAAATCCACTTCGGCACCGACTACCTGATCCCCAAGCCCTTTGACTCGCGCCTGATCCTGCGCATTGCCCCGGCCGTGGCCCAGGCCGCGCTGGAGTCCGGCGTGGCCACGCGCCCGATCACCGACATGGAGGCCTACCGCCAGAACCTGCTGCGCTTCGTCTACTCCACCGGCATGGTGATGAAGCCCGTGTTCAGCGCCGCACGCAAGGCCCCGGTGAGCCAGCGCGTGGCCTTTGCCGAGGGCGAGGACGAGCGCGTGCTGCGCGCCGCCCAGGTGGCGCTGGAAGAGCGCCTGGCACAGCCCATCCTGATCGGACGCCCGGCCGTGATCGAAGCGCGCATTGCCAAGGCCGGCCTGCGCATGCGCTTAGGCGAAGACGTGCAGTGCGTCAACCCCGAGGACGACCCGCGGTTTCGCCAGTACTGGGAGACCTACCACCGCCTGCTGGGCCGGCGCGGCGTGAGCCCCGAGGCCGCCAAGGCCGCCGTGCGCCGCTCCACCACCACCATTGCCGCGCTCATGGTCAAACTCGGCGACGCCGACGCCATGATCTGCGGCATGCACGGGCGTTTTGACACCCACCTGGACCACCTGCGCGACATCATCGGCGCCAAGGCCGGCGCCCCCGGCTTTGCCACGCTGAACGCGCTCATGCTGGAAAAGCACACCCTGTTCATCGCCGACACCTTCGTCAACGAAGACCCCAGCGCCGAACTGCTCGCCAGCATCGCCCAGATGGCGGTGGAAGAGGTGCGCCGCTTCGGCCTGCCGCCCAAGGTGGCCTTCCTGTCGCACTCCAACTACGGCTCCAGCAACCGCGCCAGCGCCCTCAAGATGCGCCGCGCGCGCGACCTCTTTGCCGCCGCCTGCCCCGAGGTCGAGTGCGACGGCGAAATGAACGGCGACGCCGCCTTCTCCGACGAGGTGCGCCACGCCGCCACCATGGACTCCACCTTGAGCGGCGAGGCCAACATCCTGATCTGCCCCAGCCTGGACGCGGCCAACATCCTGTTCTCCGTGCTCAAGACCACCAGCGCGCACGGCGTCACGGTCGGCCCGATCCTGATGGGCGCAGCCCGCCCGGCCTACGTGCTCAGCCCCACGGCCACGGTGCGGCGCATCGTCAACATGACGGCTCTGGCCGCCGCGCGCGCCGCCGCCAGCCAGGAGGGCTGAGCCCCCGGCCCGGCAGCGGGAAATCTCTGTGCCCGCACGCCGGGCCGGATCAGGCGGGCGCAGGCACAGCACGGCATGCACGCGGGAAAACCCGCGCCACGCCGTGCTGTTCAAGCCCCGGGGAAAGGGGTATAAGTCCTGACATCAACAAGACCGCCGCGGTGTTGGACTGCGGCTCCCCATCCCGACCCATGTGGCTCATTGAAGACGACCTGACGACCTGCTCGGCGCTGGTGGTGGACGCCAACCCTACCTCGCGCTCGATCCTGGTTTCCCAACTGCGGGATTTCGGGGTTGGCACCGTCACCCAGGCCGCGCGCCCGCAAGACGCCCGGCGCCAGTTGGAGTTCCGCACCGTGGACTTCGTGCTGTGCGAGCAGCACTTTTCCACCGACTCCATGACCGGGCAGGACCTGCTCGACGACCTGCGCCGCAACCAGTTGCTGCCCTTCTCCACCGTGTTCATCATGATCACGGCCGAGGCCTCCTACGCCAAGGTGGCCGAGGCGGCCGAATCGGCGCTGGACGGCTACCTGCTCAAACCGCACCGCGCCGTCCAGTTGGCCGAACGGCTGCAGGCGGCGCGCGCGCGCAAGAAGGAGCTGGGCGACATCTTCGGCGCCATCGACAACGAGCGCTTCGAAGAGGCCGCCGCGCTGTGCCTGCAGCGTTTCGAGAGCCGGGGCAAATTCTGGCTCTACGCCGCGCGCGTGGGCGCCGAGCTGCTGCTGCGCCTGCAGCGCCCGGGCGAAGCGCAGGACCTGTACCGCGCCGTGGTGGAGGCCAAGACCCTGCCCTGGGCGCGCCTGGGCGTGGCACGCGCCCAGCTCGACGCCGGCCAGGTCGGCCAGGCCACCAGCACGCTCGAAAACCTGATCAGCGCCGAGCCCAACTTCGCCGACGCCTACGACGTCATGAGCCGCGCCCAGTTCGAGCTGGGCAAGTTCGACAAGGCCCTGGAAACCTACAAAATGGCCGCCACGCTCACGCCGCACGCCATCACGCGCGTGCAAAGCCTGGGCATGATGACCTTCTACGCTGGCGACCACAAGGAAGCCGAGCAACTGCTCGACCGCACCGTGCGCATGGGCCTGGACTCCAAGATGTTCGACGCCCAGACCCTGGTGCTGCTGGCCTTCACGCGGCTCGAAAGCGCCGACCGCAAAGGCCTGCAGCGCTGCTACGACGACATCAGCCGCCTGATCGAACGCCAGAGCGACAACCCGCGCCTGGTGCGCCTGGCCGCCATCGTGCAGACCCTCAACCTGATCCAGCAAAGCCAGTTCGCCGCCTCGGTCGATGCGGTGCGCGCGCACTGCAAATCGATCCGCAACCCCGAGTTCGACTTCGAATCCGCCGCCAACCTGCTGGTGCTGCTGTGCCACCTGGCCACCCGCTCGATCCAGCTCGAAGAAGTCGACCGCGTGGTCGACGCGCTGGGCATGCGCTTTTGCAACAACCGCTCCCTGACCGAGCTGCTGGCCGGGGCTGCCAAGGCGCACCCGCCCTACGAAGAGCGCGTGCGCAACTGCCAGACCAAGGTGCTGGAAATGGCCGAAGTGGCGATGTCGCTGAGCATGTCGGGCAAACCCGGCGCCGCCGTCAAGAACCTGCTGCTGCACGGGCGCGACACCCTGAGCGCGCGCCTCATCGACAACGCCACCCAGGTGCTGAACAAGCACGCCGCGCGCATCGAGGACGCCGACCAGTTCAAGACCGAGGTCATGGAGCTGCGCCGCCTCGGCGGCGTCAGCGCCAGCTCCAGCAAGGCCACCCTGGGCGACCCCAAGCGCCAGGCCGGGGCCCTGGCCCTGCGCACCGGCACGCGCCCGCCGCCGGAGCACATGGTGGAGAAATACAAGGCCCTCGCAGCCAACGTTCAGCTATCCAATCCATAGCAACAAACGTCCATTCCACGCGGGCCAATGGCCAATTTGGCCCTCAATCCCCGGCCAGCCTCACTGGCGCACGGCTTCCACCTGCACCACGATGCGCACGTCCTTGGGGAAACCCCAGGCCAGGCCGTAGTTCACGCCCCACTGCGAACGGTCGATGGTGGTCTCGAAATCGCCGCCGCACACCTCGCGCTTGAGCATCGGGCTCTGGTAGCAGTTGAAACGGGTGGCCTTGAGCGTGGCGGGCTGGGTCTTGCCCGCCAGGGTGAGTTCCCCCTCCACAGCCGCCACCTTGTCGCCATCGAAGCTGAACTTGCTGCCCACAAAACGGGCCTGCGGGAACTGCGCGGCGTTGAAGATCTCGGCGCTTTGCAGGTGCTTGTCAAACGCGGCGGTGCCGGTGTTGACCGAAGTCATGTCCAGGTTCAGCTCCACCTTGCCGGTCTTGGCAGCGCGGTCCAAAGTGACGCTGCCTTCCTTCTTGTCAAAGCGGCCCCGGTTGGTCGAGGTGCCGAAGTGGCCGATCTCGAAAGTGGCAAAGGTGTGCGTGGGCTCGATGCTGTAGCTGGCGGTCTCGGCCTGGGCCACGGGTGCGGCCCCCAGGGCCGCCACGGTGGCCAGCGCCACGGAAGAAACAGACTTGCGCATGGAAAAAACTCCTTGGGAGGTTGCGGGAAAAAACTAAAACTTGCCCACGCCCGAGAGCGCGAGCTTGAACTTGACTTGCACGTCGTCGGCCACCATCGAGGTGTCGGCCCACTCGTTCTCGCCAATCTTGAAACCCAGCCGCTTGAGGGCAAACGCCCCGCTGGCCACGGTGTTGGCGCCGCTGGCGCTCAGCGCCACAGGCACCACCAGGTCTTGCGACACGCCCTTGATCGAGAGCTTGCCCGCCACCTCGAAACGCCCGCCCCCGAGCGCCTTGACGCTGCTGGAGCGGAACGTGGCCTGCGCGAACTTCGGCACGTTGAACCAGTTCGCCTTGGGCAGCTCGGCGTCCGTCTCCGGCACGCCCAGCGTGGCGCTGCCCATGTCCACCGTGAAATCGATGCGGCTGCCCTGCGGCTTGGCCGGGTCGAACTGCACCTGGGCGTCAAACTTCTTGAAGCGCCCCTCCACCGGCACGCCCATCTGCTTGCTCACAAACACAATCTCGCTTTGCGCCGGCAGCAGCTTTTGCTGCGCCCACGCTGCCGGAGCCAGAACCGCCGCCAGCAGCCCAACACCCATCAGAAACCGATTCTTCATCGCCACATCCTTTCCATCAAAAAACACGCCGGTGCGGCACCCGCTCAAGAACGCGAAATGCGCATGCGCTCCAGCAAACCGTCTTTGTCCACGAACTGGTGCTTGAGCGCAGCCGCCACGTGCAATACCACCAGCCCCAGCAGGGCATAGGCCGCCAGACCGTGCCAGGGCTTGATGGCTTCAGCCAGCGCCTTGTCGGCCCCCACCCAGTCGGGCAAAGGCAGCACGCCGAACCACACCACCGGGAAACCCGCCGCCGAGCTATAAGCCCAGCCCAGCAGCGGCACCACAAAAAACAGCCCATACAGCGCCCCATGCGTGCCGTGGTGGGCCCAGTGCTGCCAGCGCGGCATGACCTGCGCAATGTGCGCGGGCAAGGCCGGTGCCGGGTGTTTCAGGCGCCATAGCAGGCGCACCAAGGACAGGGCCAACACCGTGACGCCCGCCCACTTGTGCCAGTTGTAGAGCTTGAGCCGCTGCGGCGAAAACGGCAACCCCGCCATGTACCAGCCCATGCCCAAAAGGCCGAACAAGGCCAGCGCCAGCACCCAGTGCAACAGCACGGCGGTGCGGGTGTAGGCCGGGGGTGAGACCGATGGAACAACAGAGGGGCGCATGGCAGGACGTGGCATACCCCGCAGTGTAGGAACGGGCCCTTGAGAATTTTTCAAACCGGATTCACGATTGGATTCAAAAAAATTGAACTCCAAACCGTCTCCGGCAACGTGCCTCCCCTGCTGCCCCGCAGCGCCGCACCCGGGTAGAATGGCGCCCTTCAAAAGGAAGCGTGGCCGAGCGGTTGAAGGCACTGGTCTTGAAAACCAGCGAAGGGGGAACCCTTCCGTGGGTTCGAATCCCACCGCTTCCGCCACCCACCATCGCCCCAGACAGCGCCCAAGCCTGGGGCGTTTGTTTTTTGGCCTACAGTGCGCCCATGCCTGCCGCCCCTGCCCCCCACCGCGCCTGGGTGCGCCTGCCCTCCGGGCGGCGCATGGACCTGCACGACCCCACCTTTGCTGACCTGGACGATGGCGATCTGGCCCTGGGGCTGGCGCGCACCTTCCGCTGGGGCGGGCATTCGGTGTGGCCGCTGCCGCTGTCGGTGGCACAGCACAGCCTGCTGGTGCTGCACATCCGGCGCCAGCAGGCCACGCTGTCTCCCGCGCAGCAGTTGCGCGAACTGTTGCACGACGCCGAAGAGGGCGTGATCGGTTTTGATCCGATCTCGCCGCTCAAGCCGGTGCTGGGGCCGGACTTCCTGGCGCTGATGGACCGGCTGCAGAAGGTGGTGTTCGCCAAATACGGCCTGCCCTGGTGGAGCGCTGCCGACAAGGCGCGCCACAAAAAGGCCGACATCCTGGCCGCCGCCAGCGAAGCCGTGCACGTGGCGGGCTGGAGCCGCGCCGAGGTGAAAGAGGTGCTGGGCATCAGCGTCGCGCCGCTGTCCACCGACCCGCTGGCCGCGCACTACGGCGGCACGCCCTGGGAGCCCTGGCCCACCGACGTGGCCACGGCGCGTTTCCTGGCGGAGCTGGCGCAGCTGCTGCAGCTGCGCGACGCACCGCCGCAGCGCTGAAGGGCGGCGGTGCCTGCTGGGCGGGCCCGCTACCGTTGCACGCTGGGCGCCTCCTGCTGGCGCGCTGCCGACTCCACCGGGGCCGACTGGCCCGGCGGGAGCACCTGAAGCTGCAGCCGCCCTTGCGATGCCGACAGCCGCAGCGCCTGCAGGGATTCGTCCAGTCCGGCCAGCCGAGTGGCCCATTCCTGCAGGTGCAACCGCTCGCTCCAGCCGCCCAGGGGCGAGCCCTGGCATTCAGGATGGAAGCCCGAGGTCCGCTGGAGCAGGCAGTCCCCCTCGTGCTCCGGGCGCACCAAGGACAGGCGCTGGTACATGTCCATCCACATGGAGCCGATCACCATGGCACGCAGCTGCGCCTGCGCGCGCCAGCGCTCCGCCTCCTGCAACTGGGCCTGCGACTGAGCCTGGGCCGTCTGCAGCATCGGCTCCGCCGCGCCCTGGGGCCGCCAGGGGCGCGGGGCCTCGGCAGGCGGGGCTTCGGCGGGAAAACCTTCGGCAAGGGAAGCCTCCGCGGGGACCGCCGATGGCGGCCCCGGGGGCCCGTTGGGAGGCGCGGGCAATGCCTTTGCCACAGGCGCAGGCAGCCCACGCTGCGCTGGCTGCGCCGCGCGAGCGGGGGTAAGGATGGGCACGGCCCCCTTCCTGGGGGCCAGGGCGGCGCGCCGACCAGACGCGCCAGACGGGGCCACGGACTCTGATTCAGTCTGAGTCTGGCGCGGCAGCAGCACCTGCAATGGCGCTGCGACCGCGCGGGGCACAGGTCCGGGCCCGGACGACGGCCACACCATCAGGAACACCCCATGGGCCAGCAGCGAGGCGGCCAGACACGCCGCAAACCGTCCGCTGGCTGGCATGGCGCCCCCTCATTGGACGACGCCGTGGATCACCTTGGGCGCATCGGTGACGGTGGGCTTGGCCCCCAGCGTGGTGCGCGGGTCGGTGCTCGGTACGCCTGGCAGCGTCGCGGTGAGCGGCAGGGTCAGGGCAGTGCAGTTGCTGTCGGCCACCTTGGCGAAACGGATCTCCCGCTCCAGGTACTTGACGTAGTAATTGGTGCTGTTGCGGGTCAGCTCGGCGCCGTCCTTGATCGAAAAGGCCGGGACCCAGCGCACCTTGTCGCCGCCGCCAGCACCGCAGGCAACCTCCTGGTTGGTGCGCATCTCCACGCACTTGCCGGGAATGCCATGCAGGTCGCCAAAGCCGCTGTACTGCAGCCGCACGGTGGAGCCGATCTGCGGGCTGCCGGACGCCACGGTGGTGTTGGTGGTGGCCACCACGAGCGGGAACTCCAGCGGCGGATCAAACGTGACGGCGGTTCCGCCATTGCTCAGGCCGACGTAGCGGTTCCAGGGGTTGGACCCGGTTTCGTAGGTGTAGAACACATTCGCGTTCTCCACCAGCCAGGGGCAGATGCTGTCCCCGTTGTCGTCTTGCTGGTAGGGTGGAATGCTACCGCTGCTGCAGCGCGCCGCAGCATAGTTGGTGGCGTCGTTCGTATCGATCAGGCGGCCCGACTGCACGCCCCACTGGTAGTTGCCGGAGAGGGTCAAGGCACTGGCGTCCACGGTTTGCGCACCCGAGGTCGTCAGCAGGCCCGAACTCGGGAAGGTATAGCTCAGGGCATTGGTGGTGGCGACGGGTCGGAACACGTTTTCGGAATTCTGGCTCGTGGTGCCGCTGCCGCCCCAGTTGTTCACCAGGATGTCCTGGTACGGTGAGCCAGAGCTGAAGTCGCTCGCCTGCAGACCGCCCTTGGGGCAGCGGTTGACACAGGCCAGCGCCGTCGGCGCACCGGCGGCCCCCGGCGCCACCACGGTGCGGGTGCGGGTGGCAATGGGCGTGCTGTCGGCAAACTCGCCGCTCGTGGGCACCTCGATGCGCACCTCGCCGCCAGCCCCCTGTGACCAGCCCTGCAGGGCTTTCTGCCAGGATGCGTTGGTGCGCAGGCTGTCCGCCGTGATGCTCGGCGGCGTGCCGGAGAGATCGGTCCACGAACAGCCGCCTTGACCGCATGTGCCCTGTTTGCGCTTGCCCTGCAGCAGGGTGCCATTCCACGCCACCTCGTACTGCCCCCCGTGGAGTCGCCTGAGACCACGTTCGGGGGCAGGAACACCATCACCGGCTGACCCTTGAGCGCCGACAGGGTGCCAGCCGCCTTGGTCATCCTGTAGAGCTTGCCGCCCGCCTTGGTCAGGGTATAGGTGGTGGTGGCGTTGCTGCCGGGGGTCATGCGCTGCACTTGCGTGACGTTGTTGAGCACGTCGGACGGCAGGAACACGCCCCAGAAGCCCGCATACCCCCAGTAGGTCTGGTTGCTGTAGGTGGCCGTGATCGGAAAGCCGGGGTTGCTGGCTTCCAGGCGCGAGCCATTGCTGTTGTAGACCCCATAGCGCCAAGTGGAAAACTCGGCATTGGCGCGGTCACGCGAGAAGCAGGCATTGCCATTGACATTGCCGCGCTTGAAATGGGTGGTGTTGAACGCGAAGGCGCCATCCACCCCCGCACCGTCCGTCGTCCGGATGCGCCCCGAGCCGCTGGTGCCGTCGGACGCGCGGTCCAGAGCCAACTGGGTGCCATAGGTACCGCCGCCATTCGGCCCGGTTTCCGTGAACGAGATGGTGGTGCCGCTCGCATCCAGCGTTCCTTGCATGGTGCAGGTGCCCGGGGAGGTACCCGCTGGCACGCCGCAGAAGCTGATCGAGAAACGCCCATTCGGGTTGGACGAACTCGGCGACTCGTTGACCGTCGCCAACGCGTACATGTCCATGTTCTGTCCCCCACCCATGCCCATGGTGAACCAGACCTTGCCGACCTGGGGATCGCTGTTGGAGGTCCGGGCGGAATTGACGGTGACGCGGGTGTAGTTCACGTTGGCCGACGAGCCCGCGCTGGTGGACGACGAATTGTCCTGCCCGCGCTTGCTGGAGTCGCACTTCTCCATGTCGATCAGGGCGATGTAGTTGCCCTGGTTGACCATGTCTCCGGCACGCAGGGCGCTCATGAAGCACATGATCATGTTGGGCGTGCTGATGACCTCGGAGAGCCGCTCCTGCACCCATTCATTCTGCGGATCGGTGACGTAGGCACCGCTGGTCGGTGCGGCGGCAAAGGCGGCGCCGGACGAAGCCAGTGCCAGGGAGACGACAAGGCGTGTGGGTTTCATGGCGGCCTCCTCAATTGCTCGGAGTTGCCACAGGCACCTGGCCGGGTGTGCTCAAGCCGCTCACGCTGCTGCTGCCACCACCGCCACCGCTGCACCCCACCAAGGCCAGGAGGCCAAGGCACGCCACCAACCATCTGGACCATTTTCTCATTTCCTTCTCCTTTGAACGAACAACGAACAAGAAGACTGCCAATTCGGCTGAGATACTGACCTTGGCTGCAGTCTATGACGAAAAATGGGCCGTGTAAAACCCCACCTCCGTGCCCCCTGCAGCAGCCCCAGAAACGGGCCTCCCATGCCCAGGGTTGGTCGGCCTGGGGCCGTCAGCTCCAGAGGTCCAGCGGCGGGTCGGCCACCACGGCGTGCAGGATGTCGCTGCGCGAGACAAAGCCCAGCACCACGCCCTGGGTGTCGACCACCGGCAGACCCGAAAGCCCCGTGTCCAGCAGCACGCGCGCCACGCGGCGGATGTCGGTGTGCGCCTCCACGCCCGGCACGGGCGTCCACATCGCCTCGGCCAGGGGGCTGTCCATGAAGGCACGCCACACCAGGGGGTGGCTGTGCGGTTTGGGCAGGCGCTGGGCACTGAGCAGCTCGCCGCGGCTGAACAGGCCCACCAGCACCCCCTGGGCGTTGACCACAGGGGCCTGGCCGATGCCGTGCTGGGCCAGAAAGTCCCAGCCCTGCTCCACCGTGGCGCTGTCGGGCAGGGTGCGCACGCTGCGGCTCATGATGGCGTCCACCGTGCTCAGGGGGTGGCGCGGCAGGCTGGGGTGCTCGGCCTGCGCGTAGGCGGCCAGGGCGCTGCGGTGCAGGGTGTCGGCAGCGGCCCCCGCCGAGCCCCCCGCAGCCCCAGGGGGCGCAGGCACGGGCTGGTCCACCCCCTGGTGGTCGCTGCCGTGCTGGCCAATGGCGCGCACACCGCGCACCGCCTGGGTGGCGCGCTGGGGCAGCACGCGGCGCAGCTCTTCGAGCGTGCCGCCAAATTCCTTGCCCGTTTTGCCGTAGATCGAAAACATGCCCGCCCTTTGCGGCGCCCCACGCGGGCGCACGGTTGCCTCAACGCGAGACAGCCCCTCGCGTCAATTGTTCAGGAAAAGCGCCTGCAAGTCACTGAGGAAATCAAAGCCGCGCTCGGTGGGGCGCACGCGCTGCAGGTCGCGCTCGATCAGGCCGCGCTTTTCGGCCTCGCGCAAGGGCGCTTCGATGGCCCCCACGCCCAAGGCCGTGCGCTCGGTAAAGTCGCTGAGAGAAAAACCATGGCGTAGCCGCAGCGCGTTGAGCATGAACTCAAAGGCCAGGTCGCTGCGCGCCACGTCCTCGTCCTGCGCCAGCGCGCGGCCCTGCAAGGCCTGCTCCATGTAGCGCTGCGGGTCGCGCAGGCGCACCTGGCGCACCACGCGGTGGGCAAAGCTGAGCTTGCTGTGGGCCCCGGCGCCCAGGCCCAGGTAGTCGCCAAAATGCCAGTAGTTCAGGTTGTGGCGCGCGCGGTGCGCGGCGCCCCGGGCGTAGGCCGACACTTCGTAGCGCTCCAGGCCCGCCTGAGCGGTGCGCGCGCTGAGCCAGTCCAGCATGTCGTAGGCCGCATCGTCCTCGGGCACGGCCGGCGGGTGCTTGGCAAAGACGGTGTTGGGCTCGATGGTGAGGTGGTAGAGCGACAGGTGCGGGGGCGCAAAGCCCAGTGCCATTTCCACGTCCTGCTGCAACTGCGCCAGGCTCTGGCCCGGCAGGGCATACATCAGGTCCAGGTTGAAGGTGGCAAAGCTGCGCGCGGCCTCTTCCACCGCCGCCAGGGCCTGGGCGCGGTCGTGCACCCGGCCCAGGGCCTGCAGGTGCGCGTCGTTGAAGCTCTGCACCCCGATGGACAGGCGCGTGACCCCGGCCTGGGCAAAGGCGGCAAAGCGCTCGCGCTCGAAGGTGCCAGGGTTGGCCTCCAGGGTGATTTCGCAGCCCGGCTCCAGGGGCAGCCGGGCGCGCACGGCGCCCAGCAAGGCATCTATGCCCTCCGGTGAAAACAGGCTGGGCGTGCCGCCGCCGATGAACACGCTGTGCACCATGCGCCCCCACACCAGGGGCAAGGCGGCGTCCAGGTCGGCCACCAGGGCGTCCAGGTAGCGCTGCTCGGGCACGCCGCCTTCTTGCGCCTGGTGCGAGTTGAAGTCGCAGTAGGGGCATTTGCGCAGGCACCAGGGCAGGTGCACATACAGGCCCAGGGGCGGCGGGGCGGCAAACTGCAGCAGCCCGGCGCGCTGGTAGTGCTGCGGGTCCTGCGGCGCCTGGCCCACGCCAGCCGCCACCAGCGGCGGCAATGCGTCCTGCGCCATGGCCTTCAAGCGCCCAGCCAGCGCTGGCGGATCAGCGCGGCCATGGCCTGCGCCGCCTGGCCGCGGTGGCTGTGGGCATTCTTCACTTCAATCGGCAGCTCGGCAAAGGTCTGGCCGAAGGCGGGAATCCACATCACCGGGTCGAAGCCAAAGCCGTTGCTGCCGCGCGGCTCGGGGGCGATCTCGCCCTGCACCCGCCCCACGGCAATGAGCGGCTCGGGGTCGCGCGCCGAGCGCACCGCCACCAGGGTGCTGACCATGGCGGCGCGCCGGTTGGTCTGGCCCTGCAACTGCTCCAGCAGCGCGCGCACGTTGTTGGCGTCGCTCTTTTCGTAGCCAAACTGGGTGGCGTAATAGGCCGTGTCCACACCGGGCAAGCCGCCAAAAGCGTCCACGCACAGGCCAGCGTCGTCGGCCAGCGCGGGCAAGCCGGTGTGCTGGCTGGCGTTGCGTGCCTTGGCCAGGGCGTTTTCCACAAAGGTGCAGTGCGGCTCGGCCGCTTCGGGCACGGCCAAGTCGCCCTGGCACACCAGCGCGCAGCCCAGGGGGGCGAGCATGGCCTGCAGCTCGGCCAGCTTGCCACGGTTGTTCGAGGCCAGCACGATTTTCATCACAGAACGTCCTTCACCCCGCAGTTCATTGCCTTTTTTGAGGCCTAGCCCGCGTGGGATATGCGGGTATAGCTATTAATTTTGTAGCGACTCGCGCTGCAGGCGCATCAGCTCGGCAATGCCGCTTTCGGCCAGGCCCAGCATCACGTCCATCTCGGCGCGGGAAAAGGGCGCGCCTTCGGCGGTGCCCTGCACTTCCACAAAGTGCCCGGCGCCGGTCATGACCACGTTCATGTCGGTGTCGCAGGCGCTGTCTTCCACGTACTCCAGGTCCAGCAGCGGTGTGCCCTGCACCACACCCACGCTCACCGCCGCGACCTGCGCCAGCAGCGGCGACGCGCTGATGCGCCCTTGGGCCAGCAGCCAGGCCACGGCGTCGGCAGCCGCCACATAGGCGCCGGTGATGGCGGCGGTGCGCGTGCCGCCGTCGGCCTGGATCACGTCGCAATCGAGCTGGATGGTGCGTTCGCCGAGCTTTTTCAGGTCAAACACGGCGCGCAGAGAGCGGCCAATGAGGCGCTGGATTTCCTGCGTGCGCCCGCTTTGCTTGCCGCGCGCGGCCTCGCGGTCGCCGCGCGTGTGCGTGGCGCGCGGCAGCATGCCGTATTCGGCCGTCACCCAGCCCTCGCCGCTGCCGCGCTTGTGCCCGGGGACTTTTTCTTCCACCGAGGCGGTGCACAGCACCTGGGTGTTGCCAAAGCTGACCAGCACCGAGCCTTCGGCGTGCATGGTGTAGCGGCGCTGGATGGAAACCGCGCGCAGGGCATCGGGCGCGCGTGCGCCGCTGCGTTCAAAAGTGCTCATAAAAAACTCAGGGTTTGCGCACCGCCGAACTGCGGCGGATGGCGTCGTTGATTTCGGCAATGGAGCGTTCGATGTCCTCGTCGTCCAGATCGTCCATGCCTGGCTCGAAACCGCTGGCCTGCACGGTGGAGGCAAACACGCTCTCATCCATGTTCTGGGTGGAAACGCTGCCGTGCGTGGTCTCGAAGCTGTCGGGCGTTTCCCACTCCAGGGTCAGCACAGTCACGTTGTCGCTGCGGCTGCCGGCCTGGCGCAGCGCCATCTCCACCAGGTCGGGGGTGGCGTCGTGCAGCGGTTTTTGCGCCAGTTGGTAGACGATGTCGGTATCCTGCACCGCGCCCCACAGCCCGTCGGAGCACAGCAGCAGCCGGTCGCCCTGCTTGAGCGCCACCGGCCCGGTCACGTCGAACACCGGGCGCGCGGGCGAGCCCAGGCAGGTGAAGAGCACGTTGCGGTTGCCCCCCATGAGGGCCAGGCGCACGGCGTCGTTGCCCGCCTGCTCCAGGTAGGAGTGGTCGCGCGTGCGCGCCAGCAGCTCGCCTTCGCGCACGAAATACAGGCGCGAATCGCCGCAGTGCACCCAGCTCACCGCCCCGTCTTGCAGGATCGCCGCCACGAAGGTGGTGCGCGGGGTATCGAGCAGCCCCTTTTCGGCGGCGTAGCGCAGGATCTGGCGGTGCGCGGTGAGGATGGCCAGGTTGAAAAAGGCGTTGATGTCCTGCACCGAGGGAGCCGCCTCCTTCTGGAACAGGGCCGTCACGGTCTGCAGCGCGATCTGCGCCGCCACCTCACCGTCGGGGTGCCCGCCCATGCCGTCGGCCAGCATGAACAACCCTGCCGTCTTGGTGTAGCAATACCCATGGCGGTCCTCGTTCTTCTCCCGCCCGCCTTTGCGGCTGATCTGGAACACGGAAAACTGCATGCTCGTCTGGGCTCCTTGAAACGGGTCCTTCGGGGGGGCGGGTACCGCAGGGCGGTGGCCTTACTTGGTACCGGGCTTCTTCTCGGCACCCATCAGGCCCTCGACCTGCATGCGCACCTTTTCGCCCAGGGAGAGCTTGGTATAGCGGCGCTCACCCTCGCGGCTGAGTTCTTTTTGCAGCGCGAACACCGACTGCGGGCGCGACAGGGGATCGAGCGCCATGCACCACTCCACCACCTCGATCAGGTTGTCCGAATAGATGCCGCGCAGCCGCCCCAGCGAGGTCGTGAGGCGGTCCTTCTCCTGGCGGCTCGGGGCGTCGTTGGGCGGATAGCCCTGCATGCAGGCGTAGATGCAGGCGCCGATGGCGTAGATGTCGGTCCACGGCCCCATGGAGGCGTCGCGCCGGTACATCTCGGGCGCGGCAAAGCCGGGCGTGTACATGGGGCGGATGAAGTTGCCCTCCTTGCTCAAGACCTCGCGCGCGGCGCCAAAGTCGATCAGCACGGATTTGTTGTCGTCGGTGATGAAGATGTTGGCCGGCTTGATGTCCAGGTGCAGCATCTTGTGCTGGTGCACGATGCGCAGGCCGCGCAGGATCTCGTCGAACAGGGAGCGGATGGTGGACTCGCGAAACACCTTCTCCTGCTTGAGGTCGCGCGCGGTGACGATGAAGTCCTGCAGCGCCGCGCCTTCCAGAAAATTCATGACCATGTAGACGGTCTCGTTCTCGCGGAAGAAGTTGAGCACGCTCACCACCGAGGGGTGCGAGATCTGCGCCAGTGAGCGCCCTTCCTCGAAAAAGCTCTTCAGACCCAGGCGGTACAGCGACAGCTTTTCGGGCTGGATCTTGGGCGAGAGCTCGCCCGGCGCGCGCGAGGCCAGGGACGACGGCAGGTACTCCTTGATGGCCACCTGCTGGCCCTCGGAGTCCAGCGCCAGGTACACGAGCCCGAAGCCCCCGGCGGCGACCTTGCGCACGATGCGGTAGCCACCGATCACGGTATCCGGCGGCAAGGGAGCGGGCTTGACCTTGGTGTTCATAGTGTGTCAAAAGGGGCCGATGGCCGGGGCCGCAGCTCCGCGATCGCGCCCTGCAGTTCGTATTCCAGTGGCACAAGGCAGTCTGAACCGGGTTATTCTCTCGGCCCACCGAGACCAATCCCCCAAGAAGACCCCATGGCAGTTTACAGCATGACCGGCTACGCGTCGGTACAAAGCGCCGCCCTGCACGCCAGCGCCGGCCACGACGCTCCCGGAGCCGCGGCAGCCCCCAATCTGGGCCTGGAAATCCGCTCCGTCAACAGCCGCTTTCTGGACCTGAGCTTCAAGTTCCCCGAAGAGCTGCGCGCCCACGAAGGTGCCTTGCGCGAACTGCTCAATGCCCGGCTCAAGCGCGGCAAGGTCGAACTGCGCGCCAGCATCGAACGCACCAGCAGCGAAGCCCTGGCCGAGCCCAGCCCCAAGCTGCTGCAACGCCTGGGGCAGTTGCAAGACAACGTGCGCGCCTGGCTGCCCGACGCCCAGGCGCTGCGCGTGGTGGACGTGCTGGCCCTGGCCAGCCACGCCCCGACCACCCACGGCCCCGACTGGGGCGAGACCTTGCGCACCCTGGCCGAACAAGCCGTGCAGGCCCTGCGCGAAGCACGTGCGCGCGAAGGCCAGCGCCTGGCCGCGACGCTGCTGGAGCGCAGCGCACAGCTGCGCGCCCTCGCAGCGCAGGCCCTGCCCCTGGTGCCCCAACTGGTGGAGCAGCAGCGCCAGCGCTTTTTGGAGCGCTGGAAAGAAGCCATGGCCCTGGGCGAAGACGCCGTGCCCGCCGCCAGCGCGCAGGAGCGCGCCCTGGCCGAGGCCACCGCCTTTGCGATCCGCATCGACGTGGCCGAGGAACTCACCCGGCTGCAGTCGCACCTGGACGAGATCGACCGCCTGCTCACCCAGGGCGGCGAGATCGGCAAACGCATGGATTTCCTGATCCAGGAACTGCACCGCGAAGCCAACACCCTGGGCTCCAAGTCCGCCACCCTCGAACTCACCCGCATCTCGGTGGACATGAAAGTGCTCATCGAGCAAATGCGCGAGCAGGTGCAGAACATCGAGTGAGGCAAGCAAGTCCACCGTAGCGCACGATTTCCGTGGGGTTACAAATTCCTCTGGAGGCCGCGCCATAACTGGGTTTGTGAAGAATGCTGCGGACAAGAACTTGAGGGCCTGGCGCAAAGCCAGGCGGGTTGATCGAGGGGTGGGGATGGCGCGATGCCGTTCCCTGGCTTTGCGGATCGACTGTGAAAGCGCGTAGTCGCTGGAGGAGCGCCTGGCGAGTGCGCTCAGCGACGGCATCGCACCGCACTTGGTGCCAGACATCGAAGTGCTGCCCTGGCGCAGCACGAACGTACTGGCCGTGCAGGTCTATCCCAGCCCCGGACGGCCCCACTATCTCAAAGCAGCCGGTGTCGAGGCGGGTGTTTACGTCAGAGTCGGCTCCACCAACCGGCGCGCGGACGACGAACTGATCGCCGAGCTGCGGCGGACGAGCTTGGGCAAGTCCTTCGACGAACAGGCCATGCCGGAACTCGACTCTGAAGCGCTGGACTTCAGAGCTGCTTCAGAGTGCTTTGCACCGGTGCGCAAGCTGAAGAAGGTCGACCTGGAGACACTGCGCCTGCTGGTACCGCACCAGGGCGGCAAGGTGCCTTCCATCGGCGGTGTCCTGCTGTTCGGGCCCGATCTCGACGTTCGGCGAACCCACTTTCCCGACGCCTGGATTCAGGCCGGGCGATTCGCTGGCACGGACAAGACGCACATCGTCGATTCGGCCACGCTGCACGGTCCCTTGCCTCAGGTCATTCAGGCGGCCATCGAGTTCGTGCAAAAGCACGGCTTGCATGGCTTCGGCATCGGCGCCCTGCGCCGCACCGACACCTGGAGCCTGCCCCCCGTAGCCCTGCGCGAGACCATCGTCAACGCCGTGGTGCACGCCGACTATGCGCAGCGCGGAGCGCCGATCCGGGTGGCAATCTTCGACGACCGCGTGGAGATCGAGAACCCCGGCCTACTGCCTGCGGGCCTGACGGTGGAGGACCTGAGGCGGGGGGTGTCGAAGCTGCGCAACCGCGTCATGGGCCGCGTGTTCCAGGAACTTGGCCTGATCGAGCAATGGGGCAGCGGTATCCAGCGCATGAGCGCGGCCTGCCGCGACGCCGGCCTGCCAGCCCCGGTGCTGGAAGAAATCGGCACGCGCTTTAGGGTCACGCTGCACACCACACGCGGCCAGACGCCGCCACTGGATGCCATTGATCAGGCGATCCTTGATGCACTCTCGGGCGATGCCGGTTTGTCCACCAGCGAGATCGCAACCCGCATCGCGCGCACGCCGCGCGCGGCGCGCACCCGCCTTGCCGGCTTGGTAGAACGTGACCTGGTACGGGAGATCAGCTCCAGCCCGCAAGACCCGAAGCGGCGATACTTCAGGGCGACCAAGGACTGAGTGAGGCAGCAGCGTGGCAGGAGTTCCCATGACATCGGTATGCATCGTCGGCGCGGGCGCCATTGGTGGTTTTCTGGGCACCCGTCTGGCGGCTGCCGGGCTGGCGGTGAGCGCGCTGGCGCGTGGCGCCACGCTGCAGGCGCTGCGCCGCCAGGGTTGGCGCCTGGTTGAGGCCGAAGGCACACTGCAGGCCCCGCTGCACCGGGCCAGCGACAGCGCCGCTGAACTCGGCGTGCACGATCTGGTGTTCATCGCGGTCAAAAGCCAGGCACTGCCCGCGCTGGCCCCCCAACTGACCCCCTTGATCGGTCCGCACACCGTGGTGGTGCCCGCCATGAACGGCGTGCCCTGGTGGTTCTGCCAGGGCGTGCCCGGGCTGGACGGTGCGCCACTGCAATGCGTGGACCCGCAGGGCGCTATTGCCCCCGCCTTGCCGCTGCCACAGGTGCTGGGCTGCGTCGTGCATGCCAGCACCTCCACCCAGGAGCCCGGCGTGGTACGCCACCACATGGGCCGGGGCCTGATCGTGGGCGAGCCCGCAGGGGGTGCGAGCGCGCGCGCTGGCGCTGTGGCAGCGCTGCTGCGCGGCGCCGGGTTCGACGCCAGCGCCAGCGACGATGTGCGCCGCGACATCTGGTACAAGCTGTGGGGCAACATGACCATGAACCCAGTCAGCGCCCTCACCGGGGCCAGCACCGACCGCATCCTGGACGACCCGCTGGTCAGCGCCTTTTGCATCGGCGCCATGCAGGAGGCCGCCGCCATCGGCGCGCGCATTGGCTGCCCGATCGAACAATCGGCACAAGACCGCCAGGCCGTGACGCGCCGGTTGGGCGCCTTCAGGACCTCGATGCTGCAGGACGTGCAGGCGGGGCGCGCCATCGAACTCGACGCCCTGGTGGGCGCGGTGCATGAGATCGGCACCCGGCTGGGGCACCCCATGCCCCACATCGGCGCACTGCTGGGGCTGACGCGCCTGTTCGGCCGCACCCACGGGCTGTATCCGGCAGACACGTGGAACGGGTCCGCAAGTTCTTAAAATAGCGGGCTTGTTCACGCCAGCAGCGCTGCCATGGAATACCCCGGAAACCTCTTTGTCGTCGCAGCCCCCAGCGGGGCGGGCAAATCCAGCCTGGTCAAGGCACTCATGGAGCTGGACTCGCACGTCCAGCTCTCGGTCTCGCACACCACCCGCCCGCCGCGCGGGCAGGAAAAGCACGGGCGCGAATACTTCTTCGTCTCCGACCACGATTTTGATGCCATGGTGGCGGCCCACGGCTTCGTCGAGTGGGCGCACGTGCACGACTACCGCTACGGCACTTCCAAGAAAGCCATCGAGGACCGCATGGCCATGGGTGCCGACACCATCCTGGAGATCGACTTCCAGGGCGCGGTGCAGATCAAGAACATCTTTGCCAATGCGATATGCATCTTCATCCTGCCGCCCAGTTGGGACGAACTGCGCGCCCGGCTGGAGCGCCGTGGCGAAGACGCGCCCGAGGTGATCGACACCCGCATGAAAAATGCCGCCGAAGAGGTCTCGCACATCGACAAATTCGACTTCGTTATAATCAACGAGACCTTTGAGCGTGCGCTCTTCGACCTGAAAACGGTCATTCACGCCCAACGCCTGCGCCTGGTGGCACAGCGGCGCACACGTGCCGAGACCTTCAAGGCGCTCAACATTTCCTAGCCCCACACCGCCGAACCGGAGTAGCAATGGCCCGTATCACCGTGGAAGACTGCCTGGAGCAGGTCCCCAACCGTTTCCAACTCGTCCTGGCCGCGACCTACCGCGCGCGCATGCTCAGCCAGGGCCACACCCCCAAGATCGAGAGCAAGAACAAACCCGGCGTGACGGCCCTGCGCGAAATCGCCGCTGGCAAGGTCGGCCTGGAAATGCTCAAGAAAGTGCCGCTGTAAAGCGCCCGCACACCCCCGAAAGCACCGCCTGCGCGGTGCTTTTTTTTTGACAGCGCCCCCGCGCCAGCAACGCCCACGCTACAGTTTGCGCATGGTCACCCCCGCCACGCCCCCCGCCCCAGACAACGCTGGCCCTTCGGCCACGCCGAGCCCAGGTGCGGCCAACGCCGCCGCCGCCTCCTTTGCCGCGCTCACCGCCAGCCTGGGTTATCTGGGCGAGGCCGACGTCGCGCTGGTGCGCCAAGCCTACCGTTTTGCCGACGAGGCCCATCTGGGCCAGTTGCGCAAGAACGGCGAGCCCTACATCACCCACCCGATCGCGGTGGCGGCACAGTGCGCGCAATGGAAGCTCGACGCCCAGGCCCTCATGGCGGCGCTGCTGCACGACGTCATGGAAGACTGCGGCGCCACCAAGCTCGAGCTGGTCGAACGCTTCGGTGCCCCGGTGGCGGAGCTGGTCGATGGCCTGACCAAGCTGGACAAACTGCAGTTCAACACGCGCGAGGAAAGCCAGGCCGAGTCGTTTCGCAAGATGCTGCTGGCCATGGCGCGCGACGTGCGCGTCATCCTCATCAAACTCGCCGACCGCAGCCACAACATGCGCACGCTGTCGGACATGCCGCGCAGCAAGTGGGGGCGCATCGCGTCGGAAACGCTGGAGATCTACGCCCCCATCGCCCACCGCCTGGGCCTGAACCAGGCCTACCGCGAGCTGCAGGACCTGGCCTTTCGCCACCTCAAACCCTGGCGCTATGCGGTGCTGTCCAAGGCCGTGTCCAAGGCACGCGGGCGCCGGCGCGACCTGATCCAGAAGGTGCAGAAAGAGGTCGAGACGGTGTTTTTCGAGTACGGCATGGGTATCCGTGTGGCCGGGCGTGAGAAAACGCTGTACTCCATCTACAAGAAGATGACCCTCAAGCACCTGAGCTTTGCCCAGGTGACGGACATCTATGGTTTTCGCCTCATCGTCCCCAACGTCACCGACTGCTACACCGCGCTGGGGCTGCTGCACCAGCTCTACAAGCCGGTGCCAGGCAAATTCAAGGACCACATCGCCATTGCCAAGATCAACGGCTACCAGTCGCTGCACACCACATTGGTCGGGCCCGCGGGCGTCAACATCGAGTTCCAGATGCGCACCGACGCCATGGACCTGGTGGCCGAGTCCGGGGTGGCCGCGCACTGGCTCTACAAGGCCAATGCCCCGCACGAGGCAGGCGACCGCCTGGGCACGCAATGGCTGCAGTCGCTGCTCGACATCCAGAGCGAAACGCGCGATGCAGCGGAGTTCTGGGACCACGTCAAGGTCGACCTGATTCCGGACTCGGTCTACGTCTTCACCCCCAAGAGCCGCATCATGGCGCTGCCGCGCGCGGCCACGGTGGTGGACTTCGCCTATGCCATCCACAGCAACGTGGGCGACCACGCCATGGGCGCACGCATCAACGGCGCCCAGGCGCCGCTGCACACCGAGCTGCGCAATGGCGACGTGGTGGAGGTGATCACCTCCCCCCACGCCAGCCCCAACCCCGCCTGGCTGGGTTTTGTGCGCACGGGCCGGGCGCGCTCCAAGATCCGCCACCACCTCAAGTCGGTCGCACACACGGAAAGCGAGGCCCTGGGCGCCCGGCTGCTGGCGCAGGCCCTGCGCAGCGAGGGCGTGCCGCATTTCGCACTCGACGGCGATGGGCCCGACCCGGTGTGGGACAAGCTGCTGCGCTTCACCGGCAACCGCAACCGCCAGGAGCTGCTGGGCGACATCGGCCTGGGCAAGCGCATTGCCCACATCGTGGCCAAGCGCATCGCCACCTTGCTGGCCGAAAACGGCCAGCGCCCCGACGCCATCGCCCTGAGCACACAGCGCTATGCGCCCAGCGAGGCCCAGGCACTGAACACCATCACCATCGACGGCAGCGAGAACGCCTCGGTGACCCTGGCCACCTGCTGCCGTCCGATCCCGGGCGACGCCATCGTGGGCTACCTCGGGCGCGGCGAAGGCCTGATCGTGCACAGCGCCGACTGCGCCATCGGCCGCAAGCTCAAGCAAAAGGACGCCGAGCGCTTCATCGGGGTGGAGTGGGCCGACGAGCCGGTGCGCACCTTCCAGACCGGGCTGGTGGTGTCGGTGCACAACGGCAAGGGCGTGCTGGCCAAGGTGGCCGCCGCGCTGGCGCGCGCCGAGGCCGACATCCTGCACATCGACATGGGCCAGGAGGCCGCGCAGGACGCCACCGACCTGCGCTTCGTGGTGGCGGTGCGCGACGCACAGCACCTGGGCGCCGCCATGCGCACCCTGACCCGCACCCCGGACGTGATGCAGGTGCGCCGCCACACCTCGGGCAACTGAGAGGCCCCCAGGCAGCGCGCGCGGCGCTATTGCGGGTACTGCACCGCCAGCACTTCGATCTCGTGCACCCCATCGGGGGTGGGCAGTTGCAGCAGGTCGCCCACACGTGCCTTGAGCAGGGTGCGGGCGATGGGCGAGACCCAGCTCACATCGCCCTGGGCCGAATCGGCCTCATCGATGCCCATGATGCGCACCGTGCGCTCCAGCCCGCCTTCGTCCGCATAGGTCACGCGCGCACCAAAGAACACCTGGTCCTTGCCCTGGTGCACGCGCGGGTCCACCACCTCGGCGATCTCCAGCCGTTTGGTCAGGAAGCGGATGCGCCGGTCGATCTCGCGCAGGCGTTTCTTTCCATAAAGGTAGTCGCCGTTTTCCGAACGGTCGCCATTGCTCGCGGCCCAGTGCACGGTCTCCACCATTTTGGGGCGCTCGTTGTCGATCAGGTCCATAAGCTCGGCGCGCAGGCGCGCGTAGCCTGCGGGCGTGATGTAGTTCTTGCCCCCGGCGGGCAGAGGCGGCAGGCGGACTTCGTCCTCATCGCCATCGGATTCTTTGGTGAACGCCTTGCTCATGGGGTGTGAGGAAACGCTGCGGACAGAACACATACGAAAAAGCCCCAGAACCTTGCAGTTCTGGGGCTTGTCGTTTTGGTGCGGCTGGCAGGAATCGAACCCACGACCCCTTGGTTCGTAGCCAAGTACTCTATCCAGCTGAGCTACAGCCGCGTAAGCCGCTATTCTAGCACTGTTTTTTTGGCTTTGTCCAGGCCGCTCACTTTTTGTAGAAAAAAGTGCGCCTGTCCCCCAGCCTCTTCCCTGGGGGTCCTCACAGGCCCAGCATCTGGCGGGCTTCGCTGGGGCTGGCCACCTCGCGCCCGGCGCGGCGCGCGCACGCAGCCAGCTCGGCGATGAGCACGCCGTTGCCGCTGGCCTTGGCGCCGCCGGGCAGGTAGAAGGTGTCTTCCAGCCCGGTGCGCAGCATGCCGCCCAGTTCGGCAGTCTTCTGGTGCACCGGCCAGATCTCGCTGCGGCCAATGAGCGTGCTCTGCCACACCGCGCCTGGCACCATCAGCTCGGGCAGCAGCGCCAGCAGTCGCGCATCGCAGGGCATGCCCGAGGCCACGCCCATCACCAGGTTGTATTCGGGCCGCCCCATGGAGGGCTTGAGCATGCCGTTTTTGATGTACATGCCCACCGAACGCACGATGCCGACGTCGAAGCATTCGAACTCGGGGTGGGTGCCACACTGCTCCATCACGTCCAGGAACTGCTGGACTTTGGAGACCGGGTTGTCGAACACCATGGGCGGCCAGGCCCATTGGCCATCCTCCTTGAGCTTGAGGTAGTTCAGGCTGCCGGCGTTGCAGGCCGCGATCTCGGGGCGCACACGGCGGATGCACTCCAGCGGCCCGGCAATGTCCTTGCCCACCACGCCGGTGGTGAGGTTGATGATGACGCCGGGGCAGGCCGCGCGGATCGCATCGACGATGGTCTGCGCCACGTCCGGGTCCCACGAAGGCAGGTGGCCCATGCCCTCTTCCTGGCGGCGCAGGTGCACGTGCATGATGCTGGCCCCGGCGTTGAAGGCGTCACGCGCCTCGGCCGCCATTTGCGTCGGCGTCACTGGCACAGGGTGCTGCTGCGGGTTGGTCAGCACGCCGGTCAGCGCGCAGGTCAGAATCGCTTTGTCCATCATGCTTTCTCCGTTGGATTGATGTCGAGTTGCACCAGCAAGGCGGCGGATTCCACCTGTTCACCGGCGCGGACGTGCACCGCTTTCACGCGGCCTGCGGCCTGTGCGCTGAGCCACATTTCCATCTTCATGGCCTCCACGCACACCAGTGGCTGGCCTTCCTGCACGGCGTCGCCCGCCGCCACCAACACCTGCGTGACCTTGCCCGCCACCGGCGACAAGGCGCGGCTGGGGTCCTGCAAGGCATCGGCCCTGGGAAAGGGCGATACCTCTTCAAACACCCCGCTGTAGCCCCGGTAAGCCAGGTGCACCTGGGCCCCCGCCAGCACCGCCACGGCGCTTTGCTGCACCCCGTGCAGTTCAAAACGCAGCGCCCCATCGGCATAGGACAGCACCCGCGCTGGCGCGGTGTGGCCGTCCAGGGTGATGGCAATGCCGCCAAAGCGGTCGGGGGCGGCGCGCACTGCGCGCGACACGTCGCCGCAGCGCACGGTGAAGCCGTAGCTGGACACGCTGTTGGCGCGCCAGCCGCTGCCCCCCTGCAGCGCCAGCGCCATGGCGGCCACACGCCAGGCGTCATCACTGGCCACCGGGGCCTGCAGCAAGGGCTCGCCCTGCGCCAGCCACTGGTCGATCAGCGTGGTCGTCATCTCGGCATGGCGAAAGGCCGGGTGGTCCACCAGGTCACTCAGGAAGCGGCCATTGTTCTTCAGGCCCAGCAAAGGCGTTGCCGCCAGCGCGGCGCGCAGGCGGCGGATGGCGTCGTTGCGGTCGCACCCATGGGCAATGATCTTGGCCACCATGGGGTCGTAGAAGGGGGAAACGACGCTGCCTTCGCGGATGCCGTCATCCACCCGCACACCGCTGGCCACGCGCCCACTCTCGACCCCGCCCTGCACGGCGGCCTCGGGCCGCCACCGCAGCACCGTTCCGGTTTGCGGGGCAAAACCGCTGTAGGGGTCTTCCACGTACAGGCGTGCTTCGATGGCGTGGCCGGTGAATCGGATGTCCTGCTGGCGCACCGGCAGCGGCTCGCCCGCTGCCACACGCAGTTGCCACTCCACCAGGTCAAAGCCTGTGATGCACTCAGTGACGGGGTGCTCCACCTGCAGGCGCGTGTTCATCTCCAGAAAGTAGTGGCGCAAGTCCCGGTCCACGATGAACTCCACCGTGCCCGCGCCCCGGTAGCCCACCGCCAGTGCGGCGGCGACGGCGTCGCGGCCCATGGCCTCGCGCATGGCAGGCGATACCACCGGCGAGGGGGCTTCTTCGATCACCTTCTGGCGACGGCGCTGGGCCGTGCAGTCGCGCTCGCCCAGGTGGACCGCGTTGCCATGGGCGTCGGCAAACACCTGGATTTCGATGTGGCGGCCGTGGTCGATCAGCCGCTCCAGCATCAGGGTGCCGTCGCCAAAAGCGCTGGTGGCTTCGCGGCGGGCGCCGTCGATACCGGCCTGCACTTCGGCGTCCGACGCTACCAGGCGCATACCGCGCCCACCGCCACCGGCCACCGCCTTGACCAGCAGCGGGTAGCCCAGCTTTTGGGCTTCGGCCACCAGCGTGGCATCGCTCTGGTCTTCCCCCAGGTAGCCCGGCGCGCAGGGCACCTCTGCCGCCAGCATGCGCTTCTTGGCCAGGGCCTTGTCGCCCATGGCTTCGATGGCGCTGGCAGGGGGGCCGATGAAGACCACGCCCGCATCCACACAGGCCTGGGCAAAAGCGGCGTTCTCGCTGAGGAAGCCGTAACCGGGGTGCAGGGCGTCGGCGCCGGTCTTGCGACAGGCGTCCAGGATGGCGTCGACCTTCAGGTAGGACTCGGCTGCGGGTGCGGCGCCAATGTGCACGGCTTCGTCGGCCAGGGCCACGTGGGGGGCGTCGTGGTCGGCATCGCTGTAGACCGCCACGGTGGCGTAGCCGAGCTTGCGCGCGGTACGGATCACGCGGCACGCTATCTCACCACGGTTGGCGATGAGTATCTTGTCAAACATCATGCTGGCACCCAGTACGGTTGGCGTTTTTGAAGAAAGGCGCCCGTGCCTTCCACGCCTTCGGGGCTTTGGGCGGCGCGGGAGAACACTGCCGCCGCGTGCTCCACCAGCGAGGCCGGTGTCTGCCAGCGGGCCTGGGCCATCAGGGCCTTGGTGGCCGCCAACGCGCCGGGCGCGCAGGCCAGGATCTCGGCCAGCACGGCGTCCAGCGCAGCCTGCAGTTGGCTGCTGGCCACCTGCTGGTGCACCAGGCCGATGGCCAGGGCCTGGGCGGCGTCCACGCGCCCGCCGGTGACTGCCAGGCGCTTGGCCTGCGAGTAGCCCAGGCGCTCCACCAGAAAAGGGGCAATCTGCGCGGGCACCACGCCCAGCGCGGTTTCAGGCAATCGAAAACTCGCCGTCTCGCTGGCAATGGTCACATCCGCCACACAGGCCAGGCCCAAGCCGCCGCCCATGACCGTGCCTTCCAGCACCGCCACCACGGCCAGGGGCGTCTGGGCAAAAGCGGCGCACAGTTGGCCAAAGGCGGCACTCACGTCCGCGATCGGGTCGGTGCCGTCATCGCCCCCCTGCGTGGCCCGCATGCGGGCACGCGCCATGTCCTTCACGTCGCCCCCGGCGCAAAAGTGCCCTCCGGCACCGCGCAGCACCACCACGCGCACCGGCTGCGCGCTGCCTGCCGTGGCTTCGGCCTGTGCCAGGGCCTGGCGCAGCTCGCCCACCATGGCCAGCGACATGGCGTTGCGCGCCTCCGGCCGGTTCAGGGTAATTTCAAGGGTAGCCCGCGTGTGGACTGCGGTGATTGCTTCGAAATTCATAGCAAATCAGGACTGATTTTCAGCGCAGCTTGTTTGGCAAGGTGCCTTCGAGCTTGCAGATGATGCCCAGCATGATCTCGTCGGCGCCGCCGCCGATGGAGCCCAGGCGCCCGTCACGCCAGGCTTGGGAAATGGGGTTGTCGGCGGTGAAGCCCATGCCGCCCCAGTACTGCAGGCAACTGTCGGCCACCTCGCGCGACAGGCGCCCGGCCTTGAGCTTGGCCATGGAGGCGAGCTTGGTCACGTCCTTGCCCGACACATAGGCCTCCACCGCGCGGTAGGTGAGTGCGCGCAGGGCTTCGACCTCGGTGCGCAGCTCGGCCAGGCGGAAATGCACCACCTGGTTGTCCAAAATGGGCTGGCCAAAGGTGTGGCGCTGGCGCGTGTAGGCAATGGTCTGGTCGATCAGGCCGTCCAGGTTGCTCAGGGCCCCGGCGGCGACGTAGAGGCGCTCCTCCTGGAACTGCAGCATTTGGAACATGAAGCCCATGCCCTCCTGCCCGATCAGGTTGCGTTGGGGCACGCGCACGTTGTCAAAGAAGAGCTGCGCCGTGTCGCTGGAGTGCATGCCAATCTTCTCGATCTTCTGCTTGCTGATGCCGGGTGCGTCCATGGGCACGACGATGAGCGACTTGTTCTTATGCGCCGACCCCTCGCTGGTGTTGACCAGCAGGCAGCACCAGTCGGCCTGCAGGCCGTTGGTGATCCACATCTTGGAGCCGTTGATGACGTAGTCGCCGCCCTCCTTGCGCGCCGTGGTCTTGACTGCGGCCACGTCCGAGCCGCCCCCGGCCTCGCTCACGCCGATGCAGCCCACCAAGTCGCCCGCAATGCTGGGCGCCAGGAACTCGCGGCGCAGCTCGTCGGAGCCAAAGCGCGCCAGTGCCGGGGTGCACATGTCGGTCTGCACCCCGATGGCCATGGGCACGCCGCCCACGTTGCAGGTGCCCAGCGCCTCGGCCATGACCATGGAGTAGCTGAAATCCAGCCCCATGCCGCCGAATTCCGCCGGGTACTTGATGCCCAGCAGGCCCAGGTTGCCCAGCTTCTTGAACACTTCGTGCGCCGGGAATTGCCCGGCCTTTTCCCACTCAGCGGTAAAGGGGTTGATCTCATTGGCGACGAACTTGCGCACGGTGTCGGCAATCTGGGTGTGTTCGGCGGTGAATTGCATGGTTTCTTCCTCGGGTTGATAGCTGCTTTCGTGTATCCCGCTCGCCCTGGGTGGGGCCTTTTCTGCACACCGGGCGGGCGGCATGTGCAATGCGGGCGGCCTTACATGCGGGCCACGCCAAAGGTGTTGGGGCGCAGCGTGCGGGCCTCGGCCTCGCGCGCCAGACCTAAGCACAGGCCCAGGATGCGCCGGGTGTCGCGCGGGTCGACGATGCCGTCGTCCCACAGGCGCGCGGTGCCGAACAGGGCCATGCTTTCCTTGTCCAGGCGCTGGCGCAGGCCGTCGGACATGGCCGTCAGCGCTTCCTCATTGACCTCGGCGCCCATGCGCTCCAATTTGGCGCGGTTGACGATGTCCATGACCTTGGCCGCCTGGGCCCCGCCCATGACGGCGGTGCGCGCCGTGGGCCAGGCGAAGATGAAGCGCGGGTCGAAGCCGCGCCCGCACATGCCGTAGTTGCCGGCGCCATAGGAGCCGCCGAGCACGAAGGTGAATTTGGGCACCCGGGCGTTGGCCACGGCCTGGATCATCTTGCTGCCGTGCTTGATGGCGCCGCCGCGCTCGGCGCTTGATCCCACCATGTAGCCGGTGGTGTTCTGCAAGAAGACCAGCGGCGTGCCGCTCTGGTCGCACAACTGGATGAACTGCGCCGCCTTGGTCGAACCGGTGGGCTGGATCGGGCCGTTGTTGCCCAAAATGCCGACCAGATGGCCCTGCACGCGGGCGTGGCCGCACACGGTCTCGGCGGCGTAGGCGGCCTTGAATTCCAGGAAGTCCGAGCCATCGACCAGCCGGGCGATGACCTCGCGCACGTCGTAGGGCTCGCGCTCATCCAAGGGGACAATGCCCATCAGTTCCTGCTCGTCGAACAAAGGCTCGGCGTAGGCGCCGGGCGCGGGCGCGGCGTCCCACTGCAGCTTGTCCAGCACCTCGCGCGCCAGGGCGATGGCATGGGCATCGTCCTCGCTCAGGTACTCGCCCAGGCCGGTGACCTGGGCGTGGGTCTCGGCCCCGCCCAGCTCTTCGTCGGTGGCGTCTTCACCCATGGCGGCCTTGACCAGCGGCGGGCCCGCCAGGTAGATGCTGGAGCGCCCGCGCACCAGGATGACGTAGTCCGACAGGCCCGGCATGTAGGCCCCGCCCGCCGTGCTGGAGCCGTGCACCACCGCGATCTGCGGCAGGCCCGCTGCCGACATGCGCGCCTGGTTGGCAAAGCTGCGCCCACCGTCCACAAAAATCTCGGCCTGGTACATGAGGTTGGCACCGCCGCTCTCCACCAGGCTGATGATGGGCAGCTTGTTCTCCAGCGCAATCTGCTGGCCGCGCAGGCCCTTCTTCAGGCCCATGGGCGCCACCGTGCCGCCCTTGACGGCGCTGTCGTTGGCGGTGATGAGGCAGCGTTTGCCCGCCACCACGCCGATGCCGACGATGGAGCCGCCACCCATGACCGACTTCTTGCCGTCGTCATCGTGCATGTTCAGGCCCGCCAGGCGGCTCAGCTCCAGAAACGGGCTGCCCCGGTCCAGCAGGCGCGCCACGCGCTCGCGCGGCAACAGCTGGCCGCGCTGCGCGAACTTGTCGCGCTTGGATTCGGACTCGGCGATCACCTGGTTTTCCAGGCGCTGCACCTCGGCCAGCAGCGCACCCATGCGCTCGGCGTTGGCCGCAAAGGCGGCGCTCTTGGGTTGGATGCGGGAACGGATCACGGGCATGGCAAAGCTGTCCTTCGTGCTTGGATGACGCATTAGATGGCATGGTTACGTTAACGTCAACAAGATACCGTATAGGTATTTTCCCTATGCAGCGCGGAATGGACGGCTGCTAGCATTCGGCCCCACCCCGGCGCTGCCGGTTCACCACTGCCCAAGGAAAACAACCATGACCCTCGACGAATGCACCCAGGCGATCCGCACCAAGGTCGGCGCCGACAGCGGCCTGGCCGCCACGCTCAAGTTCGACTGCGGCGAAGACGGCGCCATCTTCATCGACGCCAAATCCAGCCCCAACAGCGTGAGCAACGCCGCCGAGGGCGCGGACTGCAACATCAGCCTCACCCTGGCCAACCTGATCGCCATGGTGCGGGGCGACCTGGAACCGGCCACCGCCTTCATGACTGGTAAGCTCAAGGTATCGGGCGACATGAGTGTGGCCCTGCGCCTGCAGCGCGTTCTGTAAGCCCCCTCCCCCCCTGCCCCGTTCATGAAGATCAGCGCTGCCCAAGCCTTTGTCGAGTCCCACCGCGATGTGGAGACGGCCGAGCTGTTCGGCATCACCGAGCTGTGCCGCGAGTTCGGCATCAGCTTGCGCGCGCTGCGCTTTTACGAAGACAAAGGCCTGATCACCCCGCGCCGGGTGAACGGCGCCCGCGTCTACACCCGCCGCGACCGCGCCCGCCTCACGCTCATCCTGCGCGCCAAGTCCATCGGCACGCCGCTGGCCGAGATCAAACGCTACCTGGACCTGTACGGCGAAGGCGGCGAGGGCCGCAGCCAGCAGCTCAGCTACGTGATCGAGCGCACCGCCGCCGAGATTGCCGAGCTGGAGAAAAAACGCGCCAAAATCGACCAGACCCTGGCCGAGCTGCGCGTCATCAACGCCTATTCGCGCGAGCAGCTGGCGGCGCGGGAGAGCGGTAACGACGGTGCCGCATGAGCGGCGCACTGCCAGATCAGAGACGGCAGCGGGGCTCCCACGCGTCGGGCCTGTGCATCGCCTGGGGTACGCTCAATGCGGCAGTGGCGGTGGCCATGGCGGCCGCCAGCGCCCATGCCGAGAGCCTGCGTAGCGCCAGCTACCTGCCCCAGGCCGTGGCCATGCACCAGTACCACGCGCTGGCCCTGGTGGTGCTGGGCACCCTGATGCGCCCGGTGGATGCGCCCCGCGCCTACCGCCTCAGCGGCCTGCTGTTCAGCGCCGGGCTGCTGCTGTTTTGCGCCAACCTCTACGCCCGCGCGCTCTGGGGCTGGGAGTTCGCGCGCCCGCTGGTGCCCGTGGGTGGCGTCTGCTTCATCAGCGCCTGGGTGGCTTTGGCCGTGGGCGCCTGGCCGCGTAAGGGCTGAAGGCCCGCGAACCAGGCCGCCAGGAGGCGGGAGGCTCCTGCAAGCGTTCCAGCTTGCCTGCTGGCAGGCGAAAGCCCTTGGGCAACTCATCCACCACGCTGGCTTCGGTTGGCGGCTGGGCCAGCATCAAGGCCTGGCTGTCTACCGACTGAAAGCGCGGCTCAGGGGCATCCACCCACTGGGTTCCCAGCACCCGCACGCAGTCAATGCGCAGAGCCCGAAACAGGCGGCGGTGTTCGGCCATGGAGTACGGCGCCATCAAGGCCAAGCTGGTGGACTGCCGAGCGCAACTGGCGGCCGAGGGCATTGCCGCGCTGCAAAGCGGTGCCTTCCACATCAGCACCGCAGGCCTGACCTACTTCAACACCACGCCGCTGGGGCGCGCCGTCACCGGCACCATGCTGGTGGCCGCCATGAAGGAAGACGACGTCAACATCTGGGGCGACGGCTCCACCTTCAAGGGCAACGACATCGAGCGCTTCTACCGCTACGGCCTGCTGA
>JBQTHH010000006.1:0-116489 GCA_052390055.1 Rhodoferax sp.
GGGAAATTGTTTGCGCCGGACGGTTGCAGCCATGAAGCCCGAGGCGCAGCCGTGCCACCGCCAGGATTCACAACAACACAAGGACGCATCGGGTCGAACCGCTCCAAAAGGAGACTGGCCCGGCTCGACACCCCCGCAGCAAGGTTTCAACGATCCGCGCCCTGATGCCGTCAAGCACCACACCCGGACGACAGACAGGAATGCCCCTGCTGTATCCGGTGGTATCGTGTTTGAGGTGTGGCGTGGAAACTCCATGGCGAGGTCGGGCGTCGTGTCCGTGAACCGTCCTTCGTGACGTGATGGGCAAGAGCCGCCAGCATTGAGGACGGCACGCATCCGTGCAACCCACCGCAGCAAGCCATGGCGTAGCTCCTGCGCTCCACCCCATAAGGCGGGGCATTTGCCTAGCCGATCCGGCGGCGCCGGTTCGGCGGTTTTGAAGGGGCGCCAAGCAGCGTGCGGCGGGGATGGGTATTGCGCCGATCCCCTGGAGGCAAGCGTCAGCGCGCAGCGCCGCAGGCGCGAAGGCGTGAGGGATTGAAGCCGAATGGCCGTGACGGCGAAGTCGGCACGGGGCGCAGCCCGAAAGCCCGGCGGCGTATGCCGACACGCCCAGGCAGTTTCAGAAACACACGCCTGATGGAATCAGGTACCGTTCAATCATGCGGACGATGCAGACGACATTCCGCCAGCTGCTGGATGACTCCGACCACTACCCGCGCTCTGACGCCCTGGCCCATGCTGGCCCGCAATGCCGCGCGGAACGCTCGACAGCTTCAACGCCGCCTCTGTTCAGACCGGCCGTTCAGTCCCGCGCCAACACATCGATGATCGGGCATGTCGCGTGACCATCACCCGCGTCGCACCGCTGCACCAAACCGCCCAACGCCTGCCGCATGGCTGCAAGGTCGGCCATCTTCTGCTTGATCAGGCCCAGCTTGCGCACCGCCAGCGTCCGCGTTTCGCTGCAAGCACATGCTGCATCCAGCATCAGTAGCGCGCCCACTTCGTCCAGCGTGAAGCCCAGTACCTGCGCACGCTTAATGAAACGCACCCGCTTGGCCTGTTCCACTGCGTAGCGCCGATGCCCACCCAGCGGCTTTGGCGGCTCATCCAACAGGCCGCGCCGTTGGTAATAGCGGATGGTTTCGATGTTCACCCCGGCAGCGTGCGCCAGCTGGCCGATGCTCAGTTCTGCAGTCATCACATTTCCCTTGACTCCGTACTTGGGTACGGAATGTAGAGTAACGCTCAGGCAAACAAGTTCAAGGAATCAGGCATGGCACAACTCGCCGGCAAAGGCTCGCTGATCGCGGGCATCCTGGCCGCCATCGGCGCGTCGGTGTGCTGTGTCGGGCCGCTTGTGCTGCTGGCGCTCGGCATCGGCGGAACGTGGGTCAGCAGCTTGACTGCGATGGAGCCGTACCGCCCCATCTTCATCGGCTTGACGCTGCTGTTTCTCGGCCTGGCCTTTCACAAGCTCTATCTGGTGCCGCAGGTCTGCGCGCCGGGCACGCCGTGCGCCGATCCGCGCACGCTCCAGCGGCAACGGCTCACGTTCTGGATCGTCACCGTGCTGCTGGCAGCTCTACTGGCCGTGCCTTGGCTGGCCCCGTTGTTTTACTGAAAGGAGTTTCCCATGCGCAAACTGCTGATCGCCGCGCTGGCCGCCTTGCCCGTTGCGGTGTTGGCTGCCCCGCCAAAGACCGTCACGCTGGCCGTGCAGAACATGACCTGCGAGCTGTGCCCGATCACGGTCAAGAAGTCGCTGGAGAAGGTGTCCGGCGTCAGCGCCGTGCAGGTCGATTTCAGCAAGAAGACCGCCACGGTCACCTTCGACCCCGACAAGGCCCAGCCGCAAGCGCTGACCCAGGCCACCACGAACGCGGGCTATCCGTCCATGGTGAAGAAATGAGGGCACGATGAGCACCGTCATCCTCGAATCGGTGCTGACCTGCCCGCACTGCGGCCACGCTCAGCAGGAGGCCATGCCCACGGATGCCTGCCAGTTCTATTACGAGTGCTCGAACTGCAAGGTGCTGCTGCGGCCAAAGCCGGGCGATTGCTGCGTGTTTTGCTCGTTTGGCTCGGTGCCGTGTCCGCCAATACAGCAGCAGCGAGGGTGCTGCGCTGAAACCTGACACAAGAACCGCACACCACTTCTGGCTTCTGTGCAAATTGGCCTCGGCGCGGCACCGCCGCGCCCGGATTTTTGGTATTCACCGGCCCCAGGGCGGGACGACCTGGGGCCGGTGCTGGCTTGCCTATTCCTTCGTCTCGATAAGCCACCACACGGCACGCGGCAAGGTGCGGCCCGTGATGGGGTGAATGTCCGTGAGGTCAGCGCGGGCCGTCCAGCCGTGAGGCGGACGGTAGCCGCGCACGTCGCCGTGCCAGCGGCGGGCGCGCACCGCGCCGGGTGCGTAGGTCGCCACCATGCGCGGGCGGCTGATCGTGGTGTGAGTCATTGGCGGTTCTCCTTCCAAGCGAAGCGCCCCGGCAAAAGCCGGGGCGCTTGCCTTCGATGTGGTCAAGCGGCCAGCGCGTCGGCGGGCTCATCCGCCACGGCTTCAGCATCCTCCGGGGCGTCTTGCTCCGGCCCTGCTTCCGGTGCAACCTCCCGCGAGCCTTCGGCCTTGAAGATGGCGGGCATCCAGCCCGTGCCATTGGCCAGCCGCTCGGCTTCGCTGGCAATGTCGCCCTTCTTCAACTTCGCCAGTCGGTTGACCTGCTCCGGCGCGTACTCGCCCACGGCTTGGAGAATTGCGGCCTTCGGCACATGCCGGAAATACCCGTCGGCAGTCGGCTGCCACCATGCGGCCATGTCGAGCCCCACGGCCTGCGCCAGTTCAGCGCCGGGCGGGTGCGGCGTGGCGCGAGGCGTCACCACATCCACCGTGGAAGCCACGCAAACGGCCAGCAGCTTGACCAGTTCGTCTTGCTCCGTCGCCAGCAGTGCGGCGAACAGTTCGGCGCTGTCCTCGGGCAGCTTGCCACCCCATGCCTGTTGCAGTTCGCGCAGGGCGAGAGCGGCGGACGATTCCGGCCAGTCCGGGGCCATGCCTTCCAGCCGGTTTTGCACCGTGAGGCGCACGCCCAGCGGCAGAGAATCACGGTTGAGGCCGTAGTGGCGCTCCTGCAAGACGGTTTGCACCATGCCATGCACCAGAGCGGCCAGCGCCACCTGCGGATGCCGGGCGACTTCGATTTGCAGCGCAGCCGTGCGATGGGCGCTCAAGCGTTGCACCAGCCGGTCGGACATGGCGGGGCCTTGCGTCTCGTCTGTCGCGTCGCCTTCGTCGTCGTTCTCTGCGCCCTCGCCGCTGCCCCCTTGGCGCAGCCGTTCCAGCGTGCGCAACGCCTTGGCCTCCGCCTCGCGCAGCAGCCCGCGATGAATCACGGCCTCGCCGTTGCGGTCGATGGTGACGATGGCCCCGGCTGCGGCCTTCACGTTCGGGCCGTAGCCCTGCAAGCCATCTTCCAGCACCTGCAATTGTTCGCCCAGGGCTTCGCCTTCGTCTTGCAGCGCGTCGGCTTTTTCTTCGTCCTCTGCGTCCAGCGCGGCATCGAGGGCTTCGCCCACTTCCTGCATCTTGGTTTGCAGCTTCTCGATGCGCTGGGCCTCACGTTTGGTCGGCTCGCGCCGATCCCTCGGCGCACGCTGGAAAGCGTGCAGGTCGGCATGGGTTACGCCCGGCGTGGCATCAACCCATGCCCAGCCTTCGGCCTTCACTTCGGCGGCGATGCCCGCCAGCCGGTCTTGCGCCAGTCGTTCCAGCAGCGCGGCGTCGGTCAGATACACGCCCGCATCGCCTTCCGCGAACAGGTCGCGGCGCACGCCACCGCCCGCCTGCTCGTAGGTGTCCAGCCCGACAAAGCGCACCAGCGGATGGCGGTAGGCGTCGATTTCGCGCTCGGTGAGACGTTCGCGCAAGTTGGACGGTTGGCGCTGCCACGTCGGCGCGTCGTAGAACGCGCTTTCCTGCGCGGCATGGTCGTCGGTGATGGCTAGCGCCATCAACTGATCGAGCGTGACGGCATCGGCGCGATAGTCGGCCATCAGGCGCGGCGAGACATTCGCCAGCTTCAAGCGGCGCTGCACCACCAGCGGCGTGACGCTGAAATCCGCCGCAATGTCTTCGACGGGCCGACCTTCGGCCACCAGCGCTGCGAACGCCTCGAACTGGTCTGCCGGGTGCATAGCTTCGCGCTGCACGTTCTCGGTGAGGCTGGCGGTGCGGGCCGTGCCATCGGCCACTTGCAGGCAAGGCACATCCCAATCCTTGGCGATGCGGTGCTTCTTCGCCAGCAGCTTGAGGGCTGCGAGGCGACGGCCACCGGCCACGACTTCGTAATGCTCGCCATCAGCGGCAGCGATCACGATGAGGTTTTGCAGCAGGCCCACGCGCTGGATGGACGCGGCCAGTTCGGGGATGGACATGCGCGGGGTCTTGCGCACGTTGCGGCCCGTCGGGCGCAGCACCAGCCGCGAAAGCGGAACCAGAATCAGGTTCTTGCTCGGGTCGGCGACTTCCAGCGTGGCGGCGTGGATGGCTCGGGTTTCGGTTTGGCGAACTTGGGTAGTGGCGTTCATGGTGTATCTCCAATCGAATGAAACAAGGAATGGAGGGGAAACCGCCCCTCCGGCGGGGAAACGGTTCAGGCCTTGAGGGCGCGCATGCCGTCGGCCAGCAGCCACAGCGCGCGGTTCAGACGGATGTTTTGGTCAATGCCCTGTACCGGGCGCGTGCTCTGCCTGCGGCCATTCGCGGCGCGGCCATGCAACCCGCCCTTGGTCAAGTTCTCCTGCGTGCGGTTGAACACACTCCACAGGTCGGGGCGGCGGTCGTCGAATCGGCGCGGCATCAGGATTTGCGATTCGGTGATGGGCGCGGGCTTGTCCGGGTCGTCGTACTTGAGGGCCAGCGCGGCGCGGGCGAACACTTCGGCCTCGCCGTCGTCCAGCGTGATGCCGCGCATCAGGTCGCGGGATTCCTTCACCTGCTCGAAGCCGCCCAACACTTGATAAGCGCCTTCGATGACGAGCCCGGCCACGTCGCCTTTGTGGGGCACGCGCACATCCGCCACCGTGTCGCCGCAGACAAGGCCATTGCTGCAAACGAACCGGAACATTCCGGCCAGCATCTGATAGCTGCTCGTCCCATCATGGGAATTGAGCAGCACGATTTCATTGGCTTCCGCGCCGTTGATCTGGCTGGCGTGGCGCAGGCGCAGCATGTGTTTCGTGTGCTCGCGCTTGCCTTCATCGCGCACACGGGTTTGCGTCACCATGAAAGGCTGGAAACCTTCTTTGCGCAGTTCGGTCAGGACGGCGGCGGTGGGGATGTAGCTGTACCGCTCGGAACGGCTCTCATGCGGGGCGTCCGCGAAGATGGACGGGGCCACGCGGCGGATTTGGTCATCGGACAACGGGGAATCGCTGCGCAGCGACGGGGAACGGGAAGCGAAACGGGTTGCGAGTTGCATGGCATTTCTCCTGACAAAGTTAGCTGTTGAAGAAAACCGCACACCGGATTCCTAGATTCGAAGCCCAGCCTTTCGGCTGTTCGGTGCGGTCGGCACGAAGAACCCGGTTGGCCTCGTTGCCACCGTCTTTCCTGAGTTCATCGCCCGCGACGGTCAGGAGCGCGCGGACGGGAGCCGTCAAGGAGACAAGCGCAGGGTTGGTGCGGCCCGCAGGCGCAGCCGAGGACACGGCCCTGCGCGCCTTGACGGCACACGGCCGCGGGCTACAGTCGCGAGCAAGGTGATGAGCGAGGGAAGACGGCTGAACAGGCAACGGCCATCCCTGTGTGCCGACCGCACGGCAAGCGAAGCGCGCAGGCCCGGATATGGAAGCCGGGCCGGAGGCGTCAGCCGAGCAGAGCGAGGGAACGATGGAAGCCCGAATGGGGCGAGACGCCGCAGGGGGCTCGATGCGCAGCACGACAGCGCGACCAGCCATGTCTTCTTGGCCGGGGACGCCCTGCCTTCGATGCCCGATGAGTACCACGCCCAAGATGGCCCTCATGCACAAAGCATCGAAGAGCTGCCTCTGCTGCTGGAACTGCGATTGGTTTCAGGCCGATCCGGCGCAGCCGGTTCGGCGGTCTTTGAGGGGCGCCAAGCACCGCGCGGCGGGGATAGCCCGCAGGGCTTTCCCCTGGAGGCAAGCGCAGCGCACAGCGCCCCGCCAGGGGCGCGAAGGCATCAGGCCGAGTCGTCAGGGCGCAGGCTGGATTCCGAAACCGGCATCCACGGCGAGGACGAGTCCAGCAGGTAGCGCGCACCGCGGGCGTACATGCCCGAAAGCCCGGTGGGCCGGTAGAACCCGGTGACGCGGCGCCGGAACTGTGCGCCGTAGTCGTTGGTGTAGATCACCGCGTCGCCGATCCTGAAGCGCAAGGGCTGGCCGTTCTCCGGTGCGAACGGCTTGAGCGCATCGTGCTGCGCCGTGATTTCGATGATGTAGTCGTGATGGCTGCTCATGGCATTGATTTCCTGTGATGGTTGAGAAAGCGCAAGGAGCGCCTTGCGGCGCTCCAAGGGCCGGGTCAAACGACGACCCGCCCAGCCAGGCGCGCATCGCGCGCGTAGGCGCTCAACCGCTTCTCGGCGCGGAACGACAGGTCACGCTCAATCGGCAGGCCCAGCCCACCGCGCACAGTCGCCAACTCGCCCAGGCTGACCCAGCCAATTTCCGGCATCCCCAGGCCCAGGTCGCACAACCCGAAGGCGTGATCGTGGTCGTCGGGATCAATCTCGGTCAGCAGCCAGGTCGCACCGGCATCCGGCGTGAACAGTTTGACCACAGGCGTCGGATCGAAGTCCGGGTTTTGCAAGGATTCGCGGCCGTTGGCCAGCAGCATCACGCGCTGCTCGTCGGTGATGAGTGCGTTGTTCATGGTGAACTCCTGAAGATTGCCGGGCGGAATTGCCCGTCACCTCCGGGTCACGGCGCAGCGCAAGCGGTCAGGGGTCGAAGACGGCCGGAGGACGCAAGCGCCATCGGCGCGCAGCCCTTGACGGGGAGCACGCCGTGGCACGATGAAGGGAACAGCAAGATCGCCCACACACAGCCCACTGCACACACCCGCTTCGGCAAGCGCAGCGCGCAGGCCCGAGAGGGCCGAAGGCGCCAGGGGTCAAAGCCGAATGGCCGCGACTCGGTACGAGGCGCGGGGCGCAGCCCGCGAACCCGACGGCGGCACGCCGGGACGTCCGGTTATGGCTGAAGTTTCTTGGGCTGCTTCGCCGTGCGCGACTCAAGCAGGCGCCGTGAGGTTTCCAGCTCCTTCTGCAGCAGTTCGGCGTCCGGCAGCACAGTGCGGTAGTTCGCCGCCATCACCTTTGTCGGCAAGCCTTCGAGGGCATACCGCGCCAGCGCATGGCCTTTGTCAGCGCAGAGGATCAAACCCACGGGCGGGTTCTCATCGGGATACGCCCAGTGCTCCTTGGCATAGTTGCAGTACATGTGCATCTGGCCCACGTCCGCATGGGTCAGGCTGCCCAGCTTCAAGTCGATGATGACCAGGCAGCACAGCCGGCGATGGAACAGCAGCAAGTCCACCCGATACCAGGTCTGGTCGATGCGCAACCGGCGCTGTCGCCCGATGAAGGTGAATCCTTCGCCCAGTTCCAGCAGGAAATCCTCCAGCCGCCGGATCAAGGCGGCCTCCAGATCGGACTCCGAATACTCGTCCTTGAGATCCAGGAACTCCAGCACATACGGGTCTTTGATGGCGTCGCCGGGCGCGACGGCATCCTCTGGCCTCGCCACCACGCCCTTGGTCAGCATCGCCGTCTTGTTCTTCGACAGCGCGGTGCGCTCGTAGAACTGGCTGCCGATCTGCCGGTCGAGCTGGCGCACGCTCCAGCCACCGCGCAGCGCTTCGGATTCGTAGAACCGGCGGGCGTGCTCGTCCTTGACCGACAGCAGACGCACGTAGGCCGACCACGGCAATGTGAACACCTGCGCCAGCTCGCTCAGGGCGAATTTCCGAGACAGTGCCTCGGAAATCAGGGGACGGGGATATGCGACGAAGAACCGGCGCATGTTCTCCAGGTTGTCTGGGCTGAAACCGCGCCCGAAGCGCGCGGTCAGGTCGGCGGACAGCCGGGCAATCAACTGTTCGCCATACCCCGCGCGCCGCTTGCCCTTTTGCTCGGCCTCCACGATCCGGCGGCCGATCTCCCAATAGCTGGCCGTCATCAGCGCATTGACGCTGCGTGCCGCTGCCTGGCGCGCAGCATCGAGCAGTTCCACGATGGCGCCGTGGATGCCAGCGTAGCCTGAAGGCAAGGCGGCGGGCGCGGCTCCCGCCGCAGGCATCCTCGTGGTCACGCTGCCACCTCCGCATGCCGCTGCGCCCCGGTAATTGCCTTGCGCCGGCTGGCCACCAGTTCGGCCGCTTCGCGCACCGGCTTGTCCTCGGTGTGGACGTAGCGCATGAACATCGCCACGGTCTTGTGCGCCGTCAGGGCCATGCCGACCTTGACCGGAATGCCCGAATTGGCAATGTCGGTCGCGGAGCGATGCCGGATGCCATGCGTGCCCACATGGGTCACGCCCGCGCGCTTGAGGATGCGGGTCCAGCCGCCGTAATACTCGCCTGTGGTCATGTGCTGCCCTGGATGGTTCGGCGAAGGGAACACGTGCGGGCAACCATCCTGGCGTGGTGCGCCAGAAAGCAGTCGGTGGGCTTCCTCGCTCAGGGGCTTGGACATGCCACCGGTCTTGCTGTCGGGCCAGACCACGCGCCGGTTCTCCAGATCCACCCAATCCCATTGGAGCGTGACAACCTCGGAGCGACGGCCCGCGAACTCGAATTGCAGGCGTATCGCCAACGGCAGGATGGCGTGATCCAGGCCCAGTCCATCGGTTTCCAGATAGTCGAGGTACTGGAACAGCTTGCCCATTTCCTCGTCGCTGATGAGGTGTGTGGCCTTGCCGTTGGGGTACATCGGTACGTGACGGCAGGGATTGGTGCCGTCCGGCCGGTGGCCCCACACCTCGGCCAGGTTGAACATCTTGCGCATGACGCTGAAAGCGCGGTTGGCCTCGGCCGGCTTGTGGGCCATCTTCTTCATCGCGGTGGCCACGTCCGGCCGCTTAACGTCCTGAACCTTCATGCGACCCAGCATCGGAACGATGCAGCGGTCAATGACGGCCTGATATCCCCGCTGGGTGCTGGGCTTGTTGCGCTGCTTGGAGTGGTCCTCCATGAACTTCTCGCACAGTTCCTTGACCGTGGGTGCCTTGCGCGCCGCCGCCTTGTCGGCGGCCGGATCACCGCCTCGGCGCACCTGCGCCAGCCATTCTTGTGCCAGCGAGCGGGCCTGCTCGACGGTCAGTTCCCCGTACAAGCCCAAGGCGGGCTTGCGGCGCTCGCCGGCGTTCGTGCGGTACTGGAGCATGAACACCTTGCGACCGACTGGGGTAACCTTGCACAGGAAGCCGGGCACCAACGTGTCCCGGAGTTCGACGGCCTGCGCCTGAGGTTGCGCCGCATCGACTGCGGACTTGGTGAGCTTGATTTTCGCCATGATGACTCCTTGGAAAGCCCCGATTTCCAGGAGCCTGATGGGAGCCAGGCGGGCGGAAGCCGGAGCATGTTTCAGAAAGCACCGGCATATGTTGAACGCGCCTAAGTCATTGATAAACCTGCTGTATCGGGCTGCGGCGTAGTCCAGCCAAGTTCGGTGCGGGAGTCATGGTGAAATGAAAAATACCTGTCGCGTTGGTTGCGGGGTGGAGCGGACGCCACCTCCGGCCCCGGGGGAGCACTCAAAAGCGCGCCGTCACATTGATGTGCAGTTTATCGTCACCCTTCCTGGGCAGCCCTGCCGGGACCGTGTCGGGCGGCGTAGCGCCTTGCAGGAGGCGGGCGTATTCTGCACTCAGGCCGATGGCCCCTGCGCCATAGCGCAGCCCCAGACCGACGCTGCTGAGGGTGTCGCGCGCAACCTTGCTGCTGGAACCGGCAGTGTTGTTGCTCTGCAACAGACCGGCATCCATGAAGCCCAGCAGGCGCAGCCCCGGCAGCAGCTCCGGGGTGCTCAGCTCCAGGCTCCACAGCAGGCCGCTGTCGCCCGAGATGGCGCGCTCGCTGGTGCCCCGCACCGACGCGCTCCCCCCCAGACCGAACTGCTCGCCCGAGAGCAGGGCATCGGTGCTGTACTGGAGCTGGCCCTTGGCACCGAAGAGCCAGCCCCCGCCCAGGCCGGCGGCCATGTTGAAGTCGGCACGCCAGGCGCTCCATTCGGTGGTGGTGACGCGGGTGTCTTCGCTGCGGTAGGCCGCCAGGCTGGCGGCGCTGGCTTCGCTGGGCAGGTTGCGCGCCCAGCCCAGGCTGTAGCCGTAGGACATGCCGTCCATGTCGGTCTTGCGGGCGTAGGACAGGGTCAGGGGCCGGGAGTTGCGCTCCTGCTGCCCCGGAATGGCCACGCCGTTGAGTTTGCTGACACGGAAAGTCTTGTCGTCCAGCGACAGCGTGAGGTAGGAGCGCGTGCCGCCCTGGGGCTCGAAATAGTGGCTGTAGCCGACCCCAGCGGTCTGCCCCGCTCCGCTGCTGGAAAAAGCACCGAAGTGGCCCACCACGTCGGAATTGGTGTAGCTGGCAAAGGCCACGCCCCCCCCACCGTACCAGGGGGCGCGGTAATTCAGGCCGTACTGCTTGACGCCTTCGCCACGCTCGGCCGAACTGGTATAGGCCAGCGAGGCCTGGTGGTCCCGGCCCCAGAGGTTGTTGTGCCCCGCCACCAGGGATATGCGGTCGTTGCCGGTGGCGTCGCTGCCGGTGTTGCTGGCGCCCAGCACCACGCTCCAGGGCGCCTCGTCGGCCACCTGCAGGCGCACGTCGATGCGGTCCTGCTCGTCGGACTCGCGCATGCCCACCTGCACCTTCTTGCTCGGGTTCTCGTTGGCGATGGCGGTCTGCAGCGCCAGGCGCCTGAAGTTGGGGGCCTGGCCCGACTGCAGTTCGGGCAGGCTGGCACGGATGTTCTCGGCACTGAAGTGGCGTGCGCCCTCCACTTCGATGCGGCCAATCACGAACTTGACCACCACCAGGGCGACCTTGTCGCCCACCTCCTGCGGCGGCAGGCTGACGCGGTGCAGGACATGGCCCTGGGCCTTGAGTTCGGCCTCCAGTGCGGCACTGGCCTGCTGCAGGGTCTCTATGCTGGCCTGGCTGCTGATGTAGGGCGCCAGGATGCGGGTGGTTTCCTGCGTGGACAGCGGGATGTCGCCCGTAAGCTCGAAGCCGCTGATGCGAAAGCGCGGTGAATCCTGCGCCATGGCGCAGCCCAGGGCGCTGGCCAGCACCACGCTGGCCAGGGCCGTGCGCCGGCGCACGCGGCCTGCGCAGGGCAAGGTTTCAACGGCACTGCTTGCCGGAACTGGCATTGATGTCTCCGAGAACGCTGCTCAAGGCAGGGTTGGGGTGGTTGGGCAGGGGGACGCGGTCGTTCTGGATGAACAGGGGCAGGGCCGCGGGGCGGCCGGTGCTGCCATCGGTGCCGGCAAACCCGGCCTCGCCGCGCCCGAGGTGCAGCACCTCCTTGGCCGAAGCCACTTCGATCTGGCCTTCGCGCACATAGACGAACAGGCCCTCCTCCTGGATGTTGGCCTGCGTCACGCCAAAGAGCTGCTGGGTGTTGACCGGCACGGTGTCGGGGCGGGGCAGGTTTTCCAGCGGCGGCGTGGTGAGGGGGCGCACGCCGCTGGGGCCGACGTGCAGGCCCTGCCCGGCCTGCAGCACCTGCAAGGCGCCCTGCCCCAGCGGCGTGACCTCGATGCTGCCCAGCCAGGTGTAGAAAGAGCAGGCGCCCCCCGTGCCGCAGTCCAGGTCCAGCCCGGTGCCGCGGATGCCGATGGTGGCGGTGGCGGTGCCAAAGCCGACGTTGCGGTGGTTGGCCTTGCCGATCAGGCCGGTGAGCGCACGCAGCGAGCCGCGCAGCAGGCTGACCAGGAAGCGCCCTTCGGTCGGGTTCTTGTCGTCATAGACGAAGTTGTCGACACGGAACTGGGCTTGGGGCCCCAGGGTCAGGCGGCTGTCGTCGCGAAACACCAGCACGGTGCGTGCGCCAGCGCCGGTCTCCACTGTGTCGCCCGGATAGACCGAACCGCCTTCCACCAGCGCCCGGCGCAGCCCGGTGACGTCGCGCGCGCCCACATCGCCCACCACGGCGACCAGTTTGGCGCTGGCCTGCACGGTGTTGGGGCGTGCGGCGTCGGTGACGCGCACGCTTTCGGCCTTGCAGTCGGTGGTGCACAGGCGGGCGTCGAAGTCGGTGCCACGGATGCCGATGGTGGCGGTGGCGGTCTGCACCTTGGCCGCATGGGGCGAGGCCTTGGAGATCAGCCCGGTGATGGCGCGAAAGCCGCCGCGCAGCAGCTGCATCACCATGCTGTTGTCACTGGCCTGTTCCCGGTACTGGAACTGCTGCATCAGCAGCTCCGAGTTGGGCCGCAGGGTCATGCGCGTGCCATCGGCCAGGCGCACGATGGCGGTGCCGCCTTCGGCCGTGGTGAGGCGGTCGCCCTGGCGCAGCGCAAGCCCCTTGCCCAGGGTGCGCGGGGCCTGCCCGGGGCTGTGGGCAAAACCCACACCGCGCGCGAACTCGACCTCCCCCACGGTCGCTTCCTGAGCCTGAGCCCCCCCCAGCGCCAGAGCGCCGCACAGCAGGGCGCCGATCCAGCGGCGCGGCCAGGGTGTGCTCAGCGCAGGCATATCTCCCCTTCGGTCTGGGTCGATTGCTCGGCCTGCTTTTCCTGCTCCTTCTTTTTCTCCTGCGGCTCCTCGGCGCTTGCCAGCCGTTCGGCCACCTCCTGTTCCTGCTTTTGTTCCACCGCGGTTTCCAGGCTGTCGAGAAAGCTGTTCACGACCGTGGAGGACTGCGTGCTGGAGGTGCTGGCCAGCAAGCCGCCCTTGGTCAGTGGCGGGACCACGCCCACGCCCGCGACCGTGTAGGAAACGGAGGCGCCATCGGTGGTGGCCCCGGCCCCCAGGATCACCGAGCCCGCCGTGGCGGCCACGGACACGCTGGACGCCGCGGTGATGGCGCTGTTTTGCACCACGCTCTGGTAGGCATGGATCTGCACGCTGCCGCCGCTGGAGCTGAGCGCGCCGTTGAGGGTGATGACGCTGGAGCTGTCGGGCGTGGTGGCGTTGAGCACGATGTTGCCGCTGGCCGCCACACCGGCGCTGCCGATGGTGATCGGGCTGTGGGTATCGATCTGCACCGAGCCCGCCGTGGCCACCACCGCGCCGGTGGTGACGATGCCGCCGTAGTTGTTGATCACGACATTGCCCCCGAGCGCCGCCACACCCACCAGTTCCAGCGCTGTGCTGGGGGTGTGCTTGACGTCGGCGTTGATGCCCCCGGTATCGGCCACCAGCGCCATGCGCTTGGCCTGCACGTTGGACAGGTTCAGGTTGCCGCTGAGCTGGCGCACGAACACGGCCTCGGGCATGACCAGGGAGCCGCCGGTCTTGTTCACGCCCTTGCGGATCTCGGCGTAGGCGCTGCCGGTGCCGCTGACCGCGCCCGCGCTTTGCACGTAGTAGTCGGTCTTGAGGTAGTCGGCGATGCTCAGCGGCCCCGCACCCGACACCTGCAGGGTGCCGCTGCTGCTGATGCGGTCCACGGCGGTGGACGAGGCCATGTCGTAGTCCACCGTGGTGCCGACCGGGATGATGACCTCGGCCACGTTGGCGTTGTCGGGCAGCGCACCCCCGGCCCAGTTGCTGGCGTTGCTCCACACCCCGGAGCTGCCACCCACCCAGGCCACGGAGGCGGCGCGTGTGATGTTGGCCGTGGTGCTGGCGCTGCTGCTTTGCAGGCTGTAGTTGGCCGCGTCCGCGCCGCCCAGGGCAATGCCGCTGACCGTCACCACCTTGCCCGTGCCCACGTTCTTGTCGGCAAAGCTGGCGCTCTGGCTGAAGCTGACCACGTCGGCGCCCACGATGTCGGCGGAGCTGGCGCTCACGCTGGCGGCCACGTTGCCGTCATAGACCTTGTGGGCGGCCGTGTAGCTGGCGGTGAGGGCCTTGGGGGTGATGCTGCCGGTGCCGCTGGCGCTGGTCGGCACGGTATAGCCATAGACGTCCACCGTGCCGTCCTTGATGCTGACCGCGCCGATGGTGGCGGTGACGCTGCTGGCATCGGGCACGTCCTTGTCGTTGTACACCGCCGAGGCGGTGGTGACGGTGGCGGTCTCGCCCAGGTGCAGGCCGGTGGTGGTGTAGCCCGCCACCGTGGCGCTGGTGCTGCCGTCGTAGACCTTGGTGGTGCTGCCGCTCACGGCCAGGCCCAGGGTGGGTGCGAGGCTGTAGAGCACGCCGTTGCCGGTGCCCGGGCCGGCATAGGCCGAGCCGGTGAAGGCCTGGTTGTAGTGGCGGAAATTGCCCCCCAGGCCATTGAGGGTGTCGTTGTCCGGGTTGTTGCTGTACACCAGCCAGCGCCCACCGCTGCCTGCGGCCAGGGCGCCAGCGCCGTAGCTGTTGAACAGGCGGCCGCTGCCATTGCCGACCGAGACCGTGATGTCGCCGCCGCTGGCGGTGCTGATGGGCGCTGCCAGCGTGACGTCGCCTGTGCTGTTGCGCACGCTGACATGGCCCGCGGTCGTGGCGGCGTTGCTGATACCCTGGATGTTCAGATTGGTGGCAGAGGTCAGCAGGCTCACCGCCCCGCTGGCGCCGCTGTTGCTGATCTGCACACGCGACACCGTGTTGCCGCTGTGGGTCAGGTCCACGGCCCCTTGGGCCTGCACCGTGAGCTGCGCGCCCGATCCTGTCAGCGCCACGGCGCCGGTCTGGGTCAGGCCACCCGCCACCGCCAGGCTGACGCTGCGCGACACGTCGATGCCGGCGATGTTGAGCGGGGCGTTGGTGCGCACCGCGATCTGCCCGGCGCTGGTGGGGGTGTAGGTCCCGGCGCTCAGCCCGGTGCTGGCAAAGGCGCCGCCGCCATTGAGCACCTCGAAGCTGGCGTTGCCGCCGCCCACCAGCACCAGATTGCCCCCCATGTCGGTAAAGGCGCTCACGCCGGTACTGGCATACAGGGTGTTGATGGCCTGCGCCAGGGTGTCGCCGCGCTGCTTGGCGCTGCCCGACAGGGTGGCGCCGGGCACGCTGTAGGTGTTCGACCCGATGCGCAGCTGGATGTCGCCGCTGCCCAGGGTGGCTGCGGCGGGTGCGCTGGCGTAATGCGTGGGGCGGGTGCGCAGCTGCAGGTCATTGATGGTGGCATCGAGTTCGCTGTTGCCGGACTGCAGGGTGTGCAGCTCCAGGGTATTGGCCACCAGGTTGTTGGCGCTGCCATTGCCGTCTGCCACCGCGCCGGCCATCAGTCTGGCGTTGCCCGCGGCGGTGATGGTCTGGGCCAGGGTGATCTGGCCGCCGGTATACAGGCTGACGTTGCCCGCCGCAGCGATGCCTGTCGCCCCCCCGACCGTACCCACGGTGTAGTCCCCCGCCGCCGCAAACGCCACGTCGCCCACGGTGGACTGGCCCGCGAGGGTGCCGACCCGGTTGGTGGCCCGGTCCAGCTCGACACGCGCGGCCTTGAAGCGCAGCGCGCCGCTGCTGCCCAGGTCGAGCGTGGCGCCGTCGGCCTGGTGCACCTTGTCCACCGACAGCAGGGCCACGGTGGCGCCTGAGCGCGCGACGGGCGCGGCAATGTACACGTCGCCGCTGAGGCTGGTGTCGCCCAGGTGCAGGGCCGCGGCGCTGATGGCGTCCAGGTCCGACTGCAGCAGGCCCAGTGTGTTGCTGCCCGAGGCGGCGCCCAGCGCCAGCGTGACCCCGGCGCGGTTGCGGGTCACCGTCACGGTGCCGCTGCCCGCCGCAACCGCGCCGCCCAGGGAGAGCGCGCCGGTCTCGAAGCGGATGTCGCCATTGCCCCCGCCGTAGGTGGAGTAGACCTGCGCGCCGGAGAGCACGGCGACCGATTTGTCCACCCCCTGGACCTTGAGCTGGATGCTGCCGCCCGCCGTGCGCAGGCTGCCGGTGGAGGCATTGACCTCGATGCTGCCGCTGGCCTCGGTGAGCGCGAACAGCGCGTTGCTGGCCAGGTTTTCCCCCGCCACGCGCAGCGTGTTGGCGGCGCCGACGTTGCTGGCGTAGTCGACGCTGCCGGAGCCGGTGTTTTGCAGCATCACCTCGCGGGCGCTGTTCACGCCCGCGTTCAGGGCGATGCCACCACTGGCGCTGGCCATGAGCTTGCCGCTGGTGTCGATCAGGGTCCCGGCGCCCTGGCTCAGCGCGCCCGTGCTGGACAGCGTGATGGCGTTGCCATTGCCCGCCACGATGCCGTTGTTGGCATCCACCTGCTCGATCTGCAGCGCTGCCTGGTTGTTGAAGGTGAAGGCCCCGGTGTCCGAACGCCCGCCGAGCTTGGCCACCTGGTTGGCCTGGTTCATGGCCACCCCGGCGCGGCCTTCGGCGTTCAGGCTGTCCACCTGCACGGAGGCCCCGGCGGACTGGCCGATGCTGCCCGCAGTGACCAGCGAGAGCTTGCTGAAAGCCACCGGCGCCACGGACTGCTGGAACTGGATGCCCCCGGTATGAGCGGCGCTGCCGAGTCTGAGCATGGGGGTGGAGAAACTCAGCTCCGTGCCCGACAGGCGCAGCACCCCCGCGCTGTCCGCCGCAGACGAGAACTCGATGGCGGTGGATGCGGTGTAGGGCCGTATCTGCACGTACTTGTCCGATGCCCCGGAAGTGGTGGTAAAGGCGTTGTGGGCCAGGTTGTCGGCCACGTACACCACGTTGCCCGCCGTGGCCTGGACGTTTTTCACCACCGTCAGCTGCTTGTTGCTGTAGTTGAGGGCAATGAAGACGTCACCGCTGGCGGCCGTGGCACCGTCCATGCCCGCCACGCTGCCAACGACCAGGTCCCGGGCGTTTTCCAGGGCCAGCGAGCCGGAGGTGGTCTGCCCGGCAAAGACATTGATCTCGTTCATGCCCTGCAGCAGCAGGGTGCTGCCGTAGGCCTTGAGCTTGTCGACCTTGATCAGGCCGGCGCCGGCGTTGTTGCCAATGGCGCCGGTGCCCCCCGTGGTCAGCACCAGGGTGCCTGCGGTGCCCATGATGCCCTGGTTGAGGGTGATGCCGTCGGTGGATTCGAGCGTCAGGGTGTTGGCGCTGGTCCAGGCCACCGAGGTATTGACCGTGATGGTGCCGTGCGTGGTCAGCACGCTGACATCGGTGCCGCCCTCCAGGGCCGAGGTCACGGCCCCCACATTGAGGGTGGCGGGTTCGTCGGTGGCGCTGAAGAGGGGGCCGCCGCTGATGTTGCTGGTGGTGTTGGTATCGATGCTGATGTTGTAGGGGTCCAGCAGCCAGGTGCCGCCCTTGCCTTTGGCGGCAGAGGCGTCCACCTGCGCACTGGCCTGCAGCACCTGTTTGCCCGAGGTCTCCACGAAGCCTCCGTTGCCCCCCTGGGCCCCGCCCTTGGCGTCGATGCGCCCATGGGCCTGGGTGGTGCCGTCGGCCCAGACGATGACGCGCCCGCCGTCGCCCTGCTCCGTGGCGCTGGCGTCGATGTGGGTGCCCTGGCCCACGTAGGTGATCTGGGCATTGGGCACCTGGGCGTTCCTACCCTGGTAGTCGCCGCCAATGCGCACGCTGCCGCCGCCCTGGGCGCCGCTGGCGTCGATGTGGGCCTGGTCGGCCAGGCCCACGCGCTGGCCCAGCACGTCCACACTGCCGCCGCGCTGCCCGGCGCGCGCGCTGATGCTGCCTTGCCCGTCCACCACGGCGTCGCCCGCCGCCTTGAGCACGACCTTGCCGCCCTCCAGTGTGGCCTGGGTGGCCTGGATGGCGCCGCTGTGCTTGAGCGTGCCGGCAAAGATGGCCACCGCGTCGCCCTCCAGGCGGCCCAGATTCACCGCCTGGTCGCTGGGGGCCTGTACCGTCAGGTGGATGCCCTCCAGCCCGCGCCCGGTGATCTCCACCTGCTGGCCCGCCGCCAGCACGGTGCTGCCGTTGGGCGCCTGGATGAGCGCCTGCGTGCCCGTTTGCACCTGGTTGCCGATGAGCACCACGTCTCCGCTGCGCGCCAGCACCTGGCCATCGACCTGCAGCGCCGCGCCGGTGCCGCCAAAGCGCAGCCGCCCCAGCAGGGTGTCGGCGTCGCTCATGGGCAGGGTGGAGGCCACGAAACCCGCCGTGTCCACCACCGCCCCGGCCCCCACGGCAATACCGGCCTGGTTCACCAGCACCAGGTGGCCGTTGCTGGAGAGGGTGCCAAAGATCTGGGTCGGGTTGTTGGTGACGACGCGGTTGACGACGGTGCTGCTGGCGCTGGGCTGCTGGAAGTGCGTGCTTTGCCCGGGGCCAATGGAAAAACTCTGCCAGTGGATGGCCGAATGGTTCAGGCCGGGCCCGTTCTGGGTGGTGACGACCAACTGGTTGCCGGTGGTGCTGGTGCTCATCTGCCCCACCACCGCAACACCGCCGACCGGGTTTGCGTTTGCTATGTTATTAATAGCAACAAACCCAATGAATACGAGGGCTGGAATCGGTTTTAATGCCAAGAACAAGGCACCCGGCAGCGCCCCGCGTTGACCTGTGCTGGGGCCACGCCTGCTGCAGCGGCCGGTTTCGGCCACCGCCACCATGGCCCCCAAGGCGGAGTTCCACAGGGTACGAAAGATGTGGTTGAGCGATGCAGGTCTGGTCATGGTGCCACCCCTTCTTGTGCCGGGGCACCCGCCGCATTGCGGCAAGGCGCCGTTGCTGTGACTGCATTAGAGCACGCCCGCGCGCACCTGCGCACGCCCGTGGCGCCCCGGTTCACAAACCACGTCACTTAGGGAAAACACCTTTGCCCGCGCTGCCCCCCCTGCCCAGAATCGCGCGCATTGCCCACCCTGCCGCGATCGCCATGCCCCCCACCAACACCACCATCATGGTCCGCCCCCGCGACCTGCCGCTGCAGTGCCTGTACCGCTGGGAACGCGAGCGCGCCAAGGAGGTGTACCTGACCCAGCCCCTGGGCGCGGGCCAGGTGCAGGACATCACCTGGGCGCAGGCGCTGGAGCAGGTGCGCCGCGTGGCGCACTGGCTGCAGTCGCAGGGCTGGCCCGCGGGCAGCCGCGTGGCCATCGTGGGCAAGAACAGCGCCCACTGGATCCTGTCCGACCTGGCAATCTGGATGGCCGGGCATGTGTCGGTGCCGATCTATCCCACCTTCAACGCGCAGGCGATCGCCTACATCCTGGAGCACAGCCAGGCCCGGGCCTGCTTCATCGGCAAACTCGACGACAGCGCCAACGTGCGCGCCGGACTCCCCCCCGCGCTGCCACGCATCCTGCTGCCCCTGGCGCCGCCCGCCCTGGAGGGCACGCCCTGGCAGACGCTGCTGGCCGACAGCAGAGCACTGGCCGGGGAGCCGGTGCGCGACGGGGACGAGGTCTGCACCATCATCTACACCTCGGGTACCACGGGCCAGCCCAAAGGGGTGGTGCACACCTTCAACACCATGGCCTGGGCCGTCAGTTCGGCCACGCGCCGCTTTCCCATGGGGCCGCAGGAGCGCTACCTCTCCTACCTGCCGCTGGCGCATGTGGCCGAGCGCATGCTCATCGAGCAGGGCGCGCTGCGCCATGGCGGGCGGGTGTTCTTTGCCGAATCCATCGACAGTTTCGTGCAGGACCTGCAGCGCGCCCGGCCCACGATCTTCTTTTCGGTGCCGCGCCTGTGGGTGAAATTCCAGCAGGGCGTGCACCGCAAACTGCCCGAGGCGCGGCTGCGGCGCCTGCTGGCGGTGCCGTTGCTGTCCACCCTGGTGCGGCGCAAGATCCTCAAGGGCCTGGGGCTGGACCAGTGCCGTGTCGCCGCCGGTGGCGCCGCGCCCATGCCTGCCGAGGTGCTGCGCTGGTACCGGCAGCTGGGTCTGGACCTGGTGGAGGTCTATGGCATGACGGAAAACGCCGCCATTTCCCACTGCACCCTGGCGGGTTCGAAGGACGTGGGCACGGTGGGTTACCCCTACGAGGGGGTGGAGCACCGCGTCGACCCCGACAGCGGCGAAATCCAGATGCGCAGCCCGGCGATGATGCGCGGCTACTACCTGGAGCCCGAACTCAGCGCCGATGCCTTCACACCCGACGGCTGGCTGCGCACCGGCGACAAGGGGCGGCTCGACGCGCGCGGCGCGCTCAGCATCACCGGGCGTGTCAAGGACATCTTCAAGACCGCCAAAGGCAAGTACGTGGCCCCGGCCCGGCTCGAAGAGCTGCTGGTGCACCACAGCGCGGTGGAAGCCTGTCTGGTCAGCGGCGCCAACCTCGCCCAGCCGCTGGCGCTGGTGCTGCTGGCCCCCGAGGCCTGCGCCACGGCGCGCGCCAGCGCGCAGGGCAGAGAGCAGCTCACCCAGGCCATGGCGGCGCACCTGCAGCAGACCAATGAGCGCCTCGAACCCCACGAAAAACTGGCCCTGCTGGTGCTGATGACCGAGCCCTGGACCCCCGAGAACGGCTTTGTCACACCCACCCTGAAAGTCAAGCGCCCGGTCATGGAGACCGCGTTCGCGCCCCAGTTCGACGCCTGGCTGGCCCAGGGTCAGCCGGTGGTGTGGGCCCAGGAGCCCTGAGCGCGGGTGCAGGTGCAGGTGCAGGTGCAGGTGCAGGTGCAGGTGCGGGGCTGCGCGCTACACTGCCGCCACACCGCTTTGCCCCCGCCCCATGCCCGTTTGCCTGCGCCCTCCCCGTCTGCACCTGCCAAGCCCGCCCCAAGGGAGCGCGGCACGGCGCCACAGCGGCTTCCAAGCCGAACTGCTGGAGGGCTACGCCCCCGACCAGATGATCGAAGACCTGCGCCGTGCGCAGGCCGAACTCGAAATCCAGAACCAGGCGCTGCGCTACAGCCAGCAGGAAGCCGAAGGAGCGTCCGAACGCTTTGCCACCCTGTTCTCCAACGTGCCCCTGGCGCTGATGGTGGTGGACGAAGAAGGCCTGGTGATCGCCAGCAACGCCATGGCGCTGCGCCTGTTCCAGCCGCAGGAGGACGACCCGGCGCTGACCTACCTGCTGCCCTTCGTGGAAAGCGGGCATGCCGACGAGGTCGCGGTGGCCCTGGTCGGCGCCAAGACCGAGGGCACCAGCCAGGTCCATGAGCTGGGCTTCAAGTCCGGCCGCCATGGGCGCTTCACCGGCGACCTGCACATCGCCATGCTGGAAAACCCCGCCCACGAGCTGGCGCACTTCATCTGCGCCATCATCGACCAGGGCCCGCTGCTGGCCCAGCGCGCCGCCTTGCAGGAAAGCGCGGACATCCTGCGCCAGAAGAACGACGAACTGGCACGCAGCGAAAACCGCATGGCCACCATCATCGACTCGTCGCTCGATGCCATCGTCTGCGTGGACGCATCGCAGACCATCACCGTTTTCAACCCCGCCGCAGCACGGCTGTTCATGTGCCCGGCAGGGCAGGCGCTGGGCACGCCGCTGCAGCGCTTCGTGCCCGAACTCGCGCGGCGCCTGGCCGCGCACAGCATGCCCAACCAGGCCGAACTGGGCGAGTTCGACGCCATCACCCTCAGCGGAGAAAGCCGCCCGGTGGAAATCGGCATCGCCATCGAGCGGCGCCGCTCCAAGCGCTCCCTGGGCCATGACGATCTGGTGCCCCCGAGCTGGTGGCGCGAGCGCGGCCCCAAGCCCGGCGTCATCACCACCTTGTTCGTGCGCGACCTGACGCAGAAAAAACGGGCCCAGGCCCAGCAGGAAGCCTTGGAGCAGCAACTGCGCGAGTCGCAGAAGATGCAGGCCATGGGCACCATGGCCGGAGGCATCGCACACGACTTCAACAACATCCTGGGCGCCATCCTGGGCAACGTGGAACTCGCCCGCCAGGACAGCCCACCCGACGCCCCGGCCCAGACCAGCCTGCGTGAAATCGAGAAGGCGGGCAAGCGTGCGCGCGACCTGGTGCGCCAGATCCTGACCTTCAGCCGCAACGAAGCCCCCAGACGCCGCCCGGTGCGCCTGGCCGAACTGGTGGCCGACACCGCGCGCCTGGTGCGCGTGACCCTGCCGCCCAGCGTGCACCTGGAAGTGCAGTCCTGCCCCGCCGATGCCACCATCCTGGCCGACTCGACCCAGGTGGAGCAGGCGCTGCTGAACCTGTGCACCAACGCCATCCTGGCAGTGGGCGAACGCCCCGGGCGGGTGCGCATCGGCGTGCGCAGCGCACTCGTCGACCACCCGCTGTGCGACTCGCTGGGCCTGGTGCCGGGGCGCTACCAGTGCGTGGACGTGCACGACGACGGCGTGGGCATGGACCAGGCCACGCTCGAACGCATCTTCGAGCCCTTTTTCACCACGCGCCAGGTCGGCCAGGGCACCGGGCTGGGCCTGAGCGTGGTGCACGGCGTGATGCGCAGCCACCAGGGCGCCATCGACGTGCAGAGCACCCCCGGCCAGGGCAGCGCCTTCACCCTGTATTTCCCCTCCTGCGCCGACCAGGACGGCAGCACCGAAAGCCACCCCGCCCCGGCCGCCGAAGTGAACGGACAAGGCCAGCGCGTGATGTATGTGGACGATGACGAGGCGCTGGTATTCCTGGTGCGCCGGGTGCTCAGCCGCAAAGGCTTTGCCGTGCAGACCTACACCGACCCGCTGCAGGCCCTGCAGGCGCTGCGCGAGAACCCGCGCTGCACCGACCTGCTGGTAACCGACTACAACATGCCCGGCTACAGCGGTGTGGACCTGCTGCGCGATGCCAAGGCCCTGCGTCCGGACCTGCCCGTCGCCCTGGCCTCGGGCTACGTCAGCCCGGAGATCGAACACAGCGCCCTGGCGCGCGGGGCCTCGGCCCTGATCCACAAGCCCAACGACGTCGCCGAGCTGTGCGACACGGTGCAAAAACTGCTCGCGTCGGCCAGTGCATGGGCCTGAGCCTGCCCCCGCCCCCCGCCGCGCAGGACCCCGGCAACTGCCGCTGGATCTACCAGGACGAAGCGCTGCTGGCGCTGGACAAACCCGCCGGGGTGCTGTCCGTGCCCGGCCGGGGGGCGCACCTGCAGGCCTGCGCCTGGCACTGGGCGCAGGCCCCATACCCCGACGCCCTGGTGGTGCACCGGCTGGACATGGCCACCTCGGGCCTGTTGCTGCTGGCGCGCGGCCTGGCCATGCAGCGCGCCCTGAGCCAGGCTTTTGCCCGGGGCGAAGTGCGCAAGACCTACCAGGCCCTGGTGCATCCCGGGCTGGGGGCGGACGTCGAACCAGGAGCCTGGCACACCATCGACCTGCCCCTGGCCGCCGACTGGCCGCAGCGCCCGCGCCAAAAGGTGTGCCACCTGCATGGCAAGCCCAGCCAGACGCGCTGGCGCTTGCTGGAACACACGCCCGAGGGCTACAGCCGCCTTGAACTGCAGCCCCTGACCGGGCGCACCCACCAGCTGCGCGTGCACCTGGCGGCGCTGGGCCACCCCATCGTCGGCGATGCACTGTACGCAGCCGTGGCCCATGACCCCGCACCGGAGGCCGCTGCGCCCAGCGTACGCCTGATGCTGCACGCCCAGGCACTGAGGTTGAGCCACCCGCTGCATGGCACAGCGCTGGAGCTGCGCAGCGAATGCCCCTTTTGAGCCCGCATGCACCGGCACGCCCGCCCGAAAGCGCCAGCGCGGCAGAACTAAAATGGCGTGTGACCATCAACGCCGACCTCCACTGCCACTCCACCGTCTCTGACGGCACACTCGCCCCCGCCGCCGTGGCCGCGCGGGCCCAGGCCAACGGCGTGCAGCTGTGGGCGCTGACCGACCACGACGAAGTCGGCGGCCAGGACGAGGCCATGGCCGCCGCCGCGCAATGCGGCATGGACTACCTCACCGGCACCGAAATCTCCATCACCTTCGCGGGCAAGACGGTGCACATCGTCGGCCTGGGCTTCGACCACCGCAACGCGCAACTGGTAGAGGGCCTGCGCCACACCCGCGGCGGACGCGGCGCCCGGGCGCAGGAAATGTCGGCCGAGCTGGCCAAGGTGGGCATCCGCGGCGCCTATGAGGGCGCGCTCAAGTACGTGGGCAACCCCGAGCTGATTTCGCGCACCCACTTCGCCCGCTTCCTGGTCGAGTGTGGGGCCTGCAGGGACACCGGCGAGGTGTTTCGCCGCTTCCTCACCGAGGGCAGGCCGGGCTTCGTGCCGCACCGCTGGGCGGGATTGCGCGACGCGGTGCACTGGATCGTGGACGCCGGGGGAATGGCCGTGATCGCCCACCCGGCGCGCTACGGCTTCACGCCCACCGAAGAGTACGCCTTGTTTTCCGAGTTCAAGGCCCATGGTGGCCAAGGGGTGGAGGTGGTCACGGGCAGCCACACCGTGGCCGAGTACCAGATTTATGCCGACATGGCGCGCGAATTCGAGCTGCTGGCCTCGCGCGGCAGCGACTTCCACAGCCCGCAAGAGAGCCACACCGAACTGGGCGCCCTGCCCCCACTGCCCGCAGGTCTGAGCCCGGTGTGGGAGGCGCTGCAAGAGCGCATCGTGCGCGCCCCCCGGCCCTAAGACCCCATGGCCCAGCTCTTCGAAGTCCATCCCGACAACCCGCAGCCGCGCCTGCTCAAGCAGGCCGTGGCCCTGCTGCAGCAGGGCAAGGTGCTGGCCGTGCCCACCGACTCCAGCTACGCCCTGGTCTGCCAGCTCGACGACAAGGCCGCCGTGGAGCAACTGCGCCGCATCCGGGGGGTGGACGACAAGCACCACCTCACCCTGCTGTGCCGCGACCTCAGCGAGCTGGCCGCCTACGCGCGGGTGGACAACCGCCAGTACCGCCTGCTCAAGAGCGCCACGCCCGGCGCCTTCACCTTCATCCTGGAAGCCAGCAAAGAGGTGCCCCGGCGCGTGAGCCACCCCTCGCGCAAGACCATTGGCCTGCGCGTGCCCGAACACCACGCGCTGCAGGCGCTGCTGGCCCTGCACGGCTCGGCCCTGCTGGCCACGACCCTGATTCCCCCGGGCGAAGACCAGCCCCTGAACGACGCGCAGGACATCCGCGAGCGCTTCGAACACGCCCTGGCCGCCGTCATCGACGCCGGGGCCTGCCCGCTGGAGCCCACCACCGTGATCGACTGCAGCGAGGACGAACCCGTGCTGGTGCGCCAGGGGCGCGGCAACCCGGCCGACATCGGCCTGTCTTTTTAACCCTGCCCAACACACACCTCCCCTACCGTGGATTTCGCACAACTGATCCAGACCGTGGCGCTGTACGCGCTGCCCGTGCTGTTTGCCATCACCCTGCACGAAGCCGCCCACGCCTACGCCGCGCTGCGCCTGGGCGACACCACCGCCTACCAGCTCGGGCGTGTCACGCTCAACCCGATCTCGCACATCGACCCCCTGGGCACCATCGTGCTGCCGCTGCTGCTCTACTTCAGCACCGGCGGTGAGTTCCTGTTCGGCTACGCCAAGCCGGTGCCGGTGCACTTCGGGCGCCTGCGCCACCCCAAGCGCGACATGGTCTGGGTGGCCCTGGCCGGGCCCGGCGCCAATTTCGTGCAGGCCCTGGCCTGGGGGCTGCTGCTCATCACGCTCAGCGCCATGGGGGTGAGTGAACCCTTCTTCCTGAAAATGTGCCAGGGCGGCATCCTGACCAACGCCGTCATGTTCGCCTTCAACCTCTTTCCGCTGCCGCCGCTGGACGGCGGGCGCATCCTGGTGGGCCTGCTGCCCATGCGCGCCGCGCTGGCGGTGAGCCGCATCGAGCCCTGGGGCTTTTTCATCGTCATGGCCCTGGTGCTGACCAATGTGGTCAACAACCTGTGGATGCGCCCCGTCATGGGCCTGACCCTGGGCGCGGTCCGGGCGCTGCTGACCCCTTTCACCCTGTTACTGTCCTGAGCTGTTTCGTATGAGCGTCACCCGTTTCCTCACCGGCATCACCACCTCCGGCACCCCGCACCTGGGCAACTACGTGGGCTCGATCCGCCCCGCCGTGCGCGCCAGCCTCTCGGACCAGGTGCAGAGCTACTACTTCCTGGCTGACTACCACGCCCTGATCAAGATCGACGACCCGGCGCGCATCCAGCGCTCCACGCTGGAGATCGCCGCCAGTTGGCTGGCCTGCGGCCTGGACCCGCAGCGCGTGGTGTTCTACCGCCAGTCCGACATCCCCGAAATCCCGGAGCTGACCTGGTTCTTCAGCTGCGTGCTGGGCAAGGGCGTGCTCAACCGCGCCCACGCCTACAAGGCCGCAGTGGACAAGAACACCGCTGCGGGGGCGGACCCGGACGCCGAGGTGAGCGTGGGCCTGTTCATGTACCCGGTGCTCATGGGCGCGGACATCTTGATGTTCAACGCCCACAAGGTGCCCGTGGGGCGCGACCAGATCCAGCACATCGAGATGGCGCGCGACATGGGCGCGAGCTTCAACCACTGCTATGGCGAGCACTTCGTGCTGCCCGAGGCGGTGGTGGAGGACAACGTGGCCACGCTGCCGGGCCTGGACGGGCGCAAGATGAGCAAGAGCTACGACAACACCATCCCGCTCTTCGCGCCGCGCGAGCAACTGCGCAAGCTCATTGCGGGCATCGTCACCGACTCGCGCGCGCCGGGCGAGGCCAAGAGCACCGAGGGCTCGGCCCTGTTCCAGATCTACCAGGCCTTTGCCAGCGCCGAAGAGACCGCCGCCTTTGCCCAGGCCTTTGCCGAGGGCATCGCCTGGGGCGACGCCAAGCAGGCTCTGTTCGAACGCATCGACCGCGAAATTGCCCCCTTGCGCGAGCGCTACGAAGCGCTGATGGCCGAGCCACAGCGCATTGAAGACATTTTGCTGGCCGGTGCCGCCAAAGCCCGAGCCCAGACCACCCCGCTGATGCGCACACTGCGCTACGCCGTGGGCCTGCGCCCGCTGGGCTCGCTCGCCCAGGCCAGCACCACCAAGGCCGCCAAGGCGGCCACCGCCACCCTCAAGCAGTACCGAGAAAAGGATGGCCTGTTCTATTTCAAGCTGCTCAATGCCGAAGGCACGCTGGTGCTGCAAAGCCAGGGCTTTGACAACCCCAAGGCGGCGGGGCAGTGCATTGCGGCCTTGCGTTCCGAGGGCGTTGCAGCGCTTTCCCAGATCGCAGGGCAGATGGATACTGCGGCGGTGGCGGTGGACGAAGCGGCGGTTGCGCAGGCCTTGGGCCAGTTGGGCTGAACACCCGCCAGTTTGTCGGTAGGGTGCAGATGCCACCTGGCGCATGCACTCCCCTGTCTGCATACACGGCCACATACAGCCGTTCAAGCCCCCGCTCGCCCATAAAGAACCTACCGAACCCCCATATCCCAGTGCTTCTGCGCCGCGAACACGGCGTTCGGGTATTCCGCCTTGCCGCGCGAACCGTTGTAGCGCCCCAGGGCCATGAACAGGTTGCCCTGTTCACGGTCGAGGTAGTGGCGCAGGATGACGCAGCCAAAGCGCAGGTTGGTCTGCATGTGAAAGAGCTTGCCCGCATCACCATCGCCAATGACGCGGGTCCAGAACGGCATGACCTGCATGTAACCGCGCGCACCCACCGAACTCACCGCAAACTTGCGAAAGCCGCTCTCCACCTGGATCAGCCCCAGCACCAGGGACACATCCAGCCCGGCGCGCTTGGACTCGTACCACACCGTCTGCAAGAACTCCTTGCGCGCCTCGATGTCGGTCTTGCGCCGGCGCAGCTTGACGCTGGCTTCCACCAGCCAGCGCAGGTAGCGCAGGCGGCTGGCGGTGTCGGCAAACTCCGGCACGGGCGGGGCGGCGTTGTGGATGGCCGAACTCAGCGCCGTGCGCACGGCATCGGCCAGCGGCTCTTCCAACTGCCCACCGGCCCAGGACTGCTTCGAAAAAGATAGCAAACAAGCCAATATGGACGCGGGCCATATGCCTAAAACGCCCCTGCGCCGCAGGGTAGAAGGCGGCCGCGAAGAGCTCACGCCTGCAGACGTGCGCGGACGTGCGCCGCGATGTCGGCCACGGCCACCTTGGTGGCGCTGGCGTCGCGGCGGTGCTGGTACTCGACCATGCCCTCTTTGAGCGCGCGGTCGCCGATGGTGACGCGGTGCGGCACGCCGATCAGCTCCCAGTCGGCAAACATGGCGCCGGGGCGCTCATTGCGGTCGTCCAGGATCACGTCCACACCCGCTGCGCGCAGGTCGGCGTAGAGCTTGTCGGCGGCGGCCTTCACGTCTGGGAAGCGGTTCGGGCTGATGGGGCACAGCACCACGGTGAAGGGGGCGATGGCATCGGGCCAGATGATGCCCTTGTCGTCGTGGTTCTGCTCGATGGCGGCGGCGGGCAGGCGCGTGATGCCAATGCCGTAGCAGCCCATTTCCATGCACTGGGGCTTGCCGTTCACGTCCAAAAAGGTGGCATTCATGGCCTGGGAGTACTTGGTGCCCAGGTAGAACACGTGGCCCACTTCGATGCCGCGCTCGATGGCCAGCACGCCCTGGCCGTCGGGCGAGGGATCACCCGCCACCACGTTGCGCAGGTCCGCCACCAGATTGGGCTCGGGCAGGTCGCGGCCCCAGTTCACGCCGCGGATGTGGAAGTCTTCTTCGTTGGCGCCGCAGATCCAATCCGCCATCACGGCCACCTCGCGGTCGGCCACCAGTTGGACGGGTTTCTTCAGGCCGATGGGGCCCAGGTAGCCCGGCTTGGAGCCGAAGTGCTCCTCGATCTCGGCCACGGTGGCAAAGCGGAAAGCGCCCAAACCGGGCAGCTTGCCTACCTTGACCTCGTTCATGTCGTGGTCGCCACGCAGCAGCAGCAGCCAGACCTGGGTTTTCAGCACCGCCCCTTGGGCGTCCAGTTCGTCGGTGGCCAGCACCAGGGATTTGACCGTGGTGGCCAAGGGCACGCCCAGCAGGGCGGCCACGTCCTCGCAGGTGCTCTTGCCCGGGGTCGGGACTTTTTCCAGGGCTGCGGCTGCTGCGGGGCGGGCCTGCTGCGGTGCCAACGCCTCGGCTTTTTCGATGTTAGCGGCGTAGTCGCTGTCGGGGCAGTAGATGATGGCGTCTTCACCGGTGGAGGCGATCACCTGGAACTCCTCGCTCAAATCGCCGCCAATGGCGCCACTGTCTGCCGCCACGGCGCGGTAGCGCAGGCCAAAGCGGTCAAATATCTGGCGGTAGGCCCCCGCCATGACTTGGTAGCTGGCCTTGGCCGAAGACTGGTCGCGGTCGAAGCTGTAGGCATCCTTCATGATGAACTCGCGCCCGCGCATCAGGCCAAAGCGGGGACGGCGCTCGTCGCGGAACTTGGTCTGGATCTGGTACAGGTTGATGGGGAGCTGCTTGTAGCTCTTGATCTCCTGGCGTGCGATGTCGGTCACCACCTCTTCGCTGGTGGGCTGGACCACGTAGTCGCGCCCGTGCCGATCCTGGATGCGCATCAGCTCCGGCCCCATCTTCTCGAAGCGTCCGGTTTCCTGCCACAGCTCGGCCGGCTGCACGACGGGCATGGTGCACTCCACCGCACCGGCGCGGTTCATCTCTTCGCGCACGATGGCCTCTACCTTGCGGATCACGCGCAGGCCCATGGGCATGTAGCTGTAGATGCCGGCGCTGAGCTTTTTGATCATGCCCGCGCGCATCATGAGCCTGTGGCTCACCACCTCGGCATCCGCGGGCGCTTCTTTGAGGGTCGAAATCAGGAATTGCGAGGCTTTCATTGCGGTGCTGTGCGAGGGGGTGTGGGAAGGGTTGGCCCCACTATGCCGTCCCACGGGCGCGGGGCATAATGGACCCAGTTGAAAAATTTGGGGTTTGATTATGCTCGACCGGGACGGCTTTCGGCCCAATGTCGGCATTGTGTTGATCAACCAGAAGAACCAGGTATTTTGGGGCAAACGCATACGGACGCATTCGTGGCAGTTCCCGCAGGGCGGCATTGACCGGGGTGAAACCCCCGAGCAGGCCATGTTCCGCGAACTGCACGAGGAAATCGGCCTGGAGCCGAAACACGTCGCCATCGTCGCCCGTACCCGGGACTGGTTGCGTTACGAAGTGCCTGACCGCTACATCCGCCGCGACGCGCGCGGCCACTACAAGGGCCAGAAACAGATCTGGTTTCTGCTGCTTCTCACTGGCAACGACTGGGATTTGAACCTGCGTGCCACCAACCATCCGGAGTTTGACGCCTGGCGTTGGAACGACTACTGGGTGCCACTGGACTCGGTGATCGAATTCAAACGCGGCGTCTATGAAATGGCGCTGACGGAATTGGCGCGTTTCCTGCCGCGCAGCGACAGCAACCGTGGGCGCTACATGCGCCACGGCCAGCGTCCGCCCCAGGAACCCCAGCGCCTGCGCCCTCCCATGGTGCTGCACCGCATCGAACTGCCTCCCGGCGGCTCGCTGGACGCGCCCGACAGCACGGCCCCCGCCCCCGACGACACCCGCCCATGAATACCTCTGCTTCCCGCGCCCTGGCGCTCGCGCTGGCCCTGCCCGGCCTGGGAGCGGCCCTGGCCGCCCCCCTCACCCCCAACCCCAATGTGCCCGAGATCGAATGGGTGGAGGCCGCCATTCCCCCCGCCCCGGCTTTTCGCGCCGAGGGGCTGATCGCGGTGGACATGCCGCCCCAGACCAGTGTGCGCGTGGGCGTAGACCCCGATACCCTCGCCATTGGCGGCGACGGCGTGGTGCGCTACGTGGCGGTCATGACCAACCTCAGCGGCTCGGTCAGCGCCCTGTACGAAACCCTGCACTGCGCCACCAAGGAGGTCAAGACCCACGCCCGCTGGAGCAAGGAGGCAGGCTGGAAGAACGTGGCCGAGCCGCAATGGCGCTACTGGAACGACAACATGCCCTCGCGCCACGCCATCGCCATCGCCCGCCAGGGGGCCTGCGACGGCCTGTTGCCCCCGGCCAACCCCGCCGCCATCGTGCGCGCCATGCGCGAGCCCAGCAAGATCAAAGAGCGCGAGCGCTACTGAGCACTCGTTTCAGCGCACCAGCACCAGGTTGTCGCGGTGCACCATCTCCGGCTCCGCCGCGTAACCCAGCAACTGCGCAATCTCTGACGAAGGGCGACGGCAGATCAGCCGCGCTTCGGCGCTGGCGTAGTTGGCCAGCCCGCGCGCGATTTCCTGGCCCTGCGGGTCGCGGATCGCAATCACATCGCCGCGCGAAAAGTCGCCTTCCACCTGCACCATGCCGATCGGCAGCAGGCTCTTGCCTTCGTCGCGCAACTTGGCCACGGCGCCATCGTCCACCGTCACAGAACCACGCAGTTGCAGGTGATCGGCCATCCACTGCTTGCGTGCCTGGGTCTTGCCCGTGGCCGCTACCAGCAAAGTGCCGATGGCATCCCCCTGGCTCAAGCGGATCAGTGCATCGGGTTCGCGCCCCCAGGCGATCACGGTGGAAGCGCCAGACCCCGCAGCACGCTTGGCCGCCAGGATCTTGGTCAGCATGCCGCCACGCCCAATGCTGGAGCCTGCGCCGCCCGCCATACGTTCCAGCTCCGGCTCTCCCGCCTGCGCCTGGCGCACAAACTCGGCGTCAGGCACCTTGCGCGGGTCCGCGGTGTACAAGCCCTTCTGGTCGGTCAGGATCACCAGGGCATCCGCCTCCACCAGGTTCGCCACCAGGGCGCCCAGGGTGTCGTTGTCACCGAACTTGATCTCGTCGTTGACCACGGTGTCGTTTTCGTTGATGACCGGCACCACCCCCAACTGAAGCAGGGTCAGCAAGGTGGAGCGCGCGTTCAGGTAGCGCTCGCGGTCCGCCAGGTCGGCGTGTGTCAGCAGCACCTGGGCGCTGCCCAAGCCGTTGGCGCGCAGCTTGGTCTCGTACATCTGCGCCAGCCCCATCTGCCCCACGGCCGCAGCGGCCTGCAGCTCCTGGATCTCGGTCGGGCGCGCGCTCCAGCCCAGGCGCTTCATGCCCTCGGCCACCGCGCCGCTGGAGACCATGATGAGTTCGCGCCCTTCGCGCATCAGGTGGGCCAGTTGGCGGCACCACTCGCCGATGGCCTGCTCGTCCAGCCCCCGGCCCTCGTTCGTCACCAGGCTGGAACCCACCTTGACCACCACCCGGCGCGCCTCGCGCAACACCCCGGATTCAAACTTTTCACTGCCCATATTGGTACCCAGCCCGCATCAATAAACGACAATTAGCTATTATTTTTATAGCAAATCAACTTGCAGCAGCATCCGGCGAAAACCGCGGATCGACCTCTGCCGAGGGGCGCTCCGCCTCCTGCACCGCACGCACGTGCTGGTAGATCTCGCGCACCAGGGTTTCGCACCCTTCACGGGTGAGGGCGGAAATCTCGTACACCGGCCCCTTGTGCTTGAAACGCTTGACGAAATCCTTCACCAGCGCGGCCCGCTGCTCGACCGGCACCATGTCGAGCTTGTTGAGCACCAGCCAGCGCGGCTTGTCGTACAAGGTCTGGTCGTATTTTTTCAGCTCCTTGACGATGGCCTTGGCCTGGGCCACGGTGTCCACCGAATCGTCAAACGGCGCCACGTCCACAATGTGCAGCAGCAGCCGCGTGCGCTGCAGATGGCGCAAAAACTGGTGCCCCAGCCCCGCGCCTTCGGCAGCACCTTCAATCAGGCCCGGAATATCGGCCACCACAAAACTCTGCTCCGGCCCGACCCGCACCACGCCCAGATTCGGGTGCAAGGTCGTGAAGGGGTAGTCCGCGATCTTGGGGCGCGCATTCGACACCGCCGCGATAAAGGTCGACTTGCCCGCATTGGGCATGCCCAGCAACCCGACGTCGGCCAGCACCTTGAGTTCCAGCTTGAGGTGGCGTTTGTCGCCTGGCCAACCCGGCGTCTTCTGGCGCGGCGCGCGGTTGATGGCACTCTTGAAGCGCAGGTTTCCAAAGCCGCCATCTCCGCCCTTGGCAATGGTGATCACCTCGCCCGGGTTGAGCAGCTCAAACAAAACCTCACCGGTTTCTGCATCGCTGATGATGGTGCCCACCGGCATATGCAGCGTGATGTCGTCGCCCGCCGCGCCAAACATGTCAGAGCCCATGCCATGCTCGCCGCGCTTGGCCTCGAAGCGGCGCGTATAGCGGTAGTCCACCAGGGTGTTCAGGTTCGGATCGGCCACCGCAAACACATGGCCGCCACGCCCGCCGTCGCCGCCATTGGGGCCACCGAACTCCTTGTACTTCTCGTGCCGGAAAGAGACACAGCCATTGCCTCCGTCCCCGGCAGCCACATCGATAAAGGCCTCATCAACGAACTTCATGCGCCAGTCCCTTCCAAAAAACAAAAACCCCGCGCCAAGCGGCGCAGGGTTTCGTGGCAAACACCAAACCGAGCCGAATCAGGCTGCGGTCACGCTCACCGTGTGCTTGTTCAAAGCGCCCTTGACCGCGAAGGATACATGCCCGTCGACCAAAGCGAACAGGGTATGGTCCTTGCCCAGGCCCACATTGGTGCCCGGGTGGAAACGCGTACCGCGCTGGCGCACGATAACGGAACCTGCGCTGATGAGTTCGCCACCGAAGGCCTTCACACCGAGCATCTTGGGCTTGGAATCACGCCCGTTTCGCGTAGAGCCGCCGCCTTTTTTCTGTGCCATGTTCCTTGCTCCTTAAGCGGCAATCGCACCGATCTGCAGCTCGGTGTACTGTTGACGATGGCCTTGGCGCTTTTGGTAGTGCTTGCGACGGCGCAGCTTGAAAATGCGCACTTTGTCGTGCTTGCCGTGCGCCACCACCGTGGCCGTCACCGTTGCGCCGGACACCAAGGGCGTGCCCACCTTGAGCTCGGCGCCGTTGCCAACGGCGAGCACCTGGTCGATCACGATCTCTTGGCCTACGTCCGCAGCAATCTGTTCTACCTTGATTTTTTCGCCAGCGGCAACGCGATACTGCTTGCCGCCGGTTTTTATGACCGCGTACATGTGAACCTCTTCAAAGAAAACCGCGCCGATCATTCGGCACGGAGCCCGCCATTTTAGCACGCCACCCACAGGCCATACAAGAGCCCGCCTCTGCCGTAAGACGGAAGGCTCCATCGGCTTTCTATAATTAGACCAGCCCTTCTAACCGGAAACCGCCTTGTCCGCCCCCATCCCAAGCCCCCACCCCAGCGGTCTGTCCCTCATTGCGCAGGACATGCGCGCCGTGGACCAGGTAATCACGCAGCGACTGGACTCCGATGTCCCCCTGGTCGGCAGCGTGGCCCAGTACATCATCAACGCCGGGGGAAAACGCCTGCGCCCAGCCCTGCTGCTACTGGTATGCGGCGCGCTGGACTGCCAGAACACCCAACGCCACAACCTGGCCGCCGTGGTCGAATTCATCCACACCGCCACATTGCTGCACGACGACGTGGTCGATGAATCCACCCTGCGCCGCGGCAACGCCACCGCCAACGCCCGCTTCGGCAACCCCGCCAGCGTGCTGGTGGGCGACTTCCTCTACTCGCGCGCCTTCCAGATGATGGTCGAGGCCCAAAGCATGCGCATCATGGAGGTGCTGGCCGACGCCACCAACGTCATCGCCGAAGGCGAAGTGATGCAACTGATGAACATGCACAACGCCGACCTGGACGAAGCCGGTTACCTGCAAGTGATCCGCTCCAAGACCGCCAAGCTGTTCGAGGCCAGCGCCCGCGTCGGCGCCATCCTGTGCGCTGCAACACCTGAGCAAGAACAGGCCTGCGCCGAATACGGCCAGGCCCTGGGCACCGCATTCCAGGTCATCGACGACGTGCTCGACTACAGCGGCGACGCCGCCGTCATGGGCAAGAACCTGGGCGACGACCTGCGCGAAGGCAAGACCACCCTGCCCTTGATCGCCGCCATGCAGCGCGCCAGCGCCGACGATGCCGCCCTGATCCGGCAAGCCATCGAACAAGGGGGCGCAGAACACCTGGAGCGCGTGGTCCAGATCGTGCGCGACACCGGTGCCCTGGAAGTCGCCCGCCAGGCTGCCCAAACCGAGTCCGCGCGCGCCGAAAACGCGATTCTTACCCTCCCCCCCTCAGAACACCGCGAGTGTTTGCTACAATTGGCGGCTGTTGCTTTGCAGCGCGACCACTGAACGGTTGCGTATCATGCAGACACGGGGTGTAGCTTAGCCTGGTAGAGCGCTACGTTCGGGACGTAGAGGCCGGAGGTTCGAATCCTCTCACCCCGACCACCAATTCCCTCCTTCTCACTGGTCACGCGGCTCTCGCGTGTATCCCTTTGTATCCCCAAAAACCGAATTGGCGTTGGGGGATACACTCGGGCCATCGCCTATGGCTTCACACCCCACTATCGGCCATGATGGTGGGACAACCAGTGCACCTTCCCGAATGGCCGTCAACGACGCAGTCACCAAAGATACGAGCCCCATCGCCCTGCCCGGCATCGGCAGGGCCTTGGTCAGCGCCCAGAAAATCAGCCAGAAAAGCGCCGAGGACGTCTACCGCAAGGCACTGGCAGGCAAGAAGAGCTTCGTCGCCGAACTGGTGGGCAGCGGTGCCGTATCGGCAGCCGACCTGGCCCACACGCTCGCCAGCGCCTTCGCCACACCTTTGATCGACCTCCACGCCATCGATCCAGAGCGGATTCCGCGGGGGCTGCTCGACGCCAAGATATGCAACGACTACCGTATCGTCGCCTTGGCCAAGCGCGGCAACCGGCTCATTGTGGCCACCGCCGATCCATCCGACTCCGCCGCCTCGGAAAAGATCAAGTTTTCCACCCAGCTTGGCGTTGACTGGGTCATCGCCGAATTCGACAAGCTCACCAAGCTTGTCGACGCCAGCACCACCAGCGCCACCGAGGCCGTGGAAGACATCATCGGCGGCGACTTCGAATTCGACGACAGCGTGGCCGAAGTCGTCACGGAGGAATCCAACGCAGCCACCACGGAAGTCGAAGACGCCCCAGTGGTGCGCTTTTTGCAGAAGATGCTGATGGACGCCTTCAGCATGCGCGCCTCCGACCTGCACTTCGAGCCCTACGAGCACACCTACCGCGTACGCTTTCGCATCGACGGCGAATTGCGTGAAATCGCCAGCCCGCCCGTCGCCATCAAAGACAAGCTGGCATCGCGCATCAAGGTGATCTCGCGCCTGGACATCTCGGAAAAGCGCGTCCCCCAGGACGGCCGCATGAAGCTCAAGGTAGGCCCGGAGAAAGTCATCGACTTTCGTGTCAGCACACTGCCCACCTTGTTCGGCGAAAAGATCGTGATCCGTATCCTGGATCCCAGCAGCGCCAAGGTGGGCATTGATGCGCTCGGCTACGAACCCGAAGAAAAGCAGCGCCTGCTGCATGCCATTGGACGCCCCTACGGCATGGTGCTGGTCACCGGGCCCACGGGCTCAGGCAAAACCGTGTCCCTGTACACCTGCCTGAACCTCCTGAACAAAGCTGGCGTCAACATCGCCACCGCAGAAGACCCCTCCGAAATCAACCTGCCCGGCGTCAATCAGGTCAACGTCAACGAAAAGGCGGGCTTGACCTTTGCGGCCGCGCTCAAATCCTTCCTGCGCCAGGACCCCGACATCATCATGGTCGGTGAAATCCGTGACCTCGAAACCGCCGACATCGCCATCAAGGCAGCGCAGACCGGCCACATGGTGCTGTCCACCTTGCACACCAATGATGCCCCCACCACGCTCACGCGCATGCGCAACATGGGGATCGCCCCCTTCAACATCGCATCCAGCGTCATCCTGATCACCGCGCAGCGCCTGGCCCGGCGCCTGTGCCCGAATTGCAAGGCACCCGCGGACATCCCCAGGGCAACCCTCTTGGAAGCGGGATTCCAGGAGGCTGACATCGACGGCAGTTGGAAGCCCTACCATGCCGTCGGCTGCTCCGCGTGCAACAATGGCTACAAAGGCCGGGTAGGCATCTACCAAGTCATGCCCATCAGTGAAGAAATACAGAAAATCATTCTGCGCGATGGCAGTGCCCTGGACATTGCCAACCAAGCGCAAGCAGAAGGGGTGAGAACCCTGCGCCAGGCAGGCTTGCACAAGGTCAGGATCGGTTTGACCTCCCTGGAAGAAGTGCTGGCCGTCACCAACCTCTAACCGCCCAGCGATCGACCATGGCAACAGCTAAAGCATCCGACAAAAAGGAAGTCATCTTCGAATGGGAAGGCAAGGACCGCAACGGCAAAAGCGTCCGTGGCGAGACCCGCGCTGCCGGAGAAAACCAGGTCCGGGCCTTCCTGCGCCGCCAGGGCGTGACCCCCACCAAGATCAAAAAGCGCCGCATGGGCGGCGGCAAGTCGATCAAACCCAAGGACATCGCCCTGTTCACGCGCCAGTTGGCCACCATGATGAAAGCGGGCGTGCCCCTGCTGCAGGCGTTTGACATCGTCGGTCGGGGAAACACCAACGCCAGCGTGGCCAAGCTGCTCAACGACATCCGCATGGACGTGGAAACCGGCACCTCGCTGAGCGTCGCCTTCCGCAAGTACCCGCTGTACTTTGACAACCTGTACTGCAACCTGGTCGAAGCCGGCGAAGCGGCGGGCATTCTGGACCAGTTGCTGGACCGACTGGCGGTCTACATGGAGAAAACCGAGGCCATCAAATCCAAGATCAAGTCCGCGCTGATGTACCCGATCTCGGTGCTGATCGTGGCCTTCGTGGTGGTCTCGGTGATCATGATCTTCGTGATTCCCTCCTTCAAACAGGTATTCAGTTCCTTTGGTGGAGAACTCCCCGCTCCCACGCTGGCCGTGATCGCCATGAGCGAATTCTTCGTCTCCTACTGGTACCTGATTTTTGGCGGTATTGGTGGCGGCATCTACTACTTCCTGCAGGCCTGGAAACGCAGTGAAAAAGTGCAGGCCGTGATGGACCGCCTGCTGCTCAAGGTGCCGGTCTTCGGCCCCCTGGTCGAAAAATCCTGCGTAGCCCGCTGGACCCGCACCCTGTCCACCATGTTTGCCGCAGGCGTTCCCCTCGTGGAAGCCTTGGATTCGGTGGGAGGGGCTTCAGGCAATTCCGTGTATGCCAGCGCCACCCACAAGATCCAGCAGGAAGTATCCACCGGCACCGGACTGACCGTGGCCATGACCAATGCCAACCTCTTCCCTTCCATGGTGCTGCAGATGTGCGCCATCGGCGAAGAATCCGGCTCCATCGACCACATGCTGGGCAAGGCCGCCGATTTCTATGAAGCCGAGGTGGATGACATGGTGGCTGGCATCTCCAGCCTGATGGAGCCCATCATCATCGTGGTATTGGGCACGGTCATTGGCGGCATCGTGGTATCCATGTACCTGCCCATCTTCAAACTCGGACAGGTCGTGTGATGCTGGACACAGGTATTTTCAACCCCTACACCTTTGCCGTTCTCGGATTGCTCGTTGGCAGTTTCCTCAATGTCGTCATCCACCGACTGCCCGCCATGATGGAGCAGGCCTGGGCGCGGGAGTGCGCCCAAGCCAACGGTGCGGACACCGCCGCCGCGCCAGCACACGACGCACTCAATCTGTGGAATCCGCCATCGCACTGCCCGCACTGCAAGGCACCCGTGCGCTGGTACCAGAACATCCCGGTGCTGAGCTACCTCTGGCTGCGCGCCCGCTGCGGCAGCTGCAGCCACCCGATCAGCCTGCGCTACCCCCTGATCGAAGTCACCTGCGCCATCCTTTTTGCCCTGTGTGCGGTGCGCTGGAGCAATCCGGTCCATGCGCTGGCCTGGTCCGGCTTCTGTGCCGCGCTCCTGTGCCTGTCCGCCATCGATTGGGACACCACCCTGCTGCCCGATGACATCACCCTGCCCCTGCTGTGGGCCGGCCTGATCGGGGCGCAACTGGGCTGGACCGGCCAGACCCTGCCCAACGCCCTGTGGGGCAGCGTGGCCGGCTATCTTTCCTTGTGGGCGGTGTACTGGAGCTTCAAGCTGGCCACCGGCAAGGAGGGCATGGGCTACGGAGACTTCAAGCTGCTGGCCGCACTGGGTGCCTGGCTGGGCTGGGAAGCCTTGATACCCGTGGTGCTCATGGCGTCCAGCGTTGGGGCCGTGGTGGGCATCGGCATGAAGCTCACACAAAACCTGCGCGAGGGCCTCTACGTCCCCTTTGGCCCCTTTCTGGCCACGGGCGGCGTCATCACAGCGCTGGTGGGTGCCGATCGGCTCCTGCGGCTGGTGGGCCTGTAATTCTTTCTTGCGACGGCAACCCACATGCTGCGTCTGGGTATAACGGGCGGAATCGGTAGCGGCAAATCCACCGTGGCCGCCTTGCTGGCCCGCTTCCATGGAGCCGTGCTGCTGGATGCGGACGCCATCGCCCGCGCCACCACGGCGCCCGCCGGTATCGCCATCGGTACCATCCGGGCGGCATTCGGTGCACAGGCCATCGGCCCGGATGGTGCCCTGGACCGTGAATTCATGCGCGCCCTGGTGTTCCAGGATCCCCGGCGGCGCCAGGAGCTGGAAGACATCATCCACCCACTGGTACGGCAGGAATTCGAGCGGCAAGACCGGCAGGCCCGCGACAAGGGCTGCCAGTTGGCAGTGTACGACATCCCGCTGCTGGTGGAAGGCTCCCATTGGCGCTCCATGCTGGACGCCATCCTCGTGGTCGACTGCAGCCCCGCGACGCAAATCGAGCGTGTGCGCCAACGCGATGGGCTCAGCCCCCAGCGCATCGAAAGCATCATGCAGGCCCAGGCCCCCCGACTGGCACGCCTGGGCAGTGCAGACGCCGTGCTGCACAACGACACCCGCCAGCGTGAGGAACTCGTGAACAGCGTCCGCCAACTCGGTACCATATGGCGCTTGCCGCAACCATAGAAAGCCCCGGCGTGATTGTTTACGAATATCCCTTCAACGAGCGCATCCGCACCTTCCTGCGCTTGGAACATCTGTTCCTCAACCTCGGCACCCTCATGGGCCGGACCGAACCGCTGGACCACCACTACGCCCTGACCACCATCTTCGAGGTCATGGACGTGGGCGCACGGGCCGACCTCAAGGCCGACGTCCTCAAAGACCTAGAGCGGCAAAAGCAGACCCTCAACGCCTACCGCGGCAATCCCGCCATTGCCGAGGCCACCCTGGACCGCGTCATCCGCGAACTCGACCGTTGCTTCACCCAACTGAACAGCCAGCCCGGCAAGGCCGGACAGTCCCTGACCGAAAACGAATGGCTGATGGGCATACGCAGCCGGGTCGGCATACCGGGGGGAACCTGCGAATTCGACCTGCCCGCCTACTACGCCTGGCAGCACCGCAACACGGCGGAACGCCAGCGCGACCTGCAGGCCTGGGCCTCCACCCTGTCCCCGCTGGCCGAATCCATCCACCTGCTGCTGCGGCTGCTGCGCGACTCCGGCGCACCGCAAAAAATCGCCGCCGTGGGCGGGCAATTCCAGCAAACCCTGCCCGCGGGGCGCACTTACCAACTGCTGCGTCTGGCCATCGACCCGGCACTGAACCTGGTCCCCGAGATCAGCGGCAACCGCCTGATGGTGTCGATCCGCCTCATGCAGCAAGCCGAAGACCGGCGCATGCAGGCCTGCAGCGAAGACGCATCCTTTGAACTGACCCTTTGCGCCTGAACCGGGAAACACCTGAAAGCGGTGCTGCTGCAAAGCAGCACGCGCGCGGACCAGACCGAAGAAACTACCAGACTCCCTGGCTCCCCAGCCATTGCAAAACCGGCACTGTCCCCGGCAACACCGGCTGACAGCTCACCGGCAGCGTTTGCCAGGCGCATTGCTGCTGCTCACGCATGAGCAGTTCCCCGGTCCAGGAACGCACCTTGCAGAAATGCAGGTGCACCCAGGCATGCGGGTAGTCCACCACCAGTTCCTTCCAGCGCTCAATGTGGGTCACAGACACACCCAGCTCCTCGTGCAACTCGCGCGCCAGCGCCTGTTCCACGCTTTCGCCAGGCTCCACCTTACCCCCAGGAAACTCCCAATAGCCCGCATAGGCCTTGCCCGCAGGCCGGGTACAGAGCAAGAAACTGCTATCGGGGCGCAGCAGCATGCCCACGGCAACCGCCACCAGCCTGCGGTCGGCAGCGCGCGGCTGGTCCGCATCCACCACCAGGGTCTGTTCTTCCCGCAAGGTTGGAGCCGCCATCAGGAAGCCACCGCACCGTGGTGGCGCCCCACGTAGTCCCTAGCAAACTGCTGCGCCACCCGCCCGCTGCGCGAGCCCCGCTCCAGCGCCCACACCAGCGCCTGGGGGTGCGCGGCCTGCACTGCCTCCGACTCCACCCCCAAGGCCGCAAGCCAGTGGTCCACCACCGTGAGGTACTCCTGCTGCGAGAAGGGGTAGAAACTGATCCACAGCCCAAAACGCTCCGACAGGGAGACCTTCTCCTCCACCACCTCACCCGGATGCACTTCGCCGTCGGGCGCATGGGTGTAGGTCAGGTTCTCCGCCATGTATTCGGGCAGCAGATGCCTGCGGTTGCTGGTGGCATACACCAGCACATTGGGCGTGGCCGCCGCCACCGATCCGTCCAGCACCGACTTGAGCGCCTTGTAGCCGGTTTCACCCTCTTCAAAACTCAGGTCGTCGCAAAACACCAGAAAGCGCTGCGCGCGCGTGGCCACCAGCGCCACGATGTCGGGCAAGTCCACCAGATCGGCCTTGTCCACCTCGATCAGGCGCAATCCCTGGTCGGCAAAGGCATGCAGGCAGGCTCGCACCAGCGAGGACTTGCCAGTGCCCCGCGCTCCGGTCAGCAAGGCATTGTTGGCGGGCAGACCCTGCACGAACTGCGCGGTATTGCGAAAGAGCTTGTCCTTTTGCGGACCGATTTCCTTCAGCGCATCCAGGCCGATCACCCCCACATGGCGCACCGGCTCCAACACCCCCTGGCGCCCGGCCTGACGGCGGTAGCGAAAGGCAATCGACGCATCCCAGTCCGGCGCGGCCAGCCCATGGGGCAGCGAGGCCTCCATGCGCTCCATGAACTGCTCGGCGCGGTCCAGGAACAACTCCCAACGCCGCATGAAAGCCGCTTGGTCCGCCACGGCGCGGTCTTCAGGAGCGGTAATCGGCATTGATGGTCACATAGTCGTGGCTCAGGTCACAGGTCCACACCGTCTGCGCAGCGCTGCCCCGGCCCAGGCCGACACGCACGGTGATCTCGCTCTGGCGCATGACACGCTGCCCGTCTTCCTCGCAGTACTGCGGATGGCGCCCACCCTGGGTGGCCACGTGCACGTCGTCCAGATAGAGGTCGATGCCGCCCTGGTCCAGGTCTTCAATGCCCGCATACCCCACCGCCGCCAGGATGCGCCCCAGGTTCGGGTCGCTGGCGAAGAAGGCTGTCTTGACCAGCGGAGAATGGGCAATGGCATAGCCCACACGCGCGCACTCGTCTGCATTGCGCCCGCCTTCGACCCGCACCGTGATGAACTTGGTCGCCCCCTCCCCATCGCGCACGATGGCGTGGGCCAGGGTCTGCGCCACCTGCAGCACGGCGGCGCGTAAACGCTGCCCATCGGTGCTGTCCAGGTCCGCCACCACCGCGTTGCCAGCCCGGTGGGTGGCCACCAGGACCAGGGAGTCGTTGGTGGAGGTATCCCCATCCACGGTCACGCGGTTGAAGGAATGGTCCGCCACATCGCGCAGCAGCGCCTGCAGCGCGGCGGGAGCGACCTGGGCATCGGTGGCGATGAAGCCCAGCATGGTAGCCATATTGGGGCGAATCATCCCGGCCCCCTTGCTGATCCCGGTCACGACCACCGGCTTGCCACCGATCTCCACCGTGACGCTGGCCGCCTTGGGCACGGTATCGGTGGTCATGATGGCCTGCGCCCCCAGCAGCCACTGGTTTTCCTGGGCGTTGGCAATGGCGGCGTCAAGCCCCGCCACCACCCGCTCCACGGGCAAGGGCTCCATGATGACCCCGGTGGAAAAGGGCAGCACCTGTCCGGGCGCAAGCCCCAGCTTCTGCGACAAGGCCTCGCAGGTCTGGCGCGCATGTGCCAGACCGCTGGCCCCTGTTCCAGCATTGGCATTGCCGGTATTGACCACCATGGCACGGATGGACGAGGCGCCCCCTTCCAGGTGCTCGCGGCATACCTGCACCGGCGCAGCGCAAAAGCGGTTGCGGGTGAACACACCGGCCACGTGCGCGCCCTCGTCCAGCAGGAACACGGTGAGGTCGTAACGATCGGCCTTGCGGATTCCAGCCTGGGTACACCCGATGCGCACCCCGGCCACCGGGCTCAGTTGTTCGGCGCTCGGAACGGTCCAATTCACTGCCATAAAAACTCCTTGTTCAGCTCAGTTTGCCGTGGCATTGCTTGTACTTCTTGCCGCTGCCGCAGGGGCAGGGGTCGTTGCGCCCCACCCGTGGCACGCTGGCCGCCGCCTCCGCGCCCTGGGTCACGGCGGCACCTTGCTCATCGGGGGCGGTATAGGTCACGTTGCTGATCTGCTCGCCCTTGCTCTCCAGCGCCTGCGCTGCGGCGTCGATCTGCTCGTTGGACTGGATGCGCACCGTCATGAGCAGCTTGGTGACCTCGTTCTTGACTGCATCGAGCAACTGGCCAAACAGCTCGAAGGCCTCGCGCTTGTACTCCTGCTTGGGCTGCTTCTGGGCATAGCCACGCAGGTGGATGCCCTGGCGCAGATAGTCCAGCGCGCTGAGGTGGTCGCGCCAGTGCGTATCCAGGCTCTGCAACAGCACCATGCGCTCGAAATGGGTGAAGCTCTCCTCCCCCACCAGGGCCAGCTTGTGCCCAAAGGCCTGGTCGGCGGCCGCACACGCCATCTCCACGATGTCCTGATCTGCAATGGCGCTGGCCTGCGACACCCGCCCCTGCAGGTCCAGGTCGAGCTGCCACTCCTCCTGCAGCACCTTGCCCAGGGCCGCCAGGTCCCATTGCTCCTCGACAGACTCCACCGGAACGAACTGGCGCACCAGGTCCTCAAAACAGCCCCGGCGCAGGGCGGCGATCTGGGCGTTCAACTCCGTGGCATCCAGGATCGCGTTGCGCTGCTGGTAGATCACCTTGCGCTGGTCGTTGGAAACGTCGTCGTACTCCAGCAACTGCTTGCGCATGTCGAAGTTGCGGGCCTCCACCTTGCGCTGGGCACTCTCGATCGAGCGCGTGACCATGCCGGCCTCGATGGCCTCGCCCTCGGGCATCTTGAGCCGTTCCATGATGGCCTTGACGCGGTCCCCCGCGAAGATGCGCATCAGGGGGTCGTCCAGGCTGAGGTAAAAGCGCGAAGAACCGGGGTCACCCTGGCGCCCGGAGCGCCCGCGCAGCTGGTTGTCGATGCGGCGCGACTCATGCCGCTCGGTGGCGATGATGCGCAAGCCCCCCAGCGCCTTGACCTTTTCGTGGTCCTGCTGCCAATGGGCACGCAAGTCGGCCACGCGCTGCGCCTTGTCCGCTTCCGGCAGGGATTCGTCGGCCTCGATCGCCTGCACCGCCTTTTCGATGCTGCCGCCCAAGACGATGTCGGTGCCGCGCCCGGCCATGTTGGTGGCAATGGTGATCATGTGGGGCCGCCCGGCCTGCGCCACGATGTCCGCCTCCTTGGCGTGCTGCTTGGCATTGAGCACCTGGTGCGGTAGTTCTTCCTTTTCCAGCAGCTTGGAAATGATTTCCGAGTTCTCGATCGAGGTCGTCCCCACCAGAACCGGCTGCCCACGCTCGTGGCACTCGCGGATGTCGGTGATGGCGGCCTGGTATTTTTCGGCCGTGGTCTTGTACACGCGGTCCAGTTGGTCTTCGCGCTTGCTGGGGCGATTGGGCGGAATCACCACCGTTTCCAGGCCATAGATCTCCTGGAACTCATAGGCCTCGGTATCGGCCGTTCCGGTCATGCCGGACAGCTTGCCATACAGCCGGAAGTAGTTCTGGAACGTGATCGAAGCCATGGTCTGGTTCTCGGCCTGGATGTCCACGCCCTCCTTGGCCTCGACGGCCTGGTGCAGGCCATCGCTCCAGCGCCGACCGCTCATCAGGCGACCCGTGAACTCATCGACGATCACCACCTCGCCTTGCTGCACCACATAGTGCTGGTCGCGGTGGAACACGTTGTGGGCACGCAGCGAGGCATAGAGGTGGTGCACCAGGGTGATGTTGGCCGGGTCGTACAGCGAGGCTCCGGCAGGAATCAGGCCCATCTCGGCAAAAATGCGCTCGGCGTTCTCGTGCCCTTGCTCGGTCAGATAGACCTGGTGGCTCTTTTCATCCACGGTGAAGTCACCGGGTTTGGTAATGCCCTCGCCAGTGTGCGGGTCGGCCTCGCCCTCCTGGCGCACCAGCATGGGCGCCACCTTGTTCATGGCCCGGTACAGCTCGGTGTGGTCTTCGGCCTGGCCGCTGATGATCAAAGGCGTGCGCGCCTCGTCGATCAGGATGGAGTCGACCTCGTCCACAATGGCGTAGTGCAGGCCGCGCTGCACGCGGTCGGCGGACTCGTACACCATGTTGTCGCGCAGGTAGTCGAACCCGTATTCGTTGTTGGTGCCGTAAGTGATGTCGGAGTTGTAAGCAGCCTGCTTTTCCTCGCGCGACATCTGCGCCAGATTGACCCCCACGCTCAGGCCCAGGAAGTTATACAGGCGCCCCATCCAGGCGGCGTCACGGCTGGCGAGGTAGTCGTTGACCGTCACCACGTGCACCCCTTGGCCGCTGAGGGCATTGAGGTACACCGCCAGCGTGGCGGTGAGCGTCTTGCCCTCGCCGGTGCGCATTTCGGCGATCTTGCCCTGGTGCAAGGCCATGGCGCCGACGAGCTGGACGTCGAAATGGCGCATCTTCATAACCCGCTTGGAGCCCTCGCGCACCACGGCAAAAGCCTCCGGCAGGAGCGCATCCAGGGCTTCGCCCTGACTCAGACGGGTACGGAACTCGGTGGTCTTGGCACGGAGCTGCTCATCGCTCAATCCTGCCAGGGCGGGCTCCAGTGCATTGATTTTTGCCGCCACTGCACGGTACTGCTTGAGCAGACGGTCGTTTCTGCTGCCGAATATTTTGGTCAGGAAGTTGGTAGCCATGATGTGTGATGGCAAGGCGGCCCGGTCGTCCACCCTCTGCGGCAGACCGGCCACCTCTCGCGTTGATCGGCGCCCGGTGCAGCCCTTCAGGCCACTCCAGGCAAAGCGATCATTTTAGCGCTGCGACCCGGCTGCCCGCATTCAGGAACCGCATCGGGTCTTGAGGTACGCCATTGACCAGGACCTCGAAATGCAGATGCGCCCCGGTGGAGCGGCCACTGCTGCCGACATCGGCCACCCTTTGCCCCCGCTTGACCAGATCGCCGCGCTTGACGTAAACCCGGGAAGAATGGGCATAGCGGCTGATCAGGCCATTGCCATGATCGATTTCGACCAGGTTCCCGTACTGGGGGTGAGACTCCTGCACCACCACCACACCCCCGGCGGCGGCCAGGATCGGGGTGCCGGTCTCGGCCGGGAAATCCAGGCCCGTATGCAGCGCGGATTGCCCGGTGATCGGGTCGACGCGCCAGCCAAAGGGAGAGCCCAGGTTGCCCCCCTGCACCGGATGCTGGGTGGGAAGCATCATTTTCTTCACCTTCTGCTCCAGCAAACGAGACTCGACCGCAGTCAGCCAATCCGCCCGAACGCTGGTGCCGTCGTCCATGGCATCCATGACCTGCTGCAACTGGGGCAGGCTCAGGTCGCGGGAGGCCACCAGCGGCCCCCCCGACCCCGGGGCGGCCTTGAGGTCGGGCACGGGGACACCGGCCAGGCTGGACACCCGCTCGCCCAGCGACTCCAGCTGCAGCAGCTTGGCCTGCATTTCCCCCATGCGCCTGGCCATGGCTTCGATGTTCTCGCGCAGGAAGCGGTCGCGCTGGGCGAACTCATCACGCACCACCAGGCGCACCAGCGTGCCGATGACCGGCCAGCCCTCGCGCGCGCCCTTGAGAAAGATCCAGTGGTACATGCCGGCGGAGGCCAGCATCAGCAAAAAGGCCCCCGCAAGGAAAAAAGCCGCCAGGGAAGCGCCCGTGAAATGCACGGGGCGGCGTTTGGCCAGCCAGGCATCCGTAATAATCAGTTGCACCCCACACTCCTTCCACTACCGGCGCATGTTCCGCAAAACTGTACCCAAACGCATCGGCCAGGCGACCATGGAAGCGCCGACCCTGGCACGCCTGGCCACACTGGCTCTGGAATCATCCGCCATGCTGCGGTGCATAGAGTCCCTGGTGCCTCCCGGATTGCGTGCGCAACTGCAGGCCGGCCCCTGGGACCAAAGCCAGTGGTGCATTCTGGTGAGCAACAATGCGGTGGCCGCAAAGCTGCGTCAACTACAACCCGCCCTGGAATCCCACCTGCGCTCCAAAGGCTGGAACGTGCAATCGCTGCGCCTGAAAGTGGTCAAGCAGACCACTTAGCCAAGCACCCGCGATCCATGGGGATGTGGTGCCGATTATCGGATTCGAACTGATGACCTACCGCTTACAAGGCGGTTGCTCTACCAACTGAGCTAAATCGGCGCCGGAGGGGATTCTAGCGCACGCCAACGCAGCTATTTCACGCGCGTGAGCGTGGGGCGCGCGCCAGCGCCCGGGCGCGGCGGCGTGGGTTCGGGATCGGGCTCGCCTGCCTGCCCGGGGCTGGGAACCCCCTTGAGCTGCGGGGGCCTGGATTCCCCGGCGGCAGACGGTGAGCGCCGCGTCGGGGGGGCACTCTCCTGTTCGTCGTGTTCTGCCAGCAACGGGAAGGCCATGCCCTGGCCGTTCTCGCGCGCGTAGATGGCCAGGACCCGGTGGATGGGAACGTAGATGTCGCGCGCCACACCCCCAAAGCGCCCCTTGAACTCGATGGATTCGTTGCCGATCTGCAGGCCGCTGGTGGCGTCCATGCTGATGTTGAGCACGATTTCGCCATCCTTGACGTACTCGGCAGGGACCCGCACCGAAGCGTCCACGGCGACGGCGATGAAGGGGGTGAACCCGTTGTCCGCACACCATTCGTACAGCGCACGGATCAGGTAGGGGCGCGTGGAAATCGAGGGCGATGTCATAGGGTACGGACGCCTTTACTTGCGCATCACCTTCTCGGAAGGGGTCAGCGCCTCGATATAGGCCGGACGGGAGAAGATGCGCTCGGCGTACTTCAGCAACGGGGCAGCGTTCTTGCTGAGTTCGATGCCGTAGTAGTCCAGACGCCACAGCAGGGGGGCAATGGCCACGTCCAGCATGGAGAAGTTGTCGCCCATCATGAACTTGTTTTTCAGGAACACGGGGGCCAACTGGGTCAGGCGGTCACGGATGTGGGCGCGGGCCTTTTCCAGGGCCTTTTCGTTGCCCTTGGCGGCACGCGACTCCAGGGTGGAGACGTGGGTGAAGAGTTCCTTTTCGAAGTTGAGCAGGAACAGGCGCACACGGGCGCGGTCCACCGGGTCGCCCGGCATGAGCTGGGGATGGGGGAAGCGCTCGTCGATGTACTCGTTGATGATGTTGGACTCGTACAGGATGAGGTCGCGCTCGACCAGGATGGGGACCTGGCCATAGGGGTTCATGACGCTGATGTCCTCGGGCTTGTTGTAGAGGTCCACGTCCCGGATCTCGAAGTCCATGCCCTTCTCGAACAGAACAAAACGGCAACGGTGGGAAAACGGGCAGGTGGTTCCAGAGTACAAGACCATCATGATGTAACGCTCCAAAAAATCAAAAAGAGTGGGTTGCCAAGCAACCCACTCCCAACACGCAACGCATGCCCGCGACCGAAGGCCGGTGCGGGCTGCCGGGGCTCAGTGGACTTCTTTCCAATAAGCCTGGTTCAAGCGCCAGGTGACAAAGCACAGCAGCAGCAGGAATGCCAGCACCGCGATGCCCAGCGTCTTGCGCTGGGTCTGCGCGGGCTCGCCCATCCACTGCAGGAAATTCACCAAGTCTGCCACAGCCGCATCGTACTCCTGGGGCGCCATGGTACCGGGGCTCAGCTGCTCCCAGCCCTTGACGTGCCCGCCCTGGTCGAGCGAGCCCTCGATGATGGGCTTGCGGCTGCCCTGCAGCTCCCACAGGACATGGGGCATGCCCACGTTCGGGAAGGCCAGGTTGTTCCAGCCGGTGGCCTTGGTCTCATCCGGGTAGTAGCTGCGCAGGTAGGTGTACAGGTAGTCTGCACCGCTGCCCTGGCTGCCGGCGCGCGAACGGGCGATGAGGGTGAGGTCGGGCGGGTTGGCGCCAAACCATTCCTTGGCCTGCTTGGGATCGATGTTGGCCTTCATGGTGTCGCCCACCTTGTCGGTGGTGAACATGAGGTTGTCTTTGATCTGCTGCTCGGTCAGCCCAATGTCCTTGAGGCGGTTGTAGCGCATGAAGGCCGCAGAGTGGCAGCTCAGGCAGTAGTTGACGAACAGCTTGGCGCCACGCTGCAAGGACTCTTTGTTGTTGACGTCCACGGGGGCCTTGTCCCAGGCGATGCCGCCGGAACTGGCATGGGCGGCCACGCTGAAACCAAAGGCAGCCAGGAGAACGAGAAGTGTCTTTTTCATAAGTTGTCTCCAGCGGCTCAGTGGGGCTTGAAAGTGACGCGCTCAGGGACCGGCTTGGTCGCCCCCTTGGTGCTCCACCAGGGCATCAACAGGAAGAATCCGAAGTAGAACAGGGTGCCGACCTGGGACACCCGCTCACCCACGGGAGAGGGAGGCTGCACGCCCAGGTAGGCCAGCACCACGAAGTCGACCACGAAGATGGCGTAGAGGTACTTGTGCCAGTCGGGGCGGTAGCGGATGGATTTGACCGCGCAGTAATCCAGCCAGGGCAGGAAGAACAGGATGATGACGGCACCGCCCATGACCACGACGCCCCAGAACTTGGCTTCGAAAGCGTAGAGAGCCACCGCGCCCACCAGTGTGGCGGCCACGACCGCACCCTTGAAGACGCTGGGCAGACGCAGCTTGAGCACGGAGAACGCACCAGCACCCAGCACGCACAGGATAAGCACGATCTTCATTTCATCGGTGATGGCGCGCAGCATCGAATAGAAGGGCGTGAAGTACCACACCGGGGCGATGTGCAACGGGGTCTTGAGCGGGTCGGCCGGGATGAAGTTGTTGTACTCCAGGAAGTAGCCGCCCAGCTCCGGCGCAAAGAAGATGATGGCCGAGAACACGAACAGGAACACGCACACCATGAACACGTCGTGCACGGTGTAGTAGGGGTGGAAGGGGATGCCATCGGCCGGAGCGGTGGGCGACCAGCGGTTGCCCTTGGGGCCGGCCTTGATCTCGACGCCGTCGGGGTTGTTCGAGCCGACGTCGTGCAGCGCCAGCAGGTGCGCCACCACCAGGCCCAGCAGGACCAGGGGCACGGCGATGACGTGGAAGCTGAAGAAGCGGTTCAGGGTGGCGTCACCCACCACGTAGTCGCCCCGGATCAGCAGCGCCAGGTCCGGGCCGATGACGGGAATGGCGGAGAACAGGTTCACGATCACCTGGGCGCCCCAGTAGCTCATCTGGCCCCAGGGCAGCAGGTAGCCCATGAAGGCCTCGGCCATGAGGGCCAGGAAGATGGCGCAGCCAAACAGCCACACCAGCTCACGCGGCTTGCGGTAGCTGCCGTAGAGCAGACCGCGGAACATGTGCAGGTACACCACCACGAAGAAGGCGGAGGCGCCGGTGGAGTGCATGTAGCGGATCAGCCAGCCCCAGGGGACGTCGCGCATGATGTACTCGACCGAGCCGAACGCCAGGTTGGCGTCGGGCTTGTAGTGCATGACCAGGAAGATGCCGGTGACGATCTGGATGACCAGCACCAGCATGGCCAGGGCACCAAAAACGTACCAGAGGTTGAAGTTCTTGGGCGCGTAGTACTCGGACATGTGCTTCCGGTACTCGTAAAACGCCGTCGGGAAGCGGTTCTCAAACCAGTTGGTGAGCTTGGCGCCCGCAGAGGCGTTGGGGGAGATTTCCTTGAATTCGGCCATGGCGTGCTTCCTCAGGCTTTCTTGTCTTCACCAATGAGCAGCTTGGTGTCAGAGAGGTACATGTGCGGCGGGACTTCGAGGTTGTCGGGCGCCGGTTTGTTTTTGAACACACGGCCCGCCATGTCGAAGGTGGAGCCATGGCAGGGGCACAGAAAGCCCCCTTGCCAATCGTCGGGCAACGAGGGCTGCGGCCCGGCGTGGAATTTGTCGGAAGGCGAGCAGCCCAGGTGGGTGCAGATGCCCACGGCGACGAAGTATTCGGGTTTGATGGAACGGCCTTCATTGCGCGCGTAGGGCGGGGTCAACTCGCCGGGCTTGCGCTTGGATTCGGGGTCGGCGAGCTTGTCGGTGAGCTTGGCCAGGGCCGCCAATTGCTCTTCGGTGCGGCGGATGATCCAGACCGGCTTGCCGCGCCATTCGACCGTGAGTTTCTCCCCGGGCTTCAGGGCGGCAATGTCGACTTCAACAGCGGCGCCGGCGGCCTTGGCGCGCTCAGAAGGCTGGAAAGTACTGACGAACGGGACGGCGGTGGCCACACCGCCCACGGCGCCAACGCAACCAGACGCGATCAACCAGGTGCGCTTGCTGGAGTCGACAGGGGTTTCACTCATGAGAATCCTCAATGGTCTTCACTACGGGGGGGAGGGATAACCTGAGGATTGTAGCGGAGGCCTCCCACGCGGCGCCCCGGGCGGGGCTCCAAAACCCGCGTACCCGCTCCAGTATTGAACTGGTTCAAGTTTGGCGTTCCGGGGTGGCAAAAATGCCACGGCCCCCCCCGCTTGGCGGGGGAGCACGCGGGGTTTCAGCCGCTGTGGCGCGCGGCGCTAAGCTGGCGCGCCGCGCGCAGGGCCGCCAGCAGGCTGCTGGGGTCGGCACGCCCGGTGCCCGCAATGTCAAAAGCGGTGCCGTGGTCGGGGCTGGTGCGCACCAGGGGCAGGCCGAGCGTGACGTTGATGCCCTCTTCCACCCCCAGGTACTTGACCGGGATCAGGCCCTGGTCGTGGTACATGGCGATGACGACGTCCACCGGCTGGGCACCCTGCTGGCTGCGCCGGGCCTGCATGAAGACGGTGTCGGGCGGGAAGGGGCCGTGCACGTCCATGCCCTGCGCGCGCGCGGCCTGTATGGCGGGCTGCACCACGGTGCGCTCCTCGTCGCCGAACAGGCCGCCTTCCCCGGCGTGGGGGTTGACACCCGCGACCCAGATGCGCGGCGGCCTGCCGAGCATGCGCTGCAGGGCGTGGTGGGTGATGTGCAGGGTCTGCTGGACGTTGGCGACCGTGACGGCGTCCAGGGCCTGGCGCAAGGAGACATGGATGCTCACCAGCACGGTACGCAGCTCGGGGCTGGCCAGCATCATGCGCACAGGCAGTTGGCCGGGGTCGACGCCCAGATGCTGGGCGCTGAGGTGCTGCAGCAGTTCGGTATGGCCAGGAAAGCGGTCGTAAGGGGCGCCGGCCTGGTGCAGCGCCTCTTTGTGCAGGGGGGCGGTGACGATGGCGCGGGCCTGCCCGCGCAGCGCAGCCCGGGCGGCCCATTCGACCCAGCGCGCAGCGACCACTCCGGCTTCGGGGCGGATCTGGCCCCAGGGCAGGGGCGGCAAGGGGGCGTGGGGCTGCAGCAGGGGCAGGCAGCCGCTGGGCACCTGGGGGAGTTGCCCCCCATCGCTGAGCACGGCCACGGGGGCGGGCACCGCGCTGGGGAGCGTGGGACGCACAGCCTGCATGGCGCGTCGCCACGCCAGGGCGTCACCCACCACGGCGCAATCGGCCAATTCCTGGGGTGCTTGCAGCCAGGCCTTGGCAATGATTTCCGGGCCTATGCCGCACACATCGCCCATGGTGATGAGGATCGGAGCGCTTGCTGGCGTGGTGTCGGGCATGGTGGGCAAAGGGGGGGCCGGGACGGTATCAGGCGGGGTTGTCGATGTCGATGAAGCGGGCGTCCAGGCCATGCTGCTGGCGCAGCACAGCAGCCAGGGCCTGGATGCCGTAGCGCTCGCTGGCATGGTGGCCGCAGGCCAGGAAGCTGACGCCGCACTCGCGCGCCAGGTGGGCCTGGGGTTCGGAGATTTCACCCGTGAGATAGGCCTGGGCGCCCGCGGCGATGGCGGCCTCGAAGGAGCCCTGGGCGCCGCCGGAGCACCAGGCGATGCGTTCGATGGGCCCGTCGCTGCCGGGCACGCACAGCGGAGCGCGCCCGAGCACCTGCTGCACATGCGTGGCCAGTGCCTGGGCGTTGGCGAATGCTCCCTGCGCCGCCTGGCCCAGCCAGCCCAACTGCTGTTCGCCAAAGCTGGCCTGCCCGACCAGCCCGAGACGCTGGCCCCACTGGGCGTTGTTGCCCCACTGGGGGTGGGCGTCCAGGGGCAGGTGGTAGGCGATGAGGTTGATGTCGTGCGCGAGCAAGGGGGCCAGGCGTTCGCGCAGCCAGCCGGTGATGCGCCCATCGTGCCCACGCCAGAACAGGCCATGGTGCACGAGCACGGTGTCGGCCTGCTGGGCCACGGCGGCGTCGATCAGGGCGCGGCTGGCGGTGACGCCGCACACCAGCTTGCGCACCTGCGCCCTGCCCTGGACCTGCAGCCCGTTGGGGGCGTAGTCGCGGAAACGGTCGCTTTGCATTTCCTGGTCGAGCCAGGCGAGCAGTTCAGTGCGTTGCATCGGGGGCGGGGGATTCGGGGGCGGAGGTGGCCGATGATGCCATGGGCTGGACCTGCACCGTACAGTCGCAACCGCTGTCGGCCGCGATCCAGCGCTGCACCCAGGCACGGCGCAGCGCGGCCCACCACCCCGGGGCCTGCTGCAAGGGTGCGAGCAGGCCGCAGACGTAGCGCTGCTGCGGCTGCGACCACTGCAGGCGCGGGCAAGGCCCGGTGCGCCGCCGATGCAGCAGCATGGCCGCCGGGCAGGGTTCGAGTGCGCAGCACACGCCACAGCCGTTGCAGGGCGCGCCGCAGGCGGGCTTGGGCGGGGCCTGCGGGTGAAGCATGAGCACGGTAGGGGCCATGGCTGGATTGTGCGGCCAAGACGAGAACAAGGGCGGCAGCCGTCTGGTTGCGGGCCTACAATTTCACCCCTGTCCCGCATTGGCCGGTGCACCCTACTGCACCCACGCGCATGAAACGCCTTTGGCTCCTTTTTTCCCAGACCGCTACCGTTTTGCTGGCGGCGTATTTTGTCATCGCCACCCTCAAACCCCAGTGGCTTGGGGCTGCGGGCAGCACGGGCCAGACGGTGGAGGTGATCGAGGCCCCAGCGATAGACCCCAAGAGCGTGCCGGCGGGGAGTTTTCGGGTGGCGGCGCAAAAGGCCTCGATGGCGGTGGTGAGCATCAGCACACAGACGGCGCGCAAGGCGAATCCGCGCCAGGACCCGTGGTTTCGTTTCTTCAACAGCGACCCGGACGAGCAGCAAGGCGGCCTGGGCAGCGGGGTGATCGTGAGCCCGAATGGCTACATCCTGACCAACAACCACGTGGTGGACGATGCCGAGGAGATTGACGTGGTGCTGTACGACGGGCGCCATGGCCCGGCCAAGGTGATTGGCACCGACCCGGACAGCGACCTGGCGGTGCTGAAGATCGAGATGGAGCGCCTGCCGGTGGTCGTGTGGGGGGACTCGGACGCGCTGCAGGTGGGCGACCAGGTGCTGGCCATTGGCAACCCCTTTGGCGTGGGGCAGACGGTGACGGCGGGCATCGTCAGCGCCCTGGGGCGCAACCAGCTCGGTATCAATACTTTCGAAAATTTCATCCAGACCGACGCCGCCATCAACCCCGGCAATTCGGGCGGGGCGCTGGTGGACACGGTGGGCAACCTGCTCGGTATCAATACCGCGATCTACTCGCAGTCGGGCGGCAACATGGGCATTGGGTTTGCAATACCAGCCACGACCGCCAAACAGGTGCTCGAAGGCATCGTCAAGGAAGGGCGGGTAACGCGCGGCTGGATCGGGGTGGAACCCAATGAGCTTTCAGCGGAGCTGCGCGAGACCTTTCGCGTCTCGGCCACCCAGGGGGTGATCGTGACCGGGGTGCTGCACAACGGCCCGGCGGCGCGCGCGGGCCTGCGCGCCGGGGACGTGATCGTGCAGGTGCGCGGCACCGCGGTACGCAGCGTGAGCGAGCTGCTGAGCACGGTGGCCGCCCTGCCCCCGGGAGCGCCAGCAGGCTTTGTGCTGGAGCGCGAGGGCAAGGAGATGCAGTTGGACATCACGCCGGGGGTGCGCCCGAAACCGCCAGCGGCGCGCCAGCAGCGCTGAAGACACAGGGCAGCCGAGCGCCCGTTGTTGCGTGACCCTGCGGAGATCGCAGACGGGCTCTTAGCGCGGGGCGACTTCTTCGGCGTCTGGCGCCTGGGTGTGGCGGATGAAGATCTGCGCGGCCCAGATGCCCAGTTCGTACAGGATGCACATGGGGATGGCCAACGCCAGTTGGGAGACCACGTCGGGCGGGGTGACGATGGCGGCGACGATGAAGGCCACGACGATGAAGTAGCTGCGAAAGCCTTTGAGCTTCTCAATGCTGACAATGCCCATGCGTGCCAGCACGATGACGACGATGGGCACTTCGAAGGCCAGGCCGAAGGCCAGGAACATGGAGAGCACAAAGCCCAGGTAGGCCTCGATGTCGGGCGCGGCGGTGATGGACTTGGGCGCGAAGCTCTGGATGAACTTGAACACCTGCCCGAAGACGAAGAAATAGCAGAACGCCACCCCGATGAAGAACAGGATGGTGCTGGAGACGACCAGGGGCAGGACGAGCTTTTTCTCGTGGTTGTAAAGGCCCGGGGCGACGAAGGCCCAGACCTGGTACAGCACCACGGGCAAGGCCAGCAAAAACGCGGCCATGAGCATGATCTTGAGCGGCACCAGAAAGGGCGAGATCACCGAGGTGGCGATGAGGGTGGCGCCGGCGGGCAGGTGGGCCACCAGGGGCGCGGCCAAGATGTCGTACAGGGCGCCGGGGCCGGGGTACAGGGCCAGCGCCACGGTGGCGATGGCGATGGCGATGACGGCCTTGAGCAGGCGGTCGCGCAGCTCCACCAGGTGCTGGACAAAGGGTTGCTCGGTGCCAGCCAGTTCGTCTGGCTGCGGGTCGGGTTGGGCCATGGGCAGGGGAAGGCGGTGTCAGCGCACTTTGGGGGGGCGAAAGCGCGCCACGCGCGCGGCGCCCGATTGGGCCTTGGTGCGGATGCCGGCATGGGCCTTGTACCAGGTGGGCACCACGCCGGATTTGATGCGCCACTTCTTGCCGGGGTGCCGGTACTGGGGGGCACTGGGGGGGGCGGGTTCGTAGGGGCTGGCGGCGATGTCGGTGGTCTCCTGCCAGCTCTTTTCCAGGTCGGAGGCCTGGGTCTGGACGCTGGACTCAACCTCGCGCGCGGCGCTTTCGACGTTCTGGCGCATTTTTTGCAGCTCGTCGAGCGCCATGGAGCGGTTGACTTCGGCCTTGACGTCGGCCACATAGCGCTGCGCCTTGCCCAGCAGGTGGCCGACGGTGCGTGCCACCTTGGGCAGCTTTTCGGGCCCGATGACGACCAGCGCCACGGCGCCGATCAGCGCGAGCTTGGAAATGCCCAGATCAATCACGCGCGCAACACCGCGGGCATGCGGCCTCCGACAGGATCAGGGTGGCGGCGAAGGCGCTGCATCAGGATTTCTGCTTGGCCTGGACGTCGATGGTGCCGGGGTCGGCCGCCGGGGCGGCGCTGGCGTTGGTCACCTGGGCCACGGGTTTCTGCGCAGCGCCTTCTTCGGGGGTGGAGCCGTCGCGCATGCCGTCTTTGAAGCCCTTGACCGCGCCACCCAGGTCGGAGCCGATGTTCTTGAGCTTCTTGGTGCCGAAGATCATCACGACGATGAGCAGCACGATGAGCCAGTGCCAGATGGAAAACGTACCCATGATCAACTCCTAAGTATTGGGTGAAATTTTACGCGCCTCAGCCCCGCGCCCAGGGGCGCGGACCGCCCATGACGTGGAAATGCAGGTGGTGGATTTCCTGGCCGCCTTCCACGCCGGTGTTGGTCACCAGCCGGAAGCCCCCTTCGGGGTAGGGGTTGCAGCCCTCCTGCGCCGCCAGTTGCGGAACCAAGGCCATGAGCCGCCCCATCAGGGGGGCCAGCTCGGGCGTAATGTGCGCCATGCTGGGGATGTGCGCCTTGGGAATGATCAAGAAATGCACCGGCGCCCAGGGGTGAATGTCGTGAAAGACGTAGAACTCGTCGTCCTCGTACACGGTGCGCGAAGGAATCTGCTTGGCAGCGATCTTGCAAAACAGGCAATGGGGGTCGTGGGCGCTCATGCGCGTATCTCCTGGCCTTGGTTCATGGCGATGAAGCCGGTGACGATGCGGTACAGAAACCACAGGGAAATCAGGGTCCAGGCCACCCAGCCGGGCACGGCCAGCAGCAGCCACAGGGGGGCAGTGAGCAGGTACAGGCCGCCGGCAATGCACACGGTGCGGATGCGGTAGGCAAAGTGCGAGGCGTGCCAGGTGCCTGCGGCCGCGTCGCGCTGGGTGAAGTCGATCAGCAGCGCCACCAGCAGCAGGCTGGGGCCGAACTGCCCGCCGGGGACGATGGCGGCCACGGCCACCACCAGGTGCAGGATGTAGCTGACCACGCCGATGGTGTTGAGGCGCTGCAGCAGCGCCATGTCGGGCTCGTTCACACCGCCCCCCGCTCGCGCGCCTGGGCCTTGCGCAGGGCTTTTTCTTCGATACCGCTGGTGCCCTCGCGGCGCTCCAGCTCGGTGATCACGTCTTGCGGGCGCAGGCCGTAGTGGGCCAGCGCAATCATGGAGTGGAACCAGAGGTCGGCCACTTCGTAGACGAGCTTGGCCTTGTCGGCGCCGTGGTCCACGTCTTTGGCCGCAAGCACGACTTCGGTGGCTTCTTCGCCCACTTTCTTCAGGAACGCGTCAGGCCCCTTGGCCAGCAGGCGCGCGACGTAGCTGCTGGCCGGGTCGCCGCCGCGCGCGGGCAGGCGGCTTTCGATCACGGCGGCCAGGCGTGCCAGGGCGTCAGCGGAGGTGTCGGGTGCGGTCACGGTGGGAACTCTCAGCGGTAAATGGTCTCGGGGTCTTTGAGCACGGGGTCGACAGCATGCCACACACCGTCTTGCAGGACGCTGAAGAAGCAGCTGTGGCGCCCGGTGTGGCAGGCGATGCCGGGGGTGTGGCCCTCTTGCGTGACTTCGAGCAGCACGACGTCGGCGTCGCAGTCGATGCGGATCGCGTGCACGGTTTGCACGTGGCCGGACTCCTCGCCCTTGAACCAGAGCTTGTTGCGCGAGCGGCTGAAGTAAACGGCGCGCCCCAACTCGGCGGTTTTCTGCAGCGCCTCGCGGTTCATCCAGGCGAACATGAGCACGTCGCGGCTACCCCGCTCCTGGGCGATGACCGGCACCAGGCCTTTGTCGTCCCAGCGGACCTGGTCCAGCCAGGTGCTGTTTGAAGGGGTGGCGGGAGTGCTCATATGCTCCTAATAATGTAGCAATAAACTCAATATTTACGCGGGCCAGGTGCCAAAAATGGCACTAGATTCGGACGGGAATGCCGCGTTCGGCCATGCGCGCCTTGGCCTGGGCCACGGTGTATTCGCCGTAGTGGAAGATGCTGGCGGCCAGCACCGCATCCGCCCCGCCTTGCTGCACGCCGTCGGCCAGGTGGTCGAGGTTGCCCACGCCGCCGGAGGCGATCACGGGCACGGGGACGGCGTCAGAGACAGCACGGGTCAGCTCCAGGTCAAAGCCGCTCTTGGTGCCGTCGCGGTCCATGCTGGTGAGCAGGATCTCGCCTGCGCCGCGCTGCGCCATTTCGCGCGCCCAGCGCAGGGCGTCCAGCCCGGTGTTCTTGCGCCCGCCGTGGCTGTACACGTCCCAGCCCGGGCCGATGGGCTGGCCGTCGAGCAGGCGCTGTTCGTCGGCCGGGCTGCGGCGCTTGGCGTCGATGGCGACGACGATGCATTGCGCGCCGTAGCGCGCGGAGGCCTCGTTGATGACCTCGGGGTTGGCAATCGCCGCCGAGTTGAAGCTGGTCTTGTCGGCCCCGGCGTTGAGCAGGCGGCGCACGTCTGCGGGGGTGCGCACGCCCCCGCCCACGGTGAGCGGGATGAAGACCTGCGAGGCCACGGCTTCGATGATGTGCAGGATCAGGTCGCGCCCATCGCTGGTGGCGGTGATGTCCAAAAAGGTGAGTTCGTCGGCGCCTTGCTCGTTGTAGCGCGCAGCGATCTCGACCGGATCACCGGCGTCGCGCAGCTCGACGAAATTGACGCCTTTGACGACGCGCCCGCCGGTGACGTCCAGGCAGGGGATGATGCGTTTAGCCAGCATGGGGGAAGTCCGATGAAACAGGGTTTTGCCACAGCACTTGTCCCACCCGGGCGATGTGCTCGCGCAAGGCAGGATTATCAATGTGAGACCGCAAGGACAGGTCGATGCGGTAGGGCAGCAGTTGGTCGTCAAGCTCGCCTTCGATGGCCAAGAGCTCGCGGTAGTCCAGCTCCACGCCTTCCAGGGTGAGGTCGATGTCGGAGCCCGGGCGGTAATTGCCCTTGGCGCGCGAGCCATAGATGATCGCCCGCTGCACGTGGGTGTGCCGCGCCAGGGTGTCGCGCAGCGCCTGCAAGGCTGCGGCGGGCAAGCCGAAGTCCGTGTCAGCCATGGGCCAGGGCCGCCATGCGCAGGGCAAAGGCCTGCATCAGCGCCAGGTAGCGCTGCGTGATGTCCTTTTCCAGGGCCTGCGCGATGTCCTGGTTGTAGGTGTGGGACGAGAGGTTGCGGCTGCGGATCATGTCCATCCAGCCCTGGCCGTCCTGGACCAATTGCACCGCGAAAGCGGCACGGGTGGCATCGCGCGAGCCGGTGATGCTGGCATCGCCCTGGTAGTGGGCGTAGTCCTTCATCAGGTTCCAGGCCAGTTCGTGGGTGAACTCGAAGGCCTGCACCAAGCCTTGGCGCTCCAGCTCGCTCAAGGGCCGGGTTTGGTGCAGGGCGACGGCGCTTTCCAACTGCGCCAAGGCGCGCTGGTAGCTTTGCAGGCGCTGCTGCCAGCGCGTGTCTTCACCCTGCGGCGTGGCGGACATGGCCGTCAGGCCCCGAGCGCGTCTGCGCGCTGCTGTGCGGCTTCGAAATCGAGGTCGCCGGTGTAGATGGCGCGGCCGCAGATGACGCCTTCGACGCCTTCGCTTTCGACCGCGCACAGGGCCTCGATGTCGGCCATGTTGGACAGGCCGCCGGAGGCGATGACGGGGATGGACAGGGCCTGGGCGAGTTTGACGGTGGCGTCGATGTTGATGCCGGTGAGCATGCCGTCGCGCCCGATGTCGGTGTAGATGATGGATTCGACGCCGTAGTCTTCAAACTTCTTGCCCAGGTCGACCACGTCGTGCCCGGTGAGCTTGCTCCAGCCGTCGGTGGCGACCTTGCCGTCCTTGGCGTCCAGGCCCACGATGATGTGGCCGCCAAAGGCGGTGCAGGCGTCGCGCAGGAAGCCGGGATTCTTGACCGCGGCGGTGCCGATGATGACGTAGCGCAGGCCGGCGTCGAGGTAGCGCTCGATGGTGTCGAGGTCGCGGATGCCGCCGCCGAGCTGCACGTCCACTTCGGCGCCCACCTCTTTGAGGATGCCGCGGATGGCCTGCTCGTTCTTGGGCTGGCCGGCGAAGGCGCCGTTGAGGTCCACCAGGTGCAGGCGGCGTGCGCCCTTGTCCACCCAGCGCCGCGCCATCACGGCGGGCTCTTCACCAAAGGTGGTGGATTGGTCCATGTCGCCTTGCTTGAGGCGAACGCAGTGGCCATCTTTGAGATCGATTGCGGGGATTAAAAGCATGGTGCTTCAGGCGGTGGGAAAAAACGACGCGGGGCGCGCAGCCACAGGGTGCGCGCCCCCGGGGTCAGGGGTTCCAGTGCAGAAAATTGCGGTAGAGGAGCAGGCCGTGCTGGGCACTTTTTTCGGGGTGGAACTGGGTGGCAAAAATATTATCGCGCGCCACGGCGCAGCAAAAGCGCCCGCCATAGTCGGCCTCGCCCACCTTGTGGCGCGCATCGGACGGTTGGGCATAGTAGCTGTGCACAAAGTAGAACCAGGCGCCGTCGGGCACCTCGCCCCACACCGGGTGGCGTGGCTGGGTGGCTTGCCAGACCTGGTTCCAGCCCATCTGGGGCACTTTGAAGCGGCTGCCGTCGTCCTGCAGGCGCCCCTCCAGTTGGAAGCGCACCACGCGCCCGGGAATCAGGCCCAGGCTGTCCACGCCCATCTCTTCGCTGTGGTCGAGCAGCATCTGCATGCCCACGCACACGCCCATGAGCGGCTTGTGGGCAGCGGCGTGCATGACGGCGTCGAACATGCCGCTGTCATGCAGCTCGCGCATGCAGTCGCGCATGGCGCCCTGCCCTGGCAGCACCACGCGCTCGGCGTCCAGCACCTCTTGCGCCGTGCGCGCCCACACCACCTCCACGCCCGTGCCTGCGGCGGCATGCTCCACCGCCTGCGTCACCGAGCGCAGATTGCCCATGCCGTAGTCCACCACCGCCACTTTTTTCATGCTACAAATTTAATAGCTATTGACTCAATATCCACGCGGGCCAAGTGCCATTTTTATGCCCAAAAAAGCTCAGAGACTGCCTTTGGTGGAGGGGATGATGCCCGCCGCGCGCGGGTCGCGCTCCAGCGCCGCGCGCAGGGCGCGGGCGAAGGCCTTGAAGACGGTCTCGGCCTGGTGGTGGGCGTTGTTGCCGCGCAGGTTGTCGATGTGCAGCGTAACGCCCGCGTGGTTGACAAAACCCTGGAAGAACTCGTGCGTGAGCTGGGTGTCAAAGCCACCCACCATGCCGCTGCTAAAGGGGATGTTCAGCACCAGCCCCGGGCGACCGGAGAAATCCACCACCACGCGCGAGAGGGCTTCGTCCAGCGGCACATAGGCGTGACCGTAGCGGCGGATGCCCTTCTTGTCGCCCACCGCCTTGGCCACGGCCTGGCCCAGGGTGATGCCCACGTCTTCCACGGTGTGGTGGCCGTCGATGTGCAGGTCGCCATCGGCTTCGATGTCCAGGTCGATCAGACCGTGGCGCGCGATCTGGTCGAGCATGTGGTCGAAAAAGCCGATGCCGGTGGAGAGCTGGCTCAGGCCCGTGCCGTCCAGGTTGAGCTTGACGCGGATGCGCGTCTCGGCGGTGTTGCGCACCACCTCGGCCACGCGCGCGGCGCCAGCCTGGGGCACTTCGGTCAGGGGATATTGGCTCATAGGGATTCCTGCAGGGCCGCCAGCAAGGCGCGGTTCTCGTCGGCGGTGCCGACGGTCAGGCGCAGGCAGTTGGCCAGCAATGGGTGCATTGTAGAAACGTTCTTGACCAGCACGCCACCAGCGCGCAGGGCGGCAAAGACTTTTTGCGCCCGATCCGGCGCGCCGTGCAGGCGCACCAGCACCATATTGGCGTCGCTGGGGAAGGGCTGCACCCCCGGCAGCGCCGCGAGCGCTTCTAAAAGCATAGCGCGCTGCGCAGCAATGTCGCGGGCCTGGGCCGCAAACACCTCTTCGTTTTCGAGGGCGAACAGGGCGCACTCGGCATTGAGCACGCTCACGTTGTAGGGCGGGCGCACCTTGTCCACCTCGGCCACCAGGGCGGCCGGGCCCAGCATATAGCCCAAGCGCACCCCGGCCAGGCCGAACTTGGACAGCGTGCGCATCAGCAGCACGTGGCCGTGCGCGGCCGGGTCGGCGCGCATCTCGTCCAGCCAGGAATGGCTGGAAAAAGGCTGGTAGGCCTCGTCCAGCACCACGATGCTGCCCGCCTGCGCGGCCGCCGCAATGACCTGCGCCATGGCGCCACGGTCCCACAAATTCGCCGTGGGGTTGTTCGGGTAAGCCAGGTAGACGATGGCGGGCTCTCGCTGTGCGATGGCTTCGACCATGGCGCTCACGTCCAACTGGAAGTCCGCCGTGAGCGGCACGCCCACAAAGTCCAGCCCCTGCAGGGCCGCGCTCATGGCATACATCACAAAGCCCGGCACCGGCGCCAGAATGGCCGGGCGCTGGCCGCTGGCCGGGTCGGCGGGGCGGTCGCAGGCCATGGCCAGGAGCGAAATCAGCTCGTCCGAGCCATTGCCCAGCATCAGCGCGCAGCCCTCGGGCAGATCGACATAGCGCGCCAGGGCAGCGCGCAGGTCGGCAATGCGTTCACCGGGGTAGCGGTTCAGCGCCAGCGCGCCCAGGCGCTGGCCCAGCGCGGCCTGCAGCGCAGCGGGCAGGCGGTGGGGGTTTTCCATGGCGTCGAGCTTGATCAGCCCGGCGCTGTCTTGAATGGCGTAGGCGTGCATGGACTGCACGTCCTGGCGGATGCGCCGCGCAATCAGGGCATTCAATGCGGACTGCGTGGGGGGTGCCAATGGGTCGGAATCGCTCATGCCGTGGGTTCCTCTGCATCAAAGCCGGCCTGCGCCAGCGTGCCGATAAAGGGGTTGAAGGCGGTCACGCCGTCGATCTGCTGCCCATGCGCCAGATCGGTGCTGAGCACGTAGCGCGCGCCGCTTTGCGCCGCTGCGGCCACCACCAGCGCGTCCCAGTAGGGCAGGCCAAAGCGCGCTTCCACGCCCCAGGCGGTTTCCACCGTCTGGTGGTCGATCTGCCAGGGCTTCCAGAGCTGGTAGCGGCGCAGCTTGGCGCGGGCGTCCCCAGCGGGCATGCCGTAGTGGCGGGTGGCGATGGCGTAGTACTCGGACAGCACCTGCGTGCTCACGCGCCCGCTGCGCGAGCGCCACAGCGCCTGCAGCCAGGCGCGGGCCGTGGCCTGGCGCGCGGGCACGTGCGCGTCGTCCGCCGCCAACAGCACAGCGGTATCGACAAAGCACACCGGGCTGGCGTTGTCGGAATCAGCGGCCATGGACGTCCTCGCGCGCGGGCAGCGGCTGGCCGCCGGAATTGAAGGCCGAGGTATCGGCCAGCCACTCGCGCTGGGCGCGGGCGTAGGCGTCGTCGTGCTGCATCTTCTCGGCCAGCATCTCACCCACCAGCCGCGACACACTGCTGCCCCGCTTGGCCGCCTCGATCCGCACCCATTCGAGCACGGTGTCTTCCACAGTGATGGTGACGTTTTTCACGAAATCAGTGTAACACGAAGTTCGTGGTGCACGGGTTTCGTGCACAAAACTCGCAAAGAACGCCTCTCGACGCCACGCCCCCACCACTGCTATCATGGACATTTATACAGTAGTGCATGGACAGCGGTAACACGGTCATCGACACCAACTTCGACTGGCAGTCGCATATAGACCAGATAGGCAGGAAGATGGGAACTGGAACAACAATCGTACAAAAGACACGTCTGCGGGAAGTAGCGCCGACCGAGTCACGCCACGAAGCATCCAGACAAGTGTCTGATGGCACTGTGACATCCTTTCGTGAGATTGGCAGCGTCGGCAGCAGAGTCACAGCTAATCGCTTGTATGCAAGCGACAATCTCAGCGTCTTGAATTCGCTCTGTGCTGAGCCGTCTGTCAGGGGGCACGTACGACTGGTATACATTGACCCCCCCTATGCGACCGGCTTTGCCTTTGAAAGCGCGACAGTTGGCGTCGCGTATCACGATGACCAAAAAGGTGCCGACTATTTGAGCGCACTTCGGAAGAGAATTATCTTGCTGAGAGAACTTCTCGCGGAAGATGGATCGATGTACCTGCATCTGGACTCCACCATGATCTTCCAGGCCAAAATCTTAATGGACGCCATTTTCGGCGAGAAGCAGTTTATCAACCTGATAACCCGTATCAAGTGTAATCCGAAGAACCAGGTTAGGCGAGGCTACGGCGACGTCTGCGACTACTTGTTGTTCTACTCCAAAGGCCGAGACTACGTTTGGAACCAGCCAACGCTCCCTTGGGACGAAGCTGCAGGCGCAAAAGAGTACAACTGCATCGAAGAATCTACAGGGCGACAGTATAAAAAGGTTCCTTGCCACTTACCGGGAGTTCGCAACGGCGAAACTGGCTTGCCTTGGCGTGGAAAACTGCCTCCGCCCGGGAAACACTGGGTTCATTCGCCCACCCGACTTGACGAAATGGACTCGCGCGGAGAAATCTATTGGTCCCCCTCAGGCAATCCGCGACGAAAGCTCTATCTCGATCAGTCGACCGGGAAACGGCAGTCAAACTTGTGGACTGAATTTCGAGACACACAAAATCAAAACGCAGAAGTTACAGGATACCCAACTGAGAAAAACCTGGAAATGCTGAGGATGATTATCAAAGCATCCTCAAATCCAGGCGATCTTGTACTCGATGCCTACGCTGGAAGCGGCACGACGCTTGCAGCTGCTGCGGAGAATGAACGCAACTGGATTGGCATTGATGAGTCGCCAGCAGCAATAGCCACCTCGATAGAGCGGCTTGTACTCGGTACACCGATGATGGGAACTCACGCGCGAAACAACTACGTCTCCCGCGACATTAACCCTACTCGACAGATCGCGTCGCACGCATTTCGTGTATTTGTAGATGATCACAAGCCAGCGCTGATCAAGACAGTTGCGAAAACAATGCAGAAGAAGGCTCTAGTGTCTTCCTTCAAGCCAATCGACAGTCAGTCTCTTTGAAACCATCTTGAGCGTCACGACCATGACCCGCAGTTCATCATCTACAACATTATTTGTTTCGAGTCTAGCGTAGTCATCCCACATGCTACCTAAGAGCAAACCCGGCCCATCGTTAACAAACAGCACTTGCATCGGAAGGCGCCGCCGTGCTGCGTAGGCCATGATCTTCTCAACCTTGTCTTGGTTTCCACCCGTTCGATCATCTTCTTGCGAACCACCACGATCAGAATCATAGTGAGCAAACCCAACAACCAGTGGAATGTCGCTATCCTTTCGCAGAACCACAAAATCGGCAGGGACAATGCTAGTGAATTTAGGCAAGATTCCAGAAAGTTGGACGTCAGCACCAGCCTCTCGCGGTCCAGCGATTGTGTATTCATCACCGAACTTTAATTCGAACGCATCAAAAAAGGCCTTTGTAAGAATGTACCCCGGGGTCCCTCGATCATGATGCTCCCACAAGATAGCTGCCAATGCCTCATCGTCAAATACCCTCTCGCGGTATCGACTCCTAACCTGTTCAAGGGCTCTAAAAGAGTCTCCAAAGTCGGAAATTACTAAAGAAACCTTAGTTTTTATCTTCAGCATTTCGACCGATGTCATCGGAGACACGTATTTGCGAAAACAGCGGAGCAGTTGAATTCGTAGATCCCCAGATTGCTCATGGATCTTCAAAAGAAGGTCCGAAGATGAACTGGCGGAATTCAACAAGACGCCGAACATCTTGAAGACATCTCGATAGAGAATTCGTGCGTCCTCGAGATAGTCGGGGTAGTAGGGACGATCTTGGGTCGTTATGTACTTCGCCGCTTGGCCCTTGTAGTCCCCAAACAACTTCCTCATCAAGACTCCTCTTACTTGTTGAAGTGACATCATAGCGCTGCGCTGCTGCTACCCAGAGAGTAGAAACCGTATCCACGCGTCACGAGTGAATCCTCCGGCATTCATAACGGCGGCCTCACCTGGTGCTGCGCTGAACAAGGACGATGCGCCCACCTGCCCTCCCAGACAACACCCACGGGTTCCGTCTTTGTCCCCGCCCCCGAAACCGGTGAATTCATCCGTGCCGCAAAATGCAGACTCACCTTCTGGTCAAAATTGCCTCCCTTCAATCACGGACCCACCCACAGGTGGAAGCCCCATGCCAGCGGCGTTGGATTCCGCAGAAAGGAGAGTGAATCGCATGTCTTCCAGTCCTCCCCCGGGAGATCTCGCGATCTACCGTCTGCTGGCGGGCCCAGACGATGCCTCGTTTTGCCGCCGCGTGAGCGAGGCGGTCGCGCAGGGCTACCTGCTGTACGGCTCACCGAGCGCCACCTTCAATGGGGTGTCCGTCATCGTCGCGCAAGCGATCATCTGGCCCACCATACAGCCTTCCATTGCCGTGGGCACTGGATCTGCGGGTGCAGCGGAACAAAGCCGACGCCCCCACCCTCCCCCAACTCCTGCAGCGCATCCGCGCCTGTGCGCTGTGCGCGCCGCACCTGCCCTGTGGCCCGCGCCCGGTGCTGCAGACGGCCCGCAGGGCGCGGGTGCTGGTGGTGGGGCAGGCACCGGGGCGGCGGGTGCATGAGACGGGCATCCCCTTCAACGACCCCAGCGGCGAGCGCCTGCGCAGTTGGCTGGGACTGGAGCGCGCCGCGTTTTACGACGCCGCCCAGGTGGCGCTGGTGCCCATGGGTTTTTGCTACCCCGGCACGGGCCGCAGTGGCGACCTGCCGCCACGGCCCGAGTGCGCCGCCACCTGGCGCGCGCCGCTGCTGGCGCTGCTGCCGCACATCCAGCTCACGCTCGTGATTGGCCAGTACGCCCTGGCCTGGCATCTGCCGCAGCACCAGGGCACGCTGGCCGACGCGGTGCGCGCCAACCCCTACCGCGACGGCGCCCTGTGGGTACTGCCCCACCCCAGCCCGCGCAACAACCGTTGGTTGCGCCAGCACCCCTGGTTTGAGGCCGAGATGCTGACCGCCTTGCGGGAACGGGTTCAGGCCGTGTTGGCGTGAACGCCCTTACGGCGCACAGGGAAAGCGCAGCGCCAAGGCACTGAGCAGCACCCACTGCGCCGCCATGTCGGCCTCGTACAGCCCGCCGTCGCGGCCAAGCTCGGTCTCGAACAGGCTGCGCACTTCAGTGGGCGGAACACCCTGCTCCGGGGGACAAAAGCGGCGCGGCTTGCCCTGGCGCAGGGCGTCGGCCTGGGCTTCCACCAGCGCCTCGGTGGCGCCCACCAGGTAGTATGTGGTGTACAGGTTGCCCTGGACCTCGTTCTTTTCCAGTGCGCGCATCTCGCGCAGGCTCATGGCCATCGCCTGGCTGGCCACCAGAACCGCCAGCACCACCCCACACACCTTGGCAAGCCGCCCATGCATACCCGTCTCCTTGCAATGCGGGCGCCGCACCGTGCGTGCCCTGTGGATCTTGGTCGGGCCGGGGAGCCGTGCCTTACACGTCAAGCGGCCTGCCCGTGCAGGATTTCCAGTGGAAATGCCCCTATCGCAGCCGCGTCAATCACCACAATTTCCACCGCCGAGCCATCTTCGGCATAGCTGATGTGGGTATTCCAGTCCTGCGAAACCTCTCGCACAATGGGCTTGTCCGACAGGTGGATCACCAGAATGTCGTCTTCGTCGTAGTAAGTGGTTTTCATGCTGGACCCTCCACGCTGAAATCGTGCATTACCGTCTTGACCACCACGGCGTTCTCCAACACCAGCACGGCACAGATGAGGTTGTCACTGCGGCCAGCCAAGTGCTTGAACGCCCACAAATGGGTGTCGTCCTTGTAGCGGGTATCGCCGGTATCAATCACCGCCTGCAATTCCACCTCCGTGATGCAACGCTCCGCCATGCGCTGTACCGCATGGCGTGTGAGTACCACCGGGCGCTGAAAACGGGCACTGAACATAGGCCCATTGTAGGTAATCTGCGCCTCGCCACCCCACAGCACCTCTCTCAAGTGGCTTGCGCAGGGAGCGATGACGGCAGCACCGCCCACAATGGTACGGCCTCAATGCCCTCACCCAAAGGGTAGCGATGTAAGCCGGGGTACACCACATAGAGCGCATCCAGCTTCAGATCACGTATCGCAATACGCATGCTGGGGGTCACGCGCGGCGCGTCGGCACGTTTGAACTCGACGCCGACACGCTGTGTGCCTTTGAGCATGAGCAAGTCCAGTTCAGCCCCCTGGTGCGTAGCCCAGAAGTAGGCCTGATCGGGCTGGGCAACGCGCAATATCTGCTCCAACGCAAACCCCTCCCAACTGGCGCCACTTTGTGGGCGGGTAAGAAGCTCAGTCAGGGTGTGGATGCCCAGCAGCACATGCAAAAAACCCGTGTCGCGAAAATAGATCTTGGGTGCTTTGACTTGCCGCTTTCCCAGGTTTTCGTGCCAGGGCTGAAGTTGGCGAATCATCAGCGTTTGCGTCAGCGTATCCAGATAGCGCCGTATCGTCGGCTCCGAGACACCCATGGACTGGGCCAGTGGTGCGGCCGACCAGACCTGTCCATGGTAGTGCGCCAGCATGGTCCAGAACCGCAGCATGGCTGGCGGCGCAACGTTGAGCCCGAACTGCGGCAAATCGACCCGCACGTGGCCTGCGATGGCCTGCATACGCCACACCCAGCTATCTTCATCCGTTGCGGCCAGATACGCGCGTGGGAAGCCACCACGCAGCCACAGGCAGTTGACCGCATCGGGCGACCAATGCGCAGCGTGAAGACTGACTTCCGCCAGGTCGAAGCCGCTCACCTCAATGGTTTCCACCCGTCCCAGAAGCGACTCACCGGCCTGGCGTACAAGGTTGGGGGAGGCGCTGCCCAGTAGCAGGTATTGGCCCGGCTGGTTGCTGCGATCCATCAACACGCGCAGCAGTGGAAATAGCCCTGGCATTCGCTGGACTTCATCAATCACGATCAGCCCTTGCAGATGCTCCAACGCTTGCACCGGTTGCTCCAAGCGCTGTGCGTGCGGCGGGTACTCCAGATCGAAATAGTTCAGCGACTGGCGATCCAGGAAATGCTGGGCCAGCGTGCTTTTGCCCGCCTGCCGTGGGCCACTGAGCACCACGCCACGCGAGCGCCGCAAACCCGTGATAACGGCCTGAATGAGTTGGGGACGCTGCAGCATAGGCAGATGCTAGCAGCATTTACCATGAAAAAGGAACGACAAATGTTCCTTTTTCATGGTGTTTTCAACACCCTATTGGGGTTTCTCTGTCGTCCCAGCCCCACGCAGCCGCATCTGCGCCGCGCGCGCGTGCCCCTGCAGCCCTTCGCCATAGGCCAGCTCGGCGGCGATGACGCCCAGGGTTTGCGCCCCGGCTTCGCTCACCTCGATCAGGCTGGAGCGCTTCTGAAAGTCGTACACGCCCAAGGGACTGGAAAAGCGTGCCGTGCCGCTGGTGGGCAGCACGTGGTTGGGCCCGGCGCAGTAGTCGCCCAGGCTCTCGCTGGTGTAGGCGCCCAGGAAGATGGCGCCGGCGTGGCGCAGCAACGGCTCCCAGCGGTGCGCGTCGGTACTGCTCACCTCCAGGTGCTCAGGGGCAATGCGGTTGCTGATTTCGCAGGCCTCTTCCATGCTGCGGGTGTGGATCAGCACACCGCGCCCGTTCAGGCTCTTGGCAATGATCTCGGCGCGCGGCATCTCGGGCAGCAGGCGCTCGATGCTCGCCTGCACCTGGGCGATGTAGGCCGCGTCGGGGCACAGCAGAATGCTTTGCGCCAGCTCGTCGTGCTCGGCCTGGCTGAACAGATCCATGGCCACCCAGTCCGGGGGCGTACTGCCGTCGGCCAGCACCAGAATCTCGCTGGGCCCGGCGATCATGTCGATGCCCACCTTGCCAAACACGCGCCGTTTGGCCGATGCCACATAGGCATTGCCGGGGCCGGTGATCTTGTCCACCGCAGGAACAGTGGCGGTGCCGTAGGCCAGCGCCGCCACGGCCTGCGCGCCGCCAATGGTGAAGGCGCGCGTGACCCCGGCCACATAGGCCGCAGCCAGTACCAGGGCGTTCTTTTCGCCGCGCGGCGTGGGCACCACCATGATGATTTCGCCCACCCCGGCCACATGGGCGGGGATGGCGTTCATCAGCACGCTGCTGGGGTAGGCCGCCTTACCCCCGGGCACGTAGATGCCCACGCGGTCCAGCGGCGTGACCTTCTGGCCCAGCAGGCTGCCGTCTTCATCGCGGTAGCTCCAGCTCTCGCCGCAGGCTTTTTTCTGCGCTTCGTGGTAGCCGCGCACGCGGGCGGCGGCGGCCTCCAGCGCGCTGCGCTGGGCGGCAGGGATGCTGTCAAACGCTGCCTTGAGTTCGGCTTGGGTCAGCTCCAGCGCACGCATGTCAGGCGCATTCAGCCCATCAAAGCGCGTGGTGTACTCCAGCACGGCCGCGTCGCCGCGCTCGCGCACGTCGGCCAGGATGTCGGTTACGCGCGCTTCGATGGCGGCGTCGGTGTCGGCCGACCAGTGCAGCTTGGCCTGAAACTGCGCGTCAAAATCGGCGCTGGCCGTGGACAGTTGTGCGGGAGTAGCTACCAAATTCATAGCAAATCAGGTGCCCACGGCACCGGCAAAAGCGTCGATGATGCGGCGGATGGGTTCGCGCTTGAGCTTGAGCGCGGCCTGGTTCACCACCAGGCGCGAGCTGATGTCCATGATGCGCTCGACCTCCACCAGGTGGTTGGCCTTGAGGGTGCTGCCGGTGCTCACCAAATCCACAATGGCGTCGGCCAGGCCCACCAGGGGGGCCAGCTCCATGCTGCCATAAAGCTTGATCAGGTCCACGTGCACGCCCTTGGTGGCAAAGAACTCGCGTGCAATCGCCACGTATTTGGTCGCCACCGTCAGGCGCGAACCCTGGCGCACGGCGCTGGCGTAGTCAAAGTCGGCGCGCGTGGCCACGCTGATGCGGCATTTGGCAATTTGCAGGTCCAGCGGCTGGTACAGGCCCTCGCCGCCGTGCTCCAGCAGCGTGTCCTTGCCCGTAATGCCCAGGTCGGCGCCGCCGTACTCCACATAGGTGGGCACGTCGGTGGCGCGCACCACCAGCAATCGCACGTCCGGCAGATTGGTGCCCAAAATGAGCTTGCGCGACTTTTCCGGGTCGTCCAGCACCTCGATGCCCGCAGCGCGCAGCAGCGGTACGGTCTCTTCAAAAATGCGTCCTTTGGACAGCGCGATGGTGATCATTGGATTCTCTCGATATCGGCGCCGATGGAGCGCAGCTTGGCCTCCATCTGCTCGTAACCCCGGTCCAGGTGGTAGATGCGGTCCACCACCGTCTCGCCCTCGGCCACCAGGGCGGCAATCACCAGGCTGGCCGAAGCGCGCAGGTCCGTGGCCATCACCGTGGCGCCCGACAGGCTGGGCACCCCTTCCACCATGGCCACCTTGCCGTCGATCTGGATGTGCGCGCCCAGGCGCACCAGCTCGTTGACGTGCATGAAGCGGTTTTCAAAAATGGTCTCGGTTACTTTCGACGCCCCCTGGGCCACGCAGTTCAGCGCCATGAACTGCGCCTGCATGTCGGTGGGAAAACCCGGGTATTCGTGGGTGCGGAAGCTCTGCGCCTTCAGGTAGCTGTGCGCGGGCCCAGGGGCCTGCACGCGGATGCCACCGTCCACCGCCAGCACCGTGGCACCGGCGTCGCGCAGCTTCTCTACCACCGCCTCCAGGTGCTCCAGGCGCGCGCCTTGCAGCACCACATCGCCCCCCGTGGCCGCCACCGCGCACAAGAAGGTGCCGGTTTCGATGCGGTCCGCCACCACGGTGTGGGTGCAGCCGTGCAGCGCCTGCACCCCCTCGATGCGGATGCGGCTGCTGCCATGGCCTTCAATCTTTGCGCCCATGGCGATGAGCATTTCGCACAGGTCCGGGATCTCGGGCTCTTGCGCCGCGTTTTCCAGAATCGTCTCGCCCTCGGCCAGCACCGCCGCCATCAGGAAGTTCTCGGTGCCCGTCACGGTGACCATGTCGGTGGCGATGCGCGCGCCCTGCAGGCGCTCACGCCCCTTGGGCAGGTGGGCAATGATGTAGCCGTGTTCCACACGGATGTCCGCCCCCATGGCCGTCAGACCCTTGAGGTGCTGGTCCACCGGGCGCGAGCCGATGGCGCAGCCGCCCGGCAGCGACACCGTGGCCTCGCCAAAGCGCGCCAGCAGCGGCCCCAGCGCCAACACCGACGCGCGCATGGTCTTCACCAGCTCGTAGGGGGCCTCGGGGTTGCTCAGGCCCGCGCTGTGGATGCGCACACTGCCGTCGTCCCCACGCTCCACCTGCACGCCCATGTTGCGGATGAGCTTGAGCATGGTGTTCACGTCTTGCAGGCGCGGCACATTGCGCAGGGTCACCGGCTCGGGCGTGAGCAGCGCGGCGCACAGCTCGGGCAGGGCCGCGTTCTTGGCGCCCGACACCTGCAGGCTGCCGTGCAGTGCATTGCCGCCGCGAATAAGTAGTTTGTCCATGGAAGGTCCTGAAAAACGGGCTTACTGCGCCTTGCTGGCCCATTCGGCCGGGGTGTGGGCGCGGATCGCCAGCGCGTGCACCTCGTCGGTCTTGATGCGCTCGCCCATGGCGGCATAGACCATCTGGTGGCGCTGCACCGCGCGCTTACCCTCAAAGGCGCTGGAGACCACCGTGGCGTACCAGTGGCGGCCATCGCCTTCCACGTGGCAGTGTTCGCACGCCATGGCGGCCTCAATCAAGGCCTGGATCTTTTCAGCATTCATCTTTCTGGACTCACTCGGAGAGGTTAAAGGCGGTCTACTGCGCTTGCGCAGATTTCAATGTCGAATTTTGTAGCCCCGGCGCAGCAGGCCCAGGGCCAGGGCACTCACCAGCGCCCAAGCCACGAACACCACCCCCAGGCTGAGCCAGGGCGACACGTCGCTGACGCCGAAAAAACCGTAACGGAAGCCGTCGATCATGTAGAAAAACGGGTTCAGGTGGCTCACTCCCTGCCAAAACGCGGGCAGGGAGTGGATGGAGTAAAACACACCGCTCAAGAACGTCATGGGCACGATGATGAAGTTCTGAAACGCCGCCAGTTGGTCGTACTTCTCGGCCCACAGCCCGGCAATCAGGCCCAGCGTGCCCAGCAAGGCCGCCCCCAGCAGGGCAAAGGCCACAATCCACAGCGGCGCCAGCACCGGCAAGGGCGCAAACCACACCGTCACCAGCAACACCCCCGCGCCCACCACCAGGCCGCGCGCCATGCTGGAGCCCACATAGGCCACAAACCAATGCACATGCGACAGAGGCGTGAGCAGCAGAAACACCAGGCTGCCCATGATCTTGCTCTGGATCAGCGAGGACGAGCTGTTGGCAAAGGCGTTTTGCAGCACGCTCATCATCACCAGGCCCGGAATCAGGAAGGAGGTGTAGCCAATGCGGTCGAACACCTTCACGTGGTCCTCCAGCACATGGCCAAAGATCAGCAGGTAGAGCACCGCCGTGAGCACCGGCGCGGCAATGGTCTGGAAGCTCACCTTCCAGAAACGCAGCACCTCTTTGTAGAGCAACATTTGCCAGCCGCTCATGCCAACGCCCCTTGCGCCTGGGCGCCTGCAGCGCCGTTCATCACATCCAGGAACACATCCTCCAGGTCACTCTGGCGCAGCTCCACATCGTGCGCCACCAGCCCGGCCTGGCGCAGCGTGCCCAGGACGTGCTCCACCGCCAGCGCATCGGGCGCGGGCATCTGCACCACGCGCCCGGTTACCCGCGCATGCAGCGCCAGCGCAGCGGGCAAAGGGGCGTCGAGCTTGAAGCGCAGCACCTTGGCCGCGGCCCGGGCCAGCAGGGCGCTGGTGCTGTCCAGCGCCACCACGCGCCCGGCGCGCAGCATGGCCACGCGCTGGCACAGCGCTTCGGCCTCTTCCAGGTAGTGGGTGGTGAGCAGCACGGTACTGCCTTCGCGGTTGAGTTCGGCAATGAACTGCCACAGGGTCTGGCGCAGCTCCACGTCCACCCCGGCGGTGGGCTCGTCCAGCACGATGACCGGGGGCTTGTGCACCAGCGCCTGCGCCACCAGCACGCGGCGCTTCATGCCGCCCGAGAGCTGGCGCATATTGGCATCGGCCTTGTCGGCCAGGCCCAGGCGCTGCAGCAGCTCGTCAATCCAGGCCTCGTTGCCGCGCACCCCGAAGTAGCCGGACTGAAAGCGCAGCGTCTCGCGCACATTGAAAAAGGGGTCGAACACCAGCTCTTGCGGCACCACCCCCAGGCGCCGGCGCGCCTGGGCAAAGTCGGACTGCACATCAAAGCCCAGCACGCTCACGCGGCCCGCGCTGGCGCGCGTCAGGCCCGCCAGAATGCTGATGAGCGTGGTCTTGCCCGCGCCGTTGGGGCCCAGCAGGCCAAAGAACTCACCCTCTTCGATCTGAAAACCCACCCCATCCAGGGCCGTGAAGGCGCCGCCACCGGCACCGTGTGCGTGAGGATAGGTTTTGGTGACCGATTGGAAGGCGATGGCAGGCATGGGAGGGGGCGATTTTACCGCCCCACTGCATGCAGCGTCGGGCGCTGGCGTCAGGCGCTGGGCAGCAGCCCCGCAATGCCGTAGAGCTTGGCCAGGTCGCACAGGCGCTTGGGCAGGCCCTGCACCACAAAGCGTTTGCCCGCGCGGGCGCACTCGCGGCGCAGCTCCAGCAACACCGCCAGTGCCGAGGAGTCGAAATTGCGCAGCAAGGCGGCGTCCACCACCACCTGCGCCGCTTCCGACCGCAGGCCCGCCGTCAGCTGGGCCAGGCAGGCACGGGCCTGTTCATGGGTGAGCGTAACGGGCAGGCGCAGCATGGTGTCACCCCTTTTTCGCGTTGGCCTTGTTGCGCTCAGACAGCGAGGCGATCAGGCCGTCGATGCCTTTGGCGCTGATTTCCTGGGCAAACTGGCTCTTGTAGGTCTCCACCAGCCAGATCCCCAACACGTTGAGGTTGTAGATGCGCCAACCCGCGCCCTGGCCCGGGGTTTTCTCCAGGCGGTAGTCGAGCTGGATCGGGTCGCCCCGGCCACGGATTTCGGAGCGCACCAGCACCTCTTTGTCTTCCGGGGCGGCGCGCAGGGGCTTCATTGCAATGGTCTGGTCCGTGACCTGTGCCAAGGCGCCCGCGTAGGTACGCACCAGCAGGGTCTTGAACTCGTCCTGCAACTGCTTTTGCTGCTCCGGCGTGGCCTGGCGCCAGGCCGGGCCCACGGCCGAGGCGGTCATGCGCTGGAAATTCACGTTGGGCATGATGCGCTGGTCCACCACGGCCACAATCCTGTTCATGTCGCCGCCGCGCAGCGCCTTGTCGGCCTTGAGCATGTCCAGCAGCTCGTTGGACAGGCGCTTGACGAAGGCGTCCGGCGCCTCCTCTTCGGCCCAGGCACCCGTGGCCCCCAGCGTCCCGCTCAAGACCATGCCCAACACCACCAGCCAACGCCAAAATCCTTGCATCATGCCCCTCATTGTTTCGACTCCACGGCGCCCTCGGATTCCTCCTCGGGCGGATTTCCATCGTACACCTGATTACGCCGACGCTGGAGGTAAGCATCGCGCACAAAACTGTACTTGTCCAGTGCCGCGCCATCGAGCACGTCGCCCGCACCCAGCAGCTTGGCCCGCGTGTCCACGGCATTGAGCACAATGAATCCATTGCGCGAGGGCGGATCGGGAACCACAGCAGCCAGCGGGCTGCCATACAGGTCCACCGGCAGCCCGGCGGTATCGCGCAGCGTGGACGGCCCCAGCACAGGCAAGACCACATAAGGCCCCGGCCCCATGCCCCAGCGCCCCAGGGTCAGGCCAAAGTTGGCCGAATGGCGCTCAATCCCCAGGTCGCTGGCCACGTCCACCAAGCCCAACACCCCGATGGTGGAGTTGACCATCACCCGCCCGATGCTGTCGCCCGTGTCCTTGCCGCGCCCCTGCAGGGCGTTGTTCACCGCGGACCAGACATCGCCCAGGTTGCTGAAAAAGTTGCCCACGCCCTTGCGAAACCACGACGGGGTGACGGCCTCGTAACCCTGGGCCACGGGCTTGACCACGGCCTTGTCCACCGCCTCGTTGAAGCCGAACATGCCCCGGTTCCAGGGCTCCCAGGGGTCGCGCGCGTCGGGTTGCGCCACGGTGGCGCAGCCTGAAAACGCCAGCGCCATGCCCACGGCGCCGATCCAGCGCACGCATCTGCTCCAGCGGCTCATTGGCCGTCCTTCTTGCCGCCGTCGGCGGCCTTGCTGTACAGGAACTGGCTGATCAGGTTCTCCAGCACCACCGCCGATTGCGTGGTGCTGATGCTGTCCCCCTCGCCCAGGTTGGCCGCGTCGGCCCCGGCCTCGATGCCGATGTACTGCTCGCCCAGCAAACCGCTGGTCAGGATCTTGAGCGAACTGTCCTTGGGGAAGGCGTAGCGCCGGTCCATGTTCAGGCGCACCCGGGCCTGGTAGCTCTTGTCGTCAAAGGCGATGGATTCGACCCGCCCCACCACCACGCCGCTGCTCTTGACCGCGGCCTTGGGCTTGAGCCCGCCGATGTTGTCGAACTTGGCCGTGACGCTGTAGCCCCGGTCAAAACTGACGGACAGCAAGTTGGCCGCCTGCAGCGCCAGAAACACCAGCCCCAGGCCACCCAACAAGACAAACAAGCCCACCCAGATATCGTTCTTGGAACGCTGCATGCGAACTCCCTGTACCCTCAAATACTGAACATCAGGGCCGTGAGCACGAAGTCCAGGCCCAACACGGTAAGCGAAGCCACCACCACGGTCCGCGTGGTGGCACGCGCCACCCCCTCGGGGGTAGGCTGCGCTTCATACCCCTGCAACAGGGCAATGAAGCTGACGGCAAAGCCGAACACCAGGCTCTTGACCACCCCATTGCCCAGGTCGCGCCAGACATCGACACCGTTTTGCATCTGGCTCCAGAAGGCCCCGCCGTCGACCCCGATCATGACCACGCCCACCAGCCAACCGCCGACCACGCCCACCGCGCTGAACACCGCCGCCAGCAGCGGCATGGCGATCACCGCGCCCCAGAAGCGCGGCGCCAGAATGCGCTGCACCGGGTCCACCGCCATCATCTCCATCGCCGCCAACTGCTCACCGGCTTTCATCAGCCCGATCTCTGCGGTGAGCGAGGTGCCCGCGCGCCCGGCAAACAGCAGCGCCGTGATGACGGGCCCGAACTCACGCACCAGGCTCAGGCTGATGAGCAGACCGATGGAGTCCGCCGCGCCGAAACGCTGCAAGCCGTAGTAGTACTGCAGCCCCATCACAAAGCCCACGAAGGCGCCCGAAACCACGATGATGGCCAGGCTGTAGTTGCCCATGAAGTGGATCTGGTCGCGCACCAGCCCAAAGCGGCGCAGGCTGGTGCCCGCGCTGAGCAGCAGGCGCGCGAACAGGCGCGCACCGTAGCCCCAGCCTGCCAGCGTCTGGCGCACCCACCACCCCAGCTCCCTTGGATGCAGCCACTTCATGCGGGGGCTCCGTGGCCAAAGTCCTGCTCCATGGGAACGGCAGGGTAGTGGAAGTGCACCGGCCCCTCGGGCAGTGCGTTGACAAACTGGTGCACCAGCGGGTCGGTGCTCTCGCGCACCTCCTGCGGCGAACCCTGGGCCACGATGCGCCCATTGGCCAACACGACCACCTGGTCGGCAATGTGCATGGTTTCTTCCAGGTCGTGTGACACGATGATGCTGGTCAGGCCCATGGCATCGTTGAGTTCGCGGATCAGGCGCGCCGCCGTGCCCAGCGAGATCGGGTCCAGCCCGGCAAAAGGCTCGTCGTACATCAGCAGCTCCGGGTCGAGCGCCATGGCGCGCGCCAGCGCCACGCGCCGCGCCATGCCGCCCGACACCTCGGCGGGGCTCAGGGCGTGGGCGCCGCGCAGACCCACGGCATTGAGCTTCATGAGCACGATGTCGCGGATCAAGCTCTCGGGCAGATCGGTGTGCTCACGCAAGGGAAAGGCCACGTTGTCAAACACCGACAGGTCGGTGAACAGGGCACCGAACTGGAACAGCATGCCCATGCGCCGACGCGCCGCGTACAAGGCCTCGCGCTCCAGGGCACCCACCTCCTGCACCTGATCGGGCGCGTGCGGCGGGCCGTACAGCAGCACCTGCCCGCTTTGCGCACGCACCTGGCCGCTGATAAGACGCAGCAGCGTGGTCTTGCCGCCGCCCGACGCGCCCATCAGCGCCGTCACCTTGCCCCGGGGAATCTGCAAAGCCACGTTTTGCAGAATGCAGCGGTCCCCGTACCCGAAGGTCAGGTCGCGCATGTCGATCAGTGGGGCATCAAGGCTCATGGGGGGCAAAAAGAAGCCGGGTTCAAAAACCCGGCCCCGCATGATAAGGGATTACCCTCTTGCGTCTGTTTCAACGCGGTAAATCGCTGCGCCCCATCAGGAACTGGTCCACGGCGCGCGCGGCCTGGCGGCCTTCGCGGATGGCCCAGACCACCAGGCTCTGGCCGCGGCGGATGTCACCGGCAGCAAACACCTTGGGTGCACTGGTGGCATAGCCGCCGCGCTCTTCGGTGCCCGCCTTGGCGTTGCCGCGTGCGTCCTTGTCCACGCCGAAGGACTCCAGCACACTGGCCACCGGGTTGGTGAAGCCCATGGCCAGCAGCACCAGGTCGGCCTTGTATTCCTTCTCGGTGCCCGGCACTTCGGCGAACTTGCCGTCCTTGAACTCCACCTGCACGGTCTTCAGGCCCGTCACCTTGCCGTTCTTGCCCAAAAATTCTTTGGTGGAAATGGCAAACACGCGTTCGCAGCCTTCGTCGTGGCTGGAGCTGGTGCGCAGCTTGAGCGGCCAATACGGCCACACCAGGGCCTTGTTCTCCTGCTCGGGCGGCATGGGCATGACCTCGAACTGGGTCACGCTCTTGGCGCCGTGGCGGTTGCTGGTGCCCACGCAGTCGCTGCCGGTATCTCCGCCGCCGATGACGATGACGTGCTTGCCGTCCGCCCGCAACTGGCCCTTGAGCTTGTCGCCCGCGTTGACCTTGTTCTGCTGCGGCAAAAACTCCATGGCGAAGTGGATGCCGTCCAGCTCACGCCCAGGCACCGGCAGGTCACGCGAGACTTCGGAACCCCCCGTGAGCAGCACGGCGTCGAAGTCCTTTTGCAACTGCGCGGCGGAGACGCTTTCCTTGGCCCAGTTGGTCACCTTGGAGTCCTTGGGCCACTCGCCCACCACCACGCCGGTGCGGATCTCCACACCCTCGGCCTGGAGCTGCTGCACGCGGCGGTCGATATGGGCCTTGTCGAGCTTGAAGTCGGGAATGCCATAGCGCAGCAGGCCACCCACGCGGTCGTTTTTCTCGAACAGGGTCACGGCGTGGCCGGCGCGCGCCAGTTGCTGCGCGGCCGCCAGGCCTGCAGGGCCGGCGCCCACCACGGCCACTGATTTGCCGGTTTTCACCTTGGCCGACAGGGGCTTGACCCAGCCTTCGGCGTAGCCGCGGTCGATGATGGCGTGCTCGATCGACTTGATGCCCACCGCGTCACCGTTGAGGTTGATGGTGCAGGCCGCCTCGCACGGTGCCGGGCAGATGCGCCCGGTGAACTCGGGAAAGTTGTTGGTGCTGTGCAGCGTGTCCAGCGCCAGGCGCCAGTCGCCCCGGTACACCAGGTCGTTGAAGTCCGGAATGATGTTGTTGACCGGGCAGCCGTTGTTGCAAAACGGTGTGCCGCAGTCCATGCAACGCGCCGCCTGCGTCTTGGCCTGGGGCTCTTCCAGGCCCACCACGAACTCTTTGTAGTGCTTCAAGCGCTCCGCCACGGGCTTGTAGCCCTCTTCGATGCGCTCATACTCCATGAAGCCGGTGATTTTTCCCATGATGCTCTGTTCCTTGGTTCACTTGGCGGCCACGGCTGCTACTTTTTTGGTAGCACCAGAGGCTTTGTTGACGAGGGCTGATGCTTCTTTTTTGGCATGAATCTCGCCCAGCGCGCGCTTGTACTCGTTGGGGAAGACCTTGACGAACTTGGCGCGCGACTCCTCCCAGTTGTCCAGCAGATCGCGGGCACGGCGGCTGCCGGTCCAGCGGTTGTGCTCTTCGAGCAGGCGGCGCAGCTGCGCCTCGTCGCTTTGCCCACGGTGCCAGATGGCGCGGTCCAAAGCAGCCTCCTGCTCGTAAGCGGGCAGCACCTTCTCCAACGACACCATGGCGGTGTTGCAGCGCTTGGCAAACTGGCCGTCTTCGTCGTAAACGTAGGCGATGCCGCCGCTCATGCCCGCGGCAAAGTTGCGCCCGGTCTTGCCCAGCACCACCACGGTGCCGCCGGTCATGTACTCGCAACCGTGGTCGCCCGTGCCCTCCACCACCGCCGTGGCGCCCGACAGGCGCACCGCAAAGCGCTCGCCGCCCACGCCGCTGAAGAAGGCCTCGCCGCTGGTGGCGCCGTACATCACGGTGTTGCCCACGATGATGTTGCTGGTGGCGGTGCCCCGGAAGTCGATGCTGGGGCGCACCACCACACGGCCGCCCGACAAGCCCTTGCCGGTGTAGTCGTTGGCATCACCGATCAGGTACAGGGTGATGCCGCGGCACAGGAAGGCACCAAAGGACTGGCCGCCCGTGCCTTCGAGCTGGATGCGGATGGTGTCGTCCGGCAGCCCCTCGGGGTGCACCTTGGTCACCGCGCCCGAGAGCATGGCACCCACGGAGCGGTTCACGTTGCGCGCCGCCTCGATGAAGTGCACCTTCTCGCCCTTGTCGATGGCGGCGCGCGACTTCTCGATCAGGACGTTGTCCAGCGCCTTTTCCAAACCATGCTCCTGCGCCTGGGTGTGGAAGCGCGGCGTACCGGCAGGCACCTGCGGCAAGGCAAACAGGCGACCAAAGTCCAGGCCACGGGCCTTCCAGTGCTCGATCCCACGGCGCATGTCAAGCAGGTCGGCGCGGCCCACCATGTCTTCGAACTTGCGGATGCCCAGTTGGGCCATGATCTGGCGCACTTCCTCGGCGATGAAGAAGAAGTAGTTCACCACGTGTTCGGGTTTGCCCGAGAACTTGGCGCGCAGCACCGGGTCTTGCGTGGCCACGCCCACCGGGCAAGTGTTGAGGTGGCACTTGCGCATCATGATGCAGCCCTCCACCACCAGCGGCGCGGTGGCAAAGCCGAACTCGTCCGCGCCCAGCAAGGCGCCGATGGCGACGTCGCGGCCGGTCTTCATCTGGCCGTCGGCCTGCACGCGGATGCGGCTGCGCAGGCGGTTGAGCACCAGGGTCTGCTGGGTCTCGGCCAGGCCGATTTCCCAGGGCGAACCCGCGTGCTTGATGGAGGACCAGGGCGAAGCGCCGGTGCCGCCGTCGTGCCCCGCAATCACCACGTGGTCGGCCTTGCACTTGGCCACGCCAGCGGCAATGGTGCCCACACCGATCTCGCTGACGAGCTTGACGGAAATGTCGCTGTGCGGCGCCACGTTCTTGAGGTCGTGGATGAGCTGTGCCAGGTCTTCGATGGAGTAGATGTCGTGGTGCGGCGGGGGCGAAATCAGGCCCACACCCGGCACCGAGTGGCGCAGCCTGCCGATGTACTCGGACACCTTGCCGCCCGGCAGCTGACCGCCCTCGCCGGGCTTGGCGCCCTGGGCCATCTTGATCTGGATCTGGTCGGCGCTGGACAGGTACTCGGCCGTGACGCCAAAGCGCCCGGAAGCCACCTGCTTGATGCGGCTGCGCAGCGAGTCGCCGTCTTGCAGCGGCAGGTCCACCGCCACCACGTCCTTGCCAATCACCGAGGCCAGGGTCTCGCCCTTCTTGATCGGGATGCCCTTGAGTTCGTTGCGGTAGCGTGCGGCGTCCTCGCCGCCTTCGCCGGTGTTGCTCTTGCCGCCGATGCGGTTCATGGCCACGGCCAAGGTGGCATGCGCCTCGGTGGAAATGGAACCCAGCGACATGGCGCCGGTGGCAAAACGCTTCACGATCTCCTTGGCAGGCTCGACCTCGTCCAGCGGGATGGCCTTGGAGGGATCGATCTTGAACTCGAACAGGCCGCGCAAGGTGAGGTGGCGCTTGCTCTGGTCGTTGATGATCTGGGCGTATTCCTTGTAGGTGTTCCAGTTGTTGGCGCGGGTGGAGTGCTGCAGCTTGGCAATGGCGTCGGGTGTCCACATGTGCTCTTCGCCGCGCGTGCGCCAGGCGTATTCACCACCCGCGTCCAGCACCTGCGCCAGCACCGGGTCGTTGCCGAAAGCGGCGCGGTGCAGGCGGATGGCCTCCTCGGCAATCTCGAACACGCCAATGCCCTCCACCTTGCTGGGGGTGCCGGGGAAGTACTTGGCCACGGTGGCGCTGGACAGGCCAATGGCCTCGAACAACTGGGCGCCGCAGTAGCTCATGTAAGTGCTCACGCCCATCTTGGACATGATCTTGGACAGGCCCTTGCCGATGGCCTTGACGTAGTTGTAGATCGCCTTGTCCGCGCTCAGGTCACCCGGCATGTCCTTGTACAGGTTGGCCAGAGTCTCCATCGCCAGATACGGATGCACGGCCTCGGCGCCATAGCCCGCCAAAACGGCAAAGTGGTGCACCTCGCGGGCGGTGCCGGTTTCCACCACCAGGCCTGCCGTGGTGCGCAAGCCTTCGCGCACCAGGTGCTGGTGGATGGCCGACAGGGCCAGCAGGGCCGGAATCGCCACCTTGTTCGCACCCAGGCCGCGGTCGGAGATGATCAGGATGTTCTTGCCGCCCTTGATGGCATCGACCGCCTCGGCGCACAGCGAGGCCAGCTTGGCCTCCACCCCTTCCTTGCCCCAGGCCAGGGGGTAGGTGATGTCGATGGTGTGGCTGCGGAATTTGCCCTGGGTGTGGCTCTCGATCTCGCGCAGCTTGGCCATGTCGGCAAAGTCCAGCACCGGCTGGCTCACCTCCAGGCGCATGGGCGGGTTGACCTGGTTGATGTCGAGCAGGTTGGGCTTGGGGCCGACAAAGGTCACCAGCGACATCACGATGGCCTCGCGGATCGGGTCGATCGGCGGGTTGGTCACCTGGGCGAACAACTGCTTGAAGTAGTTGTACAGCGGCTTGTTCTTGTCGGAGAGCACGGCCAGCGGGCTGTCGTTGCCCATGGAGCCGATCGCCTCCTCACCCGCCTGCGCCATGGGCGCGAGCAGGAACTTGATGTCCTCCTGCGTGAAGCCAAAAGCCTGCTGGCGATCCAGCAGCGAGGGCGGCACATGCTCCAGCGCGGCGCTGGACGACTCCTCGATCAGCACCTGTGCGCCCTCACCCTCACCGGCCACGGGCTGCACAACGTCATCGAGGCGGATGCGCAGGTTCTCGATCCACTGCTTGTAAGGCTTGCTGTTGGCGAGGTTGGCCTTGAGCTCCTCGTCGTCGATCATGCGGCCCTGCTCCAGGTCGATCAGGAACATCTTGCCGGGCTGCAGGCGCCACTTGCGCACAATCTTGTTTTCCGGCACTGGCAGCACGCCGGACTCGGAGCCCATGATCACCAGATCGTCGTCGGTGATGCAGTAGCGCGAGGGGCGCAGGCCGTTGCGGTCCAGCGTGGCGCCGATCTGGCGGCCGTCGGTGAACACGATGGAGGCCGGGCCGTCCCAGGGCTCGAGCATGGCAGCGTGGTATTCGTAGAAGGCGCGGCGGCGCGCGTCCATCAAGGTGTGCTGCTCCCAGGGCTCGGGGATCATCATCATCACCGCCTGGCTGATGGGGTAGCCCGCCATGGTGAGCAGTTCCAGGCAGTTGTCGAAGGTGGCGGTGTCGGACTGGCTGGCAAAGCTGATCGGGTAGAGCTTGGAAAGGTCCGCCCCCAGCACCGGAGAAGACATCACGCCTTCGCGCGCCTTCATCCAGTTGTAGTTGCCCTTGACGGTGTTGATCTCCCCGTTGTGCGCCACGTAGCGGTAGGGATGGGAGAGCGGCCACTCGGGGAAAGTGTTGGTGGAAAAACGCTGGTGCACCAGGCCCAGGGCGGAGACGCAGCGCGGGTCTTCCAGGTCCTTGAAATACACGCCCACCTGGTCGGCCAGCAGCAGGCCCTTGTAGACCACGGTGCGGCTGGACATGCTGGGCACGTAATACTCTTTGGAGTGCGTCAGCCCCAGGGCCTGGATGTTGGCGCTGGCGGTCTTGCGGATCACGTAGAGCTTGCGCTCCAGCGCGTCTTGCACGATCACGTCGTTGCCACGGCCAATGAACACCTGGCGCATGATGGGCTCTTTTTCGCGCACGGTGGGGCTCATGGGCATGTCGGTGTTCACCGGCACGTCGCGCCAGCCCAACAAGACCTGGCCTTCGGCCGCAATGGCGCGCTCCATCTCCTGCTCACAGGCCAGGCGCGAGGCGTGCTCCTTGGGCAGGAAGATCATGCCCACGCCGTATTCCCCGGGCGGCGGCAGGGCCACGCCCTGCTTGGCCATCTCTTCGCGGTACAGAGCGTCGGGCAACTGGATCAGGATACCCGCGCCGTCGCCCATGAGCTTGTCGGCCCCCACGGCGCCACGGTGGTCGAGGTTCTCCAGAATCTTGAGCGCGTTCTTGACGATGTCGTGCGACTTCACCCCTTTGATGTGGGCCACGAAGCCCACGCCGCAAGCGTCGTGCTCGTGCTCGCTGGCATACAAACCCTGTTGCTGAAGATGCTCAATTGCGGCAGCCGTCGTCATGGCGCACTCCTGAAAAAATGACATGAAGGGCCAGCATACCGCAACGCAGCCACTATTCCAAGAAAATAAATAAGGGTCTGACCCCAATTTAATAGTTACAGTTCTACGTTCTAGAAAATTGGGGACATATAAATAAGATCGAAAAAACGGCCTGTTTGCGCAATTTCCTGAGCAGGATGCTGGCCACCTCTGGGCCTCACGCATGCATGCGTGCGTGTCCGCAGGGCCATCAAAACCGCAGCGGTCGGCCAGCGCGCAAGCCGCGCCGCCCCTTCAGCCCACAGAGCCTGTGCGAGGACGCCCCGCGCGGGCGCGCGCCAGCCGCCGTGGCGTCTGGCTTTGCAGGGAGCGGACAAAGTCCTCGTCCCCCAGCGCCCAGCCGCGCAGGGCCGCATCGGCCAGTTGGCGCTGCAGCGCCGTGCCGATGCCCTGCTCCACCAGCGCGCTGTAGGCCGCCTCGCGCGCAAAGGGCGTGTTGCCCAGGGCCCAATAGAGGGGATGGGGCGCGATCCAGCGGTCCTGGCGCGCTCCGGCGTAGTGCCCATGGCTGGACCAGGCGTAGTCTGGCGCCCGGGCCACCAGACCCGCACGCACCGGGTGCAGGTCCAGATGCACCATGCAGGGCAGCAGATAACAGTCCTGCAGCACGGTGCAACGAAAGCGCCCTTCCCACAGCCCGCCGCTGCGCCCATGGCGGTTGTTGAAATAGCGCACATAGCGCCGCCCCATGGCCTGCAGCATGCGCGAAATGCCCTGCGTGCTGCTGGGTGTGAGCAGCAGATGGACGTGCGCGTCCATCAGAACGTAGGCATGCACCGCCACGCCGTGGGCGGCGCTGAACTCCTGCAAGGCCGCCAGGTAGGCCTGCCGGTCCTGGGTGTCCACAAACACCGGCTGGCCGTTGTGCCCCCGCTGGATACAGTGGTGCACACAGCCCGCAAGCGACAGGCGTGCCAGCCGTGCCATGGTGCCGGAGCGCTCCCTACCGGGGTGCCTTGCTCACGCGGACCTTGCCGCCTGTGGTGACAATGATGACGGGGTCTCCCGCCACCAGAACCTCGGAGCCCTTGGCCTGGACGATGGCGCGCCGGTCACCCCCCTTGAGCTGGACCAGGATCTCCACCGCCTCTTCGCGCGTGCTCATGCGCTCGATGGCGTTGCCCGCGGCAGCACCCGCCACACCGGCGAGCACACCCAGCACCTGGGCCTCACGCTGCACGCCACTGGCGCTGTAGCCCCCCACGGCACCGACGACACCGCCCACCGCGGCACCCACACCGGACTGGTTGCCGTCCACCACCACCGGACGCACCGACAGCACCACGCCGTCTTGCACCTGGGCCATGCGCTGGGCGTCGCCGCGCGCAATCACGTCCGGGCTGCTGCTGGCGCACGCCGCCAGGACCCCGACCACCACACCCGTCCATAGATAAGAAATCCACCGCTTCATACACCACTCCTGTCTGGTTCAAGCAACACCATCCGCAACGTTCTGGGCGGTGTTTTGGTTGTCCGGGGCATTGTCCGGCAGCTCTGTAAAGCGCGTGTGTTGCAGCTCCTGCAGGCCAAACTGCTCCAGCAGCGCGCGCAGCCGGGCCGCCGCGCTGCGGCTCTTGCGGCCACGGTACTGGGCCAGAATCAGCTCGTTTTTCATGCTGTGTTCCCAGCCCACCAGCTCGGTGACCGTGACCCGGTAGCCATTGGCCTCCAGGTACAGGCAGCGCAGCACATTGGTGAGCTGGCTCCCCACTTCGCGCGTGTGCAGGGGGTGGCGCCAGAGTTCGGCCAGCGGCGTGCGCGACAGCGACAGCGCCTTGTGCTGGTTCAGGTGGCGCGCCACCTCGGCCTGGCAGCAGGGCACCAGCACCATGGCGCGCGCCTTGCGTGCCAGCCCGAAGGCAATGGCGTCGTCAGTGGCGGTGTCGCAGGCGTGCAAGGCTGTGACCACGTCCACCTGGGCCGCAATGCCCTCGCAACCCACGGCATCGGCCGCCGCCAGGTGCAGAAAATCCATGCCGACAAAACCCCAATCGCGCGCCAGGGCCGTGCAGCGCTGCACCAGCTCGGCGCGGGTTTCGATGCCGATCACCCGGTCCTGCGCCAGGCCACGGGGCCGGAAGAAGAGGTCGTAGAGGATGAAGCCCAGGTAGGACTTCCCTGCCCCATGGTCCACCACCACCAGGGGGGTGGGTGGCGCGGGGGGCGGGGCCTGCAGTTCGTTCAAGGCGCGCTCGATGAACTGGACCAGGTGCTGCACCTGCTTGAGCTTGCGCCGGCTGTCCTGGTTGATGCGCCCCTCGCGGGTCAGGATGTGCAGGGCCTGCAGCAGCCCCAGGGACTGGCCCGGTCGCAGGCCCAGTTCGGCGTGGATGTCGGGCGCTGCTGCTGCGCGTTGTCGGGCCGCCTTCACAGGAATCGGCTGTCCTGGCCCAGCACGTATTTGGCCAAGTCGTCCAGCAAGGGCGTCTGCAGCTGCGCTGCGGCGTAGCTGGTGGTCAGCAGCTCCAGCGCGCGCACCGCGGCCAGGCGGAATTCGAGTTTGCCCTGGGCGTGCTGCGCGGTCACCCGCACCGAGGCGCGGGCTTCGGTGCGGTAGTCGTAACGCACCGCCTGCAGGCTGTTTTTTTCGGGGTGGCGCACTTCGACGCGCTCGTGCGGGACCGCCCCCGCAGCCAGGCGCTCCTCGATGCGCTGCATGTCGGTCGGGAAATTGGCACTGACCGAGCCCCCCACCGGCTGGCCCATGCGCGGCACGGCGTGCCAGCCCATGGCGATGTAGTCGAACACCTCGCGGTCGCCAATGCGCTTTTTGCGTGCATCGACCCGGAACTCGCGCAGCACCATGCTCGGCCACGGGTTGCGCGCCAGCAACACATAGGCCGGTCCATCCGGGCCGATCACGTTGAGCTGGCGCGCCAGTTCATCCAGATAACGCCAACAGGTTTGGCAGGCCGACTCCACGGCCTGTATCTGTTCCTGCGAGGTCTGCTGCGCTGCCTGCTGCGTGCTTTGAACCTGCTGCGCCTGCGCCTTGAGCTGATTCAGGAAACTCACACTTATCTCCCCTTGCCTGTCCATCTGTGAAACCATGCGCGGGGTCCGGCCGACGCCAACGCCAAGCCCTCCGTTCGTGCGGCTGCCGAGTACCCACCTTGCCCGCCCCCATGGCCCTGTCCAGTCCGTCACCGCACGCCCGCCAGCAGGCCGCGCCTCCATCGGTCAGTGCGGCTCCGATGAACCTTTCGGGCGTGCCGGAGTCGCCCACAGGCCCGCCACGCATGCGCTGCATTGTGCCACGCGGTGTTGGCGCCGCGGCGCTTCTCACTCCCCCAGCAGGGTGGCGCCGGTGAGGCGCTGGTGCTCGCGCGCCGCAAAGCGGTCGGTCATGCCGGCCACGTAGTCCGCCACCACACGGCGCAAACCCGCTGCGTCCTGGGCATGCATCGCCTTGTCTGCAAACGCGGGCGGCATTTCCTGGGGCGCCGCGCTGTACAGATCAAACAGCCCGCGCAACACCTTCTTGGCCTGTTCGCGCGACTCCATCACCTGCGGGTGCCGGTACAGGTGGGCAAACAAAAAGGTCTTGAGCGCGCGCGTCTGCACGCGCATCTCCTCGCTGAAGCAGACCAGGCGCCCGGCACAGCGCACCTCGCGGACATGGCCCACGCCGCTGGCATCGACCGCCGCCTGGGTGTTGCGGATCACGTCGTAGACCTGCTCGCTGAGCATGAGGCGGATGGTTTCATACAGGCGCCGACGCGCATTGTGCGGCTGGGCCAGCGCTGGCGCATGCTGCAAGGCCAAGGCCTGAAAGTGGGCAAACACCGGAACCTCTTGCAGCTGCTCCTGCGTGAGCAGGCCCGAGCGCACGCCGTCGTCCACGTCGTGGGCGTTGTAGGCGATCTGGTCGGCCAGATCGCACAGCTGCGCCTCCAGACTGGGCTGCTGCTGTGTCAGGAAGCGCTCACCCACCCCGCCGCCTCCGTCGGCATAGGCCGGTTCGCCCGCCTCGATCAGGCGGGCGTTGGCCACCGAGCAATGCTTGAGAATACCTTCGCGCGACTCGAAGCACAGGTTCAGGCCGTCGTACTGGGGGTAGCGCTCTTCGAGCAGGTCCACCACCCGCAGGCTTTGCAGGTTGTGCTCGAAACCGCCAAAGGGCGCCATGCACTCGTGCAGCGCGTCCTGCCCGGCGTGCCCAAAGGGCGTGTGACCGAGATCGTGCGCCAGGGCGATGGTTTCCACCAGGTCCTCGTTCAGGCGCAGCGAGCGTGCAATGGAGCGGCCCAGCTGCGCCACTTCCAGCGAGTGCGTCAGCCGGGTGCGGAACAGGTCGCCTTCGTGGTTCAGAAACACCTGGGTCTTGTACACCAGGCGGCGAAACGCGGTGGAGTGCACGATGCGGTCACGGTCGCGCTGGAAGTCGTCCCGCGTCGGCGCAGCCTGCTCCGCAAAGCGCCGCCCGCGCGTCTGGGCCGGGTCGCAGGCATAAGGCGCCAGCCCCGCCATTTCAGGCACAGAATACCCCACTGGCCCGCGTGGGATATGGGTATATTGCTATGTTTTTCATAGCAAATCACCTCCTACACAGCAGTGTTCGATCACCTCGGCCACCAGGGCATCGGGGGCGGACTGCAGGCTGGCACGCCCGTCAGGGTGGATCACGACAAAGCGGATGGCACCGGACTCGGCTTTCTTGTCCACCCGCATCAGCTCCAGGTAGCGCTGTGCATTGTGCGGCGCCAGCACCGGCGCGCGCGTGGGCAGGCCCGCCGCCGCCACGATGCGGCGCAGGCGCTGCACATAGTCCGCCGGGATCAACCCCAGGTGCATGGACAGCTCGGCCGCCATCACCATGCCGCAGCCCACCGCCTCGCCATGCAGCCAGGCACCATAGCCCATGCCTGCCTCGATCGCGTGGCCAAAGGTGTGGCCGAAATTCAGGATTGCACGCAGGCCCGACTCGCGCTCGTCCTGGCCCACCACCCAGGCCTTGATCTCGCAGCTGCGCTTGACCGCCAGCGCCAGCGCCTGCGGGTCACGCGCGCGCAGCGCCCCCATATGCGCCTCGATCCAATCCAAAAACGCCAGATCGGCAATCGGACCGTACTTGATCACCTCGGCCAGACCGGCGCTGAGTTCGCGCTCGGGCAGGGTTTGGAGCGTGTCCAGATCGCACACCACCATCAGCGGCTGGTAGAAGGCCCCAACCATGTTCTTGCCCGCCGGATGGTTGATGCCGGTCTTGCCCCCCACCGACGAGTCCACCTGCGCCAGCAGGGTGGTGGGCACCTGCACAAAGGGCACACCGCGCATATAGCACGCGGCGGCGAAGCCGGTCATGTCCCCAACGACCCCGCCCCCAAGGGCGAACAGCACCGTCTTGCGGTCGCAGGCCTGCGCCAGCAAGGCGTCAAAAATGGTGTTCAGGGTTTCCCAGTGCTTGTGCGACTCGCCATCGGGCAGCTCCACCACATGTACCTGCGCATAGCGCGGTGCCAAGGCCGCCGCCAGTTGCCGGGCGTACAAGGGGGCCACCGTGGTGTTGCTGACCACCACGGCGTGGTGGGCGGCGGGCAGCGTGGCAAAGGTCGGCGCCTGGAGCAAATCCGCCCCAATCCAGATCGGATAAGAGCGCTCGCCCAGGTCGATATCAACGCGAAAGGTCGTGGTGTCGGAAGGCATGCTCCGAGTGTAGTACCTCGCCCCCGCCTGGCGGGAGCGCGCCGGAATCGAACCTGCCTTGACTACCACCCTAGGGCGTCAAACCGCTTTTTGGGCGCTGGCGCCATCCATCTCCAGCTGCATCACAATCATGTTGACCAGCGCCGCAACGGTGGGGCGGCCGGTCTCCATGACGTAATGCGCGGTCTCCCGGTACAGGGGGTCGCGCGCCGCAAACAGCTCGCGCAGCTTGGCCACTGGGTCGGCCACCTGCAGCAGGGGCCGGGTGGTATCGTGCTTCAGGCGCCGAAACAGCTCGTCCGGGTGGGAACGCAGGTACACCACGCGCCCCCGCTCGCGCAGGCGGCTGCGGTTCGCAGGCCGCAACACCGCGCCGCCGCCGGTGGACAGCACCATGGGCTCGCCCGCACGGGTCAGCTCGTCCAGCACCTCCTGCTCCAGGTCCCGAAAAACGTCCTCCCCCTCCCGCTCGAAATACTCCCGGATCGTGCACCCCAGCCGCTCCTCGATCACATGGTCCGAATCCACAAACGGCACATGCAAGCGCCGCGCGAGCTGACGCCCCACGGTGGTTTTACCGGAGCCGGGGAGGCCAACCAGAGCTACCTGCATATCCCAAGACCACGGTTATGGAATAGTAATCGAGTAGGTAGTCTCCAACCCTGATGGCGCCTTCACCTTGATGGCAACGAGACTGCCTGAAGTACAAGATTTGAGTGTCACGGTGTGCCCGGTTTTGAGATCTTCACTCGGACTTCCCACTGTGCCAAAAACATTGGGAACGGTAGCCCCAAATACCTTGTCAACAGTGCAAGCCCCAGAATTACCGGACGCCTCCGCGGAAACTGTTGTACCCGCTGGCATGGGTAGCAACAAATAACTGTTGGCCCCTCCAAAGGCACTGCTGCCCATGTTGAAGGACACGTAATTCACATTGGTCGTAACACTGCTAAAAGTCGGCGTTGAAGTCGAGAAAAACACCACCACCTCTTGCCGCACGGTGGTCGGAAGCAAATCATCGCAGGTACCAGCAATCGATGGATAATTTCCTCCTACCGTCGAACAAGTCCCCCCGGACACTCCTCGAGGAATCCTGAACTCCCCGACGTCCCAAGTACCATCTTCATCGTCGTCGCGGTAAGCGTCACCAATATTGACCAAGGTATCTGCAGAAGTGAATTTGTTGTCGAAATTGTTGTCGACGTAATCCTTGGTCCCTTCAACATAGGCGAGCACCGTGACACGCCCGTTGCTGGGACGGAAGTTTTGGCTGCTCAGTTCCACGGAACAGGAGGCGATTTTGTTCACAGTCGTGGTAGCACAGCTATAACCCACCTGCCCACCTTCGGTTGTGAAGTTCACAACAGTGCCGTCATCCACCGCATTGCCTTGCCGGTCAGCCACCCGTGCCGTAATCGTGGTAGCCGTACCATCAATATTGGCACCCTCAATGTTAGGTGTACCTATCGAGACACTGAAATAGCGCTGCGAAGGCGGCCCCGAGGCGATGGTGACATTCTGCGAATCCGTGAATACGGAGGAATTCGACTGCAATGCCGCACGCACCTTCAATGGCCCGGGGATGGATCCGGAAAACACAGAAATCTTCACAACACCATCGCTTCCGCTGGTCCCGGTCACTGCCGATGTATTGCCCGGACTGCCAATACCGGCACCGCCAGGGTTGGAAACAATGCTGAAGCTTACGCCCTGATTGGCAAGAGCAACCCCGGTAGAGTCCAGCACCTTGTACTGCAACACCCCCTGCTCCACCCCGCCGCTACCAACCACAAACAAGCGAACACTGCCCGTGGTTACGTAAGTGACCGCATTGGCGGTGGGTGTCGCCACCGTCAATGTGGTACTCACTGATGTGGCGTTCGTGGCTGATGCGGTCAATGAAACCGTCCCACTACACAAGCTTCCATCGGCATTCACCGCATCATAGGTAGCCGAAGCCAAGCCCGCACCCGTGGTTGCCACGCTGGCGGTCAGCGCAGCGCCGTTGATGCGGCCACAGGATGCTGTTATGGTGACATTGATTGAAAACCCCGTAACGGATGTCTGGACACTCACAGAGGTATTCCCACTGGACGCGAGAGAACTGCTTCCCAATTGGATAGGATTCAAGGTCACCGAAGTGGCGGAGACACTGAATACCGCCTGCCCGCTGACACTGGTGCCGCTGGCGGTCTGAGCCGTCACCAAAGCGCCCCCCACCGCTGTGATGGACGATGGCGTCACCGACACCCGGGCAATGCCGTCTGATCCCGTCACGGCACTGGATGCACCAAGTGTGGCACTGGTATAGCTCCCCATGGAAAAAGCCACAAGCACCCCAGGCATCGGCACATTGGAGGCATCCACCAAGGTCGCACGCACCTCGTACGTTCCACTGAAAGAGATGGCGCTAACACTGGCTCCCGTAGCTGTGTTATAGATCCCCACCGTCATGCGGGGGGATGAACTCGTCTGGGTCCCCGCCGCCACGTTAAAGGAAACGCTTTTGGTCACGGTCACTCCATTCACGGTCGCGGTCGCGGTCAAAGTAACCGAACCGCCAGTGGATGAGGTGCTGGGAGATACCACCGTGGTCGCCAATCCCGCAGCCGTACTGGTGTCCGAGGCGCGGCTCAAGGTGAGATTGCTGTCGGCAGTGGAAAAGTTCACGCGGGTATATGCCACTGCGGCTCCTGCGGCATCGGTGAGTACTGCCTTGGCCGTAAACACACCTGTGCCAGTGACATCGTATACGAGAGCGTCCGAACTGTTGTACACCAACAAGGTCATTGTTGGGCTGGAGGTAGTCGCAGTGGATGAGCTAGAAGAACTAGAACTTCCACTGGCCGTCCCCGAAGCCCCACCACCTCCACCACATGCGGGCAGAAAAAATAGCAATGAAATTGCCCACACGGCAAACAACCCACGCAGCACCTTGTTCATCGCGCAGCCCCCCTATCAGCCAACACCTTGGGAGTAATGAACACCAGCATCTCCCGTTTCTCCGACGAGGTGGCCGTGCGTCTGAACAACACACCTACCCCTGGTAAATCACCGAAGAATGGAACCTTGTCAACCGTATTGACCTGGTCTTCGGTGAAGATACCGCCGATCACCACGGTGCCGCCATTTTCCACCAGCACCTGGGTCTGAACATGCTTGGTATCGATGGCATAACCCGCAGTCGTTTGGATACCACGGGTATCCTTGTTCACGTCCAGATTCAGGATGATGTCTCCTTCGGGTGTGATCTGTGGCGTGACCTCCAATTTCAAGGATGCCTTGCGGAAGGCGATTGAGGTGGCGCCGCTGGAAGTAGCCACTTGATAGGGGAATTCCGTGCCTTGTTCAATCAAGGCCTTGTTCTGGTCCGCAGTGATCACCCGCGGGCTTGACACCACCTTGCCTTTGCCATCGGCCTCCAGCGCCGAGATTTCCAGATTCAGGAATCGGTTGGCTGCGGAGCTGAAAATCGACAATGCAAAAGTGCCGGTCGCCCCGGCTGCAGGCAAGTTGACAAATGTCCCGGCTGCGTCTGTGGTCCCGCCCGCGCCACTGGAAGCGACTGCGTTGGCATAGCTGGAGCCAAACACGACGCGGTTTTCCCCTGCAATCTGGTATCCGCCATCTCCACCCCGGCTGGCGCGCAAATCGGACCCGCCCAGCTTGACCCCCAAGGCTTTACCAAAGGTGTCCGAAGCTTCGACAATGCGCGCCTCGATCATCACCTGGCGCACGGCGACGTCCAGCTTGGCGATGAAGGACTGCACCGCCTCCAGCCGCGAGGGAATGTCGGTCACGAAAATCTGGTTGGTTCGGGGCTCGGCAATGACGCTGCCGCGGCTGCTGAGCAGGCGACCGCTGGCAGCTCCTGTGCCGCTGCCGGATGCAGCAGCGGCGCCGCCGCCATTGAGCTGCCCCGCAATGTCCACCGCCTTGGCGTAGTTGATCTGGAACGCCTGGGTCCGCAAGGGCTCCAGATTCTGTACCGCCGCCAGGGATTCGAGATCCAGTTTTTCCTTGGCAGCAATTTCATCCTTGGGCGCCACCCACAAGACCGTTCCCGTCTTTCGGACATCCAGCCCCTTGGCCCGCAGAATGATTTCCAGCGCCTGGTCCCACGGAACGTCCTGCAGCCGCAAAGTCACCGACCCCGTCACGGAGTCCGAAGTCACGATATTGAAATTCGTGAAATCCGCGATAACCTGCAGCAGGGAGCGTATTTCGATGTTCTGAAAATTCAGCGACAACTTCTGGCCGCTGTACCCCACCCCCTGCGCCAGTTTGTTTTGCTCAACCTTCTGCTCCTTGATTTCAATCACCAGTTGGTCATCGCTCTGGTATGCACTGTGCTCCCAACTGCCGCTGGGCTCGATGGTCAGGCGCACCCGCTCGCCCGACTGCGTCGCCGTGATGGTCTTGACCAGGGTGCCGAAATCGGAAACGTCCATGCGACGGCGCAATCCCTCCGGCAGGCTTGTCTTGTTGAGTTCAACGATCAGATTTTTACCCAACTGTTTGATATCCACCCCCACATCGCTCGAAGGCAGCGCCACCTGGATGCGGCCCACTCCATCCGCAGCGCGGCGAAAGTCAATGTCCTTGAGGGGCCTGGTTTCCTTGGCCTGTGCTGGCGCGAACATGCTGGGCGCGGCGCCTGCCCCAGCCTCCTGAACGACCGGATCCAGATAGACCAGCAGTGTGGTGCCGTTGATCTGCGCCTTGTAGGTGGTGGGCAGTTTCAGGTTGACCACCACGCGGGTGCGCTCGGCCACCTGCACCACAGAGATGGAACGCAAATTTCCCTGGTTCACGTCTACGGTGGAGCGCCCGAGGGCATTCGAAACACCCGGGAAATCGATGGCGATCCTGGCCGGTTGGCGGATCACGAACCCCGCAGGAACGCTTTGCAAAGCTTTGTTCAACTCGATCTTGACGATTTCTCCGCCGCCTTGCACCGTGCCGGTGACCGACTCGATCGACATCGCCTCCTGCGCCATCGCCACAGGCGATGCCGCTCCCAGAAGGAAAACCGCCGACAAAGCCCAAAGGCCCACCACGCGCTCAATTAATTGCTTCATTTTGTAACCTCTTGCAACTGCAAAGCGGTCGATCTTTCCACCCACTCCCCAACGGCGTCCTGGACAATCTCGCGCAAGGTAATTTCAGTCTCTGTGATCTTGGTCACTTTTCCGTAGTTCTGCCCCAGATAGGCACCCACGCGCACCTGGTAGAGCAGATTATCTACGCGCACCAGGGCTATGGGCTGCCCCTTGGAAAGCAGGCTGCCGACCATGGTCACGGCATCCAGGGGATAGGCCTCCAAAGGCTCCTTGCGCCGCTGCAGTTCGGGGGCCACCAGGGTCACTGACGCAGTGGTCTGCGCGGAATCACGCTTAAAGGCCTGTGCGAGTTTCTGGCTGCTGAACGGCTCCAAGGCATCCGTGGAGGCGTACTGCGCAGGCACGAATTGCTTGGGGGCAGGGATGGGCGCGACCTTGGGCTGTGTCCGGTTACGCTCATCCGAAATCCACTGCTGGACGTCCTGGTCGCGGGAAGATCCACACCCCCCCAAGCTCCCAGCCACCAGCAACCAGACCGACCAACCCCTCCATCGAACAACCCACTGAGGGAAACCACTCATGGGGTCCCTCCCTTCCCGCTGGAAGCCTTGCGCTGGGCAGAGACCTCGTCGGCATCGAGGTACCGGAATGTCTTGGCCGTCGCATCCAGAATCAGCATTCCTTCCGATTTCGGAACAATGCTCAGGTTGTTGAGCGTCACGATGCGAGAAAGATGCGCGATGTCGGATGCGAATGCGCCTATTTCGTGGTATCTGCCGCTGACACGGATGGCAATCGGAAGTTCTGCGTAGTACTCCTTCACATTTAGCTGGCCTGGACGGAACAGGTCGAACTGCAAGCCTTTGCCGACCCCGGCCTGATTGATGTCCAGCAGCAAGGCATCCATTTCTGCCTTGCTTGGCAACTGCTTTTCCAACTGGCTTACGTACTGCAGCACCTGTTCGCGCTGTTTTTTCAATACGTCCAGATTGACCGCCTTGCTCAGTTTTATCTTGTAGTCATCCTTGAGCTTCTGCTCCTTCTCCTCCTCCATCTGGAGGGTTTCCTGCATGGAGGATATCCAGCCAAACCACAGGATGATAACCACTGCAACCACGGTGCCGAGATACAGTCCCGCGCGCGGCAATACCGGCCACATGGCAGGGTCTTTGGGGTCCAAATCCCGGAACTGGGCCGCGATGTTTTGCTGCAGCTCCTGGAGCTGTATCGGGTTGGGTAATGAAATCGCCATCGGTATGCTCAGGATTTGGCCGCGGGTGCTGGCGGCTTTGTCGAGGCTTTTTCTGCCTCACTGCCACGCATCAGCTTGACCTTCACATTGAAGTTGAACACCCGCCGCTGGTCACGGGGCGTCAGCGCCACGGTACCCGCCACGCTCTCGATCAGCTCGGGTTTGCTGAACCAGGGGGTGTTGTTGGCCAGATTGCGCAACAGTTCCGAAATCCGCTCGTTCGACTGTGCAACGCCGGTCAGGGAGACACTCTGGTCCACCTGTACCATTTTGCTGATATAGACCCCATCGGGCAGCTGGCTGACCACCTCTGTGAGAAGGTAGACCGGAAGGTTGCGGTCGGATTGCAGATCCTCCACCGCCTGCTGGCGCGCCCGCAAGGCAGCAATTTCGCTCTCCAGCCCGGCGATGTCCTTGATCTGCGCCTCCAGCAAGCGGATTTCTCCCTCCAGGAAGCCATTGACCCCTTGTTGTATCTGTACCGTGGTCTGGTACCACAGGAATATGGCACCGGAAATCACGCCACCCAGCAGCGCGGACGCCCCCAACATGGCGTTGAACATGTCGCGCCGCCGCTTACGTGCGGCCTCACGGTGGGGAAGCAGGTTGATCAGTATCACTGGATGAACCTCCGCAAGGCCAGTCCGCAGGCGGTGAGGTAGGAGGGGGCTTCCCGGGTGACCTTCTTGAGTTTGATGCCACTGCCCATTTCCATGCCTTCGAAGGGATTGAGCAGGGAGCAGGGGAAACTGGTGTGCTGGGTCACGGCAGCGGTCAAGCCTGGCAGCGCGGCACTGCCCCCAGCGAGCATGATGTAGTCCACCTTGTTGTGCGGTGTGCTGGTAAAGAAGAACTGCAGGGCGCGCCCAAGCTCCTGCACCATGGTTTCGATGAATGGGCGCAACACCGTGCCTTCGTAGTCCTCCGGCAACTCGCCATTGCGCTTCTTGGTTTCGGCCTCTTCTGGAGAGAAGCCGTACTGGCGCACCAGTTGCTGCGTCAGCTGTGCCCCCCCGAAAGCCTGGTCACGGTCGTAGAGCACCTCGTCGTCGCGCAATACCTGCATGCTGGTGGTATAGGCCCCGACCTCGAACAGGGCCACGATCAGCCCCGAGCCCTTGTTGGGCAGGTGTTCGATCAGGCGCCCGGCCGCCAGGCGGGAGGCATAGGATTCCACATCCACGATCACCGGGCTGAGCCCGACCGCTTCGGCCAGGCCCTGGATGTCCTGCACTTTTTCGCGGCGCGACGCGGCGATGAGGATTTCGACATCCCCCGGGGAGGAGACGCTGGGCCCCATGACGCAGAAGTCCAGCGCCACCTCGTCCAGCGGAAAGGGAATGTACTGGTTGGCCTCGGTCTCGACCTGCTGCTCCAGCTCGCTGTCGGACAACCCGCCTTGCAGGATGATCTTCTTCGTGATCACCGCCGAGGGCGGCAGCGCCATGGCCACGTTCTTGGTCTTGGTGCCGCTTTTCTTGACCAGCCGACGCAGGGCTTCGCTGACCTCATCGAACTTTTCGATGTTGCCATCGCTGATCCAGCCGCGCTCCAGGGGCTCGATGGCGCAATGCTCCAAGACGAGATTGCCTGCCTTGTCCTGGCCCAGTTCCACCAGCTTGACGCTGGACGAGGAGATGTCCAGCCCCAGCAGCGGCGCGGGTTTGCGACTGAACAACGACTCCAATGAGATCAAGTTGGTCCCCTGTATGGCACCCCACAAGCCGGGGGCAAACTTAAGAATTCACTTCAATGCTAGCAGCAAGATACTTGACCAGCAAAGGTTTTTTCCATTTGGAACAAATTCGCGAAGGCCCAAAATCCTTGCCCGGGCCCCCGCAAACCGGGCGATACCGGCCCATGGGCGCAGGCCTGCCCGCAGCGGCCAGCACCCGCATAATGCGGGGTTTGGTTCCAACCGCCCCCATTGCCTGCCATGGAAAAGACCGCTTCGTCCGCTGCCACACCTGCCTCGCCCTGGGCCGCGCCGCTGCGCTGGCTGTTGTGGTGCCTGGGCGGGTTGGCGGCACTGGGTCTGGCCGGGGCACTGGCGGTAGCCATCGCGCTGGCCAGCGCCTACCCCAACCTGCCCGACATTTCGGATGTGGCCGACTACCGGCCCAAGCTGCCGCTGCGCGTGTTCTCGGTGGAGGGTGACCTGCTCGGCGAATTCGGCGAAGAGCGGCGCAACCTCACCCCGATCGCCGAGATTCCGCAGGTGATGATCGATGCCGTGCTGGCCATTGAAGATGCACGCTTCTACCAGCATGGCGGGGTGGACTACATCGGTGTGATCCGCGCTGGACTGGCCAATGTGGGCCGGGCCAAAAGCCAGGGGGCATCCACCATCACCATGCAGGTGGCACGCAATGTCTACCTCTCGTCCGAGAAGACCTTTACCCGCAAGATCTACGAGATTCTGCTGACCTTCAAGCTCGAACACCTGCTGAGCAAGGACCAGATCCTGGAGATCTATATGAACCAGATCTTCCTGGGCAATCGGGCCTATGGTTTCGCGGCTGCCAGCGAGGCCTACTTTGGCAAACCGCTGCAGGACATCACGGTGGCCGAAGCCGCCATGCTGGCCGGTCTGCCCAAGGCGCCGTCGGCCTACAACCCGATCAGCAACCCGAAACGGGCCCGCAGCCGCCAGCTCTACATCATCGAGCGCATGCTGGAAAACGGCTTCATCACGGCCCAACAGGCCGACGATGCAAAAAAACAACAATTGCACCTGCGCAGCGCCCATACAGAGCAGAAAACCCACGCCGAATACATCGCCGAGATGGTGCGCCAGATGATGTTTGCCCAGTACGGCAGCGAAACCTATACCCGGGGCCTGGACGTGTACACCACCGTCAGCTCCACCCTGCAGGAAACCGCCTACACCGCCTTGCGCCGGGGCATCATGGATTACGAACGCCGCCAGCACTACCGCGGGCCGGAAAAGTTCGTGAGCCTGCCAGACCCCCTGCCCGACAACGACGAATGGATCGTCGATGCGCTCGAAGAGCACCCGGACAACGGCAATGTGCTCTCCGCCCTGGTATTGCAGGCCGACGCCAAGCTCGTCAAGGCGGTGCGCCAGAACGGCGAACTGCTGGAGATCAGCGGCGAAGGGCTCAAGCCAGTGCAGTCCGGCCTGTCGGACAAGGCGCCTGCGCATATCAAGATCCGCCGCGGCGCCATCATCCGCGTGGTCAAGACGCCCAAAGGCGGCTGGGAGGCCACCCAGTTGCCCGAGGTGGAGGGCGCTTTCGTCGCCATGGACCCGCGCACTGGCGCCATCCAGGCCCTGGTGGGCGGCTTCGACTTTGCCAAGAACAAGTTCAACCACGTCACCCAGGCCTGGCGCCAGCCGGGGTCGAGCTTCAAGCCCTTCATCTACTCGGCGGCGCTGGAAAAGGGCTTCAACGGCGCCACGGTGATCAACGATGCGCCCTTGTTCTTCGACGCCGGCGTGACCGGCGGCCAACCCTGGGAGCCCAAGAACTACGACGGCACCTTCGAAGGCCCGATGAACCTGCGCAAGGGGCTGGCCAAGTCCAAGAACATGATTTCCATCCAGGTGCTGCACGCGATTGGCGCGCCCTACGCGCAGGAGTGGGTCACGCGCTTTGGCTTCGAGGCCGAACGCCACCCGCCCTACCTCACCATGGCCCTGGGGGCGGGCTCGGTCACCCCGATGCAGATGGCCAGCGCCTACAGCGTGTTTGCCAATGGGGGCTACCGCACCAACCCTTGGGTGATCGCGCGCGTGACCGAGCACCGCGGCAAGGTGCTGGTGGATGTCCCGCCCCCCGGCACCGAGGGGCAGGAGCGCGCCATCGACGCGCGCAACGCCTTCGTCATGAGCAGCCTGCTGCAGGAGATCACCCGCTCTGGCACCGCCGCGCGCGCCCAGGCCACGCTCAAGCGCCCCGACCTGTACGGCAAGACCGGCACCACCAACGACGCCATGGATGCCTGGTTTGCAGGCTTTCAGCCCACCCTGACGGCTGTGACCTGGATTGGCTATGACACCCCGAAGAAGCTCGGCGACCGCGAAACCGGCGGGGGCCTGAGCCTGCCGGTGTGGATCAGCTTCATGGAGACCGCCCTGAAGAACGTGCCCGTGATGGAGCCCAGCCCGCCCGAAGGCGTGGTGTTCAATGGCGGCGAGTGGTATTACGAAGAGTTCGCCCAGGGCGGCGGCGTGTCCGCCCTGGGCAAGGACAGCGCAGCGCCCGCCGATACCGCCCCCAGCGCCCCCGCCGACAGCGAGGAAAAGAAGAAGATCCTCGACCTGTTCAAGAACTGAGAACACCAAAGGACAGCGCGGTGCCCGCCTGTTCGCTGGCGCAACGCGCCAGCAGGGCGTAGAACTCCTCGCCGCTCTTGGTGTCACGCCAGGCGCCGTCGTCGGCCCAGCGGAAGTGGTAGCCGCCGCTGCGCGCCGCCAGCCAGACCTCGTGCAGCGGCTTTTGCAGGTTGACCACGATCTGGCTGCGGTTGGCGAAGGTGATGGTCACCATGCCGCCCGAGCGCTGGTTGTCCAGATCCGCGTCGGTGGCCTCGTTGGCGCGGTCGCAGCCGGCCTCCACCGCGCGCAGCAAGGCTTCTGCGCGGTCCCCATATTCACTGTCCGTCATAATGCGTCCCCATGTTTCACGTCCGCAAAATTGTAGTTCTGGCCCTGGTCTGTCTGGCGGGGCTCAGCGGCTGCGGCCAGACCGGCGCGCTCTACCTGCCTCCCAGCCAGGGCAGCAATGCCCCATCCGGCTACTGACCTGAAAGCTATATTTTTCATAGCTAGATAATCAATATCCACGCGGGCCAGGGGCATATTTTTTCATCAACCGCCAGGCCAGCAGGCCCAGCAGGAGCAGCGCGTAGGCCGAGACTTCGGCAAAGTCGTTCTTGCCCGCGCGCATCCAGTAAAAATGCGTCAACACCAGGAACGGCAGCAGGTACACGCTGCGGTGCAGGGCCTGCCAGCGCCGCGCCCCCAGCCGCCGCGCCACCGCCTTCGGCGAGGTCAGCGCCAGCGGCAGCAGCACCGCCAAAGAGGCCATGCCCAGGGTGATGAAGGGACGCTTCAGCACGTCGCGCACCAGCGCCTGCGCCTCCCACTCCAGATCCAGCCAGGCGTAGCTCAGAAAGTGCGCCAGCGCGTAGGCAAAGCAGTACAGGCCCAGCGGGCGGCGCCAGCGCGCCAGCCACGCCCAGCCCAACGCCTGGCGCAGCGGCGTCACCGCCAAGGCCAGGCACAGGAAACGCAGCGCCCAGTCGCCGCTACCGCGCACCAAGGCCTCGGCCGGGTTGGGGCCGAGTTGCCCGAGCAAGGCGGCCGCCCACAGCCACAGCAGGGGCGCGCAGCACAGAGCGTGCACCAGCCACACCGCCGCGTTGGCGCGCCACCGGCGCCCCGGCCGGGCAACGGGCTCAGAAATGGCGGCGAAGGTCCATGCCGGCATAGAGCTGGCCCACCTGGGGCTCGTAACCGTTGAACATCAGGGTGGCCCGGCGCTTGCTGAACAGCCCATCCTCGCCCAGGCGCCGCTCGCTCGCCTGGCTCCAGCGCGGGTGCTCCACCTGCGGATTCACGTTCGAATAAAAACCGTACTCCTGGGGCGCAGCGCGGTTCCAGGCGGTGGGCGGCTGCTGCTCGGTCAGGCGGATGCGCACCAGGGATTTGGCGCTTTTGAAGCCGTATTTCCACGGCACCACCAGGCGCACCGGGGCGCCGTTTTGCGCCGGCAGCGTCTCGCCGTACAGGCCCAGGGCCAGCAGGGTCAGGGGGTGCATGGCCTCGTCCAGACGCAGACCTTCCACATAGGGCCACTGCAGCACGCTGGAGCCCACGTTGGGCATCTGCGCCGCATCGGCCAGGGACTCGAACGCCACGTAGCGCGCACTGCCCAGCGGTTCGAAGCGCTTGAGCAGTTGCGCCAGGGAGTAGCCCACCCAGGGCACCACCATGCTCCAGCCCTCGACACAGCGCAGGCGGTAGATGCGCTCTTCCAGCGGCGCCAGGCGCAAGAGATCGTCGAGTTCGAGCACGCCGGGGCGCTTGACCAGGCCCTCGACCTGCAGCCGCCAGGGCCGTGTGCGCAGGCTGTGCGCACGCTGCGCAGGTTCGCGCTTGTCGGTGCCGAACTCGTAGTAATTGTTGTAGGCGCTCACGTCCGCGTACGGGGTCAGGCGCTCCATGGTCTGCGCGCCGGGCAGGGTTGAGGGTACGGATGGCAGTGCGGGGTGCGCCCCCGGACGCTCCACCCCGGCATGCGCTGTCGCCGCCCCCAGCGCCAGCCACGCACCGCCCTGCCCCAAGGCCTGCAGTGCGCGCCTGCGCCCCCAGAACAGGGGCGGCGGTGTGATTTCCGAGGGGACGGGGGGATCTTGCTGCGCCAGCGCGCGTCGAATCAGCATGGCAACTCCGTGGGAAAGACAACAACGCCTCTTGGTCGCCGCCAGGGCCGTGTTCTTACACCCCCGCCATTGTGGTCCGCCCCACAAGACCGCAATCCGCGCAGGGCTGCCTGCCGCCTGGGCAGCCCCCAGAAAAAGCACAGCGGTGGCCTTTGCCGATGCCTGGCGGCCCCTCCGGGGCCACCACGCGTCAGCGCAAGCCGGCGATGTAGTCGGCCACAGCCTTGATTTCGCGGTCGTTCATCTTGGCCACCACCTGGGCCATCTGCGTGCTGTTGCCACGCGCGCCATCGCGGAATGCGGTGAGCTGGGTGGACACGTACTCGGCGTGCTGCCCGCCCAGGCGCGGGTACTGCGCCGGGATGCCCGCGCCGTTGGGGCTGTGACAGCCCGCACAGGCGGGAATGGCCCGGTCGGCAATGCCGCCACGGTAGATGCGCTCGCCCAGGCTGACCAGGTTCTTGTCGGTGGCATTGCCGGGCGTAGCCTTCTTGCTGCCCAGCCAATAGGCGACATTCTTCATGTCTTCATCGCTGAGCATGGAGGCAAAGCCCTTCATCACCGCGCTGGCGCGCTTGTCGCTCTTGAACTCCTGCAGTTGCTTGACCAGGTACGCCGGATGCTGCTGGGCCAGCTTGGGGTTGGCGGGGATCTGGGAGTTGCCCTCGGCGCCATGGCAGGCATTGCACACGGCATTGAAGCTCGCTTCCCCCTTGGCCAGGTCGGGTGCGGCAGCAGGTTGGGACTCTTCGGCCCCAACGGGCAGGACGAACAGGGCGGCGCAGGCGAACAAGGGGGCGAGGGACTTCATGGGAGTGGAAGAAGTGGGTAAGGGCAATGGAGCAAAACCGGGCCATTCTACAATGGAGGCCCTTTGGGCGCCGCCCTCACCCTCCCCATGCCTGCACATACTCCCCCCACTACCAACCAGCGCCCTATTCCTGGCAGCGCTGCGGCACAGGCCCTGGGCTGGTTGCACACCGCGCGCTTTCTCACCACGGCCGCCCAGTTGCACCACCTGCCCGCCCTGGAGGTGCCCGAAATCGCCTTCGTGGGCCGATCGAATGCGGGTAAATCCACCTGCATCAACGCCCTGACGCAACAAAAACAGCTGGCCTTTGCTTCCAAGAAGCCCGGCCGCACCCAGCACATCAACCTGTTTTCCCTGGGCAGGCAGGGGGGCACGGACGCCGTGCTGGCCGACCTGCCCGGCTACGGCTACGCCGCCGTGCCGCTGCAGGACAAGCTACGCTGGCAAAAGGTGATGGCCAACTACCTGGTCAGCCGCGAGAACCTGCGCGCCGTGGTGCTGCTCAGCGACCCCCGCCTGGGGCTCACCGAGCTTGACGAGGTGCTGCTGGAAGTGATACGCCCACGGGTGGAGGAAGGGCTGAAGTTCCTGGTGGTGCTGACCAAGGCCGACAAGCTCACGCGCAGCGAAGCCGCCAAGGCCCTGGCCATCACACGGCTGCAGGCCGGTGGCGGCGAGGTGCGCCTGTTTTCGGCGCCCAAGCACACCGGCCTGGGCGATGTGGCACAGCTGCTGTACCAATGGACGCACGATGCACCTGCGGCCCAAGATGCGGCACAGGACGCGCCGCCGGACGCTGCGCCCGGCCCCGCCAGCGGCGCGTAGTTCAGTACGGCGCGCTCGCGCCGTCGGGCCGGTCCTTGAAGCGCTTGTGCACCCAGTAGTACTGGGCCGGGTCCTGGCGGATGTAGGCCTCCAGTTCGCGGTTCATGCGCTCGGTGTCGGCCTGCAGGTCGCCGCTGGGGAAACCCTCCCATGCGGGCAGGATGCGGACCTCGTAGCCGCCAGGCACCAGGCGCGTCAGCACCGGCAGCACGCGCGCACGCCCCAGGCGCGCAAAGCGCGACAGCGAAGGCACGGTGGCGGCCAAGGGGCCGAAAAACGGCACCCACAAGGACTCCGAGGGGTCGAAGTTCATGTCCGGCAGCAAATACAGGGGCTGCCCGGCGCGCACCGCCGCCACCAAGGGCTGCGCACCGTCCAGCCGTGCCACCAGGGTGGGCTGGCCAAAACGCTGGCGCCCGCCGTACACCCAGGCGTCTACCGCCGGGCTGGTCTGGGGCGAGTAAATGGTCACAAAACGCCGCTGGACCTGCTGGTTCAGGGCCGTCCAGGCCGCATCCAGCCCCATGAAGTGGGGCGCGAACAGCACCACCGGGGCCTCGCCCGCCAGCGCCTCCAGCGCGCCGCTCAGGCGCAGGCGCTGGCGCACCCGCGGCGCTGGCGCGTGCCACAGCCAGCTGCGGTCCAGCCAGGACTGACCGAAAGCGCGGAACACCGCGCGCGCCACCTGCCGGCGCCGCGCCACGCTCCACTCGGGGAAACACCAGCGCAAATTGGTCAGCACCACGCGCCGACGCGCGGGCACCAGCAGCCACAGCAGCATTCCCAGCGCCGCGCCCAGGGCGCGCAACAGCGGCAAGGGCAGCCAGGACAAGGCGCGCATGAGCGCGTGCAGCGCGCGCGCTCTCACCATGCCCCCACGCTCCCCCACTGCGTTGGGGTCGCTGGACGTGCCGGCGCCAGAGGCGCCGTCTCTTCGCGCTGTCCCGCTGTGCGCAGGCACAGCGGGAGCCGCAGCGCTCAGCCCCAAGGGGGCCTTCGCGCCTTCGGGCGGCCGGGCGGCGCTCACCTCGCCCCCACGCTCCCCCACTGCGTTGGGGTCGCTGCCCCCCAAGGGGGCCTTCGCGCCTTCGGGCGGCCGGGCGGCGCTCATGCTCCGCGCTCCTGGCGCGGTTCCTTGTAGCGCGCATAGCCCCACAGGTACTGCTGCGGCGCCTGACGCACCAGGGCTTCCATGGCCTGGTTGATGCGCTCGGTGCCGGTCTGCACATCCCCGCCCAGGCCTGGCTCCAGGGGCTGCACGTGGACCACGTAGCCGCGCCCCCAGGGCAGGCGCTCACCCCAGGCCAGCAGCACGGTGGCGCCGGTCTGCAGCGCCAGGCGCGCGCCCAGCGTCATGGTGTAGGCGGGGCGCCCGAAAAACGGCGCCCACACCCCCAGGCCCAGGGGCGGCACCTGGTCGGGCAGCAGGCCCACGCACTGGCCGGCATGCAAGGCCTTGAGCATCTGCTTGACCCCCGCCAGCGTGGTGGGGGCCGTGCGCAGGCCCGGGCGCTGGCGCGCCTGCTCCACCAGGGCGCGCAGCCAGGTCTTGCGCGCCGGGCGGTACAGCACCGTGATGGGCTGGCGCGCACCGAACTGCTGTGCATAGGCCTGGGCGGTGATCTCGAAGCTGCCCAGGTGCGGGGTCAGGAACAGCACGCCGCGGCCCTGCTGCAGCGCCTGTTCGACATGCTCGCGCCCCATCCAGGCCACCGGCACGGGAGCGCCGAACCACAGGCGCGGCAGCTCCAGCACCATGCAGCCGGCCGCCCCCACGGCGGCACGCACCGCGTCCAGCCCCAGGCCGGCCTGGGCCAGGTTTTCGCGCAGCACCCGGCGGTAGGACGCTGACAGCAGCAGGGCCAGCCAACCCGCGGCCGCGCCCAGTGCGTGCAGCAGCCACAGGGGCCAGCGGGACAAAATGCGAAACAGAAAGAACATGCCGATAAAACTGGAACAGGGGGGTGATTCTCGCCCCAGGGGCGCCGGTGGCGGCATGGCGCTGGGCTAGAATCACCGCGTCGCTGAGTTATGGAACTACTTGCAGGGCGACATGCACCGTGGCGCGCCGCCCGCAAAGCGCGCCATTGTGCCCCGGCCGACAAGGGCCGGATCTGCTAAAGCGTTCGCTGAAAGCTCCCAAAGGCCCCCAGCAACGCGATCCGTTGTGTCACTTTCTGGAGTTTTCATTCATGTCGAACGATTTCCTCTTCACGTCCGAGTCCGTTTCCGAAGGTCACCCCGACAAGGTGGCCGACCAGATTTCGGACGCCATCCTGGACGCGATCTTCACCCAGGACCCCAAGAGCCGCGTGGCCGCCGAGACCCTGTGCAACACCGGGCTGGTGGTGCTGGCCGGCGAGATCACCACCAACGCGCACGTGGACTACATCCAGGTGGCGCGCGACACCATCAAGCGCATCGGCTACGACAACACCGAGTACGGCATCGACTACAAGGGCTGCGCCGTGCTGGTGGCCTATGACAAGCAATCGAACGACATCGCCCAGGGCGTGGACCATGCGTCGGACGACTTCTTGAACACCGGCGCCGGAGACCAGGGCCTGATGTTCGGCTACGCCTGCGACGAGACCCCTGAGCTGATGCCCGCGCCCATCTATTACGCCCACCGCCTGGTGGAACGCCAGGCCCATCTGCGCAAGGACGGGCGCATGCCCTTCCTGCGCCCGGACGCCAAGAGCCAGGTGACCATGCGTTACGTGGACGGCAAGCCGCACAGCATCGACACCGTGGTGCTGTCGAGCCAGCACAGCCCGGAGTGGAGCCTGGGCGACAAGATGAAGCCCGAGTTCATCGAGGCGGTGATCGAGGACATCATCAAGCCCGTGCTGCCCAAGGAATGGCTGCACAACACGCGCTACCTGGTCAACCCCACCGGGCGCTTCGTGATCGGCGGCCCGCAGGGCGACTGCGGCCTGACCGGGCGCAAGATCATTGTCGACACCTACGGCGGCGCCTGCCCGCACGGGGGCGGCGCCTTCTCGGGCAAAGACCCCTCCAAGGTGGACCGCTCGGCCGCCTATGCCGCGCGCTATGTGGCCAAGAACGTGGTGGCAGCCGGCCTGGCGCGCCAGTGCCAGGTGCAGGTGGCCTATGCCATCGGCGTGGCCAAGCCCATGAACGTGACCATCTACACCGAAGGCACGGGCGTGATCCCGGACGACAAGATCGCCGAGCTGGTCAACGCCCACTTCGACCTGCGCCCCAAGGGCATCATCCAGATGCTGGACCTGCTGCGCCCGATCTACACCAAGACCGCCGCCTACGGCCACTTTGGGCGCGAGGAGCCGGAGTTCACCTGGGAGCGCACCGACAAGGCGGCCGCGCTGCGCGCCGACGCCGGACTGTAAAAGCCTTCTCCCGAGGCGCCACACCACCCCGCCGCTGCGGTGAACGCCGCGCGGCGTGGGCGACAATGCAGGTATGAAGATCCAAACCCAACGCTTCATCGACCGCTGGGTCGGCCAGCTGCTGTGCGCGGCGGTGTCGGCCTGGGTGCGTCTGAGCGCCCTGTGGCGCTCGGCGCCGCGCATGCCCCAGGTACCACGCCATGTCCTGGTGATCCTGCTGTCCGAGATGGGCAGCATCGTGCTGGCCGGGCCCATGTTCGCCCAGTTGCGCCGCCAGTACCCCGGCGCGGCGATCCACATCCTGCAGCTCAAGAAGAACCAGGAAGTCTCCAAGCTGCTGCAGCTCACCCAGGTGGAGCACATGCACACGCTGGACGACAGCTCGGGCATGCGCCTGGTGCGCGACATCCTGGCGGTGAGCGCGAAGATGCGCCGCCTGGGCCTGGACGCGGTGCTGGACTGCGAGCTGTTCTCGCGCATCAGCGCCCTGCTCTGCTTTTCCACCGGCGCGCCGGTGCGCGCGGGCTTCACGGCGCACACACAAGAGGGGCTGTACCGTGGCAGCTTCATCAACCGCGGCATTCCCTACAACCCCTACCAGCACATCAGCAAGCAGTTCCTGTCGCTGGTGGACGCACTGGGTGCCCCCGAAGGTGGCATGCCGCGCCACCGCGCCGCGGCGATCCGGCCCATTCCGGCCGAGCCCGAGCTGTCGGTGCCCTTCACGCCGGAGGAACTGGCCGCCTATCGCGCCAAGGTGCACCACGACCACCCGGTGACCGAGGGACGCGCCCTGGTGCTGGTGTACGCCGGCGGCGGCATCCTGCCCGAACGCGCCTGGCCCGCCGCCCACTACGCCCGCGTGGTGCAAGGCCTGTGCGCCGCCGGCTACGCCGTGGGCCTGATCGGCCTGCGCGACGACGCCGCCCTGGCGCGCCAGCTCCAGGCGCAGGTCGGCAGCGCGTTCTGCGTTGACCTCACCGGCTACACCAAAAGCATCCGCGAACTGCTCATGCTGATGCATGCCGCGCGCCTGCTGATCACCAACGACGGCGGCCCCAGCCACTTCGCCACCGTCACACCGATCCAGACCATGGTGTTCTTCGGCCCCGAGACCGGCCAGCTCTACGGCCCCCTGGGCCAGCGCACCATCGTGCTGGAAAGCGGCATCGCCTGCTCGCCCTGCCTGACCGCCTACAACCACCGCCAGACCTTCTGTGACGGCGACAACCAGTGCCTGAAACGCATCGCCCCCGACCCGGTGCTGGAGCAGGCCCTGGCCTTCTTGCGCCAGGCCAGCGCCGCTGCCCTGGACCACCCCGCAGGAGCGTCAGCATGAGCGCCGCTCAGCCACGTCCCCTGTACCAACGCACCGCGCTGTGGGCCCTGGGCCTGCTCGAACGCTACCGCTACCTCAAATTCGGCATCGTCGGTGCCAGCGGCACGGTGGTGAACCTGGCCGTGTTGCACGTCGGCCATGAATACCTGTTCGCCAGCATCGAGGCCGCCTACCGCAAGCCCTACCTGTCGCTGGCGCTGGCCATCACCCTGGCCACACTCAACAACTTCACCTGGAACCGGCTCTGGACCTGGGCCGACCGCGTGCGCGCCTGGGAGCTGGAGGAAAACCAGCGCCCGCCCAGCCTGCGCATGCTGTCCCTCGAGTTCGGGCAGTACGCCACCGCCTCGGCCTTCGGCAGCGCGGTGCAGTACGTGTTGACCCTGCTGCTGAGCGAAATCATGGACTACCGCCTGGCCAACATCACCGCCATCGTCATCGCCAGCGTGAGCAACTTCCTGGCCAACGACCGCTGGACCTTCAAGCGCCACTGAAGCGGGCGGACCCCTCGGCCATGCCCCTGCCTTCGTCCCCGTACTGCCCGCAGCCGCGCGACACCGCCTCTTGGCTGGCGCTGCTGGGCCTGTGCGTGGCACTGTACTTCTGGGGCCTGGGCAACCCCTACGCCCCCACCAATGGCGACGAGATGGTCTACATCCACATCGCCCGCATGACCGCCGAGAGCGGCCACTGGCTGCCCCTGCAGTCCGAACTGCTGGGCACGCGCAACACCAAGCCGCCGCTGCTGATCTGGCAGGCCATGGTGGCCGGGCAATGGGGCCAGACCTGGACACTGTGGGCGTTGCGCTTGCCCAGCGTGCTTTACACCCTGGCCACCACTGCGCTGCTGGGCGCCATGGCCTGGTGCCTGACCCCGCACGCCGCGCAGCGCCTGCGCAACGCCTGTGTGGCCGCCTGCCTGTACCTGCTGTTCTTTTCCACCTTCCGCTACGGCCGCGCCTACCTGACCTCGGCCCCCGAGACCTTCTGGCTGGCACTGCCCATGCTGTGGGTGTTCTGGCAGCGCCTGCGCCCGGTGGCGGAGCAACCCCAGGCGCCCGGTGCGCTGGCCTGCACGCTCATGGGCCTGGCCATGGGCCTGGGCGCGGCCTACAAGTCCTTTGCCCTGATCGCACCCGCTGCGGCCGGGGTGTGGCTGGTCTGGCTGGCGAGCGCGCCGCAGCCGCTGCGCTGGCCCCTGCTGTGGCGCACCAGCCTGGGGCTGGCCTGGAGCACCCTGGTGGCGCTGGGCGTGTTTGGCCTGTGGTTTGTGCTCGACCCCGACCCGGCCGCGGTGTGGCAGGAGTTCGTGGTGGCGGAAAACGCCGGCAAGATGAACAGCAGCCAGGGCTACTGGCAGGCGGCCCTGTCGGGCGCCTACCCCATGTGGGTGCAGCTGCTGGCGCACCCGGCCAATGGCGGCCTGCTGGCCCTGCCGGTGCTGGGCTACCTGCTGCACAGCCTGGCGCTGGGGCGCTGGGGGGCACGCTGGCACGCGCTGGGCGCGCCGCACCGGGTGCTGCTGGTGTGGCTGTTGCTGTGGATGCTGGTGTTCCTGATTCCCACCCAGCGCTCGGAACGCTACCTGATTCCGACCATGCCGGCGCTGGCGGTGCTGATGGCGCTGGGGCGCGAGCGCATCCACCGCCTGTGGTGGTGCGCCACCGCGCTGCTGCTGCTGGCGGCCCTGCTGATGCTGGCGCGCATCGGCTGGGTGATGGGAGAACAGGGCATCGCGGATGGATTCCAGATTGCTACTCTTTTTATAGCACTGTCGTTAGGATTGGCGTGGGCCAGTGCCGCTTTTTTCATGCAAAAGAGTGCACTGCGCTCGGGCCTGGTGCTGTGCGCCACCGTGTACGCGGTGTTTGCCGCCATGGTGGCCCCGCTGCAGACCAACATCGCCCCCTACGAGGACGCGGTGCAGCAGACCCTGGCGCAACGGCGCGTGGCGGTGCCCAACGGCTTCACCGGGCAGTACGAACGCTTCCACTTCCGCCTGCCCCAGAGCCAGGTGCTGCCCTACGATGCCGAGGGGCGCAACACCGGCGCGCTCTACCCCGAACTGCCTGCGGCGCAGCGGCTGCAGCGCCTGCTGCAGGAATTCGACGCCGTGGTCTGGCTGCAGGACGAACCGGGCCAGGCGCCGCCCTGCAGCAACTGCCGCGTACTGGCCCAGCGCTGGCATGTGAAAAGCCGCCACCGCAGCGGCGAGATCACGCTGGCGAACCTATGGTTCCCCCAGCAATGGCTGTTCCGCACCGAGTGGCTGCTGGTGCGTACACCTTCCTGAGCGCCTGTTTGCGATCCCTGCGAGGGCGCAAGCGCGTGGCCCCGCTTCTGTGCCTTGGACGCCTCATGTAGGCGGCAAAGAGCGCCCACGCCGCCACGCCCGGCGTGCCAAGGCCCAACAGCACAATGCCCACAAAGGCATGTCCAGCAGCGCGTCCCAGGCGTTACCGCTGGGCAGGCCGGTCAGGGCAAACCACAACAGCGCCCCCAGTGCCAAGGCCATCGCGGGTGCAGCGCGCCAGGCCTTGCCCCAGACCACCCAGGGCAGCCCCAGCGCCAAGGCCAGCAGCAGCACTGCCCAGGGCGAAAAACCCCAGGGGTAGAGAAACAGCGGCCACAGGGCAAAGCTGTCCAGCAGAAGCACCGCCCCCAGCACGGCGCCCCAGGGCGCCGCCGCCTGCCCCGCACGCGCCGCCCATGGGGGCGCGATCACGGCGGCTGCGGCCCACAGCACCAAGGCCGCGCTGGGCCCCTGCCACACCAGACCGAGCCAGAAACTCGGCGCCCAGCCCCCCGGCAGCGCGCAGGACAAGGCCAGTGCCCCGGCCAGCACGGCGCGCACTGCGGGAGCACAACGCACACGTCCGGCCAGCCCCCAGCCCAGCGCCGCCAGTACCACGCCCCAGCCTGCGCGCAACCACAGCCCGGCCCACACCGGGTCGGGCATGCGGGCGGCCGCATCGGCACTCCACCACTCCATCATCGCCCCTCTCCCCGCGCCGCAGCACTGGCAGCACTGGCAGCACTGGCAGCACTGGCAGCACCTGCTGCGCCCCAGCGCTGCCAGGCTAGGCGGGCGCGGTCCACGGTGTAGACCACCCACAGGGCACCGTCCATCCAGGCCATGGCCGGGTAGGAATACTCGTCCTCGCCCGCGCCCTGCGCCAAGGTGCCCAGGCCCTGCCAGCGCACGCCGTCGCGGCTGTGCGCCAGGGCCAGGTGCTCGCGCCCGGCCTGCAAAGGGTTGTAGGCCAACAGGTGCTGGTCGAAGCCCAGCGACAGGCTGGCCACGGCGGCGTCCGGGTTGGGCAGGTCCAGGTCCGGCAGGTCCGTCCAGTGCTGCCCGGCGTCCAGGGTCTGTGCGGCGGCCACGCGCGCGCTGCTGCTTTCGTCGCGCATCAGGGCCAGCCAGCGTTGCGCCGACAGCGGCAGCACGGTCGGCTGCAGCAGGTGGTGGCGCGCGCTCACGCGCTGCAGCTGCACCAGGCGCCCCTGGGCGTCCAGGCGCGCCAACGCGGGAACTTTGGCGCCCAGCTCGAAATGCAGCGGCAGCAGCACCCCACCGTCCTGCAGCGGCAGCGCCGCATTGCGCACCAGGAAGCTGGTGTTGCCCCCCCAGGCCAGGGGCAGCGTGGCCACGGGGTCGAACGCCAGCGCCCCACCGGCCACGCGCTGGCGCAGGTGCAGCACCCGGCTGGCGGCCCAGCCGCCCGCGCCGGTGGCCACCACCCACAGGTGCAGGCGCTGCTGCGCGTCGCGCCAGGCCACCGGGTTGCCCAGGCGGCGGATGCCCCAGCCCAGTTGCTCCCCCAGCACATGGCGGTTGAGCACCGTCTGCACCGGCCCCCATTGCCCGCTTGCGCGCAGCCACTGCACGGCGGCGATCTGCACGTCCGGCCCGCTCTCGCGCTCGCCCGAGAACCAGAACACGGTGAACAGCGCCGGATCGTCCGCCCCCATGGCGACGATGCTGGCCGCATGCGCGGCACGCGCCCCGGCGGGCATGGGAACCTCGCCTTGCGCCAGGCGCTGCCAGTGCTGCACCGGCGCCGCCTGCGGCCCGGGCCCTGACGGCACCCGCGCCTGGGCAGGCGCCAGGCGCGGCGCCTGCGCCACCCAGGCCAACAGCCCCGCCGCCAGCAACAGCCACAGGCCCAGGCGCCGCCAGCGGCTTTCCCACAGTGATGCAGATCGACAAACCATGGCCCGATCTTAGAACGGGTTCCATATATGCAAGGGTGCACGCCCACCTCTTTTCAGGAGCGGTGGCCAGACGCAGAAACCACCGGGCCCACCGGCATTGCGCTGGTGCGCGCCGCAGAGGCCTGCCACAGCCGGGGCCTGCCAGGGCGCGCCAGAGCAGACCGCGCCCTGCCCTGCCCTGCCCTGCCCTGCCCGGCCTGGCGCTGGCTGGGTCTGCGCAGGTGCGGGGGTACACTTGGCGCATGTCCCATCTGCTTCTGGTTGAAGACGACGAACTCTTGCGCGACGGCCTGCAGGCACAGCTTGCCAGGGGCGGCCACCAGGTGCGCGCCGCGCCCGATGCGGAAACTGCCCAGCCGCTGCTGGACGCCGAGCGCTTTGACGCCGTGGTGCTGGACCTGGGCCTGCCCGGCATGGACGGCATCGCGCTGCTGCAGTGGATACGCCAGCGCTTTACCGCGCTGCCGGTGCTGATCCTGACCGCGCGCGACGACGTGGACGACCGCATCCGGGGCCTGACCGCCGGGGCCGACGACTACCTGACCAAGCCCTTCAACGTGGCCGAGCTGCAGGCGCGCCTGCTGGCACTCCTGCGCCGCGCGCGCCTGCCGGCCTTCGGCGGCTCGCTGGAGGTGGAGGACGCGGGCGAAAACCGCCTGCGCCTGGACCCGCACAAACCCCTGGCCTGGCTCAACGGCGAGGCGCTGGAGGTGACCCAGCGCGAGTGGTCCCTGCTGACGCTGCTGGTCAACAACATGGGCCAGGTGGTCGGCCGCGAAGACGTGCTGGCGGTGTGGCAAAGCGACGGGGCCGAGACCGCCTCGAACGCGCTGGAGGTCTATGTGCACCGCCTGCGGCGCAAGCTGGCCGACTCCGCCCTGTCGATCCGCAACGTGCGCGGCCTGGGCTACATGCTCGAACGCGCCGACAGCTGAGAGCTGAGAGCTGACTCCATGATGAAACCCGCCGCAGGACTGTCCCTGCGCCGCCAGTTGCTGCTGTGGCTGCTGGCGCCACAGCTCATCCTGTGGCTCATGGGCGGCAGCCTGGCCTACCGCGTGGCGCTGAGCTACGCCGAAAAAGCCATCGACCAATCGCTGAGCCAGTCGGTGCGTTCGCTGGCGCGCCAGGTCAAGCCGCTGGGCTCAGGTCTGCTGGTGGACTTCCCCAAAGCGGCCCAGGCCATCATCGAGCAGGACCCCAACGACCGCGTGACCTACATGGCGTCTTCGCCGCCAGGCAGCTTTTTCCTGGGCAACCAGAAGCTCCCCCCGCCCCCCGCGGGCCTGTTGATCCCGGACAACGAGCCCGTGTTCTACAACCTGGAACTCGATGGCAAGCGCTTGCGCGCTGCGGTGATGGAGATCAATTACGGCTCGGCGCCCGATGAGCAGCGCATGCGCGTGCAAGTGGCCAAGAGCCTGGTGGCGCAGCAGCAGTTCGCGCGCGAGCTGGTCAGCGATGTGCTTGTGCCCCTGCTGTTCCTGGGCCTGCTGCTCAGTGCGCTGGTCTGGGGCGGCATCCGCCGCGGCCTGGCGCCCCTGCAGCGTCTGGAACACCAGCTCTCCAAGCGCGGCACGGCGGCGCTGACCCCCATCGAACTGACCGAGGCCCCGCAGGAGGTGCACTCGCTGGCCGCCACCCTCAACGAGCTGCTGGCCACGCTGCGGCGCAGCCTGTCGCAGGAGAAGCGCTTTCTCAACGACGCCGCGCACCAGTTGCGCACGCCACTGGCGGGCCTGATCAGCCAGACCGAATTGGCGCTGCAAGAGGGCGACCCGCAGGCGCTGCGTGAGCGGCTGCAGAAGGTGCACACCGGGGCCCAGCGCAGCGCCCACCTGGTGTCGCAGTTGCTCTCGCTGGCGCGCACCGAGGCCCAGATCGCGCGCCAGAGCGTGGACCTGGCCGCGCTGGCGCGCGAAGTGGCGCGCGAATGGACACCCAAGGCCTTGCAGGCCGGGGTCGACCTGGGCTGGGAGGGCGACGACAGCCTGCCGCTGCCGGCCGAGCGCGTGCTCTTGCGCGAGGCCTTGACCAACCTGATCGACAACGCCTTGCGCTACGCCGGCCGGGGCGCCACCGTGACGGTGCGCACGGTGCGCGCGCAACCCGGCCTGGCCGTGCTATCGGTGGAGGACGATGGCCCGGGCCTGAGCGAAGAGCAGCGCAGCCACGTGTTCGAGCGCTTCTGGCGCGGCAGCGAGCTGCCCGGCGGCTGCGGCCTGGGCCTGGCGATCGTGGCCGAGATCGCACAGCGCCACGGCGGACGCGCCCGCGCCGATGGCCTGCAGCCGCACGGACTGCGCATCGCGCTGCAGTTGCCCACCCGCTGAAGGCCCGCCTTCGGGCAGGCCCACCCCTCATTCCATTTCTAATTCATAAATGAAATCAATAGGCTCCCCACGATCCATGACCAGGATACGATGGAGGCGATCGTTGCGGGGTCTTGTTCCGACGACCTGAGGGCGTCAACAAGATGGACCTCCAAG
>JBQTHH010000007.1:0-44121 GCA_052390055.1 Rhodoferax sp.
TCATGGGCACGCGCCACCGCGGCCACCGAGGCGCCCGGTGCGTCGCACGCGGCCAAGACCTTGTCCTTGAGTTCTGCGCCGTGGCGACGACGCGATGTGTGCTTGGAGTGCATAGGTGTCCACCTGCAAAATAAGTGGACACCATCGTCGCCGTCCCGCCACGGATGCTCAAAGTGGTGCGGCTGGACGCTTACTATTCCCCCGCCCTTCACGCTGGATCGCTGGTTATAATTGACGACACACTCGATTGACGCTGACGAGTTGGCACGTGCACACCAAGATCAAGTGTAAAATTTTTCCGCGTCAAGCAAGAAGTTCCGTTTCCCACCAGGGAAGGGATCCCTAGTAAAACTAGGGCTGCGCCAGCAGGGCATTGGACAAGAGCTAGCGCACAAATATCAACTCTTATGGCGTATCTAGCCTCGCATGCGCCGGAACAAAAAGGAGCATGAATTGGAAAGCAAGAATGCGATTGAACCGCAAATGCCATCTGACAGAAAATTCGGATGGTTTGTTTTCGTAGTCTTTGGGCTCCTTGCCTTATATGCCATCTATCACGGGAATCGGAATATCGCCGTTCTGATGTCGGTGGCGTGCATCATCATCCTCGCAATCACAATGGTCACGCCCGGATCACTGTCAGGACTGAATCGTGGCTGGTTCTTGCTGGGCGTCTACCTCGGCAGAATTGTGAGTCCTATCGTTCTAGGCGTAATGTTTTTTGTAATCATCACACCCATCGCTGTTATTACGAGACTGGCCGGTCGCGACTCGCTTCGTCTCAAAAAGAACAAAGAAACCCGTTCCTACTGGATCCGAAGAGACCCCAAGGAGCAACGCCCCAACTCATTTAAAGATCAATTTTGAAGGGATACTCATGTCTTTCATCCAAGAAATGTGGCGCTTTCTAAAAGCCAGAAAAAAACTGTGGCTGGCCCCAGTGATTATCGTTCTGGTGATTCTTGGTGGCCTCATGGTGCTCGCACAAGGATCCGTCATTGCCCCATTCATTTACACGCTCTTCTGAACTCAAAATGCGCATCGTCGGAATATCGGCCTTCTACCACGATTCAGCGGCATGCCTTATCGTCGACGGCGAAATCATCGCCGCGGCGCAGGAAGAGCGGTTCACACGGAAGAAGCATGACGCGGACTTTCCGAGGAATGCGCTTCGATACTGCCTTACGATAGCTGGTATTACCCCAGAGGATATCGACTACGTTGTCTTTTACGACAAGCCATTTCTTAAATTTGAACGTCTGCTGGAGACCTCTCTCGCGTATGCGCCGGTCGGATTTAAGAGCTTTTCCACAGCGCTTCCAATTTGGCTAAAAGACAAACTATTTCAGAAGACGCTAATAACGGATTCGCTCGTTGAGATCTGGGGTACGAAGATTCAGTGGAGGGACAAACTATTATTTTCAGAGCACCACCTCAGTCACGCTGCCAGCGCATATTTCCCGAGCCCGTTCAGATCGGCTGCAATTTTGACCATGGATGGAGTCGGCGAGTGGACAACAACATCCGTGGCCATAGGTAAAGACAACAACCTGGAGATTCTCAAGGAGATCCAGTTTCCGCATTCTCTCGGCTTGCTGTACTCCGCGTTTACCTATTACACCGGATTCAAGGTCAATAGCGGCGAATATAAGGTCATGGGGCTGGCCCCCTACGGAAGCCCGAGGTACGCCGACCTCATCAAGGACCATCTGATTGACATAAAGCCTGATGGCTCGTTCTCTCTTGACATGGAGTACTTTGATTACTGCACAGGGCTAACTATGACCAATGAGCGTTTCAGTCGCTTACTGGGTGCGGAACCTCGAAGCCCTGAGTCCCCGCTTCGGCAACGGGACATGGACCTCGCCGCCTCCATACAAGCAGTGACTGAGGAGGTCGTAATCAAGCTAGCCCATTCAGTCCGCGCCGAAACTGGCGAGGAAAATCTCTGCCTCGCAGGTGGCGTCGCATTAAATTGCGTGGCAAACGGCAAGCTCCTCAAGGAGAAATACTTCAATCGAATCTGGATCCAGCCTGCTGCGGGCGATGCCGGGGGCGCCATAGGCGCAGCGCTATCGGTTTATCACATGATGTCTAAGAAGCCGCGCGATATCGTCGCTGGCATGGATAGTATGAAAGGCTCCTACCTAGGACCGGAATACACGTCAGACCAAGCGGCCGCCGAGATGACGAGGATCGGTGCCGCTTTCGAGCTTCTTTCCGACGACGACCTCTTTGAAAGGACAGCGACCGCCCTCGCAGACGGACTTGCCATAGGGTGGATGCAAGGACGAATGGAGTTTGGACCGCGATCGCTGGGCGCACGAAGCATCCTTGCTGACGCCAGGTCGCCCAAGATGCAGCGTCAGCTAAATCTGAAGGTGAAATACAGGGAGTCGTTTCGCCCGTTCGCGCCGAGCGTACTTCGCGAGCACGTGTCCAAATGGTTCGACTTGGACGATGATAGCCCGTACATGCTGCTTGTCGCCGGCGTGGCACACGAGAAACGACATCAAATGTCTCCAGAGGAAGATCAGTTGTTCGGGATTGACAAACTCAATGTTCCCCGATCTGAGATTCCTGCGGTAACCCATGTTGACTACTCGGCAAGAATTCAAACCGTCCATCAGGAGACCAACCCTCGCTATCATCGGCTGCTTACTAGATTCCACGAGATCACCGGCTGTCCGGTGCTCGTCAATACATCATTCAATGTTCGGGGAGAGCCGATCATCTGCTCGCCAGAAGACGCGTATCGATGTTTCATGGGTTCAGAACTCGATGTACTGGTTATTGGAAACGTTTTTTTGATGAAGAAGGAGCAACCGGCTCACTTGGCAAGAGATTACAAGGTGAGCTATGAACTGGATTAAATGGCTTACACGCATACAGATTGCCGCCCTTGGGGCGATTATCTTCTTGCAGCTTTCATTGCTCGCATCATTGCTGCCTACGATCCTCGAGGGCACAAACAAGAATTCAATAATACTTGTAGAGATCTGTGTCGCCTTTCTGCTGCTAGCTGCGATCAAGGGGCGCTACGTTAGCACTGCAACTACGATCTATCTTCTACTCGCGCTCAACTTCATTACAACCCCCCTGGGCTTGGCAAAGCCAAAGCTGATTACTTTGCCGAAGAACCTTAACACGGAGATCCGCATTGTTGGCGAGGTGATGCCTGGCTTCAGTGGCGTGAGTCGTGTGTCGACAGATCATGAAGGGTTTCGTGTTTCAAAACCCATAAACTACAAACAGAAGAAAGCGATCCGCGTTTTCGCCATTGGCGGTAGCACAACGGAACAAATATTCCTTGACGACAGTAAGACTTGGACCGCATTGCTGCAAAATCAACTGCAGGCCAGTCTGGGGCGAGACGTAGAGGTCATCAATGCAGGATTCTCGGGGCCGCGCGCCGAACAGCATTACTATACCTTTCGCCAAATTCGCCAATATTCACCTGACGTGGTTTTATTTTTGATGGGCATCAACGACTGGAATCGCCACATAAAAGAGCGTGCATTACTACCTGAGTGGCTTCCGGATTTAACCTCTATTGATTTTCGAGAATCGCTCCTATTTATTGGTCTCAAATCATTGCGTGAACGCAAAAACTCCCAAGCGCCTGCCGCCACCCCCACCCCCACCTTGCGCATAGAGGACGGCTCCTACTACTCGGCCCAGAACGACAGTCTGTCTCGTCCTATTGTTCGCCGCTTCCAACCTAAAAACGTCTCTGAGAATTATCAACTCTGGCTTGAGAAAATCGCGGTATTGTGCCGGGGAAGCAATATCAAATGTATGTTCATTAATCAACCTGTGGCCTACCAGGATAGAATCAGCCAGGAATTGAAGAGTCGTCTTTGGATGACCCCGCCGAACGAAAGCTACACCCTTCCACTGGAAGATTTGCACTCTATCGCAAACCTGTACAACAAATGGTTATTGGATTTTTCACGCAAAAATAGCATTGAAAGCTGCAATCTTTCGGACAAAATCTCCCCGACCACCGACTATTTCTACGACGACTGTCATTACAACGAACGCGGTGCCAGTAGGGTTGCGACCGAAATCGCTCAATGCTTTTTGAGATCCAATCAACTGAGCATGCTCACCAATCCACCATGAGCAAGAAACCCGTTCGCGTTGCTGTCACCTGCGCCTTCCCCCTGCTGGCCGGCATCGAAGCCCACAGCGACCCCATGACCGCCTTCAAGGACACCGACTACGCCCTGCTCGTCGGTGCCCGTCCCCGTGGCCCCGGCATGGAGCGCGCCGACCTGCTGGCCGCCAACGCCCAAATCTTCACCGCCCAGAGCAAGGCCCTGAACGCCGTGGCTTCCCAAGTTCGACAGTTACGACGCATAAGTCGTTGATTCATAAGGAATCAACGTCAAAAAGTTGTCACTACACAGCGGCTTCGTAAGCGGTTTGGTCGAACTCCTGGGCCTTGGGGGTGGGTACGCCGATGGCGGCAAACAGATCCTTTTGTTCCGGCGCGAGTTTGGTCACACCGCGCACGACCTGACCATCTGTGGTGGATGCAGCCTGTTGCTGGACACGCTGCAGGGCCTGCAAAAGACGGGTGGGAGACTCCTCGCGGCTGGCCTTCTTCAGTCGCATGCGCAGCACCCGGTGCAGGATCAGTGCCAGGAAGCAGATCAGCGCGTGCGCGCGAATGCGCTTGGGCGAGCGGTGGTAGATCGAGCCGATCTCGATGTCGCTTTTGAGCGTTCTGAACCCGCGCTCGATATCGGCCAAGCTCTTGTAGCGGGCGATGACCTCCTCGGCACCCGCATGCGTGTTGGTGACGACGAGCAGCTTGCCATCGAGCCGCTCCAGGTGGCGTTGGCGCTGCTCATTGATGCTGAAGCTAAAGAGCGCGCTCTTGAGGTCGACCTTGATCAGGTGCGCCAAGTGCGCCTCCTTGACCGCGTGGTACAGCCTGGCTTTGGCTCCCGAGTCCGACAAAGGGCGCCCGCGCCCACGCCTGCCATCGTCTTGTGCGTCCAGCTGTCCGCCCCATTGCTGACCCAGGGCCACAAGCTCCTGTATCTTGCTGCGACGGCGCTGGGTGCGCCGGGCACCGGCTTGCGGGTCGTGGGCCACCACCACGCGCAGGGCAGGCGCGCCTGCGGATGGTTCCTGGGCGTTTTCGTCTTCTTGCTCGATGCCTGCCTTCTGGCTGGACGTTGTGCGGGACTTCTTCCATTGCCAAGGCATCTCATCGACCCAGGCGGATGCGTCGTCGTGACGGGCCTGCATCTGCATGAGTTCGTCCTCGAACTCGCCGTAGCGCATGGCGGGCACCGCCAGCACGTACTGCACCTGCACGCCCGCGCCCTGGGCGTCAAGCTCGGCTTGCAGCCGCTCGATCTCCTGCAGGTTGTTTAGGCTCAGCAACCCGCGGTCAGCCACCAGCACCACGCGTTTGAGTGGCCAGCGCTGTAGCAGCTCACGGATCATGGGCAGCAGCGTGGGGGCCTCGGCTGTGTTGCCAGGGTGCACCTCGTGCGCGATGGGCAGGCCGTCTGCCGTTTGCACCAGCGACAGCATCACCTGGCGGGCGATGATGCCCTCTTTGGACATGCCGTGCTGTCGCGCATCGCCTGGGACTTCGGATTCACCCTGCACGCGCACGGTGGTCAGGTCGTAGAACACCACCGATAACTCTTGGTCGATCAGCGGTCGCATCAGCAGACTCAGCCGCTGGGCAATGGCCTGCCCATGGTCTTCCAATACGTCCATGGCGCGCAGCAGTTGCTGGTGCTCTGGCGCGCCAGTGTCAAACCCAAAGCCGCGTGGCAGCGCCACGGTTTGGAGCCAGCGCAGTACCCCGAGTTTGGAGCTTGGGTCGCACAAGCGGTTGAAGACCATCAGGCGCAGGCACGCCAGCACGTCGATCTCACTGCGGCTGCGGCCCCAGGCCAGTGCCAAGTCTTCCAAGCCCAAGGATTGCCACAAGTGCCACAGCGCCCAGACGTCGCCTGCGCTGCGCGCCTCCAAGAACTCCAGGCTCGGCGAGGCACTCTGGTGACCTTGGGCGCGCTGTAGCGCTGCAATCAATCGCTCAACCTGGCCGCCTGCTTCGCGGTGGCCCAGTGTGGCGTTGGTGCGCTGCCGTGGTTGACCGTTCTCGTTGCGAAAGGACTCCACGAGCTGCGCGTAACGCCGACCACCTGCGCTTGTGACCTTGATGAACATGGGTGCGCATGTGTACCTCGGCAGTGCGACTTTGGAAACTACATATAAAGCATTCATTGCCACTACACGTATTCTGAAAAACACCGCAGTCGCACGCTGTAAGTGCTTGTCAGATAAGGAGATGGGGGCCTTTGCTAGGGGGAGGCGGGCGGGAAAAGTGTCGAACTTGGGAGGCCGCAGCTTACACGCAGCTCTCCAAAACCAAGTACCCACACTCACGCCCCAATGTTCCACAAAACTATTTGCTGCGTGTAGCCTCTCCAGAATCCTCCATTATTTTTTGAACCAATTCCGCAGGGCACGCCGCATTTTGCGGCTCCATTTCAGATCCTTGCATTCATGATCCGACTTCAGGGATTCCGCCGTATCCAGCAGCCTGGGGGCGGCCAGGCCCTGTTCCAGCTTCGGATAAAGCCGCTCCATCATAGGAAGCATATTGTGTTCCCACAGTACGCGCCGTTTGGCTTCCGCCAGCGCGACGGCCTGCTCCCGGTCCAATTGGCCTTGCAGTACGGCGCGAATAGTCTGGATGGCTTGTTCCGTCTGATTGATGTCGATGCGCACATAGCTTCCTGCGGGAAAGTAGTCATCCAGATTGGGGCACCCGGCATAGATCGGGAAGCAGCCCCGCAGCAAGGGGTCGGCCAGCTTCTCTGTCCAATAGTCGGTGGACGAGGAGTTCTCAATGGCAATGTGAAAGCGGTAATCGGCCAGGGCCTCATCTTTGTCCCGCACCTCGCGAAATCCGCGACCATAAACGTCGATCTGATCACCCAGTTCATGCTGTAGGCGCTCCACAAAGGCCAGCCGTTGACGATGCCCCTTGCTGACAGCCTTGTTCGAGCATACGACCGAGCAGAGCTTGGTCTTGGAAGGGTTACCAGTCTCGAAGTCCTCGAACTTGAGCGGATATTCATTGGGCACCCCCTCCCAACCAAAGCGCACGCCAACGAACCAACTGATCGCGGGTTGGGTATAGATTACGCCTGGATGCCGGGTGCCTCGCTGAGTGGTGAACACATGCCCAAATTGGGTAAGGAAATGGGGTTGGTAACGGTGGAAGCTCTCGGGTTCGGCACAAATCAGTATTCGCCGCTCTTTTGGCACCCGGGTAGAAAAATTTCCTCCCCGCCACCCCTCATAGACCACAAGCCAGTCAGGCACATGGTCATCCGACCAGCACTCAAGGTAATGGGTGTCACTCCATACGTTTCCACCTCCCGGGATCTGCCGTTCCCAAGGAACCTGAAAACCCGAGAGTCCAGCAAAGTGAATTTTTCTAGCATGCACCGCTAGTTCCTTAATCCATTAACCACAACAATTGATAATCATGAAAAATCTGTCGCCCGATACCATTGGCCTGCAAAAAGTTTTTTACTAGGGTCCCTTTTCCAGGAGTGAATCTAAAATTTTTTCGGGACTGGTTAAAACCCTCCATTTGTCCGGGGTGAACTCTTCCCATTATTTCACCATCCACCGGCGTATCATCGATCAACAATATCGCATTGTTGTTCAATGCGGGATAAATTGCCAAGAATTCCTTCAAACCATGTACGGCGGACGGAACCGGATCCTCCCAGTCTACATCCCAAGAATCCAAGTAAACAAAGTCCACTTTGCTTCCAGATCTAGAATAGTTCTCTAAAAACCGCACAGAGTCATCGCAATAAAACTTACTATTGTTTGTACAGACAGCGCCAAGGTCAACAGAAGGCTCTGGTCTTATATCCACGCTGCAAAATGATCCTCCAAAACTATTCACATATGAGTCAAAAAGCATGGAGCTATTCGTTCCCCATGCCGAGGATCCCGTTTCAAGAATTACTGCTGGACGTTGTTTCAGTAGATTGAGCGCCATAGCCAGGCTTTGGCGACAGACATGGTCAGGTGATGAGTAGCTGGAAAAATGCTGATCTATCAATGTCTCGATATCCAAATGTTTCTCTCTTGCATTTTTCCCCAAAACCGGTTGACCAGGATATCGCCTTGGAGCAACATACTTCATTACTTTCTTTAAATATTTATTCATAACAAATAGTCCAAGCAAAGCAAAAAAAATTTCAACACCGCTGTCGGATTAGTACACCACGGGATTCCCCAACGGCGCAACAACGCCTTATCCACTGCTAACGTTTGAGCTTAAGCAGCACAGGTCCATAACGCCGCGCAATCGGTTTCGGTAGAAGAGCCAGCAATCCGATATTGAAGCGGTAATTGCGATCCAACCGAAGGCCTAACTGAGCCCGTATCCGACGCCAGGCATACCAAGTCGACCACCCATGTGCAGGCAGTTGCTGGTAGATCCAGGCCAACATATGGCGGAACTGCGGTGCAGACACCACATGGTGCTGGCAATAGCGCTCCACGTCAGCCGCCGCAGTCTGCAAATCAGTCACGCACAAAGTCTCGGAACGCATGTGGTCCACCAGAACAGCATCGCTAAGCAGGCGCGCACAGTAGAGCGCGCGGATCTTTCGAGACAAGCGATCCAGCAACTCGCTCTTGCGCTGGCTGGCCTGGGCTGCGTGCACCCGGTAACGCAGAAGGCTGTCCTCGAGGTTGGCCAGGCCAACACCATAACCAGCCAGGCGGGTCCAAAGGTCATAGTCCTCGGTTGGACTCATAGACTGATCGAAGGTATGTGCCTTGAACAATTCCGCGCGCCCCATGATGGTTGAGGTTCCGAAGCAGTTACCTGTCATGAGTGAGCTTTTCAGTACATCGTTATCGACTGGATGGCGAACGGTTTCGAGATCCCCATGATCGTCGAAGCAAGTAAACGCCGAACCACAGATCCCAACCTCTGGATGGGACTGCAAGAACCCCAATTGACGCTCAAAACGCTGCGGTAGACAGAGGTCATCTGCATCGCAAAACGCAATATAGCGACCACGGGCAACTGCAACGCCATGGTTGCGCGCATTCGCGACCCCAACATTGGAAACCAAGTGCTCAACCCGTAGTCGCCGATCGGGATAGGCGTTCAGAACCTCTTGCAGCCGGTCGTTTGACGCATCGTCGACCAAAATAAGCTCGAAATCCGTGTGGGTCTGGCTAAAGATGGAATCGACGGTGGCCGGAAGCAGCTCCGCACCGTTGTGAATAGGCACGACAACGGACAACAAAGGAACAGTAGTCATCGGCATGTTTCTATACTAATTTCAACCCAACTTCAACCAACGCAAAGGGATGATATCGGATGTATCTGTTTTTTGATCTAGAAACCAACGCTTAGGGGCATAAACTGTCTGCCCCGTATGTCGGCAAAGCCAGGCTCCCCACCAACTGAATGAACTATTTGCAATGATGTGATGTCGGCACCGACTCATAAGCTCAAGATCAACATGGGCAGCATCGTCAACCGGCACGACATCCACAGGCTCAGCGGGGACGGACAAGTGAAGGTGTTTGCGCACCCATTCGGGATCGTCTGAAAATACTCGCAACCGAACAATCGGGTGCTGCTGGACAAGGTGGGAAACCGCCATTGTGTAATATTTAATATCACACAGTCCATGAAATTGAGCAGCCGCCGGATTGCTGACATAGTCCCCACGTCGAATATGTAGCGCAACGTTTTTGGAGTCCTCAAAACGGTCAAGCACTTCTGTCGGGATGGCAGAATGCGGTGTCAGTGTTAGATCTTCCAACAAACGTTCACGATTCCATGAAAAATACCGCTCGCTCTGCCAGTAACCAACCAAATATACTGGTCGTCTGATGCACTCAAAACGGGGATCATAGGCAAAGCTCGTCGACCAGAACAGAGGGTAAGAAAATAGCTCTGGCAAACTTTGGGACAACCCAGCGCGCCAGCGCCCGACCCGACTGGCGCGCCAATTCGGCAATGGCGCCAATTCCGAAGGACTCGCAATGTCTGCTCGGACTCGATAACGGCCGAGCATGTAAGGCCGATCTCCGTTGAGTGCTAAGCCACGCAAATCCAGTGCGAGTCCGCAGCCCAATCGGTCCGCCAGGGAGCGAGCGGCAGCGTATTGGAAGAGCTGGTTGCCCAACCCACCCTCAATGCGTGCGATAACCTTTTCGGGCCACATTTTCAAACACCGGTCACCATGCGTGCCAAGCTGCTAGCTCGCTTGCAGCAGAGCTGCAGGAAGCGATGCGTCGGGCAACAACTCCCTGACCACGGTGGCAATGCGCTGGCGCCAATAGGACATGTGCAGCAAACGCGTATCGGTGCACGTTGGCTTGTCCAGGTAATCCAAAAAATCCCGCCGGCTCAACCGGGCCAGAGTCGGCATGATCATCAAACCCGCCGACGCAAAGGACCGCATGCAAGCGGAATCTTTAACCACAGGAACTGAGCCCAGGTAGAGGCTCTCCCATGTACGGTGACAATCCACACCATTGCCAGGCGGTGACACGACGAAACGGTGCGAAGCCATTTCAGCCACATATTGAGGATAGGCGATCCGTCGTGTGCGTGTCGTCACAAAGAGCCATTTCCAGCGCAAGGCACGCAACACATGGCGCCGCTCGTGGTCATTCGTGTCAGGGTTAATATTCAGGTAACACCACCGCTGTTGCGCAGGTCGTCCTGCACAAATTTGCGACAGCATGGTTTCCGCAATATTCCTTGACGCAACAATACCCTGCCGCTCCAGGCCAATAGGTATAGGAGTCAAGTCATCTCTCTCAGCAAGCACGTTCTGCGCAAACCAATGAACAATATTCGAAGGTTTGCGCGAATAAAGTGACTCTGTCACATTATTATCAGAATTATGGGTAATTAGAATAAATCGGTGGGGTTGGTTCGAAAGCAACTGAAAAACCCGGTCCACGTAGTGGGTGCAACAAAAAACCACACCATCACGACCTCCAGGTCGCAGTTCATCCAGGGCCTGATCCCGATTAAAGGACCAGTCGGCGAGTTCAGCAAACCTGTCACCATGAATATATTCAGTCAGAAATTTTTCCGACCAATTCTTTGCTTTTTCCTGCATGGACACCCTTAAGAAAACTCAGTTATCCGCTTGCAATGAATATGCAAATTGAACAAGGGCCACTTCACCCCCGTAGCTACTACTTGCACAAAAGGGATCCGAGCACCCTGCTTATCATGTTCCCAGTGCAACACATAACGCCCTTTTTGCAAATCATTTCCGACCCAGTGATGTGGAGCACTAAAACCCGGCCCATCACCATGGGGAGTCCCCCCCGCGTACTGTCCCCAGAATGCGGGGTCGAATAATAATCCGATCTCTGCAAAAAACTCGGACAACCGCTCCGGTGGTGTGGTGTCCAATAGTTTTGGATGTAGCCAATCAAACAAGCGAAGAAATGGGCGAGCCCAGGGCTTGAATACTCTCTTCTGGCTGGGGTAGAATTTTGGCTGACAAGGGGCAACAGGCAGCGCACCCAGAACTTCGGGAAGCTCCTGCCGGACAATTCCCAACAATACCATTTCGTTGATCATGTCGGCACCGATCCGACTCTTCAGGCTGGCTTCATCTTGTTCCAATAATTTAAGAACCGCCAAGCAAAGATCGGTCAGCGCAGCACGCGAACCTACATACATCACTGCTGCAGTGCAGCCCGAAGTAGGCCCCAAGGGTGCGACTGCACAACGCCTGCCATAGCAATGTTGTAAGGTCGGCCATATCAAAGATGGAGGGCGGTAGATCACAACATCATTCTCAAGATGAAGACAACCCTCGATCTCAAAACGTTGCAATAGAGCATTCAGTACAAAAAGGCGCAACAGGGTGTAATGCCAAAAACCATTGCCACCATACCGTTTTTCCAGCCAACTTGTACGATTGACTGCTAGCACCAACTCATCGCTATCAAATGAGTCATTGGGGATGGCAGTCAGACCAAGGGCATGTACGCAGCTATGAGTCACCTCGTCCGATGGCAATACACAAAGAATCGGGCCTGTGTGAAAACGACGCGTCTGACGCACCGTATCCCAAAAGTAACTTGGCAACTTGGGACCAAGATGAATGTGGACCACACAGGTCTGGCCCTGCCCCGTAGCGGGAGTGTGCATTGAATTCATGTTGACCAGCCAACAGCCAGCGTTCGACGAACCGCATGAAACCCTCGCATCAGAAAACGCCCCAAACGCCCATGTGCAGCATATGGACGGTCCCAATTCTCAAAAGATGCATATGCGCATCCTCGCAATTGGTATCTGGCCATCTTGGTTTCAAGATTAGAAATTTCCCCAATCACACCTTTTCCACATCGCTCCCATGGCTCATCGATGGCGCGCCATGCACCATCATAACGATTCGAAACAAATGTACCCAGTGTTTCGTACTCACTGAATCCGCTCCCCTCTCGAAAATCAACAGATGCAAGAAGTGCATCAACCCAGTGGCATTCATGTCGAGCTTCGACAAAAGAAAAGAAATCACGTACCCATGACCCCTTAACTGCAAAGCACTGAGCAATAAAAGAAAACGACACTGTTTTGCTCATTCCGAGCATATTCGATATCGAATGGAAATACGGCAAATGAAATTCACTCCCTTTGTAATACAGAATCTCACCCCGCTCGCCAACAAAATTCAGATTGCGCAATGGCACTGTATCCGCATCCCAGATCAGAACAACGCCCTCCTCTTTTACAGACTCCAAAAACGCCAGCTTTAGAACCTGTTGAAGATACCACCCGTAGCGAACCCCTGCCCCCATAGCCTCCACTGCGTCGCGAAGTTTTGCCTTATATTTATCGACAAAACAGCTTTCCGGAACAATAAAAAATTGAAACGGGGTGCAGGCCCGAAAAATCTCGACTTCGGAATCAGGAACAAGGACGTAGAAGCTTTTTGCCGAGATGTGTTGCAACATATGTTTGGCAGCAACCATCCAAACATCTATGTCACGTGCCGCGCAAACACTAAATACAACCTCAATTTCTTTGACAACTCGATCGCAGTCAATATTATTCATGACAAATTGATTGCAACGCCTGCTCACAGAGTAATGCCAACACGCAACTCACGAAATAGAGAGCAAACCATCAAAATAGTCGATGGTCCGAGAAAGCCCCTCGCGCAACTGAACCTGTGGTGTCCAACCGCCGAGATACTGCTGCGCGCTGCCAATATTCGGCTGCCGCTGCATGGGATCATCCGACGGCAATGGACGAAATACCAGTTTCGATTTGGTCCCGGTCAGCTCAATCACCAGCTCCGCCAATTGGCGAATCGTGAACTCACCTGGGTTGCCGAGATTGATGGGTCCGGGAAAACCTGGGGCACCGTTTTCTCCACGTGGTAGATCCATGAAGCGGATGAATCCATCGATGAGATCATCCACATAGCAGAAGCTGCGCGTCTGCAGTCCCTCTCCATAAATGGTTATATCCTCACCCTTTAGCGCTTGAACGATGAAGTTGCTGACTACGCGACCATCGTTGGGGTGCATGCGAGGGCCGTAGGTATTGAAAATGCGGGCTACACGGATATCCAGCCCGTATTGGCGGTAGTAATCAAAAAACAGGGTTTCCGCGCAGCGCTTGCCTTCGTCGTAACAACTGCGAATACCGATGGGGTTCACATTCCCCCAATAGGCTTCGGTCTGTGGGTGTACGCTGGGGTCACCATACACCTCACTGGTGCTGGCCTGAAAAATCTTTGCTTTCAAACGCTTGGCCAGGCCCAGCATATTGATGGCACCGTGCACGCTGGTTTTTGTCGTTTGTACCGGATCGTGCTGGTAGTGGATCGGGCTGGCGGGGCACGCCAGGTTGTAGATTTCGTCCACTTCGACGTACAACGGAAAGGTTACGTCATGTCGGATGAACTCAAAGCGCGGGTGTCCATGCAGGTGCTCCACGTTGCGCTTGGTTCCGGTGAACAAATTGTCTGCACACAAGACTTCATCACCGCGCGCGATCAAGTGATCAATCAGGTGTGACCCCAGGAAACCAGCACCGCCAGTAACGAGTATGCGTTTACGTGAGTTGTAATTTCTCATGATCTTTAATCCTGCCCAAAGAGGTCACGCGTGTAGACCTTGTGCGCGACATCCTCTAGTTGCTCTGTATGTCGGTTGGCAATGATGATATCCGCCTGCGCCTTGAATGCACCGAGATCACGCACCACCCGGGACCGGAAGAATTCGTCGTCGTGCAAGACGGGCTCATAGACGATAACTTCCACCCCTTTGGCCTTGAGCCGCTTCATGATCCCTTGGACGCTGCTGGAACGATAGTTGTCGGACCCTGCCTTCATCACCAAACGATAAATTCCCACCGTTTTCGGTTTTTTGGCAAGAATATCTTGGGCAATAAAATTCTTGCGAGTGCTATTGGCGTCCACAATCGCGGCAATCAAGGTCTGAGGAACGTCTTGGTAATTTGCCAGCAGTTGTTTCGTGTCTTTGGGCAGGCAGTAACCACCATAGCCAAAGCTTGGATTGTTATAAAAGCTGCCAATGCGCGGATCCAGGCAAACACCATCTATGATCTGGCGGGTATTCAGCCCATGGACAGCGGCATAGGTGTCCAGCTCATTGAAATAGGCAACCCGCATTGCGAGGTAAGTATTGGCAAACAGCTTGATGGCTTCCGCCTCGGTGCTGTCGGTGAACACCAGGGGGACGTCGTTTTTCAGCGCAGCGGCCTGCAGCATACTGGCGAACACCTGCGCCCGCTCGGAGCGCTCACCCACCACAATCCGGGATGGGTGCAGGTTGTCATACAGCGCTCGCCCTTCCCGCAGGAATTCGGGGGAAAAAATGATGTTGTCCCACTGCAGTTGTTGACGCATGCGGCGGGTATATCCAACAGGGATGGTGGATTTGATCACGACCACCGCAGAGCGGTTGATGGCCATGACGTCGTGCAACACATTTTCAATGGAACGCGTATTGAAGTAGTTGGTTTCAGGGTCGTAATCTGTGGGCGTTGCAACGATGACGTAATCCGCCCCCAAATAGGCCTCGTGCTTGTCCAACGTGGCTCTGAGCGCCAAAGGCTTGGTAGCAAGGTACTCCGCAAGCTCTGTGTCGTCGATAGGAGATTGGCGCTGGCGTACCTGCTGAACCTTTTCTGGCACGACATCCAACAAACACACGTCGTGGTGCTGTGCCAACAACACGGCGTTGGACAATCCCACATAGCCCGCCCCAACCACTGCGATTTTCATTGCACTCACGCTTCCATCATTTTTGATTCCCAGTCTTCGGCCCGCGCCTTGACTGCTTGTGTCCGCCCCACCCATTCCAACAACGCTGCAACCGCTGCCTGGGTGGTGTGAGGACTGGGCTGCTCCAGGTCCACCAAGCCGCTCCCCTGCCAGGCACTGAGCAATGGTTTGAGCCCCCAGGCTGGATTGTCGCCCATCCCATCCACCACCCGATGCCCCGCCCCCCTCAAAATTTCCGCCATCTGTGCATTGCCGTGCACCGTTGCCAGGATCGGGCGTTGCATCCACAGGTATTCGTACATCTTCGACGGAATGTACTCGGCGCAGATGGGTTCTTCGCCGTGCAGCAGCAGCAGCACGTCGCAGCTGCGCATGCGCCGCAGGATCTGCGAGCGGCCACTTTCGCCGGTCTGCGGGTCGGTTTCGATGCGGCCCAGGTGCCGCACCATGCCTTGGACCGGGGACTGGGCCAGGTACTGGGCGGATACCGGGTCCAATGGGCCGCCGGTGACCTGCAGTTCGATCTTGTCCGCCCACTCGGGGTGGCTGCACACCAGTTCCTCCAGGGCGCGCAGGAAGGGGGTGAGGTTGCGGGTGGGCGACAGCGAGCCAAAGTGCCCGACCACCATCTTGTCCCCCGGCTGGTAGGGCGGCAGCCCGGCGCCAAAGGGGTTGTCGACGCCGGGGAGCATGCAGTGGCCGCGCTCCCCCAGCGCGGGGTTGCGCTGCCGGGCACTGGCCACGGCCTGTTCGGTGAACCAGATGGCCACATCGGCATGCTGGCAGATGACGCGCTCCACCCGCGCCTGGGCCTTTTCCTGGGCCGTCGTGGGGGTGTGGCCGGGCATGACCAGGGGGTCGTGCACCTCGGCCAGCCAGCGCAGGCCGCTGCTTTTTTGCAGATCGCGGGCCGCCCAATGGGCGGCAAAGGCGCCCCCGGTGGAATAGATGAGATCGAAGCGGCGCTGGCGCAGCAGGCGCCGCCCCTTGCGCGCGGCGCTGAAGCGCCAGGACCAACTGCTCTCGATCGGGCACAGCAGTTTTTCCAGCAGCATGAAGGGCAGCAGGGGCAGCGACAGCAGCACCATCGCGGCCCGGTACAGGGCGGCGTGGGGCAGGTGCTGGCGCAGCACATGGCGCAGCTCAAAACGGATGCCTGCAGCCAATGCGGGCCAGACCTGGTAGTGCTCCAAGGCCGCGTCCTTGCGCCCTGAGACACCGCTGAGCACCACCAGTTCGATGCCGGCCGCGCGCAGGTGGGGGATCTTGTCGGTGATGGTCTGGCTGGCGGCACGCCCGTCCATGTTGAAGCAGTGGGCCAGCAGCAGCCAGCGCTGCCGAGGCGGTGCCAGCAGCTGCGCCACATCGCTCCACAAACGCACGGCATGTGTGCCGCGGTCGTGCTGCGCGGGGGCTTCGGAAGCAGGGGACACCGCTGGCCACTGCGCCAGCAGGGCGCGCACGGCCGCTGCCAGTGCGTTGGCGTCGCGCGGGTCTTCCAGCACCTGCACGGCCTTTCCCGGCTGCAGCTCCGCGCTAATGCCACAGTACTGCGCCGCACTCACCACCACCGGCAGTCCATGGCTGATGGCTTCCAGCACCACCATGCCGTACACGTCTTCCAGCGTGGGGTGCACCAGGGCATCGGCAGCGCGGTAGGCGTCCGCCACGTCGGCCATGGCGCCCAGGAAGCGCACCCGCTCGCCCAGCAAAGCGGCCTGTCGGCGCATATCGGCGTCGTGCTCGCCCTGCCCCACCACGGCCAGATGGACTTGCGCGGGCAGATGCTCCATGGCCTGCAGCAGCGTGGGCAGGTTCTTCTTGCGCATGTCGTTGCCCACGAAGAGCAGCACAAAAGCGCCTTGGGCCAGCCCCAGACGCGCTCGGGCATCGCGCTGATCGGAAGGTGTCGCAAGCCCATGCAAGCGCTCCACCCCTGGCGGCACCACCCGCAGGCAGCGGCGCGCGCGCGCAAAGCAGCGCTCCATGACCGGGCGCAGGCTGGGCGACGTGACGACCACCTGCCGCCCCCGGGTGTCGCGGTAGCGCAGGGATTCGAGCAGCAGGTAGCACACCAGGCGCGGGCTGGTCAGCACCTGCAGGCATTTGAGGGCCAGGCGCAGGCCCTGGCGCTGGTGGAACAGGGTGTGCCACACCGGCAGCACATGTACCACCTGCACGTCGCCGTGCCAGCTGAGTTCGTGGGAGATGACGCGGTCAAAGCCCCTGCGCGTGAGCCACCAGGTGACGATGGCGAACCAGAGCTGGTTGATCCAGCGCGGTTTTTCGCAGGGCTGGGACACGCGGTGCCATTGCACGCCGGGCGGTAGCGGTTGGTCGGCGCGCTGGGCAAAAACATGCACCTCGTGGGCGCGGGCAAGCTCCGCCGCAGTAGCCACGGCATAGCGCTCGGCCCCACCCGACTGGGCGCAGAAGCTGCGCGAGAGCACGGCAATGCGCTGGCGTCTTGTCTCCACGGCGCGCCCCAGGCTCGGCTACAGCAGCACGATGTCGTACTGCTCCTGGGCCATGGTGGCCTCGGACAGCAAAGACACGGGTTTGCCGATGAACTCGCTCAAGCCCGCCAGGTGTTGGCTTTCCTCGTCCAGGAGCAGCTCAATCACCTTCGGGGAGGCCACCACGCGGAACTCGCGCGGGTTGAACTGGCGTGCCTCGCGCAGGATCTCGCGCAGGATGTCGTAGGCCACGGTGCGGGCGGTCTTGACCACCCCTTTGCCCTGGCAGCTGGGGCAGGGTTCGCACAGCATGTGGGCCAGGGACTCGCGGGTGCGCTTGCGCGTCATTTCCACCAGGCCCAGCTGCGAAAAGCCCCCGGCCATGGTCTTGACCCGGTCGCGCCCGAGCTGTTTGCGAAACTCCGCCAGCACGGCATCGCGGTGGTCGGGGCGCACCATGTCGATGAAGTCCACGATGATGATGCCGCCCAGGTTGCGCAGGCGCAACTGGCGCGCAATGGCCTGCGCGGCCTCCAGGTTGGTCTTGAAAATGGTGTCGTCAAAATTGCGCGCGCCCACATAGCCGCCGGTGTTCACGTCGATGGTGGTGAGCGCTTCGGTCTGGTCCACGATCAGGTAGCCGCCCGATTTCAGGTCGACCCGGCGCCCCAGCGCGCGCGCAATTTCTTCGTCGATGGCGTAGAGGTCAAAAATGGGGCGCTCGCCCTTGTACAGCTCCAGCTTGGGCACCGCCGCGGGCATGAACTCCTGGCCAAAAGCCTGCAAGGCGGTGAACTGCTCGCGCGAGTCGATGCGGATACTGTGGGTGCTCTCGCCCACCATGTCGCGCAGCACACGCTGCATCAGGTTCAGGTCCTGGTGCAGCAGGGACTGGGGCGGCAGGCGCGTGGAAGCCGCCTTGATGCCGGACCAGGTCTTGCGCAGGTAGGCGATGTCTTCCGACAGCTCGGCGTCGCTGGCGTCCTCGCCATTCGTGCGCAGGATGAAGCCACCACCGCCCTCCCCCGCCAAGGCCTGCATGCGCTGGCGCAACGCGTCGCGCTGTTCTGGCGGAATCTTTTGCGAAATGCCAATGTGGTTGTCTTGCGGCAAGAACACCAGCAGGCGCCCGGCGATGCTGATCTGGGTGGACAGGCGCGCGCCCTTGGTGCCAATGGGGTCCTTTATGACTTGCACCATTAGGGCCTGGCCTTCGAACACCTGGCGTTCGATCGGCACCTGGGGGTTGGAGCGCGCCTCGCTCAGGGTCTCACCCGGCGCGGGCGGGTGCCAGACATCGGCCACGTGCAAGAAGGCCGCGCGCTCCAGGCCAATGTCGATGAAGGCCGACTGCATGCCCGGCAACACGCGCGCCACCTTGCCCAGGTAGACGTTGCCCACCAGGCCGCGCTCCAGGGTGCGCTCGACATGCAGCTCCTGCACCGAGCCGTGCTCCACCACGGCCACGCGCGTTTCCTGTGGCGACCAGTTGATCAGGATGTCTTGTTGCATCTGCAGTGCGGTTCCCTAGTGCGACGCCGCAAGCGCTGGCTCGATGCGGGCCAATACATCGAACAAGACCAAGGCTTGCGCTACGGCCTCGTTCAGACTTGCCGCCTTGAGCTGATCATCATCGGGATAGTCGTGGGTCAATCGATTGCGGAGCACGCGCAGGGTCTGCCACTGCTCGCTGTCCGGCAGAAAACCCAGTTGTTCCAAACGGTGCAACCGATCCACCATGGGGCGATCCTCGTAAGGCTCTTGCAGGTGCCCCAACAAGGCCGGAAACAAGCCCGTTCCCATGGCATCCTGAAGCTTGCTGAAGCGATAGATGAACTGGTCCAGGTCCTGTACCGTTTCATCACTCAGTTGGGCCAATGCAGCACCTGTCAGCGGCAACAGAGGCTCCAGTGCGCTCAGACTGTATTGGAGGTAATGCCGATGGCGCTGACACTGGCGCCAGGCCTCCTGCAGCTTCAGCAAAGGCACGCTCACAACACCACCCCAGTCGTTCTGGCAATGTCATAGATCGGTGGTCTGCTCTGCCGCCCTGGGTAGTCCACCAAAACATCGATCTTTTGCTCGCCCAACTGTGCATAAAGCCCCGCAAGAAAGCGCGTGCAGGCGCTTTGCACACTTTGGGGATCGGCCACCGTGGTTTCCACCAGCAAGTCAATGTCTCCACCACGCTTGGCATCATCGGTGCGCGAACCAAACAGCCGAACCACGACACCCGTACCAAATGCTTGTTCAGCACAGGCGCGAATGGTGTTTTGCTGCTGTTCGTTCAGACGCATGCCTGGCATTGTAGGACGGCGTCCGCTCCGATCTGGCGCAGCGCCTGCGCGGTCTCGAAGAGCGGCAGGCCCATGATGCCGGAGTAGGAACCGCTGAGCTGCGCAATATACGCCGCCGCCCGCCCTTGCACGCCGTAGGAACCGGCCTTGCCCAGGGGCTCGCCGCTGGCCACGTAGGCCTCGATCTGCGCCGTGCTCATGGGCGCAAAGCGCACTTCGGAAACGCTCAGCGCGTGCACCTGCCGCCCGGCCCAGTCCACGCCAAGGGCGGTGAACACCTGGTGGCTGCGCCCTTGCAGGCGCGCCAGCATGGCGCAGGCGTCTTGCGCGTCGCGTGGCTTGCCCAGGATGTCGCCTTCCAGCGCCACCGTGGTGTCGGCGCACAGAATCGGCGCTTCTTCCAAGCCTTTTAGGGCATTGGCCCGCGTGAAACGGTCTTTTGCTGCTATTAATTTAAGAGCAGTCACGCGTTGCACGTAGGCCTCGGGTGCTTCACCGGCGAGCACCGCTTCGAGCGCTTCGGCGTCCTCGTGGGCGTCGGGCAGCAGCAGGCGGTAGGCCACGCCGATCTGGTCCAGCAGTTCGCGCCGGCGCGGGCTTTGCGAAGCCAGGTAAACGAAGTCACTCACGGTGGTAGGGGTGGTTGGCGTTGATGGACCAGGCGCGGTAGAGCTGCTCGATCAGCAGCACGCGCACCATGGCGTGCGGCAGGGTCAGGTCAGACAGGCGGATGCGTTCGTGCGCCGCCTGGCGAAAGGCCGGGTCCAGGCCATCGGGCCCGCCAATGACCAGGGCCACGTCGCTGGCGCCCATCTGCCAATCCTTGAGCCGGGTCGCCAACTGCACGGTGTTCAAGGACGTACCGCGCTCGTCCAGCGCCACCACCCGGGTGCCTTTGGGGATGGCAGCTTCGATGCGGGCGCGCTCGGCGGCGTACAGGGTTTCCAGCGACTTGGAGCCGCGCGGCTCGGTTTTGACCGCCTTGAGTTCGACCTTGAGTTCAAACGGAAAACGCTTGGCGTAGTCGTCCCAGGCGGTTTGAGCCCAGTCGGGCACCCGCTGGCCCACCGCCACGATCAGCAGCCGCACGGAGACTCAGCGCCAGAGGGTTTGGCGGGTTCGGGCTGGGGGGTGCGGCGCGCGGCGGGCATAGGCAAGACTCTCCAGCGCTCAGGCGCTGCGGCTGCTGGTCTTGCGCGCGGGCGCCTTCTTGGCCGCAGCGGGCGCAGGCTTTTTGGCCGCTACGGCCTTCTTGGCAGCAGGGCTTTTCTTGGGGGCGCTTTTGGGCGCATTGACCACCACCTTGGGGGCTACAGCCGTGGGCTTCTTGCGCGGGCCTGCCGCTGCCTTCGCTGCGGCGCCAGCCGCACCTGCTGCCGCTTTGCGGGGTGCCGCCTTCTTGGCGGCCGCCGGGGCCGCCTTGGCAGCCGCCTTCTTGAGCGCCGCCTTGGACGGGAAGGCCTCGGCCACGCCCTTCTTGGCGGCGCTGGAGCGCTTCAGGCTGGTGGGGGCGTCGTCCTTGGGGGTGCTCGCTGCCGTCTTTTTGCTGGTGGCCGTCTTGGCGGGGGTGGGCTTGGCAGCGCCCAGCTTCAGGCGCACGGGTTTTTCGCCCCAGAGGTCTTCCAACAGGTAGTAGCTGCGGAAGGTGGGCTGCATGATGTGCACCACGGCCTGGCCGCAGTCCACGATGATCCATTCGCCATTGCCCTCGCCCTCGACCCGGGGTTTGGTAAAACCGGCGTCGCGCACGGCGTCGAGCACGCTGGCGGCCAGGGCCTTGGTCTGGCGGTTGGAGGTGCCCGAGGCAATCACCACGCGCTCAAACAGGGGCGACAGATGCGCCGTGTCAAACACCTTGATGTCTTGCGCCTTGACGTCTTCGAGCCCGTCGACAATGGCGCGCTGCAGTTTCTGGACGTCCCGCTTTTCGGTGGTGGTAGTGCTCATCAGGGTGTCTGGTAAAGATGATGTTCGGCAATATAGCGCGCCACTGTGGGCAACACCAGTGCATCCAGGGACTCGCCCCGGGCACAGGCCTCGCGCAAACGGGTGGAACTGATGTCCATGGGGGGCAGGTTCAGTACCTGCGCCCTGTGTCCATGGAAAGAAGTTGGGGCTTGGTTCCCATGCTCGTGGGGACGAGCGGCTACGCAAATTGTAGCAAAGCGGGCAATTTCATCCGGCGCGCGCCACTGGCCGAAGCGTTGCCACTGGTCCTGGCCCAGGCACAGGAACATGGCCGCCGCGTCCCCATATTCGTGGCGCAGCTCACGCAGGGTGTCCACGGTGTAGCTCGGGCCGGCGCGGCGCAGCTCGCGCGCATCGACCACCACCAGGGGCGCATCGGCAAAGGCCAGGCGCGCCATGGCCAGGCGGTGCGCCGCTGCGGTGCTGGAGCGCTCCTTGTGCCAGGCCTGGCCGGTGGGCACCACGTGCACCACATCCAGCGCCAACTGCGCCACGGCCTGGCGCACCAGCTCCAGATGCGCGCGGTGCGGGGGGTCGAAGGCCCCCCCGAACACCCCCAAACGCCGCGCCGGTGCCCCCCCCCCTGACCCGCTCACAGCCATTCGCGCGCCACCAGAAAGTCGCTGTACAGGCGCGCCTCGGCGGAGCCTGGTTCTGGCTGATGCTGGTAGGACCAGGACACCAGGGGCGGCATGGACAGCAGGATGGACTCGGTACGCCCGCCGGACTGCAAGCCGAAATGCGTGCCCCGGTCCCACACCAGGTTGAACTCGACGTAGCGCCCGCGCCGGTAGAGCTGGAACGCGCGCTCGCGCTCGCCCCAAGGCATGTGCATGCGCCGGTGCACGATGGGCAGGTAGGCCCCCAGGAAGGCGTCGCCCACGCTGCGCTGCAGGGCAAAGCCCCCTTCGCTGCCCAGTTCGCTGAAGTCGTCGAAGAAGATGCCGCCGATGCCACGCGGCTCGTTGCGGTGCTTGAGGAAAAAGTAGCGGTCACACCACGGTTTGAAGCGCGGGTACAGCTCCGGCCCGAATGGCTGCACGGCGTCGCGGCAGGCGCGGTGGAAGTGCACGGCGTCCTGTTCGAAACCATAGCAGGGCGTCAGGTCCATACCGCCGCCGAACCAGCACAGGGGCTCGCCTTGCGCTGGGGTAGCGGCGATCATGCGCACGTTCATGTGCACCGCCGGAACATAAGGGTTGCGCGGGTGGATCACCAGCGAGACCCCGCAGGCAGAAAACGGCGCACCCACCAGCTCGGGCCGGTGCTGCGTGGCGCTGGGGGGCAAGGAGGCACCGCGCACATGCGAATACCCCACCCCGGCGCGCTCGAACACGGCACCGCCCTCCAGGATCTGCGTCACGCCCTCGCCCTGCAGGGGCTCGTGGGCTTGTTTTTGCCAGGGGTCGACCACGAACTGCCCGCCATCGAGCGCGGCCAGCGCCTGCACGATGCGCTCTTGCAGGCCGCGCAGCCAAGCCGCCACGTCGGTCGCTCCATCAGTAGGGTTCATGCTCCACCTCCTTGCGCAGCCACTGCACCGGGCTGGCCAACTGCGCCCGCAGGCCCCGCACGCCCGCATAGGCCGCAGCAATGGCGGCGATGTCGCGCACACGGTCGCCACTCACCTCCAGTACCGTGGTGGCATCCACCCGCTTGCGGGAGTAATCCAGCCGCACCAGCAGCAGGGGCACCCGCGCACCCAGTGCCACCTGGTAAAAGCCGCTGCGCCAGCCTGGCGTGTAGGAGCGCGTTCCCTCAGGCGACAGGCCCCACCACAACACGCGGTCCTGCTGGCGTGCCAGCTGCAATGCCCGCACCGCCTGGCCCACCACGCCCTGCGGCGCGTTGCGCACCACCGGAAGGCCGCCTATCCAGCGCAGCCAAGACCCAAACACCGGCAGCTTGAACAGCGTGTCCTTGCCCCAGAAGCTGGCGGGCAAGCCGATCGCCCATTTGGCCAGCACCAGGACCACGAAATCCCAGTTCGAGGTGTGGGGGTAGATGATCACCACCCCCTGCCTGGCGGGCAAGCCCTTGAAATCCACCCCCCACCCCGCCAGGGCCAGCAGCGCACCTGCCCAGGGCCGCCCGGTGAAGAGCATGGGCACTGGAGCCGGAGCGCTGCGCTCAGGCCTTGAGTGCACGGTACCCAATGTCGGTGCGGAACTGCTTGCCGTCGAACTGCACCGCCTGCGCCACTTCGTAGGCGCGGTGCTGGGCCTGGCGCACGGTGTCGGCCAGGGTGGTGACACACATGACACGCCCCCCCGTGGTGCGCAACTGCCCATCGACCAGATGGGTGCCGGCGTGGAACACCACGGCGTCATCGGCGTTGGCGGGCAGGCTGCTGACCACGTCGCCTTTGCGCGGCGCCATCGGGTAGCCGTGCGCGGCCAGCACCACGCCCAGGGCGGTGCGCCGGTCCCACTGCAGTTCCACGGCGTCGAGCTTGCCGTGCAGGCCGGGCTCGGTGGCGGCCATGAGCACGTCCACCAGATCGGTCTTGAGGCGCATCATGATGGGCTGGGTCTCGGGGTCGCCCATGCGGCAGTTGAACTCCAGCGTCTTGGGGTGGCCCTGGGCGTCGATCATCAGCCCGGCATACAGAAAGCCGGTGTAGGGAATGCCGTCCTTTTCCATGCCGCGGATGGTGGGCAGGATCACCTCGCGCATGGCGCGGGCGTGCACGTCGGGCGTAACCACGGGCGCGGGCGAATAGGCCCCCATGCCGCCGGTGTTGGGCCCCTGGTCGCCATCGAGCAGGCGCTTGTGGTCCTGGCTGGTGGCCAGGGGCAGCACGTTCTTGCCGTCGCACAGCACGATGAAGCTGGCTTCCTCGCCCTGCAGGAACTCTTCGATGACGACGCGCGCACCGCCTTCGTTGTGCACCACGCCCAGGCTGTTGTCCAGCAGCATGAAGTCGATCGCCTCGTGCGCCTCGCCCACCGTCATGGCCACCACCACGCCCTTGCCGGCCGCCAGGCCATCGGCCTTGACCACGATGGGAGCGCCGAATTTGTCCACATAGGCGTGGGCCGCCGCAGCGTCCGAGAAGGTGGCGTACTCGGCGGTAGGTATGTGGTGGCGGCGCATGAAGGCCTTGGAGAAGGCCTTGGAGCTTTCCAACTGTGCGGCTGCCTTGCTGGGACCGAAAATGCGCAGGCCGTGGGCGCGGAACTCGTCCACCACCCCCGCGGCCAGCGGCGCTTCGGGGCCCACCACGGTGAGGGTGATCTTGTGCTCCTGCGCCCACTGGCGCAACTGCACCACGTCGGTGATGGGCAGGTTCTTCAGGCGCGCGTCGGTGGCGGTGCCGCCGTTGCCGGGGGCCACATAGACCATCTGCACCTTGGGGGACTGGGCCAGTTTCCAGGCCAGCGCATGTTCGCGGCCACCGCCGCCAATGACTAATACGTTCATAGAATTTTCCTGTTCCCCCTGCGCTCAGGGCCTGTGACACATTGTGCGAACCGGGCGGGAGCGCCCGGCGACCATGGCTGGCACTTTACAGCGCTGCGTTGTGGTAGACCTCTTGCACGTCGTCCAGGTCTTCCAACACGTCGAGCAGCTTTTGCATGCGGGCGGCGTCTTCGCCCGCGAGTTCAATGGTGTTTTCGGCGCGCATGGTCACCGTGGCCACCTCGGGCGCCAGGCCCGCCGCCTCCAGCGCGGCCTTGACGGCCTCGAAGTCGCCCACGGCGGTGATGACCTCGATGGCGCCGTCGTCGTCGGTGAGCACGTCTTCGGCCCCCGCTTCCAGGGCCACTTCCATCACCTTGTCTTCGCTGGTGCCAGGCGCCAGGATGAGCTGGCCGCAGTGCTTGAACTGGAAAGCCACCGAGCCCTCGGTGCCCATGTTGCCGCCGTGCTTGGAGAAGGCGTGGCGCACCTCGGCCACGGTGCGCACACGGTTGTCGGTCATGGTGTCGACGATGATGGCGGCGCCGCCGATGCCATAGCCCTCGTAGCGGATTTCCTCGTAGTGCACGCCCTCGGCGTTGCCGGTGGCCTTGTCGATGTTGTACTTGACGCGCTCGGCGGGCAGGTTGGCGGCCTTGGCCTTGTCGATGGCCAGGCGCAGGCGCGGGTTCGCGCCCGGGTCACCACCGCCGGTGCGCGCCGCCACGGTGATTTCACGGATGATGCGGGTCCAGATCTTGCCGCGCTTTTCATCCTGCCGACCCTTGCGGTGCTGGATATTGGCCCACTTGCTATGTCCTGCCACGGGGAATCCCTCTCAAAAATTCGTTACGCTAAGGGCAGATTGTACTTTTGGGCACCCCGCCCGGTTTTTCGTTTCCAACCCCATGAGCACTGCATTCGACGACGGCATTTTGCTGGCCCAACACGGCCAGGGCGCATCCACCGTGCGCTGCTTTCTGCGGCCCGACAAGGCCAACCGCCATGGCCTCATCACCGGCGCCACCGGCACCGGCAAGACCATCACCCTGCAGCGCCTGGCCGAGGGCTTCTCGGCCCTGGGGGTGCCGGTATTTCTGGCCGACATCAAGGGCGACCTCACCGGCCTGTCGCAGCCCGGTATTCTGGGCGAAAAAATGGCCAAGGCCCTCGTGGAACGTGGCATTGATGCTCCTGAAAATATAGCATTTCCAAGCACCCTGTGGGACGTGTTCGGCCAGCAAGGCCACCCGGTGCGCGCCACCGTGAGCGACCTGGGGCCGCTCTTGATTGCGCGCATGCTCAACCTCAACGAGACCCAGGCCGGGGTGCTGCAACTGGTGTTCAAGATTGCCGACGACGACGGCCTGCTGCTGCTGGACCTCAAAGACCTGCGCGCCATGTGCCAGCACGTGGGCGAACACGCCAGCGAGTTCACCACCGAGTACGGCAACATCAGCGCCGCCAGCATCGGCGCCATCCAGCGCGGGCTGCTGCAGCTCGAATCCCAGGGCGGGGAGCAGTTCTTTGGCGAGCCCATGCTCAATATTGCCGACTTCATGCAGACCGACGCCCAGGGGCGCGGCTACGTGAACGTGCTGGCCGCCGACCGGCTGATGCAGTCGCCGCGCCTGTACGCCACCTTCCTGCTGTGGCTGCTCTCGGAGCTGTTCGAGACCCTGCCCGAGGTGGGCGACCTGGACAAGCCGAAGCTGGTGTTCTTCTTCGACGAGGCGCACCTGCTGTTTGCCGATGCGCCCAAGGTGCTGGTCGAACGCATCGAGCTGGTGGTGCGCCTGGTGCGCAGCAAGGGCGTGGGGGTGTACTTCGTGACGCAGAACCCGCTCGACATCCCCGACACGGTGCTGGCCCAGTTGGGCAATCGCGTGCAGCACGCGCTGCGCGCCTTCACCCCACGCGACCAGAAGGCGGTGAAGTCCGCCGCCGAGACCATGCGCGCCAACCCGGGCCTGGACGTGGCCGCCGCCATCACCGAGCTGGGCGTGGGCGAAGCCCTGGTGAGCCTGCTCGACGACAAGGGCCGCCCCAGCGTGACCGAGCGCGCCTATGTGCTGCCCCCGGGCAGCCAGATTGGCCCCATCACGGCAGCGCAACGCCAGCAACTGCTGGCCGACTCCATCGTGGCCGGGGTGTACGAAAAGGCGGTGGACCGCGCATCCGCCTTCGAGGCGCTCAAGGGCCGCACCGTGGCACGCCAGGAGGCGGCGGCCGCTGGCAGCGCCCAGAGCGGCACCCCTATGGGCAGCGCTGGCGGCGCGGCGCAGGCCCCGGCCGAGCGTGGCTGGATGGACAGCCTGGGCGACATGCTGGGTGGCGGCCAGCGCCGTTCGCGCGCCAGCGTGGGTGAACAGATACTCAAAAGCGCGGCCAGCCAGATCGGGCGCGAGGTGGGGCGCCAGCTCATCCGCGGCGTGCTGGGCGGCCTGATGGGCTCGAGCCGGCGCTGACAGGCGTAGCCGGGCGCGGCGCGACACTACACTTGCGCCTGTTTACCAATCAGTAAAAAGGAGAATCCATGCTTGCCATCGACGAAACCGCCCGCGCCAACGTGCACGTCATCGACCACCCGCTGGTGCAGCACAAACTCAGCCTGATGCGCAAGAAGGAAGCCAGTACCAACAGCTTTCGCCGCCTGCTCAATGAACTCTCCAGCCTGATGGCCTACGAGGTCTGCCGCGACATGCCCATGCAGGAGGTGCAGATCGACACCCCGCTGGAGACCATGACCGCCAAGGTGATCGACGGCAAAAAGCTGGTGTTTGCCAGCATCCTGCGCGCGGGCAACGGCATTCTGGACGGGGTGCTCTCGGTGGTGCCGGGCGCGCGCGTGGGCCATGTGGGCCTGTACCGCGACCCGAAAACCCTGCAGGCGGTGGAGTACTACTTCAAGATGCCCAAGGCCATGGAAGAGCGCGACGTGATCGTGGTGGACCCGATGCTGGCCACCGGCAATTCAGCCGCCGCCGCCGTGGCGCGCATCAAGCAGTGCCAGCCGCGCTCGATCAAGTTCTTGTGCCTGTTGACCTGCCCGCAGGGCATCAACACCCTGGTGCGCGAGCACCCGGACGTGCACATCTACACCGCGGCGGTGGACCGCGAACTCAACGACCACGGCTACATCCTGCCCGGGCTGGGCGACGCCGGGGACCGCATCTTCGGCACCCAGTGACATGGGCGCTGCCCAGGGCGCGCTGTACTGCCCCAGGCCCCCCCCGGAGGGCCCACGCACGTTGCGCAGCCCCCCCCAGGGGCGGCTTGGAACCCGCTCCTAACGCTCGACGGCGGGCAGCCCCTGCAGCGCGGCGTCCAGGTCGTCTTCGCTGTAGCTCTCGTCGCTGAGTTCTCCGGCAAAGTACTTCTGGTAGGCCGCCATATCGAAGTGGCCATGGCCTGAGAGGCAGAACAGGATGGTTTCGGCCTTGCCCTCGCGCTTGCAGCGCAGGGCCTCTTCGATGGCGCCCTTGATGGCGTGGTTGGACTCGGGCGCGGGCACGATGCCCTCATGGCGCGAGAACAGCACCCCGGCCTCGAAGCATTCCACCTGGTTGTAGGCCACGGCTTGCAACAGGCCCAGTTCCTTGCAGTGCGACACCAGCGGCGCCATGCCGTGGTAGCGCAGGCCCCCGGCGTGGAAACCCGGCGGCGTGAACTGGCTGCCCAGGGTGTGCATCTTGCTCAGGGGCGTCATGCGCCCGGTGTCACCAAAATCGTAGGCGTATTTGCCGCGCGTGAGCGACGGGCAGGCGGCCGGTTCCACTGCCAGGATGCGCGATTTCTCGCCGCCGCGCAGCGCGTGGCCGATGAAGGGGAAGGCAATGCCGGCGAAGTTGGAGCCGCCACCGGCGCAGCCAATGACCACGTCGGGCCAGGCGTCGGCCATCTGCATCTGCTCCATGGCCTCCAAGCCGATCACGCTCTGGTGCAAGAGCACATGGTTGAGCACCGAGCCCAGGGCGTACTTGGTGTCTTCGCGCTGCACGGCCAGCTCCACCGCTTCGGAAATGGCGATGCCCAGGCTGCCCGGGTGGTCCGGGTTCTTGGCCAATACCGAGCGGCCAAATGCCGTTTCCATGGAAGGCGAGGCCACGCAGCGCGCGCCATAGGTCTCCATCACGGCGCGGCGGTAGGGCTTCTGGTCGTAGGAGATGCGCACCTGGTACACCTCCACCTGCAAACCATAGAGCGAACCAGCAAAGGACAGAGAGGTGCCCCACTGCCCGGCGCCGGTTTCGGTCACCAGGCGCTTGACCCCGGCCTGGGCGTTGTAGAAGGCCTGGGGCACGGCGGTGTTGGGCTTGTGGCTGCCCGCGGGGCTGACGCCTTCGTACTTGTAGAAGATCTTGGCCGGGGTGCCCAGGGCCTTTTCCAGGCCGTGGGCGCGGTACAGCGGTGCCGGGCGCCACAGGGCGTAGACATCGCGCACCGGCTCGGGAATGTCGATGTAGCGCTCTTGGCTGACCTCCTGCAGGATCAGCTCTGTGGGAAAAAGCGGCGCCAGGTCCTGCGGCCCCACCGGCTGCAAAGTGCCGGGGTGCAGCACGGCAGGCGGGGCCTGGGGCAGATCGGCCTGGATGTTGTACCAGGCGCGTGGCATCTGGGCTTCACTGAGCAAATACTTGGTCACTTCACGCATATCACTCCTTGGGTTGGGGCACAGGTCACGCCGCCCAGTGTACGCAAGGATGCGTCACAGCGGGCTGGGGCGCGACACCGAAGCAACCACCGGCGCCTGCTGCGGCTCCAGCTGCGCGATGCGGCGCAGGGCCTGGGCATAGACCTGCACCGGCTGGGCCCCGGAGATAAGGTGGCGGTCGTTGATCACCACGGCGGGGACGGAGCGTATGCCGCGCTGGTGGTAGTAGCGCTCGATGGCGCGCACTTCCTTGGCATAGCGCCCGCGCTCGAGCACCTGGCGCGCCTGCACCCCGTCGAGCCCGACCTCTTCGCACAGGCGGCGCAACACCGCGGGGCTGCCTATGTCCAGGCCCTCGGTGAAATAGGCCCGCTGCAGGCGCTGCTTGAGCGCGAGCTGCCGATCCACCTGGGTGCCCGCCCATTGCAACAGGCGGTGGGCGTCAAAGGTGTTGTAGGTGCGCAGGCGCAGCTCCAGGCGGAAGTCGAACCCGACCTCGGCGCCACGCTGGCGCAGGGTGCGCCGGGACTGGGCCAATTGCACGTCGTCCATGCCATATTTGCCACGCAGGTATTCATCCACGGGCTGCCCCTGCGCGGGCATGTCGGGGTTGAGTTCGAAGGGCTGCACCCGGATGTCCGCGCGCAGCTCCTCGTCCACCTCCTGCACGGCCAGCAGCAGGCTGCCCAGGCCGATGGCGCACCATGGACACACCACGTCGGAGACGAAATCGACCTTGACGTGCGGGCGCATCATGCTCCCCCGGCCTCCATGGGCCAGGCCGCCCCTGGCCTGCGCTGCCCGGGCACCGACACAAACGACGGCATGGCCTTGGAATCGATCATGCGCGCATGATGGCCCAAATGCCGCCATGCCACCATGGGAATGACCCGCATGGTGAAAACCCTTTGTCGCTTGGCACCGGCCCACAGATATGCGCGCCGCATTGCCCCAAGCAGGCCGCGCTGTGTGAGAATGGCAAAAAAGTCACTGCACGCTCTGCGCCACCATGCCCACCGAGGCCCACGACCCCAACGGCATTCTGATCGGCCCGGAACAATTGCACCCGGGACTGTTCGTGATGCTGGACCTGCCATGGTTCCGGCACAACTTCACGCTCAACCAGTTCAAGATCCGCAATGACGGCCAGGTGCGCGAACTGCGCGAGCTGCGCCTGGCCCAGTACCGTATCGACCCCGCGCGCAGCGACGCGCAGGCGCTGCAGATGCTGCATCCGCAAGCGCAGCTCAGCCAGGCCGCGGCCACGCCCGCCCCGGCGGCGGCCCCGGTCCTGACCCCGGAACAGGTCGCTGCGGCAGCGCGCCGGCTGGTGATTGCCAAGCGCGCGGAGCAGATCGGCAACGTCGAACGAGCCTTCATCAAGGCGATTGCGACCATGAAGAACCTCAACCGCAACCTGCTGGCCAAGCCGGTGGAGACGCTGGAGGAGATGGGGGCCCTGGTGGGGCAGATGGTGGGGGTGTTCCTGGAGTGCCCGGAAGCGACATTGCACGTCATGGGCGACAAGGTCGGGGGGGAGGATGTGTACTACCACAGCCTGAATGTCACCATTCTGTCCATGATGCTGTCCAAGGGCCTGGGCTTTGACGCCGACACCGCGCGCGACATGGGCATTGGCGCGATGGTGCACGACATCGGGCTGATGGACATCCCGGACAAGGTACTCACCAAGGACCCGGACGAATACAACAACGCAGAGCGCCACCTGCGCCAGATGCACGTGGAGTACGGCACCGCCATCGGCACCAAACTGGGACTGAACCCCGGCTCCATGGCGATCATCGCCCAGCACCATGAGTATGTGGATGGCTCGGGTTACCCCAAGCACCTCAAGGGGGAGCAGATGACCGAGGCCGCGCGGCTGGTGGCGCTGGTGAACTACTACGACAACCTGTGCAATCCGGTCAACGTCAAGAAGGCGCTCACCCCGCACCAGGCGCTGTCCTTCATCTTCGCGCAGCGCAAGACCAAGTTCGACGCCAAGGCCCTGCAGCTCATGATCCGCAGCCTGGGGGTGTACCCGCCGGGCTCCATCGTGCACCTGTCCAACGACATGCTGGCCACGGTCACGGCGGTGAACCCGCAAAAACCGCTGCGCCCCTGGGTGCTGGTCTACGACGAGAAGGTGCCCAAGGAAGAGGCGATCATGCTCAACCTGGAGGAAGAGCCCCACATCAACATCACCAAGTCCATCGTCCCATCCCTGCTGCCTCCGCGCGCGCTGGCCTATCTGAACCCGCGCAAGCGCGTCACCTATTTCTTTGATGGCGATGACAACCCCAAGCACGGCTGAAGGCGCCTGCGGCCCCGCCCAGGCGATGTCGCTGCTGATGCAGGCCAGCGGCGAGATACTGCTGCTGCTGCAGGCCGGGAGCCTGCGCATCTGCGCCTGCAACGAGGCCGCCACCCGGCTGCTGGGCTACAGCGCCGAACAGCTGGTGGGCAGCACCATTGGCGACCATGAGTGCGCGCTCAGCGACCTGTTCTTCTGGGACGAAATGCACGCGCAGTCCTGTGCCGAAGACGTGGAAAGCGCACTGCGCTGCGCCAATGGAGAGGTGCTGCAGGTGTCCAAGACGGTGCGCCAGACGGGCACCGAACCGGCACACTACACCTACCGCGCGGTGCCCATGTCGCAGCACAACCGCATCGCCACCGAACTGGCCAACACGGGCTCGCAGCTGCGCGCCACCCTGGAGGCCACGGCCGAGGGCATCCTGCTGCTCGACCACAGCGGCGGCATCATCAACATCAACCAGCAGTTTTCCGACATGTGGCAGTTGCCCGCCACGCTGCTGGAGCAGCACGACGAGCACGGCATCCTGGCGCATCTGCATGCCCTGTGCGAGCGCGGCGAGCCGGTCGCATCGGAAAGCGCCTTGCTGGAGCTGGACGCACACGGTGGCGTGGGCCAGGAGACGGTGTACCTGCGCGACGGGCGCGTGATCGAGTGCGCCGTGCGCCCGGCGCACGTGGGGCAGGAGCGGCTGGGCCACGTGTACTCCTACCGCGACGTCACGGAGCGCCACCGCACGCAGCAGGAGCTGATCGCGGCGCGCGACGAAGCCAAGCGCGCCAGCGCCGCCAAGACCGAATTCCTGGCCGTGATGTCGCACGAGATCCGCACCCCCATGAATGGGGTGCTGGGGGTGGCCGACCTGCTGTCCCGTACCACGCTGGACGCGACCCAGGCAGAGTACGTGCGCGTCATCCAGTCCAGCGGCGAGACCCTGCTGGCCCTGCTCAACGACATCCTGGACTTTTCCAAGATCGAGGCGGGCAAGCTCAAGCTGGAGCACACGCGCTTTTCCCTGCCGACCCTGATCAACGACGTGGTGGCATTGTTTCGGCAACTGGAACACGAAGGCGGCCCGATCCTGCTGGTGCACGCCCAGCCCGGGCTGGCGCCCGACTTGGTGGGGGACCCGGTGCGGCTGCGCCAGATCCTGCTCAACCTGGTGAGCAACGCCTTCAAGTTCACCGAGCGCGGGAACATCACGATGCGGGTGCAGCCATTGAGCGAGCAGGGGGCGGATGTGGTGCTGCGTTTTTCGGTGCAGGACACCGGCATCGGCATGGCCCCGGACACGGTGGAGCGCTTGTTCCAGAGTTTCGAGCAGGCCGACCGCTCCACCACGCGCAAATACGGGGGCACCGGGCTGGGCCTGGTGATCTGCAAGCGCCTGACGAACATGATGGGCGGCGACATTGGCGTGCAAAGCGCGCTGGGCCAGGGTTCGGAGTTCTGGTTCACGGTGCGCCTGCAACGCGCCCAGGACCACGCCACGCAAGTGGTCAGCGCTGCTGCACCGCTGCCGGCGCCTTCCCGGCTCAACCCGCAACTGCGCGTGCTGCTGGTGGAAGACCATCCGGTGAATCGCCTGGTGGTGATCAACATGCTCAAACGCCTGGGCCTGGGCGTGCCGACGGTGGCAGAGAACGGCCTGCAGGCCTTGGAACGCGCCCAGGAACAGGCCTTCGACCTGGTGCTGATGGACATCCAGATGCCGGTCATGGACGGGCTGCAGGCCACGCGCGAGCTGCGCCTGCGCGGCTTTGCGGCGCCGATCATCGGCTTGTCGGCCGGCGCGCTCGAAGAGGAGCGCCAGGCCGCGCTGGACGCGGGCGCGGACAACTATGTGCTCAAGCCGATCCAGATGGATGCGCTGCGCGGCGCGCTCGAACGCGCCCTGCCCGATTCGCCCGAGAGCGCACCTGCGCCCGTGGCTGGCGGGCCTACGAGCGCAGCGCCTGCGCCAGACGCGCCAGCCCCTCGTTGATCTTGTCCTCGTCGGCGGTGGCGAAACTCAGCCGCAGGGTGGACACGTCGGGCGCGGTGGCGAAGAAGGGCGCCCCGGGGACGAAGGCCACGAGCCGCTCGATGGCACGCTGGGCCAGCAGGTTGGCGTTGGCCTCCTGGCCCCGCGCCCCGGTCAGGCGCGCCCAGAAGAACATGCCGCCGTGCGGGCGGTTGAAGGCAATGGCGTCGCCCAGCTCGCGCTCCAGGGCCTGCGCCATGGTGGCGGCACGGCGTGCGTAGGTGCTGCGCACCGTGGCCAGCGTGGGCGCCAGACGCCCGGTGCCCAGGTAGTGCGCGGCAATGGCCTGGGTGAGGTTGCTGGTGTGGGCGTCGCTGAACTGCTTGCACATGGTGGCCTTGGCCAGCAAGGCAGGCGGTGCAATGAGCCAGCCCACGCGCAGGCCCGGCGAGAGGATCTTGCTGAGCGAACCGCAGTGCGCCAGCCACTCGCGGCTGCCCGGCACCTGCGCGCTCAGGGCCAACAGGCTCGGCGGCGGGGCGGCGTCAAAGTACAGCTCGCCGTAGGGGTCGTCCTCCACCACCAGGGTCTGGGTGCGCGCAGCCAGCTCCAGCACGCGCAGGCGCCGCTCCTGGCTCAGGGTGGCACCGCTGGGGTTGCCAAAGGTGGGAATCAGGTACACCAGCTTGGGGCGGTGCTCGGCAATGAGGGCTTCGAGCCGGTCCACGTCCACGCCCTGCGCGTCCACCGGGGCGCTGATGAGTTGTGCGCCATAGAGGCGAAAGCACTGGATGGTGGCCAGGAAGGTGGGGGCTTCGACAATCAGCTTGTCGCCGGGCGAGATCATGGTCTTGCCGATCAGGTCCAGCGCCTGCTGGCTGCCAGTGGTGACGATCAGGCCATCGCCGGCCACCTGCGCGCCCTTGCCGGCCATGAAGCCGCTCAGGGCTTCGCGCAGCGGCTGGTAGCCCTCGGTAGCGCCGTACTGCAGCACCGGCCCCGGGTTGTCGCGCAGCACCGCCGCGCTGGACTGGGCAATGCCCTCGGCATCGAAAAGGGCTGGGTCGGGAAAACCACCAGCGAAGCTGATGATGCCGGGCTTGCCCAAGAGCTTGAAAAGCTCGCGGATGGCGGAGGTTTCGACGTTTTGCAGACGGTCTGCGAATTGCATGGTGTTTGTTCCTCGGGTTGGGCTGGGATGCACCGGCTTGTGGCCGGTGTACCGTAAAACGGATAGCATCGATTGTCGCCCAACCGCGCTTTCCCCATGCCACGCCACGCTCCTGATCGCGCAAACGCGCTGTTGCCCCAACCCGATGCGGTGCAGGCCTTTTTTGCCACCCTGCAAGCGGCCAACCCGCACCCGCAGACCGAGCTGGAATACACCTCGGTGTTCGAGCTGCTGGCGGCGGTGCTGCTGTCGGCGCAGGCCACCGACGTGGGGGTGAACAAGGCCACGCGGCGCCTCTTTCCCGTGGCCAACACGCCCCAGGCGCTGCTGGCGCTCGGGCTTGAAGGGCTGGAAGCCCACATTCGCACCATTGGCCTGTACCACAGCAAGGCGCGCCACCTGCTGCGCACCTGCGAGTTCTTGCTGCAGCAGCACGGCGGCGAGGTGCCCCGCAGCCGCGCCGCCCTGGAGGCCCTGCCCGGCGTGGGGCGCAAGACCGCCAACGTGGTGCTGAACGTGGCCTTTGGCGAGCCCACCATGGCGGTGGACACGCATGTGCACCGGGTGGCCAACCGCACCGGGCTGTCCGACGGGCGCACGCCGCTGGCGGTGGAGCAGGACCTGCTGCGGCGCATACCCGCGGAGTTTGCCGCTGACGCGCACCACTGGCTGATCCTGCACGGACGCTACGTGTGCAAGGCGCGCGCGCCGCGCTGCCAGGCCTGTAGCGTGCAAAGGCTGTGCCGCCAGGGGGCCGCGCTCGCCACAAGGCCTGCCAAGTAGGGTACGCTCGCGGCCATGCCAGCCCTGACAGAATTTCTGCGCTCCATCAAACTGCCCGTGATGCCCGAGGCGGCCACGGCCCTGGTGCGTTCGCTCCAGGATGAGCGCACCGACGTCACCACGGTGCGCGACATCATCGCCAAGGACCCGGCCCTGAGCGCCACCGTGCTGCGCATGGCCAACAGCGCGGTGTTCGGCCTGTCGCGCAGCGTGCACACGCTCGACGCGGCGGTGCAGGTGGTGGGCATGTCGCACATCCGCGCGCGCGCACTGGCCATCTGCCTGACCGAATCCTTCAAACTGCCGCCCAACCTCAACCGCATGGCCTACTGGCGCCACTGCATGATCAGCGCGGGCTATGCCCGCTGGCTGGCCCAGCAGGCACGCCAGGACGAAGCCCAGGCCTGGCTGGCGGGCATGCTGCACCGCCTGGGCGAGCTGGTGATGGCGCTCAAATCACCCCAGCTCATCGATTCGGTTGAAATCCCGCCCTGCGCGCCCGGTGAGCGCTGGCAGCGCGAGCGCAGCAGCCTGGGCTTTGACGAAGGCCAGCTCATTGCCGAGGTGGCGCTGCGCTGGGACTTCCCGGACGAACTGGTGCAGGCCTTTCGCCACGAATCCGCGCCCTTGCGGGCCGAGGCTTTTTCTCCTTTGGCGGCCATCATCCACCTGGCCTCGCTGCTGGCGGAATACCCGCCGGAAACCCCCGAAGTGGTGCTGCAACTGCCCTACGTGCTGCTCCAGGCCCTGGGGCTGGACCCCGACGCGCTGCAGGCCCAGTTGCCCGATGCCGAGTCTTTCGTTGACAGCAGCCTGATCTCGGCTTGAACACCCCCTGCCCCACCATGGACCACCCTAGCGACCCAAGCCGTCTGCCCCTGGCCACCGGGGGGCTGGCCGCCCTGCTGGCCTCCACCTGCTGCCTGGGCCCGCTGGTGCTGGTGTCGCTGGGTATTTCTGGCGCCTGGATCGGACAGCTCACGGCACTGGAGCCCTACCAGCCCTGGTTCATCGGCGTGGCCCTGGTGTCACTGCTGCTGGCTTGGCGGCGCATCTACCGCCCCGCCCCCTGCGCCAGCGGTGCTGTGTGCGCCCTGCCCCGTACGCAGCGCCTGGTCAAGGGCCTATTCTGGCTGGTGGTGGCGCTGGTGGGGGTGGCGCTGGCCTACCCCTACGTGCTGCCCTGGTTTTATTGACCGATTGGGTCGTTTTTTTGGAGTTTTCGATGCCCACCGCCCCGCGTTCGCGCACCCGCACCACTCTGGCCGCCCTGCTCCTGGGCGCAGCCCTGTCGCCCGCGTGGGCGGCGGTGCAGACCGTCACGCTGCAGGTGCCGGGCATGACCTGCGCGGCCTGCCCGATCACCATCAAAAAAGCATTGTCCAAGGTACCCGGCGTGCGCAAGGTGGACGTGAACCTGGTCCGCCTCGAAGCGGTGGTGAGCTTTGACGACAGCAAGGCCAGCGTGGCCGACCTGACCAGCGCCACCACCAACGCGGGCTACCCCTCCAGCGCCAAGCCCTGAGGGCAGCGCCAGGGGCCCTGGCGCGCCTTGCACAGCACCCCGTCAGGACAGGCGGTGGCGCCGCCCGCTGGCGGTTGCGGCGGTGCTGCTGGCCTGCGATTGGCGCGCACGGGCCTGCATCACCTGGGGCAGGTTTTCTTCGATCCAATCGGCCAGGCCCAGCATGTGCGCGGCCGCCCCCTGGCCCAGCGGGGTGAGGCTGTATTCGACATGCGGGGGTACCACGTCGCGGGCCACGCGCAGCACCAAGCCATCGCCTTCGAGCCACTGCAGGGTTTGCGCCAGCATGCGTTCGCTGACTCCCCCGATGGCGCGGCGCAGCTCGGCAAAGCGGTGCGTGCGCTCGGCCAGCACCAGCATCACCAGCACCCCCCAGCGGCTGGTGAGGTGCTGCAGCACGCCGCGCGAGGGGCAGACATCGGCCAGCAGGTTGCCGCGCAGGGATCGGTCCGACGGAACCAAGGGGGTCTTGGTACTTACTTCCATGTACGTACTTCCAAAAAGTAAGCCCAAATCCTACAGTCGCGTCCTCTCAATTGCAACCGGAGTTTTTCCATGACCATTGCCGTAACCGGCGCTACTGGCCAGCTTGGCCGCCTCGTTCTTGCTCGCCTGCAGGCCCTGGCCCCCCACACCGCGCTGCGCGCCCTGGTGCGTGACCCGGCCAAGGCGGCTGATCTGGGCGTGGAGGTGCACGCCGCCGATTACAACCAGCCGCAAGCCCTGGCCGCAGCCCTGCGCGGTGTGGACACGCTGCTGCTGATTTCTTCCAGCGAGGTGGGGCAGCGCACTGCGCAGCACCGCAACGTGATCGACGCCGCGCGCGGCGCCGGGGTGCGCCATGTGGTCTACACCAGCGTGCTGCACGCCGACACCTCGCCGCTGGCCCTGGCCGCCGAACACCGCGCGACCGAAGCGCTGCTGCGCGCCAGCGGCCTGCAGTGCACGCTGCTGCGCAACGGCTGGTACACCGAGAACTACACCGCCTCGCTGTCCGCAGCGCTGGCGGGTGGGGTGCTGATCGGGGCTGCGGGCGAAGGCCGCATTGCCAGCGCCACCCGGGCCGACTTTGCCGAGGCCGCTGCCGTGGTGCTGGGCACCCCGGGCCACGAGGGCAAGACCTACGAACTGGCGGGCGACCAGGCCTACACCCTGGCAGAACTGGCCGCCGAAGTGGCCCGCCAGACCGGCAAGCCCTTTGCCTACCGCAACCTGGCCCAGCCGGACTACGCGGCGGCACTGGCCCAATTCGGGTTGCCCCCTGCCTTTGCCGAGCTGATCGCCAGTTCGGATGTGGATGCCTCCCACGGCGCCTTGTTCGACGACAGCCACACGCTCTCGGGCCTGATCGGCCGCCCCACCACGGGGCTGGCGCACGCGGTGGCAGCGGCCCTGCCGCGATAAGCGGGCGCTGCGGCAGCAGCGGGTCGGCTGCCGCGCCAGCTCTCGGCATACCGATGCACAGGGGCCGGGGGACGCGGGCGGCAGGCTCCTGGCGTCAATTGGAAGTGCGAGGGCACAAAGCACCGCCATAGCCTGCTGCCTGGCGCACGTTTGCAATGCCGAGCAGGGAGGTTGGGGTCGGCAAGGGTGCCAGAGATTGGTGCACAGACTCCCCAGTATCAATCCACCAGCGCTACCGCCAGGGCCTGGCCAAAGGGCAGCGCCGCCTGGGGCCAGTCCTGGGCAGTGGGCAAGCGCTCGATGGAAACCGGGTTGTGCAGCCACTGCACGGCGCGCATGACCCCGGCGTGGGTGATCCACACCGCCTGTGTGGCGCCGCTGTCGGCCAGGGCGCACTGTGTGTCGTGCAGGGCCTGGCGCACGCGCTGCAGCAGTTCGCGCAGGTTTTCTCCGCCACCGGGGCGGTAGTCGGCAAAGTCCGCGCTCCACTGGTCCAGCTCGGCGCGTGGCAGAACGGACCAGGGCTGGCCCTCCCAAGCGCCGAAGTCAATTTCGCGCAGGCGCGCATCGGGCTGGAATTGCAGCCCGGGCCGCAACGCGCCCAGCGCCTGGGCCAGCGCGGCGCAGCGGCGCAAGGGGGAATGGCGCAGCACCAGACCCGGCGCCCCACCCTGCCCCCCACCTTGCCTCCCACTCTGCCCCCCACCCTGCGGCAAGGTGGCGGCCAGGGCGATGGCAGCGGCCTGGGTGTCTGGCGCGCGCGCGGCCACGTCCATGGCGCCATAGCACAGGCCCTGGGGCAGCTCCACCGGGGCGTGGCGAACCAGCCACAGGGTGCGCGTCATGCGGGGCCACGCCGGTAGTGCGCACCCCTGCCCTGGCGCAAACCCCTTGCTCTCAGAGCGCAAGTGCGGGGTGGAATGCTCAGGCGGCACACAGCAGCAGCCCCAGGTAAAACGCCAGCTCGCACACCTGCTGGGTGGCGCCCAGCCCATCGCCGGTGAAGCCCTGCAGGCGCCGCTGCAGCCAGCCGCGCATGGCCAGCGCCGCCACGGCGCTCAGGCCCAGGGCCAGCGCCAGAGGCGGCCCAAGGGCTTGCAGCGGGGCTTTGATTGCTATGCTATTTATAGCAATAAAACCAATGGATACGAGGGCCAGGGCCATAAAACACCACATAAAACCGGCAGCCAGTGCGGCGGCGCTGATCTGCTCGGCCAGGGGCCTGGATTTGGACTGCGCCGCGTCGCCCACATGCGCCAGCGTGCGGATGAGCAGCAGCGGCCAGGCCCGCGACACCGTGTGGCCCGCCACCAGCGCCGCCAGCAGCCAGCCCAGGCCCAGCGCGCCCAGGCTGGCCAGGAGCGCCAGCTTGGTGCCCAGGGCCAGCACCAGGGCCAGCACGCCAAAGGAGCCCACGCGCGAATCCTTCATGATCTCCAGCGCGCGCTGGCGGTCCTGGCTGCCGCCCAGGCCATCGGCCACGTCGGCCAGGCCGTCTTCATGAAAACCCCCGGTGAACAGCACGCCCAGGGCCGTGCCCAGACAGGCCACGAGCAGGGGTTTGAAGGGATTGGGCGCGAGCAGCGCCCACAGCGCGGCGCTCGCCCCCGCCAGCAGCAGCCCCAGCAGCAAGCCCACGCCGGGCAGGTGGGCGGCACTGGCGCGCAGCATGGCGGGCGAGAACCCGACCCAGCGCGCCAGCGCCCCGCCCAGCGGGATGCGGGTGAAGTACTGCAGGGCCAGCAGGTAGTGGCGCAGTGCCTGTGTCACGCCATGGGGCTCAGGTTCAGGTGCTCAGACCGCCACCGGGGCCTCGGTTTTTTCAGAGACGCCTGCAGAGGCAAAGCTGGCCATCTCGCGCAGCACGGTGCAGGCGGACTGCAGCAGCGGCCAGGCCAAGGCGGCGCCCGAGCCTTCGCCCAAGCGCAGGCCCAGGTCCAGCAAGGGCTGGGCGCCCAGGTACTGCAGCATGAACTCGTGCCCGCGCTCGCCCGAACGGTGCGCGAACACGCAGCGCTGCAGCACCAGCGGCTGCAAGGCCTGCGCCACCAGCACGGCGCTGGTGGCAATGAAGCCGTCCACCACCACCACGCGGCGCTCGTGCGCGGCTTGCAGCACGGCGCCCACCATGGTGGCGATCTCCAGCCCGCCCAGGGCGGCGAGCACGTCCAGCGGCGCCTGGGCCTGGGCGTGGCGCTCCAGCACGCGGCGCAGCACCGCGGTCTTGCGCTGCACGCCTTCGCTGTCCAGGCCGGTGCCCGCGCCAGTGCACTGGGCAATGTCCAGCCCGGTGAGCTTGGCCAGCAGCAGCGACGCGGCAGAGGTGTTGCCAATGCCCATCTCGCCCAGCAGCAGCACATTGCCCGGCAGGCCCTGGACCAGGTCCACGCCATGCGAGAGCGCCGCTTCGCATTCGGCATGCGTCATGGCCGGGCCCTGGGTGGAGTCGGCAGCGCCCCAGGCGGCCTTGCGCACCTGCAGCCCGGGGCGCGTACCGCCTGCGGGCAAACCGGCCAGAAAGTCGTGCTGCACGCCGCAGTCCACCACCGTCAGGGCCAGGCCATGCTGGCGCGCCAGCACGCTCACCGCTGCGCCACCGGCCAGGAAGTTTTCCACCATCTGCCAGGTGACGTCGCTGGGGTAGGCCGACACGCCTTGCGCGGCCAGGCCGTGGTCGCCCGCAAACACCACCATCTGCGGATCGCGCAGCACCGGGTTTTCGTCGCCCAGCACCAGGGCGATGCGCGCGGCCAGCGCCTCCAGGCGCCCCAACGCCCCCAGGGGCTTGGTCTTGTTGTCCAGCTTGTGCTGCAGTGCCGCTTCAAAGGCGGGCTTGGCAATGTCGGTCAGGGTGGGAAGTACGGTGTTCATAAGAAGCTCTATGTCTAGAAAATGGGGGAATCAGGCCAGGGCACGGGCGGGCGGGTTGCTTTGCAGCGCTGCCTGGTGCTGCTGCAGGCGCGCGATCAGCGGTTGGGTGTCATCACGCTGGCCCCATTGGTCGAAATACACCAGATCCTGCATGGGCAGGCGCGGCAGCCAACCGGCGGTTTCCAGCTCGGGCTTGTCGAAAAAGTGGCTCACATGGCCCACGCACAGGTAGGCGATGGGGGTGATGCCCTTGGGGATGCCCAGCGCCTCTTGCAGCTCGGCCTGGTGGAAGATGCTCACCCAACCCACGCCCAGCCCTTCGGCGCGCGCGGCCAGCCAGAGGTTTTGCACCGCGCAGACGCTGGAATACAAATCCATGGTCTTCATGTGCGTGCGCCCCACCACCACCGGCCCGGTGCGGTTGCGATCGCAAGTGATGCAGATGCCCACCGGCGCTTCGATGATGCCTTCGAGCTTGAGGGTGCGGTACACCGCGCGGCGCTCGCCCTCAAACATCTCGGCGGCTTCGGCGTGGGCCTTGGCAAAGGCGGCCTGCACGCGCGCCTTGGTCTCGGGCGAGCGCACCACGACAAAGTTCCACGGCTGCATGAAGCCCACCGAGGGCGCGTGGTGCGCCGCCATGAGAATGCGGCTGAGCACCGCGTCGCTCACCGGCGTAGGCAGGTACTGCCCGCGCACATCGCGGCGGGAAAAAATGGCGCGGTAGATGGCGTCGCGGGCCTCCTGGGTGAAGGCGTGTTCAGAGTGTTCGGCGTGCGCCGAGGCGGTATTCATGGCAGTCCCCTGTGCGTGAATAGTTAAGGACACGCTACACCCCTTTCGCTGGGCTTGCCGACGCGGGCTCGGGCGGTCTGCTTCGTTGCGCTTCTTGCCAATAGCTGGGCTATTGGCTGCGAAACGACGCCTTGCATCCCATCCCGATCCGCGCCGCCATGCACCACGAAAGGGGTGCAGCGTGTCCTGGAAGCGCTGCCCGGCCTTGCAGCGCAAAGAAAGCATCAGGCCGGTCTTCTGGCTTGGAGTCGTCTGCCCCGATCACACCTTCCCGGCTTGGCAGCCAGTGGCACACGTGGGGGGCATCGTCCTTACAGCGTTGGGCACGCGACGGATTCGCACCGTCTTCCCGATTCTCCGGTGCACCCCACCCCAGCGGATGGATCGCGCACCGGCACCTGACGGGGCGGGATGATAGCAGGGTGGGGTTGGGGCTTGGCTGACGGTTGAACCACAGCAGACCGGCCGTTGTGGCGCGATTCTGGTGGTATCGCGCCACTTTATGTGGCGCGCAAGGGGTGAAATGGCGGGGGAAGTGGCGCGATAGGGGCGATTAGCGTGTCAAGCCCGTTACATAAGCTCGGCGGTTGGGAAGGTGCGTTCTTTGGGCCTGAACACAAGCCACGCCACCCAACACGCGATGGAGCCAGCAAAATAGGACAACTCACTACCAAGGAAGGCAACTGCTGCAAGCAATGACCCGAAGTTAAGAAAGGCGGAAGCAGACTCTGCCAGCACTTGGTTAAGCATTTGTTGGGCTCGTAACTGGCCAAATAGTGTTTCTGAGCGCTGACCAATTATTGCAACCATGGCGACGAGCAAAACGCAGCCGACCAGGACAAACCAGAGTGGCCTCTGGTCAACAAGGCCAACAAGATAGTCCTGATCTTCTACTGTCAGCTTCGCCAAAGGAGAGCGACCAGTCGAAATTACTCGGTAAATCTGCGCAAGCATACAACCGAAGGCCCAGACAGCGAGATTGGTGAAGAAAACAAGAGGAGTCTTTGAAATATGGCCGCACATAGGAAAATCTAGTTATGGAGAGGTTACATTCAAGGCTAGGGGCAATACTGTTCAGATAGTAGACGGAATTGGCTGATAATCGGCCTCCATCAAGGACTTGATGGAGGCCCGGGATGGCGAGAACCCGCAAGGCATTGCCCACACAGGTGGATATTGCGCATTTGATCAG
>JBQTHH010000008.1:0-7321 GCA_052390055.1 Rhodoferax sp.
CGTCTTTTTGCCCAGGGCGTTGTTGCAAATCCGCGCGATACCTACGGGTATCGCTGTGGTTTGCGCCTAGCCCTGACCAAAAATCCATCGGTTTTAATGTGCCGTCAAGAGTGCACCACTACACTAGGCTTGGCCCATCAGTTCGTCGAAGCCAATGGTCTTGTCGGACACCTTGACTTTGCTGAGCACGAAGTCGGTCACGTTGTTTTCGATCACCACGGCTTCGACTTCCGACATGCGGCGGTTGTCGCTGTAGTACCAGCGCACCACGTCCTGCGGCTTCTCGTAGCTGGAAGCGAGTTCATCCACATGCGCCTTGATCTGCTCGGGCTTGGCCTGCAGGCTGTTGGCGCGGACCAGTTCGGCCACCACCAGCCCCAGACGCACCCGGCGCTCGGCCTGGGGCAGGAACATGTCCTCAGGAATCGGGGCCTTGTCGGCATCCTTGATGCCGCGCTGCTTGAGGTCGGCACGCGCGGCTTCCACCATGCGCTGCACCTCCGCCAGGACGCTGGCCTTGGGCAGGTCCAGCTCCGCCTTGGACACCAGGGCGTCCATCACGGCCTGCTTGTTGCGCCCCAAAAGGCGGTACTTGACCTCGCGCTCAAGGTTCTTGCGGATGTCGGCCCGCAAGGCCTCGACACTGCCGTCCTCGATGCCCAGGGACTTGACCAGGTCGGCATCCACCTCGGGCAGGTGCGCGGCTTCGATCTTCTTGACCGTGACCATGAAGTCGGCGGTCTTGCCTGCCACGTCCTTGCCGTGGTAGTCGGCCGGGAACGCCAGCGGGAAGGTTTTGCTCTCGCCCACCTTCATGCCGCGTGCGGCGTCTTCGAACTCCTTGAGCATCTGGCCTTCTCCCAGCAGAAACTGGAAGTCACTGGCCTTGCCTCCGGCAAAGGGTTCGCCGTCGATCTTGCCCTCGAAATCGACCGTCAAGCGGTCGCCGTCCTGGGCGCCCTGGTCCATACCGCGCTGCGCAAAGGTGCGGCGCTGCTTGCGCAGGATCTCGACGGTCTTGTCGATGGCGAGGTCGGTGACGTCGGTGTTGAGCTTTTCCACTTCAGCAGCGGAGAGATCGCCGATCTTGACTTCAGGAAAGACTTCAAACACGGCCTCGAAAGCCACCTGGCCTTCAGGGGCGGTTTCGCTTTCGGTGATGCGGGGCTGGCCCGCAACGCGCAACTGCGCCTCGTTGGCAGCCGCATTGAAGGCTTCACCGACCTTGTCGTTCATCACTTCGTAGTGCACGGAATAGCCGTAGCGCTGGGCCACCACGTTGAGCGGAACCTTGCCAGGACGGAAGCCGTCCATCTTGACCGAGCGCGCCAGTTTGCGCAGGCGGTTGTTGACTTCGTTCTGGATCGAATCCACGGGCAGCGTGAGCATGATCTTGCGCTCCAGCTTTTCCAGGGTTTCTACGTTCACGGCCATGTCGGATCTCCTAAAGGGGTGCAATCCGCCCAAGCCGCCTCGCGGCCGACGACTGCACAAAACTTTGAACAACATTGTGGTGCGCGGGGGGGGACTCGAACCCCCACACCATTGCTGGCGTCAGGACCTAAACCTGGTGCGTCTACCAATTCCGCCACCCGCGCAGGGAAAACATCGTGGTCTCAGCGGTCTGCCTGCAAAAAAGCAGCTCTGCATCCACACGATTGAAATCGGTCAACCCGCTATTCTAACCCGGCCAATCTGCCCCTTTTGCCGCTGGCGGCACGCAAGTGGACGCTGGATGCGCCGCGCCTACAGGGGCTTGCCCAGCAAGGCCAGCACCCGCTGGGCCTGCTCCACCAGGGGCGCTGGCGTGGCGAGGGCGCCGCTGAGCACCGCGCGGATGTATGCGGCGGTGGCCTGGGCACCGATGTCCGTGGGCAACTCCGGCAACTGGGCCAAAGGGCCTTCCTGCTGGGTATGCAGGTCCTGCACCACGCCGTCCAGAACCTGCTGCATGCGGGGTGTGCGCCGGGGGTCGGCCACGGGTTCGCCCTCGGTGCCGCGCAACAACAGGCCGCGCACCCCCATCAGGGCCATGGTATCGCCCATGGACAGGGCGTATTCCGGATGGGTGTAACTGCTGACCAGGGCGCCGGCACCTCGGACCGGGAAGAGCAGTTTGGCCACGCTGTGGGCGGGATTGCGCAAGCCCAGGACCTGGCGCACCTGCAGCAAGCGCCGCAAGCCGGGGTGCAGTACCTCGGTGGGCGCAAAGCACACCTGCCCGGCCTGCAGGCGCACGGTTTGCTCCAGCGGGGCAATGCCCAGGGCCATGAACACATCGCGTGCCGCCACGCGCCGGGGTTCGGTACAGGTTCCATGGACCAGCACCGCAACCCCCTGGCGTGCAAGCAGAAGCGCCAGCAAGGGGGTCAACAATGGCAGTTTGCGCGCACCGTTGTAGCTGGGAAGCACGACGGTGGGCACCCCCTCCTGCGCTTCAAAGCAGGCAGCACGCTGGTGCACCGCATCGCAGAACCCAGCGAGTTCGGCGGGCGTCTCACCCTTGACGCGCATGGCAATGCAAAACGCGCCGATTTCCAGCTCACTGGCAACACCGTCCAGTATCTGGCCCATCACCTCGCTGGCCTGCTGGCGGGTCAGGTCGCGCGCGCCGTCTCGTCCACGGCCGATCTCTTTGATGAAGGGTGCCAGGGTCATGCTGGGGTGTATTCGGTGTAATCAGGCTCTGCCAAGTTTGGCATACAGTTCGGTCACTTTGTCCATGACGGTGAGCAGGTTTTCACTGGCCACGAACACATGGCCCGCCCCGGTCAGGCTGGGCCTGGCGCCCAGTGCGGAGTTGAACAGTATCCATTGTCCGTCCGCCAGGGCCAGCTCACGCTTGATTTCCGGCGTGGCCTCTGGCGCGTTGTTCAGCACTTGCAGGGCCTGGGTGAATTCCTGGCGTGCCTTTTCGATCTCGACACCGGCACCGCTGGCTTCCACGCCCCAGGTCAAGGCCATGTAGTACTTGGCCATGCGCTGCGAGAGCATGCGCTGGCGTCCGGCAATGTTGACCAGCTTGCCCAGCGAGCGCCCCGACACCTGCTCCAGCTGGGCGGTCCCGGTGTTGGCCAGGGCCAGCACCGTCGAGTCCAGCGCCAGTATCTTGCCTGCGTTGGCGGCCGAAGGGGCCACCCCTATCAGCAGGGTCTTGTAGGCGGACCATTGGGACTCCAGCTGTCCATAGGTGTCCCGTACCGTGGCATTGGGCGCGTAGGCCTTGAGTTCGACCAACTGGCGGTCGAACAGGGCCATCGACTGCTCCAGCACCTTGGTGGCGGCAATCATTTGAACTTGCTGCCCGATGCACAGGTAGGCCTTGGCCAGGCGCTGCGACAGCATGCGCTGGCGACCAGCCTTGTTGATGGCTTCACCGATGTCCCCGATTTGCGCCAAGGCAGCACCGAAAGGCACCGCAGCCGCCCAGGCCAGCATGGTCCTGCGAGAAATGCTCATGATTGAATGTGACAAAAAAACGGTTACACCACCCGTGTACGCCCCGGTGGCAACGGCTCAGATACCCGAGCGATTATCGAGGTTTTTAGGGGTTTTCCCTTAGACAATGTCAACAAATTGGCAATTTTTGCTGCAATGCAGCAGCAAATCGACCGTCCACGTGGTATGCGCGAAACGGGCGGAGCCCACATCCGCGATGCCAGTGCAGCGCTGCACTAAAAATGGGCCGCTGATTCAGGGTGGGGATGTTTTCCGGAGGGGGCCATGGCAACCACGCTCCATCCTGCGCGCTGGCGCACCAGCCACTCTTCGAAAGCGGCCGCTGGCATGGGCTCGGCAAAAAGGCGGCCCTGGTAGCCTGAGCAGCCCAGGGCGCCGAGAAACGCGCGCTGGTCTTCGGCTTCGACACCTTCGGCAACGACCTGCAGGCGCAGGCTGTGGCCCAGCGCGACGATGGTGCGGGCGATGGCGGCGTCGTTGGGGTCGGTGAGGATGTCGCGCACAAAGCTGCGGTCGATCTTGAGCAGGTCCAGGGGCAGGCGCTTGAGGTAGGTCAGGGACGAGTAGCCGGTTCCGAAATCGTCCAGGGAGAACCCGACGCCCATGGCACGGATCTGCTCCATCTTGGCTGCCGTATCGTCGATTTTGTCGACCAGCACGCTTTCGGTGAGTTCCAGGCGAAGGCGGTTGGCAGGGGCGCCGCTGCGCTGCAAGGCGTTGCGCACGTAGGAAACGAAATGCGGGTCGCTGAGCTCGCGGGCGCTGATGTTGACCGACAGCACGAGGTGTTGGGCGTGGGGGGTGCGGGACCACTGCGCCAAGTGCTCGCAGGCCGACTTGAGCACCCACCGCCCGAGCGGGACGATCAGGCCGGTGGACTCGGCCAGGGGGATGAAGGCGTCGGGCATCACCAGGCCGCGCACAGGCTGCTGCCAGCGCACCAGGGCCTCGGCGCCGGACACTCTGCCGCTGGCGGACACCATGGGCTGGAAGTACAGCTCCAGTTCCTCGCCGTCGTGGAGCCCATCGCGCAGGTCGGACTCCAGGGCCACGCGCTGGTCCACTTCGTCCTGCATTCGCGCATCGAAGAAGCTGACGGCATTGCGCCCCGCAGCCTTGGCCTGGTACATGGCCAGATCGGCCTGGCGCAGCAGGTCGTCGACGCTGTGGGGCTCGCTGCCAAACAGGGTGATCCCGACGCTGGGGGAACTGACGTGGTCGCGCCCCGCGAGCTGATAGGGGGCATTGAGGGCGAGCAGGATCTTCTGCCCAATGGCATCGGCCTGGGCCGCGGCGGTGAGGCCGTTGGGGTCGAGGTCTTCGACCACCACGACGAATTCGTCGCCCCCCAGCCGCGCCACGGTATCGCAGGCGCGCACGCTGGCCACCAGGCGGGTGGCGACCTGCTGCAGCAGGATGTCGCCGACGTCATGCCCGAGGGTGTCGTTGAGGGACTTGAAGTTGTCCAGGTCAATGAACAGCAGGGCCCCGCGGGTCCCGTGCCGTTGTGCAGACTGCAGGGAGCGCGCCAGGCGGTCGGTGAGCATGCGGCGGTTGGGAAGGCGGGTCAGGGTGTCGTAGTAGGCGAGCTGGTGGATTTGCTGGGCGTCGAGCTTTTGCGCCGTGATGTCGCGCCCCACACCGCGGTAGCCCCGAAATACGCCCTGGGCATCGAATTTGGGCGCACCGCTGACGCTGGCCCAGCGGGGCTCGTCGCTGGCGCTGTCCCGGCGGCAGATTTCCCAGTCACGGAAGGACTGGCGCTGGGCCATAAGCTCTTTGTGGGCGTCCCACTCCTGGGCGGAGATGTTGTCCGTGGGCAGATCCCACCAGGCCTTGCCCAGGTGCGCCTGGGCCGGCAGGCCCAGGCATTCGTGGACCTGCTCGCTGACCACGGTGAAGCGCAGGGATTCGTCCTGCTCCCAGTACCAGTCGGAGGAGAGTTCGGTCAGGACCCGAAAGCGTTCTTCGCTCTCGCGCAGGGCACGCTCGGTCAGGCTGCGCGCGCCGATGTCCTGGAAACTGAGATGGATGGCCTGCTGCCCCTGGAACAGGAACGCGCTGGCATGGCATTCGACCTCGACCGTGCGGCCGTTGGTCTTGAGAAACTGCATGCTGCGCAAGGAGGCATGCTCGCCCGACTGGGCGATGGCGCTGATGCGCTCCATGGTGGCGGCACGCTGCTTGGGGTGGATGCGCGCAAAGATGGGGGTCCCGACCAGATCGGAGGCGATCGCCGCCCCCCATATGCGCAAAGCGGCCGCATTGACGTAGACGATGGTGCCGCGCTGCACGACACACAGGCCAAAGGGCGACCACTCCACCAGGGACTGGTACTGGTACTGGCTCTCGCGCAAGGAGGTTTCGGCGCGCTTGCGGTCACTGACGTCGACAAAGCAGATCTGCAGGGCTGGGGCGCCCTCGAAGTCGATGCGCGCGCCCTGGATTTCGACATCGACCAGGGCGCCGTCCAGGCAAAGCAGTTGCTCTTCGTGGCGTGGCGCCTGCGAAACGCTGCGCATGAAGCGGCGCAGGCGCATTCCGATGTGCGCCCACGCAGAGCCGGGCAGGTGTTCCCTGGCGTCGGAGCCGATCAGGTCCTGCACACTGCCGGCACGCAGGATGGAGACGGCCGCCGGATTGGCATACACGATGCGGCCGCGCTGGTACACGCCAATGCCTATGGGGGACCACTCGACCAGATCCTGGAAACGCAAGGGCCCCGGGTCCCGGACATGCGCGGCAGCGCCTGAAGCGTTGGGGGCGGTGTTCGGAGGCTCCAGGCGCATTGCAAGAGGCAGGTCGGCAGGCGGTCTTGGGTGGGTTTGGGCTTAACCGGCCATTATCTGCGCCGTTTCAGGGGGTCGACATGGGGATATTCCTAGCCAATTGGTAACAAAAAGCTGCTAGGGCCCGCGGCTACTGCCTGGGCCATGACTGCACTACACTGCGCGCCTTGCAGTGAAAGACCATGCTGGTACTTGGAATCGAATCTTCGTGTGATGAAACAGGGGTTGCTCTGGTGCGGGTGCGTGGCGATGGTTCGGTGGCGCTGCTGGGCGATGCCCTGCACAGCCAGATCGCGATGCACCAGGCCTATGGGGGCGTGGTCCCGGAACTGGCCAGCCGCGATCACATCCGCCACGCCATTCCCTTGCTGCGCCAGGCGCTGCGTGACAGTGGATGCGCCCTGAAAGACATCGACACCGTGGCCTATACCCGCGGGCCCGGCCTGGCGGGGGCCTTGCTGGTAGGGGCGGGGTTGGGCTGCGCGCTGGGCGCGGCGCTGGACAAGCCGGTGCTGGGGGTGCACCACCTGGAGGGGCATCTGCTGTCGCCTTTTCTGAGCGCGGATCCACCTGCGTTTCCGTTCGTGGCCCTGCTGGTATCGGGCGGGCACACGCAGTTGATGCGGGTGGAGGGAATCGGGCGCTATGAGCTGCTGGGCGAGACGATTGACGATGCTGCGGGTGAGGCTTTCGACAAGTCGGCCAAGCTGATGGGCCTGCCCTATCCGGGCGGCCCCGCGCTGGCGCGCCTGGCCCAGGGCGGGCGCGAGGATGCCTACGCCCTGCCCCGCCCGCTGCTGCACCAGCCCCATCTGGATTTCTCTTTTGCCGGCCTGAAAACGGCGGTGCTGGTGCAGGCGCAAAAACTGGTGCAGGCACATGGTGTGGGGGCGTTTGGCGCACTGCCAAGCCAGGTGCGGGCGGATCTGGCGGCGTCAACCCAGGGCGCGATCGTCGATGTACTGGCGCGCAACGCCGTACAGGCCAGGCGCCGTGCCCGCCAGCCGCGGCGGGGGGGGGCCGGCGGCGTGGGGGCGCCCCCCCGGGTGCCCGAAGGGCTGGCCCCCCACAGC
>JBQTHH010000009.1:0-116026 GCA_052390055.1 Rhodoferax sp.
GGCTGGTGGCTGGTGGCTGGTGGCTGGTGGCTGGTGGCTGGTGGCTGGTGGCTGGTGGCTGGTGGCTGGTGGCTGGTGGCTGGTGGCTGGTGGCTGGTGGCTGGTGGCTGGGCAAGTATTTGCTTCAAGCCCCAGAAACCACAAGCGTTTTAGGCCACCAGCCCGCGTAAACACTGCGATTAACGCTATAAAATACATAGCACCACAATCCCCCACCCGTCCACGCGGCCTGTCCCTTTGTACTTCCCTTGTTCAAAGACGCGGCCAAATGGGGCTGTCCAGGCCCCCTCTCTCGCCCGGCCGGGCGAGAGAGGGCGGGGGGAGAGAGTGGGCGCAGTGAGGAAGCCGCCAGGCCAAAGCAAAAAATCAATCAAACCCACCACCACCAACACCACCAACACCACCAACACCAACAACAACACCAGCACCACCCACAACAAAACCCATCCCCCCCAACAACACCAGCCCCCCAGCAACCCCAAACACCCCCCTACAATGCGCCATTCCCGCGCCCCCATGCAACCAGAATCACTCTATACATTGTTGGACCAGCATCTGGATGCCTGCCAGGTGCTGTTGGACGCCTTCCCTGCGGTGTGTTACGTCAAGGACGCCCAGGGCCAGGTGCTGCTGCTGAACCAGGCGGCGCAGCAGTCCTTGCAGCGCAGTGCCGAGCAGTTGCGCGCGCAGGACTGGCCACCCGGGTTCGAACCTGGGGATGTGCAGCGCATGGTGCAGGCCGATGAGCGGGCCTTTGAACTCAAGACGCCCTCCACCATGCAGACGGCGCTCTACCACGCTCCGAGCCAGGCCATGCGCGATGTGCTGCTGCACCGCATCCCGGTGCTGGACGCGCAAGGCGGCGCGGCCTATCTGCTGGGCATTGCGATCGACATCTCCGAACGCCAGGCGCTGCACCTGGCGCAGCACGCACTGGAGCTGGAGCGCGCCGCGCTGCACGAAAGCGAGGAGCGCTTTCGCACCCTGATCGAGTGGTCGCCCGACGCGGTGTTCGTGGTGCAGCAGGGGCGCTTCAGCTACGTCAACCCGGCCGCGATCGCGCTCATGGGGGCGGCCAGCGCCGAGGAGCTGCTGGACAGCGCGGCGCTGGAGCGCTTCGCGCCCGAGAGCCGCACGCGCCAGGAGCTGCGCCTGCGCGCGCTGGAACAAGAGGTGATGGTGACCCCGCGCCTGGAGGCCCGCTGCCTGCGCATGGACGGGCAGGCCTTCGATGCCGAGGTGCAGGGCACGCGCATTGCGCTGCAGGGGCAGGCGGCGATCCACCTGGTGGTGCGCGACATCAGCGAGCGCATCGCCGCGCGCGCGCAGCGCCAGCGCGACGAGCAGGCCCTGCGCGAAGCAGCGCTGCACACCCAGACCATCGTGGACAACATGGTCGATGGCGTCATCACCATCAATGCGCAGGGGCTGGTGGAGTCGTTCAACTACGCCGCCAGCCGCATCTTCGACTACCCCGTGCACGAGGTGCTGGGGCGCAACGTGAGCATGCTCATGCCGGAGCCGCACCGCGGCCTGCACGACACCTACATCCGGCGCTACCTGCGCACCGGGCAGGAGCGCGTGCTGGGCAAACGCCTGGAGGTGTTCGGCCTGCGCCGCGACGGCAGCCAGTTCCCCATGAGCCTGTCGGTGTCCAAGGTGCTGCGCGGCGGGCAGGTGACTTTCGTGGGGCTGGTGCGCGACGAGACCGAGCGGCGCCGCTATGAGGAGGAGATCCGCCAACTCGCCTTCTACGACCCGCTCACCCGCCTGCCCAACCGGCGTCTGCTGCTGGACCGGCTGCAGCACGCCCTGGTGCAGTACCAGCGCAGCGGCCAGTACGGCGCGCTGCTGTTTCTGGACCTGGACCACTTCAAGCAGCTCAACGACACCATGGGCCACGACCTGGGCGACATCCTGCTGCAGCAGGTGGCGCAGCGGCTGCTGGACTGCGTGCGCGAGGCCGACAGCGTGGCGCGCTTTGGCGGCGACGAATTCGTGCTGCTGCTTGAGACGCTGGGCGCCAACGAGACCGAGGCGGCCGAGCATGCCGAGATCGTGGCCTACAAAATCCTCGCCACCCTGGGGCGGCCCTACCTGCTGGGCGACTTCACCCACAGCAGCACCCCCAGCCTGGGGCTGGTGGTGTTCGGGCCGCAGCCGACCAAGGTCGATGAGCTGCTGAAGAAGGCCGACGTGGCCATGTACCAGGCCAAGGCCGCCGGGCGCAACACGCTGCGCTTTTTCGACCCCAGCATGCAAGCCAGCGTCAGCGCCCACGCAGCGCTGGAGAAAGACATGCGCCAGGGCCTGGCGCGCGGCGAATTCATGCTGCACTACCAGCCCCAGGTGGACGGCCCGGGGCGCATCACCGGGGTGGAGGCGTTGGTGCGCTGGCAGCACCCGCACAAGGGGCTCATCGGCCCGAGCGAGTTCATCGCCCTGGCCGAAGAGACCGGGCTGATCCTGCCGCTGGGGCAGTGGGTGCTGGAGGCGGCCTGCGCGCAGCTCGTGCAATGGGCGCGCCACCCGGTGATGGGGCAGTGGAGCATGGCCGTCAACGTCAGCGCGGTGCAGTTCGCCCAGGCCAGCTTCGTTCAGCATGTCCAGCAGGCGCTGCAAAAAACCGGGGCCCCGGCGCAGCGGCTCAAGCTCGAAATCACCGAGAGCATGCTCATGAGCGACGTGGAGGCGGTGGTGAGCAAGATGAGCGCCATCAAGGCCCACGGCGTGCGCCTGTCGCTGGACGACTTCGGCACTGGCTACTCCTCGCTGTCCTACCTCAAGCGGCTGCCGCTGGACCAGCTCAAGATCGACCAGTCCTTCGTGCGCGACCTGCTCACCGACCCCAACGACGCCGTGATCGCGCGCACCGTGGTGGCCCTGGGCCACAGCCTGGGCCTGGCGGTGATTGCCGAAGGGGTGGAGTGCATGGAGCACCGCGACATGCTGCTGGCCATGGGCTGCGACGCTTTCCAGGGCTACTTTTTCGGGCGCCCCGTGGCGGCACACGAACTGGTCTTGCTCCACGGGGATTGATACCCGGCCCCGCAGCGGCGAGAATGGCGCAGTTCGCTGGCCGCGCACCGCACCACGGCACCGTGGGCGCCAGGCCCGCACTGCGGCAAGCCCCTCTGTCGGCAGGAAAAATCCATGACCAAACTGTGGAACGCATCGCTCGTCACCGGCGTACCCTCCATGGACGCCCAGCACCAGCATCTGGTGCGGCTGATCGAGACCTTCGACACCCTGTGCGCCCAGGGCCAGACCCGGCGCGCCCTCAACGATCTGCTGCCCGAGCTGCAGCGCTACATCGCGCACCACTTCGCCGAGGAAGAAACCCTGATGCTCCAGCTCGGCCCCGACTACACCAACCACGGCGCCCATCTGGCGCAGCACGCCCTCTTCATCGAAACCATCACGGAAATGGGCACCCGACGCGGCCATTGGGGCGACCTGCAGGCCGCGATACGCATACGCACCTACCTGCACGACTGGCTGCTGCACCACATCGCCCACACCGACCAGGACCTGGCCCTGCAGGTGCTGGGCCAACTGGTGAGCGCCGAGCGTTGACCCCACTTCCCCCAGGCGCTGGCGCGATGCCGGCGCCGCCCGCCGCTGGCGAACGCACCATGAACGACACAAGCACCGACTGGATCGAGAACACCACCTTCGACGAACTGCGCATCGGCCAGAGCGCGCAGCTGCAGCGCACCCTCACGCTGGACGACATCCGCGCCTTTGCCGCCGTGTCGGGCGACACCAACCCGGCGCACCTGGACGCCGAGTACGCGGCGCAGACCCTGTTCCACGACGTCATCGCCCACGGCATGTGGGGCGGCGCGCTGATCTCGGCGCTGCTGGGCACGCAGTTTCCCGGCCCGGGCACGATCTACCTGGAGCAGCAGTTGCTCTTCACCAAGCCGGTGCGGGTGGGCGACACGCTGACGGTGCAGGTCAGCGTCAGTGCCAAGGACGCCCCCAAGAGCGCGGTGGTGCTGGACTGCCGCGTCACCAACCAAAAGGGCGTGGTGGTGCTGCAGGGCACCGCGCGCGTGCTGGCCCCCACCCAGAAGGTGCGCCGCCAGCGCATGCAGGCCCCGGTCATCCACCTCTTTGACCCGCACAGCCGCCTGCAGGCCCTGCTGGCGCTGGCGCAGGGCCTGCCCGCGGTGCGCTGCGCGGTGGTCCACCCCTGCGATGCCGAATCGCTGGCCGGTGCGCTGGACGCCGCCCGGCACGGCCTGATCGTGCCGGTGCTGGTGGGGCCCGAAGCCCGGCTGCGCCGCGTGGCCGAGGAGGCGCAGGTGTCGCTGCAAGGCGTCGAGCTGGTGGCGGTGGAGCACAGCCACGAAGCCGCCGAGGTGGCGGCGCAAATGGCCGCCCAGGGCCGCGTGGGCATGCTCATGAAGGGCAGCCTGCACACCGACGAACTGCTGCACGCCGTGCTGGCGCAGCCGCGCCTGCGCACCGCGCGGCGCATGTCGCACGTGTTCCGCTTCGACGTGCCGCTGTACCACAAGCCGCTGCTGCTGACCGACGCCGCCTTCAACATCCACCCCAGCCTGGCCGACAAGGCCGACATCGTGCAAAACGCGGTCGATTTCGCCCGCATCCTGGGCGTGCCCCGCCCCAAGGTGGCGATCCTGTCGGCGGTGGAAACGGTCAACGCCAACATTCCCTCCACGCTGGACGCCGCGGCACTGTGCAAGATGGCCGACCGCGGCCAGATCCAGGGCGCGCTGCTGGACGGACCGCTGGCCTTTGACAACGCCATCTCCAGCCACGCCGCGCAGCTCAAGCACATCGACTCCAGCGTGGCGGGCGAGGCCGACATCCTGCTCGCCCCCGATCTGGAGTCGGGCAACATGCTGGCCAAGCAGCTCGAACACCTGGCCGGCGCCACAGGGGCCGGCATCGTGCTGGGCGCGCGCGTGCCCATCGCCCTGACCAGCCGCGCCGACGGCCCCATCAACCGCGTGGCCTCGGCCGTGCTGGGGCTGCTGGTGGCACACAACGCCGACCGCGGCCAGGCGCGCAAGGCCTGGTGAGCATGGACCGCTCTGCCACGGCCCCGGGGGCGCGCACGGTGCTGTGCGTCAACGCCGGCTCCTCCTCGCTCAAGTTTTCCCTGCACCCGCTGGACGCTGCGGGCCAGCCCCTGGCCGCCACGCTGCAAGGCCAGGCCAGCGCCCTGGAGCCCGGCGGCCAGCCCCGGCTCCACTACCGCGGCCCCACGGGCCAGGCCACACTGCTCTGCCCGCAAGGCGGCGCCCCGGCCATGGCCAGCCCCGGTGCGCTGGCCGCATCCCAGGGCCACCACTGGGCGCTGCACGCCCTGCTGGCGCTGCTGCAGGAGCACGGCGCGGCCACCGGGCTGTGCGCCATTGCCCACCGCGTGGTGCACGGCGGCAGCCAGTTCAGCGCCAGCGTGCGCGTGGACGACACGGTGCTGCACGCCCTGCAGCCCCTGTGCGCCCTGGCACCGCTGCACCAGCCGCACAACCTGGCGGCCCTGCAGCGCATGGCCGAGGTCTTTGCCGGCGTGCCCCAGGTGGCCTGCTTTGACACCGCCTACCACCACAGCCTGCCCGGGCCGCAGGCCCGGTTTGCGCTGCCCCCGGCGGTGCAGGCCCTGGGCGTGCGCCGCTACGGCTTTCACGGCCTGTCCTACCAGGGCGTCATGGCCACGCTGCAGCAGCACAGCGCGCGCGCCGGGCAGCGCGTGCTCATGGCCCACCTGGGCAACGGCGCCAGCCTGTGCGCCGCGCTGCAGGGGCGTTCGGTCGCCACCACCATGGGCTTCACCGCGCTCGACGGCCTGGTGATGGGCACCCGCTGCGGCGCGCTGGACCCCGGGGTGCTGCTGTACCTGCTCGAACAGGGCTGGGACCACGCCGCCTTGCAGCGCCTGCTCTACGAAGAAAGCGGCCTGCTGGGCCTGTCCGGCCTGAGCGCCGACATGCGCACACTGCGCGCCAGCGCGCGCCCCGAAGCCGCCCAGGCCATCGCCCACTTCACCCACAGCGTGCTGCGCGAAGCCGGGGCCATGGTGGCCGCGCTGCAGGGGCTCGATGTGCTCAGCTTCAGCGGCGGCATCGGCGAAAACGACGCGGCGCTGCGCCACAGCGTGTGCCAGCAGCTGCACTGGCTGGGCCTGGTGCTCGACGACGAGGCCAACCAGGCCGCCACGCCCGACGCGGTGTGCGCCCTGCACCACCGCAGCAGCCGGGTGGAGGTCTGGCTGGTGCCCAGCGATGAGAGCCAGGTCATGGCCATCGAAGCCTGTCAGGTGCTCGGTATTGCGGATAAAAACCGCTGCTAGCCCGCGTGGAATATGCGGGCGCAGCTACTATTTTTATAGCGTCCGGTTACTGCCGCGCGGTGCGCACATTGGGCGGCAGCGCCTGTGGGCTGCTGGTGCGAAAGGGGTTGATGTCCAGCCCACCTCGGCGCGTGTAGCGCGCATAGACGCACAGCTTGAGCGGCTGGCAGCGCCGCCACAGGTCGGCAAAGATGCGCTCCACGCACTGCTCATGGAACTCGTTGTGGTTGCGAAAGCTCACCAGGTACTGCAGCAGGCCCTCGTGCTCGATCTGGCGCCCGGTGTAGCGGATCTGCACGCTGCCCCAGTCGGGCTGGCCCGTCACCAGGCAGTTGCTCTTGAGCAGGTTGCTGGTCAGGGTCTCGGTCACCAGGGCGTGTTCGTCGCCATCGAGCGTGCGCAGCAAGTCGGGCGCGGGCTGGTAGCGGCTGCATTCCACGTCCAGCCGGTCCAGGCTCAGGCCGTCAAGCTCGTGCACCGGCTCGCAATCGAACTGCTCGGGCAGCAGAATGCGCACCCCCAGACTGCTGCTGGCGGGCGCGGGGCTACCGCGCCACAAGGCCTCACCCAGGTCGGTGCGCAACTGGGCGCGCACCGCATCGGCGTCGGCAAAGGCGCTGTTGTTGAAGCTGTTGAGGTAGAGCTTGAAGGACTTGCTCTCGATGATGTGGGGCGTATCGGCCGGGATGGTGAAGTGCGCAATCGCCACCTGGGGCTTGCCGCGCAGGTTCAGCCAGCTCAGCTCAAAGGCGCTCCACAGGTCCGCCCCCATGAAGGGCAAGGCGCCTTCTTCCAGCCCGATCTCGGCACGCTTGGGCGCGCGCGGAATCGGAAACAGCAGCGAGGGGTCGAGCCGGTCCACATAGGCGCTGCTGCGCCCCAGTTGCGACTGCTCGGGGGTGTTGGAGTGGGCGGGAGTGCTCATGGGGTGGGTGCGCGCACAGGCGCTTACAAAGTGCTGTTGTTCCAGGGCGAGGCCTGGCGCTGGGCGGCTTGCAGGTGCGGAACCAGCGCGGCCAGGACCTGGTCAACCACGGCGGGGGGCAGGTCGTGCCCCATGCCGGGGATGCGCACCAATTGCGCCCCGGGGATGCGCTGGGCCGTGTCTTCGCCACAGGCCAGGGGCACGAGCGGGTCGTCCTGCCCGTGCACCACCAGGGTCGGGCAGCGCACGCGCGCGAGGCTCTCGGCGCGCTGGTGGTCGGCCACCACCGCCACCATCTGGCGCGCCACCCCGGCCGGGTTGTGGGCGCGCTCCAGCGCCGCACGCACCCGCGTGCGCAACTCGTCTTCGGGTGTGGGGTAGGCGGGGCTGCCAATGGCCTGGAAGATGCGCACGGTGTGCTCCACCTGGGCCTCCAGAGTCGCCCCCGCGGGGCGGCGCATCATCAGGCGCAGCACCTGCGGCTGCGGCGGCGGCAGCTTGCGCGCGCCGCTGCTGCTCATGAGCGAGGCCAGGCTCTGCACCCGCTGCGGCGCCGCCAGCGCCACGCGCTGCGCGATCATGCCGCCCATGCTGGCGCCCACCAGGTGGGCACGCTTGATGTCCAGCGCGTCCATCAGCGCCAGCACGTCCTGCGCCATGTCGGCCAGCGCATAGGGCGGCTGGATGCGAAAGCCCAGCCGGTGCTTGAGCGCCGTCCAGCCCAGGTGCGGCGGCTTGAGGTGGTGCAAATGGGTGGACAAGCCGGCGTCGCGGTTGTCAAAGCGCAGCACGCGAAAGCCCGCGTCCACCAGCTCATCGACCAGGGCCTGCGGCCAGGCAATGAGCTGCATCCCCAGCCCCATGACCAGGACCACCACCGGGCGCGCGTGCAGATCGGCGTCCTGGGGGTTGATGCAGGCACTGTCCTCCACCTCGAACTGCAAGCCGTTTGCTATTATTTTCATAGTACCTATCGCTTTATCCACGCGGGCCAATGGCCCAGATTCTTATATTTTTCGGCGGAACACCCAGCGGTCCACGCTGGACGCCTCGGCGCACCAAGCGTAACCCGCCGCATCGAAAGCCCGCAAGTCTTCGGCGCGCTGCACCTGCTGCTCGCAGGCAAAGCGCAGCATCATGCCGCGCGCGCGCTTGGCGTAAAAACCCAGCACCTTGTACTGTCCCGCCGACCAGTCCTGGAACACGCATTCCACCACCCGCGCCCGCAGCGCCGGGGTGTGGGCCGCCTTGAAATACTCCTGTGAAGCCAGATTCACCAGCACGCCCTGCCCGTCCTGGGCCACGCGCTGGCCCAGGTACTGGGCGATGCTGTCGCCCCAGAACTGGTACAGGTTGCGCCCACGCGCCGTGGCCAGCGCCGTGCCCATCTCCAGCCGGTAGGGCTGCATGCGGTCCAGCGGGCGCAGCACCCCGTAGAGGCCGCTCAGAATGCACAGGTGCTTTTGCAGCCAGCGCAGCTGCGCCGTGTCCATGGCGCGGGCCTGCAGGCCGTCGTACACATCGCCATCAAAGGCCAGCACGGCGGCGCGCGCGTTCTGCGCCGTGGCCTGGGGCGACCAGGCGGCATAGCGCGCCACGTTGAGCGCGGCCAGGGTGTCGCTGAGCTTCATGAGCGAGGCCACCTGTGCCACGCTCAGGGGGCGCAGGGTGTCGATCAGCTCCTGGGTCTGGGGAACGAACAGCGGCGCCGTGGGCGTATGCGCCGGGCCCGCTGTGTCGTAATCCAGGGATTTGGCGGGCGAGAGAACAAACAGCATGGCCCTATTATCCAAAAAGCCCATCCGCCCCTTTGGGGGCCCCGCCCTATGCCCGCCCCAGTTGCGACGCGGCCATGATTGATGACTCCCCCGAGCGCACTGGGCCACACTGGGTGCCCAGCGATGCGGCACACCCGCCCGGGGACGCACACGGCCCCACCGCACCCGTAAAATGCGCGGTTCTTGCGCCCGCTGGGCGCCTTCCTTTTTTGTGGCCCTCCCGAAACCATGACGACCACCCCCGAACAACCCGGCCTGCAATCCCTGTCCAAGTCCTTCGAGCCCGCCGCCATCGAGGCCCAGTGGGGCCCCGAGTGGGAGCGCCGCGGCTACGGCGTGGCAGGCTTTCGCGGCACGGGCGCGCCGCAGATGGACGCACCGTCCTTCGCCATCCAGTTGCCCCCGCCCAACGTGACCGGCACCCTGCACATGGGCCACGCCTTCAACCAGACCATCATGGACAGCCTCACCCGCTACCACCGCATGGCCGGGTTCAACACCGCCTGGATTCCCGGCACCGACCACGCCGGCATCGCCACCCAGATCGTGGTCGAACGCCAGTTGCAAGACCAGGGCGTGAGCCGCCACGACCTCGGGCGCGAAGCCTTCACCGCCAAGGTCTGGGAATGGAAGGAAAAGAGCGGCAACACCATCACCACCCAGATGCGCCGCATGGGCGACAGCGTGGACTGGAGCCGTGAGTACTTCACCATGGACGACAAGCTCTCCAAGACGGTGACCGACACCTTTGTGCAGCTCTACGAGCAAGGCCTGATCTACCGCGGCAAGCGCCTGGTGAACTGGGACCCGGTGCTCATGAGCGCCGTGAGCGACCTGGAGGTGGAGAGCGAGGAAGAAGAAGGCGCGCTGTGGCACATCCGCTACCCCTTTGCCGATGGGGCACAGATGGTCAACGGCGAACGGGTGGAAGGCCTGGTCGTGGCCACCACCCGCCCCGAAACCATGCTCGGCGACGTGGCCGTGATGGTGCACCCCGAAGACGAGCGCTACGCCCACCTGATCGGCAAACAGGTCACGCTGCCGCTGTGCGGTCGCACCATCCCCGTGATCGCCGACGCATACGTGGACAAGGCCTTCGGCACCGGCGTGGTCAAGGTCACCCCGGCGCACGACCCCAACGACTATCAGGTCGGCCAGCGCCACCAGTTGCCCATGATCTGCGTGCTGACGCTGGGCGGGAAGATCATTGACAACTCAGTTCCTGGCGGCGGTGAGCGATGGGATCAATACGTTGCGGAAACTGCAACTGGAGGGAAAAGTAGCCCTGTTACGTCGGGACACCCCCTTGCCGTGGATGTGGGAATTCCGAAGCACTTGCAAGGCCTGGATCGCTTCGCCGCGCGCCAGCAGATCGTGGCCGACCTGCAGGCCCAGGGCCTGCTGGTGGAAGTGAAGAAGCACAAGCTCATGGTGCCGCGCTGCGCGCGCACCGGCCAGGTGGTCGAGCCCATGCTCACCGACCAGTGGTTTGTCGCCATGAACAAGGCCCCCACGCTCCCTGCTGCGCAAGCTTCGCTACCCCCCGAGGGGGCGGCCCCCGGCTTGGGGCGGCCCGGCGCCGGGGCGGTGAGTGAACAAGATCCCAGCGGCAAGAGCATCGCCCAAAAAGCCATCGACGCCGTGCAATCGGGCGCCGTGCGCTTCGTGCCCGAGAACTGGGTCAACACCTACAACCAGTGGATGAACAACATCCAGGACTGGTGCATCAGCCGCCAGCTCTGGTGGGGCCACCAGATTCCGGCCTGGTACGACGAAGACGGCCAGGTCTACGTGGCCCGCAGCGAGGCCGAGGCGCAAGCCCAGGCCGGTGCCGGCAAGCGGCTGCGCCGCGACCCCGACGTGCTCGACACCTGGTACTCCTCCGCCCTGGTCCCCTTCAGCACCCTGGGCGCGGACGCGGCAGACCACGACCTCTACCTGCCCAGCACGGTGCTGGTCACGGGCTACGACATCATCTTCTTCTGGGTCGCGCGCATGATCATGATGACGACCCACTTCACCGGCAAGGTGCCCTTCAAGCATGTCTACATCCACGGCCTGGTGCGCGACGCCCAGGGCAAGAAGATGAGCAAGAGCGAAGGCAATGTGCTCGATCCGGTGGACCTGATCGACGGCATTGCGCTCGATCCCCTGCTGGCCAAGCGCACCACCGGCCTGCGCAAACCCGAAACCGCGCCGCAGGTACGCAAGAACACGCAAAAGGAATTCCCCGAAGGCATCCCCGCCTATGGGGCCGACGCACTGCGCTTCACCTTTGCCGCGCTGGCCTCGCTGGGGCGCTCCATCAACTTCGACAGCAAGCGCTGCGAGGGCTACCGCAACTTCTGCAACAAGCTCTGGAACGCCACCCGCTTCGTGCTCATGAACTGCGAAGGCCAGGACTGCGGCGTGGGCGCGCAGACCCCCGCCAGTTGCGACACCGCCATCCTGGACTTCTCGGGGGCCGACCGCTGGATCGTCTCGCTGCTGCAAAAAGTGGAAAGCGATGTGGCCCAGGGCTTTGCCGACTACCGCCTGGACAACGTCGCCAACTGCATCTACGACTACGTCTGGAACGAGTTCTGCGACTGGTACCTGGAAATTGCCAAGGTGCAGATCCAGACCGGCACCGCCGCGCAGCAGCGCGCCACGCGCCGCACCCTGATCCGCACGCTGGAGACCATCCTGCGCCTGGCCCACCCCATCATCCCCTTCATCACCGAAGAACTGTGGCAAAAGGTCGCCCCGGTGGCGGACCGCGCGGGCGCGTCCATCAGCGTCGCCGCCTACCCCGTGGCCCAGATGGAGAAGGTGGACGACGCCGCCATGGCCCACGTGGCCGCGCTCAAGGCCCTGGTGGACGGCTGCCGCACCCTGCGCGGTGAAATGGGCGTCTCGCCCGCCACCCGGCTGCCACTCTTCGCCCTGGCCTCCAGCGCCGACGAAGCCGCCTTCTTGCAAGGCGCGGGCCCGGTGCTGCAAACCCTGGCCAAGCTCAGCGAGGTGCGCGTCTTCACCGACGAAGCCGCCTGGAGCGCTGCCGCCCAGGCCGCCCCCGTGGCCGTGGTCGGCCAGGCCCGCCTGTGCCTGCATGTGGAGATCGACGTCGCCGCCGAAAAGCTGCGCCTGGGCAAGGAAGTGGCGCGCCTGGAAGCCGAAATCGCCAAAGCCAGCGGCAAGCTGTCCAACGAAGCCTTCGTCGCCAAGGCGCCCGCTGCCGTCATCGAGCAGGAAAAGAAACGCGTGGCCGACTTTGGCGCCACGCTGGAGAAGCTGCGCAGCCAACTGCAGCGCCTGGGCGCCTGACGCGCCCCTTTCCAGGGTCTTGCTGCAGTCTTTCGAGGGCTGGCGGGTCTTTTGCCTGTGCTGCGCGCGTGGCCACGGTGTGCGCGCGATACATGCTCAGACTGTGTGTTGTGGCCGCAGGCGCAAAGCACTCCTAGGCGGTACGTAGCCAAGGCGTGTACGGCAAGACGAGTGGCCACGGTGTGCGAGGCAGCGCGTGCTCAAGGCGTGTGCGGCGGCGCGTGTGTCCAAGGTGTGTGCGGGCAGGGCACAGCGCTTTCCATGCGTGCGGCCACCGCTGCGCGGCGGCTTCCCTGCGGTGCTCACAGCAGGTGGGTGCCGCACAACTCGCTGTGTTCGCTGCGCTCACGCCGCTCGGACATGCGCGGCAAGCATGTTGACGAAGCGCGCTGCGCGCGCCCCGCCTGCCGCTGCGCGTCTCGGCGCCCCCAAGGAAAGCGCTGTGCCCTGCCCGCACACACCTTGGAAGTGGCGTTGGTGGCATGCCCACCGGAAATGCCATTTCGCGGGAAGCGGCGCTGACGGCGCATGCCCATAGGGAATCCAGCCCCTCCAGGATGCAGCGCTGCAAATAGGCCTGTTGGAAATTTCCATGGTTCGCGCACTACACCCTCCCTTCGCCGTGGCAGGCGCTGCCCGGTGCGTGCGACTTCTGCGGCGGCCGTGGCAGAGGCTCGGGGGCCAGGCGCGCGTAGCGCGCTTCGTCAACATTCTCGCGGGGGCTGTCCGAGCGCAGCGCCCGAAGGGCGCGAAGAGAGTTCCCCCGCGCTGGCCCCCGAGCCTCTGCCACGGCGGAGTCGGCGCCCCGCGCCGACCGCTGCAGCAGGAGCGCGCACCGGGCAGCGCCTGACGCGGCATAGATGGGACAATCGGGTACTCCATGCAGTGCCGTCACCCGGCAGTACCTGCCACGGCCTGACGGGGCAGCCGTGCCCCCCCACAAGCACCGACCTGGCGAGGCAACATGACGGGCCAGCCGTGTACCCCACAACCAAGGCCTTGAAAGGGAGGCGCAAGCGGCCCCTCCCGGCAAAAAACCGCAGCGCCCTTGCGTTCCCCTGCAACGTACTTTTTTGCCCCAACGGGGGTGCGACGTGTGCGTCAGCGCCGACGCAGGACGTGGATGAACTCCTCACCCACTGTCTGCTGGTCGATCAGCTCATTGCCGGTTTGCTTGGCAAAAGCCTGGAAGTCGCGCGCCGAGCCCTTGTCGGTGGCCACCACCTTGAGCACCTGGCCGCTGGCCATCTCCGAGAGCGCCTTCTTGGCCTTCAAAATCGGCAGCGGGCAGTTCAGGCCGCGCGCGTCCACTTCCTTGTCGATCTGCATCACTTCACTCCTGTGGCTGCGCATTGTAGGTGGGCACTTCCGCGCCGGGCGCGGTGTCGGCCTGCGCGCTGGGCCACTCCACAAACTGCGCTGTGTGCCCGCGCGTGCGCAGCCAGTCCGCCAACGCAAAACCCGTTCCAGCCGGCCAGCACTTCACTTTGTCCAGCGCGAACACGCGCCACTCCAGCAGCTCGGGCGAGAGCTGCACGGTGCCCTCGCAGCAGGCATGGAAGGCGATGATGACCTGGTTCATGCGCTGAAAGTCGTAGACCCCAATCAGGTTCAGCGCCGTGGTGTGCAAGCCGGTTTCTTCCGCGATCTCGCGGGTGATGCCCTCCTGCGCCGTCTCGCCCGCCTCCATGAAGCCGGTGATGAGCGCAAACATCTTGCCCGGCCAGGCCGCATTGCGCGCCAGCAGCACCCCGCCCTGGTACTCGATCACCGCCGCCAGCACCGGCGTCGGGTTGTTCCAGTGCGTGAAGGCACAGCCCGGGCAGCGCAGGCGCTGGCGCACGCCCCCGTCTTCCTGGCTCGCCATCCACTGCAAAGGCGTGGCGCACTGGGGGCAATAACGGTATTCGGGGCTGTGCGACATCAAAATGCTACAAATTCAATAGCAACAAGCGCTTATTCCACGCGGGCCAGGCACTGATTTCACGCGGGAAAAACGCCAGTCGAGAGGTAGCGATCGCCCCGGTCGCAGACCACGAAGGCAATCGTCGCGTCGCGCTCGCGCAGCGCAATCTGCTGCGCCACCCAGCACGCGCCTGCCGCAGAGATGCCGCCAAAAATGCCCTCCTCGCGCGCCAGGCGCCGACACATGGCCTCGGCGTCGGCCTGCGTCACCAGCACCAGCTCGTCCACCGCCTCCGGGCGGTAGATGCGCGGCATGTACTCGGCCGGCCACTTGCGTATGCCCGGAATGCGCGAGCCCTCGGCTGGCTGGGCACCGATGATGCGCACAGCAGGGTTCTTTTCCTTCAGGTACTGGCTCACCCCGGTGATGGTGCCGGTGGTGCCCATGGCCGAAACGAAGTGCGTGATGCGCCCGCCGGTCTGCTCCCACAGCTCGGGGCCCGTGGTCTCGTAGTGGATGCGCGGATTGTCCGGGTTGGCAAACTGGTCCAGCACCCGGCCCTTGCCTTCGCGCTGCATCTTCTCGGCCAGGTCGCGCGCGTACTCCATGCCGCCGCTCTTGGGCGTAAGGATCAGCTCCGCGCCAAAGGCCTTCATGGTCTGTGCCCGCTCCACCGACAGGTCTTCCGGCATGATCAGCACCATGCGGTAGCCCTTGATCGCCGCCGCCATGGCCAGCGCGATGCCAGTGTTGCCCGAGGTGGCCTCGATCAAGGTGTCGCCGGGGTGGATCTCGCCGCGCTCCTGCGCCCGGTTGATCATGGACAAGGCCGGCCGGTCTTTCACCGAGCCCGCAGGGTTGTTGCCCTCCAGCTTGGCCAGCACCACGTTGTTGCGCTGCGCATTCACATCCTGGCCCACGCGCTGCAGGCGCACCAGCGGCGTCTTGCCCACCGCGTCTTCGATCGTCGGGTAATTCATGTCCGTAAATGTGCCATAATTCCCGCTTCACCCCATACCGCCCAGGTGGTGAAATTGGTAGACACAGGAGACTCAAAATCTCCCGCCGCAAGGTGTGCCGGTTCGAGTCCGGCCCTGGGCACCAGCCAAAAGGCCGCACCGTTCCACGAACCTGCGGCCTTTTTGTTTTTGCGGGCAAAGCGACGCCAGGCCACTGAAGCCCGCCGTCCCCCACTCACGGCCTGCGCCGCAAGCCCATCAGCACCTGTCCCTGCTCGTCAAGCAGCTGCAACTCATCGGTGTGCATGCGCAGTGCGCGCGTACGCTCCAGGGCCAGAAAAAACTGGTCCTGCTGGCCCGATGCATGGCCCACGCAACTCACCTTGGTGGGCTTGAGCCCTTCCAGCCGCACGCCTTGCGCCTGCGCGCGCAGGCGCCCCCGGAACTGGATGCAGCCCTCGTCCCCACTGAGCTGCTGCAGCCCCTCGAAACGCAGGCGGGGCACCGGGCGGCGCAACTGCGCAACCCGCGCGATGTACGTCACCTCCCACTCCCCACCCAGCAGCTCGTCTTCCACCACCGCCCGCTGGGCGGGCGCGGAGGCCAGCACCGGCGCCAGCGCAGGCGGCGTCACGGTGTCGGGCGGCGGCGCCGCACACCCCCCCAGCAGGGCTGCCGCAACAGCCCCCCAAACCCCTGCCATCCACCACTGTTGCTGCATCAGGCGCACTCCACAACCAGACCGCCTCAGAACTTGGGGGCGGCATCCCAGGCCAGGCCTTGCGCGTCCTTGGCCGACAAGGCGGGCACGCTGCCGTTGAGCGGCCAGTCGATCGCCAGCGTCGGGTCGTTCCAGGCAATGCAACGCTCGTGCTCCGGTGCATAGTAATCGGTCGTTTTGTACAGAAATTCAGCACTTTCCGACAGCACCAGAAAACCGTGGGCAAAACCGGGCGGCACCCACAGCTGCTGTTTGTTCTGCGCCGACAACAGCACCCCATCCCACTGGCCATAGGTGGGCGAACCCACACGCAGGTCCACCGCCACGTCAAACACCTCGCCCTCCACCACCCGCACCAGCTTGCCCTGGGGCTTCTGGACTTGGTAGTGCAGACCGCGCAGCACCCCACGCACCGAGCGCGAGTGGTTGTCCTGCACAAAGGGCGCATCCACCCCGGTGCACTGGGCAAACACCCGCTGGTTGAAGCTCTCGAAAAAGAAACCGCGCTCGTCGCCAAACACCTTGGGCGTCAGCAGCAAAACCTCGGGAATGCGGGTCGGTGCAGCAATCACGCGCGCGCCCCTTCCAGCAGGGACAGCAGGTACTGCCCATAGCCGCTCTTGGCCAGGGGGTGCGCCAGACGCGCCAACTGCTCGTCGTCGATAAAGCCATTGCGCCAGGCGATTTCTTCCACGCAGGCGATCTTCAGGCCCTGGCGGTGCTCCAGGGTGGCAATGAACTGGCCCGCGTCCAGCAGGCTGTCGTGCGTGCCGGTATCGAGCCAGGCGTAACCGCGCTGCATGATCTCCACCTGCAGTGCCCCCTGCTCCAGGTAGGCCTGGTTGACGCTGGTGATCTCCAGCTCCCCCCGCGCGCTGGGACGCACCGCCTTGGCAATGTCCACCACCTGTTCGTCGTAGAAATACAGGCCCGTGACGGCGTAATTGCTCTGGGGCTTGGCGGGCTTTTCTTCGATGCTGACCGCGCACTGCTGCGCGTCAAAAGCCACCACGCCGTAGCGCTGCGGGTCTTTCACGTGGTAGGCAAACACCGTGGCCCCGTGCGTGCGCGCATCCGCGCTGCGCAGCATGGGCTGCAAGTCGTGGCCGTAGAAGATGTTGTCCCCCAGCACCAGGGCGCTGGGTGCGCCTGCCAGAAAGTCCTCCCCGATCAAGAAGGCCTGCGCCAGACCATCCGGGCTGGGTTGCACCGCGTACTGCAGGTGGATGCCCCATTGGCTGCCATCGCCCAGCAACTGCGCGAACCTCGGTGTGTCCTGCGGCGTGCTGATGATCAGAATGTCGCGCAGCCCCGCCAGCAGCAGCGTGCTCAAGGGGTAGTAGACCATGGGCTTGTCGTACACCGGCAGCAACTGCTTGCTCATGGCCAACGTGGCCGGGTGCAGCCGGGTGCCGGAGCCCCCGGCCAGGATGATGCCCTTGCGGGCGGTTTCAACGGTTCGGGTCATGGTCGATTTCCTCCAACATGCGCAGCACCCCCACGCGCCAATCGGGCAGGTGCAGGCCAAAAGTCTCCCGCAGCTTGCGGGTGTCGAGCCGGGAGTTGAGCGGGCGGCGCGCCGCCACCGGGAAGGCATCGCTGCCCACCGCCGTGATGGCCTGCGTCCGGCACTGGGCTGCACGGTGGCTGGCGCGCAAGGAGTCCACCACGCACTGGGCGTAGGCGTGCCAAGTGGTCTCGCCGCTGGCCGCCAGGTGGTAGGTGCCCGCCAGGGCCACCCCCTCGCTGGGGCGCAGCACGGCACGCAGCACATGGGCGCTCACGTCCGCCAGCAGATCCGCCCCCGTAGGCGCCCCCCACTGGTCGTCCACCACCCGCAACTCGTCGCGCTGCAGGGCCAGGCGCAGCATGGTCTTGGCAAAATTCTGCCCGCGCGCGGCATAGACCCAGCTCGTGCGCAGCACCAGGTGCTGCGCGTGCTGGCGCACCGCCTCTTCACCCGCCAGCTTGCTTGCGCCATAGACCGACAAGGGGCCCGTGGCATCGTCCTCGCACCAGGGTCGGCTGCCCGAACCGTCGAACACATAGTCGGTGCTGTAGTGCAGCAACCAGGCGCCCAGGGCTGTGGCCTCCTCGGCCAGCACCGCAGGCACCTGCGCGTTCACGCACCAGGCCGCATCGCGCTCGGTCTCGGCCTTGTCCACCGCCGTATAGGCCGCGGCGTTGACGATGATGCGTGGGCGCAGCGCGCGCAGCGCCATGCGTAGACCATCCACGTCGGTCAGATCCCCCTGCCAGCCGCCCTCCAGCCCCATTGCGCCACGCGCCACCGCCACCACCGGCCCCAGCACCGCCAGGCTGCGCCGCAGCTCCCAGCCCAGTTGACCCTGGGCCCCCAAGAGCAAAACTGTCATGCGGCACCCGCGTACTGCTGCTGCACCCAGTCGCGGTAAGCGCCGGTCTGCACCCGCTGTACCCAATCCGAATGGTCCAGATACCACTGCACGGTCTTGGCAATGCCGGACTCGAAAGTCTCTGCGGGCCTCCAGCCCAGCTCGCGTTCGATCTTGCGGGCGTCGATGGCGTAGCGGCGGTCATGGCCCGGACGGTCGGTCACGAACTGGATCAGCTGCGCATAGGGCTGGCCATCGGCACGCGGGCGGCGCGCGTCGAGCAGGGCGCACACGGTGCGCACGATGTCGATGTTGGCCTTCTCGTTCCAGCCCCCGATGTTGTAGGTTTCCCCCGGTCGGCCTGCCTCCAGCACACGGCGGATGGCGCTGCAATGGTCTTTCACGTACAGCCAATCCCGCACCTGCTGGCCGTCGCCATACACCGGCAGCGGCTTGCCCGCCAGAGCGTTGACGATCATGAGCGGGATCAGCTTTTCCGGGAAATGGAAGGGGCCATAGTTGTTCGAGCAGTTGGTGGTCAGCACCGGCAGCCCGTAGGTGTGGTGCCAGGCACGCACCAGGTGGTCGCTGGCGGCCTTGCTCGCGCTGTAGGGGCTGTTGGGCTGGTGCGGGTGCGTCTCGGTAAAGGCCGCGTCCCCCGGCCCCAGTGAGCCGTACACCTCGTCGGTGGACACGTGCAAAAACCGGAACGCCGCGCGCGCGTCCGACTCCAGCGCCTGCCAGTAGGCGCGCACCGTCTCCAGCAAGGCAAAAGTGCCCACCACGTTGTTCTGCACAAAAGCCTCCGGCCCGTGGATGGAACGGTCCACATGGCTTTCGGCGGCGAAATGCACCACCGCACGCACGCCGTGCTGCTGCAACAGCTCGCCCACCAGGGCACGGTCCGCAATGTCGCCCCGCACAAACTGGTGCTGCGCCTGGCCCTGCAGACTGGCCAGGTTTTCCAGGTTGCCCGCGTAGCTGAGCTTGTCCAGGTTCACCACCGGCTCGTCCTGGCCCGCCACCCAGTCCAGCACAAAGTTGGAGCCGATGAAACCCGCCCCGCCCGTCACCAAGATCGTCATACGTCCCTTTCAAAAATACCCTGCAACCGGTGCTCCGTCTGAACGGGATCACACACAGGCTTTGCGCATGTTCTCAGGCGCGCGCGTCACTCCAGCGCAGGCCAGTGTTGTCGTCGCCCCGGTAGACGGTGTCGCCGCCGCGGTTCACACAGTAATGGGGCGATACGATCATTTCCGTGAACTCCATGCCGTAGCCGATGCGCGTGTACTCCATCAGGATGCTGCGCACCAGCTTCGCCCCGGCGCGCACATGGCAGCCATGGCCGATCCAGGTGGGGCCCACAATGCGCGCGCCGGGTTCGATGCAGGCCCCGGAGCCTATGTACACCGGGCCCTCGATCTGCACCGCATTCCAGTCCACGCGCGTGTTCAAACCCGCCCACACCCCCGGGCGCACCTGCTTGCCCGGCATCTGCATGTGCTCCACCTCCGAGCGCAGCACACGCTGCAGTACCGACCAATAGTCGCTCACACGGCCAATGTCGATCCACTGGAAACTGCGGTTTTGCACAAAGAAGGGCAGGCCCTGCTGCACCAGCAGCGGGAACAGCTGCGAGCCGATGTCAAACACCTGGCCCGACGGCACCAGGTCCAGCACCGCGGGTTCGAACACATAGATCCCGGTGCTGGCCAGGGTCGAGCGCGCCTCCTGCGGCGACGGCTTTTCCTGGAAGGACTGGATGCGGCCATCGGCATCGGCCACCACCACGCCATAGCTCTGCACCTCGCTGCGCGGCACTTCCATGGCCACCACGCTGGCCATGGCGCCCTTGGCCTGGTGCTCCTGCACCACGGCACTGATGTCCAGGTCCACCAGGGCGTCGCCGCACACCACCAGGGTGGTCTCGTCAAAGAAGCCTGAAAAGTCCTGGATATGGCGCATGCCCCCGGCCGAGCCGCGGGGCCGGGGCAGTATCTCGCCGTGCTCCAGCACGCCCTCGTAGGAATAACCGATCTCCACCCCCCAGCGGCTGCCATCGCCAAAATACTCTTCGATACGGCGGTGGTGGTGCGCCACGTTGACCATGATTTCGCGCACCCCATGGCGTGCCATGTGCTCGATCAGGTACTCCATCACCGGGCGCCCCAGGATCGGAATCATGGGCTTGGGCAAATCCTTGGTCAGGGGCCGTACCCGCGTCCCCTGGCCCGCGGCCAGTATCATCCCTTTGGTCATGTCGCGTGCCGTTGTTGTTGAATCCGGGGGAGTGTAAACCGATGCAATTGCTTGCCAAGCTGGTGGCCCTGGGCACCCAACCCCTGGGCTGGGTGCTGCTGGGAATGGTGCTGGCCCTGTGGGCGCTGCCCCGGCGCCCGGCGCTGGCGCGGCGCGCACTGTGGCTGAGTCTGGCGCTCCTGCTGGCCCTGGGCTGGCGCCCCTTGGTCAACCCTTTGCTCGCCTACCTCGAAGGGCAGTACCCCGAATCGCCCCCCAGCGCCGCCTTGCCTGCGGACCTGGCCGGTGTCGTGGTGCTGGGCGGGGCCACCGCCCCCGGCTTCCTGGCGCAAGCCCACCCCCAGCCGCTGCTGGAGGACGGAGCCGAACGCATGACCGCCGCTGCCGCCCTGGCGCGCCAGCACCCGCAGTGGACGCTGATCTTCACCGGCGGCGAAGGCCAGTTGCTGGGCAGCGGCCCCAGCGAAGCCGAGCGTGCCCGCGCCGTCTTCGCGCAGTTGGGGCTTGCCCCCGCATCGCTGGTGCTGGAGAGCGCCTCGCGCAACACCCACGAAAACGCCGTTTTCAGCGCCCGCATGCCCGGTGTGGACCCTCGGCAGCGCTGGCTGCTGGTCACCTCCGCCTGGCATATGCCACGGGCCATGGCCAGCTTCCAGGCCGCAGGCTGGAACGTGCTGGCCTACCCCGTGGACCAGCGCAGCGCCCCCGAAGTGCCCTGGACCGAGTATTCCTTGCAGGAAGGTGCCCGTCTGTGGCAGCTCGCCCTGCACGAGATCCTGGGCCTGTGGGCCTACCGCCTACTCGGGCGCGCCTGAATCTGCCGCCAATGGCACCTGTGCGTGGGCGCGCACGTGGGCCACGCGGCGCCCGTCCAGGTGCAGGACGACAAATTCCCAGCCCACGCACACCACCACGTCGCCCTCGTGCAGCAGGCGCCCGGCCATCGCCATCAGCAGACCGGCCAGGGTGTTGTAGTGCTCCGAGGCGGGCAGGTCCTCGTCGATGCGCAGCCGCGCCTTGAGCTCCTCCACCGGCATCAGGCCGTCCAGCAGCCAACTGCCATCGGCCTGCAGCGTCGCCCAGGCCTGGGACTGCGGGTTCGGTTGCAGCTCCCCCGTGATGGCCTGCAACACATCAAACGGCGTCACCAGCCCCTGCAAATCGCCATACTCGTCCACCACCAGCACCAGGCGCGCGGACTGGGTGCGGAACTGTTCGATCAATTCCATGCCGCTGAGGGTCTCGGGCACGAACACCGCCGGTGCCATCAGGTCCTGCACCACCCGTTCGCCGTCACCCGCCTGGGCCGCCAGACGCGCCAGACTGATCTGCCCCACCACCTGCTCCAGGGAGCCCTTGCACACCGGATACCAGGAATGGCTTGCCGAGGCGCCATGCGCATACACATGCTCCAGCGCCTGGGCCACCGGCCAGGAGGCATCGAGCCAATCGATGCCATTGCGCGCCTGCATCATGGATGCCAGGGAGCGGTCGTCCAGGTGAAACACGTTGCGAACCATGCGGTGTTCGTGCTCTTCGATGATGCCGGCATCCACCCCCTCCTCCAGGCTGGCCGTGATCTCCTCTTCGGTCACCGCACGCTGTTCGCGGCCATCGATGCGCAGCAGGCGCATCACCGTGTGGGTGGATACCGACAGCAGCCACACGAAGGGACGCGCCACACGCGCCACCCAGAGCATGGGCCGGGACAAGAGCCGCGCCGCAGTTTCGGGGTACAGCTGCCCGATGCGTTTGGGCACCAGCTCTCCGAACACGATGGTGACGAAAGTGATCGCCGTCACCACCACCGCCGTGGCCGACAGCTGCGCCGCCCGCTGCGACAAGCCCAGTGCCGTGTGCAACCACTGCGCCAGCGCATCGCTGAACGCCGCCTCCCCGACAATCGCATTGAGCATGCCGATGGACGTGATGCCCACCTGCACCACAGACAGAAAGCGCGTCGGGTTGTCCAGCAGGGACAAGGCCGCCGCCGCTCCCTTGTCACCCGCGTCGCGCATGTTCTGCAGATGGATCTTCTTGCTCGCCGTCAGCGCCAGTTCGCTCATGGCAAACAGTCCATTGAGCAGGGTCAGCAGCAGAATCAGCAAAAAATCCATGGCGCGCGCAGCGAAAATACGGGGATGGCACTGTACCTGATTGGCGATATCCAGGGCTGCGACGACGCCCTGGCCCGGTTATTCGATTGCATCGACTTCTCCCCCAGCCGCGACGACCTGGTCGTGCTGGGCGACCTGGTCAACCGCGGCCCGGCCTCCGAGCAGGTGCTGCGCCGCTTGTCCGCATTGCAAGGCAGCGCCCGCTGCCTGCTGGGCAACCACGACCTGCACCTGCTGGCCGTGGCCGCTGGTGCCCAAAGCCTCAAACGCAAGGACACCCTGCGCCCCCTGCTCGACAGCCCCGATGCCGCCGCCCTGCTGCACTGGCTGCGCTCGCAGTCCCTGGCGCTGCACGAACGCATTGGCGGGCGCGATCTGCTCATGGTGCACGCCGGTGTTTTGCCCAGTTGGACGCTGCAGCAGACCCTGGACCTGGCGCACGAGGTGCAGGACTGCCTGCGCGGCCCCCAGGCCGGGGACTTCTTTACCGTGATGTACGGTGACGAGCCCCGGCGCTGGAACGATGCCCTGCAGGGGACGGAGCGCCTGCGCGTGATCGTCAACGCACTCACCCGCCTGCGCTTTTGCACCCCCGATGGCGTGATGGAATTCGAGGCCAAGGACAGCGCCCGCAGCGCGCCCGTTGGCCACCTGCCCTGGTTCGACGTGCCCGGGCGGCGCACGGCCGAGCAGGTGGTGGCATTCGGACATTGGTCCACCCTGGGCTGGCTGGGGCGCGACGACGTCTACGGCCTGGACCTGGGCTGCGTGTGGGGCGGACAACTGGCGGCGCTGCGCCTGGCGGGCCGCCAGCACTGGGCTCCGGAGCTCATCACCATCGACTGCCCCCAGACCCAGGTACCCGGCCGACACCGCGCCTGACCATCCGCGCGGCAGTCAGGCCCCTGAGACCGGCCCGTCCGGCAGGCCCGCAGCCAGCTGCGCGCCCAACGGCTGCGGCGGCTGCATCGCAGCTTCCAGGCGCGCAATGCGCGCGTCCATGCTCGCCGCCTGCGCGCCCGACGCAGCAGAGGAGCAGAGGTACGAATTCGTGGTCCACCAGTCAATGCCCATTTCACGGGCCTTGTCCACGGAACAGACCACCAGACGAATCTGGATCGTCAGCAGCTCGATATCCACGATCTTGATCTTGACGTCGCCGGCAATCACCAGGCCCTTGTCCAGGATGCGTTCCAGCACATCCGCCAAAGTGGCGGATTCCACGGCATGCGACATGCTGCGTCGCGGTATATCAGGAGCGTTCATGCTGGTCGTCCCGTCGGTTTGCGGTTTCAAAGCAACTTGCCCAGCGGGCCAAGATCCAGATTCAATTCCTCGTCCGTCAGCTCAAACTCCTTCTTGAGCCACTGCATCTGCCGATCCAGTTCGAGAAACGTCAGGCCCAGGCGCTCCACTTCGTCCGGCGTGAGCGAACCGCCCTCGATCCGCCGCAGCGCCTGCTTTTCCAGCAACTGGCGGAGCAACTCGACCAGGGTCAGTACCAACTGCCCCAATCCCTTTCTGACGCTTTGCGGATCCAGTGCCACGCGCGCCGCAGGGGGCCCCCCTTCGCCAGAAACAGACGGACTCATGGCCCCTCCTGCCCCACATCCAGACGCCGCAGCCGCGCCGTTTCCACCGAACTCAGGAGCAGGTTCAGATTCAGGTAGATCAAATCCACCCCGGCCACGGAAATCACCACCTCCCCCGTGGCCACCACCCCCGTATTCAGAACCCGGTCCAGCAGTTCGCACAAGGAATAAGCCCTCTCGTCGGCGCGCTCCATCATGCACCTCCGGCATATCTCTCTCAGCCCTCGATGTCGAGCAAGCGCTCGTACATGCTGCGCTCCATGCGCTGGGCCCCGGCACGGCCATAGCCCTCGGCCAATTCGAGCAAAGCCAGCTTGGCCGCCTCGGCCTGCGGGGTTTGTGGATGCTCTTCCACCAAGGTCCAGAACAGCTCCGTCGCCTGGCGCAGATTGCCTTCCTGGCGGTACCTTTGCCCCAGAGCCAGCAAGCGTCCGAGCATCGCCAGGTTCGTCACCTCCTGCGCCGACGGCGCAGAAAACCCGCCGCCCACGCGGTGATCCGTATCGCCCGTTTGCGCAGCGGCCACACCGGGCTTCGGGCTCGGCGCAGCATGCGCATGTCTTGCTGTTCTTGCGGTATTTCTCATCACGGCCACCTCCATGTACCTGGTACGACCATCAAACCCCCGCCCCATCCCCCTCATCCGCCTGGGCATCCTGCTGCGCGTGCAGCGCGTCCAGCCGATCCAGCAGCAGCTTCTCCGCCGATTCAAATTCCTCTTCCGTGATCGCACCGGAATCGAGCTTCATGTAAAGCTCGCTGAGCGAACGGGTCAAGGCCTCGGCTTCACCGGCCTGCTCCTGCTGGACCGCCTCATTGATCTCCCTGAAAATCCACAACAGGGGAGAAACCAGCAGGTTGTCCAGAATCAACATGAATTCACCTCAGGCCTGCAATGCAATATTCACAAAATGGTACGGCGCCCACGGACCATTGAAATCAAACGAGAAATTGTTGTCAAAACGTTTGGCTGCCTCAAAAACAGCATCTTCAAAATCCTTCTGGGCGTCCCGGCTGATCAGGCAGGCCAGATGCATGACCTCCTTTTCCTCCCGCGGCGGATTTTGTTTTATCTCCATGCAGGACGGGCCGAGCACCTTCATCACCTTCTGCGTATACAGCTCGCGGTCAGACGCCAGCAAACGGTCAAAGAGACGGCCCAACTCTATTTTTTCCGTCTGCGACGGACCATGCTGGCGCCTGACCACCTCATCCCTCAAGTCCGCCAGTTCCTGGTGGCGGTTCACGAAGTACTCAAATATGTTCGGAACATCGAGGGTGACGCGCAGCCCCATCTCGACCTTTCCCCGGACCCCATCGAGTTGCGTCACGAAGGTCTTTCGGTTCTCCTTCAAGATATCCATGAGCGCCTTGGTGCTGTTGGCAATGGTTCCGAACGCCACCGGCAAAACCGTGGCATCGCCCATCAGCCGTTTCACCACGATATTGTGTGCCGCCAGATTCTTGCGTTCGGGTCTGAGCCTTTTTTCTGCAATATCGCTCACCACCGCCGCAATCGGCCCCTGCGCAATGGCATAGACGGCCGCCCCGCCGATTCCGATGTTTTCATAAGCGGAACCTTCACCCACATCGGCAATCGCGTACAGATAGTGGCCCACCCCCGCTGCGGATTTTGTCTTCATATACCCGACTCCCATCAATAGGTCAGTTGCCGGCGCTTGAGCCTGCCGGATGGCTCGGCATGGATCGGAAGCGGCGCCGCCGCCGCAAGCTCCCCTTGCGGCCGGTCGACAAACCGCTGCAGCCGCTGCTGCTTGGCCTGAATCTCCGCAATCCGCCCCCGGATTTCGGAACACCGGCGCTCGGAGCGCTCCATCTCCTTCGTCAAGCGTTGTTTTTCCATTTCGAGCATGGACAGCTCCAGCAGAGCGCCCGCAGAAGTCCGGGCGCGGCGGCCATCCACCAGCCCCGCCAAGGTCTTGATGTGCTGCATGCCACGCTTTTCAGTTGCCACGACGTTCCCCTTTGACGGTCGGCATCCCGTGCTTGCGCGCCCGCGGCAGCCGCGACACCGTAGGATGGCCCCCTGCCACCGGCACCAGCGCCGGGGGACGGGGGCAGCACCGTTCTATGATTTCGTCCAGCCGCTCCAGCCCCGCCGCTTGGCCATCGTGCGTCACCTTGAGGCAATCAGCGTTGAGCACATCGTGGCACAGCTCCCGGAACGTCCGGTCACCGGCGGCCACCGTTCCCTTGCGGTTGGCGATGATGCGCCCGAGCATGATGCAGGCCCGGATCGTCGGGCGCGCATTGTTGACCCCCAGTTCCCGGAATTCGCGAACGATGTCGACAATCGACTTCGATTGCCCCCATGAGAGACCCGACTTGGCCTGCGTGATCGCCACTTCGGTCTCGTAATCGTGGTGCCCGACCTTGAGCGTGATCATGCGGTCGAGCAAGGCGTCCTGGGTCTTGTGCACCCCGGCATACTCTTCCGGATTGCTGGTGAAAATAGCGCTGAAACTGGGGTGCACCTGCAGGTACCCGTCGCCGCTGCGCGCCTCCGGCAGCTCAAGCAAGCGCTCCTCCAGAATCGACAGCAGCACGTTGTTGGCCTCTGGGCGCGAGCGCGTGAACTCATCGTAGATCAGGGTGAAGCCATATTTGCATGCCGTTGTCAGGCGGTTGTCCCCCCATTGTTTGGAAACGCTCTCCTCCTGCTTCAGGACCGAATGGATGTAGTTGTCCACGACCTTGGTGGAGCGGAAGCCGGTCTGCCCACCAATGAGATCCGAACTGCCGAACTCGTCGTCCCCATGGATCAAGACGACCTGCCGGCCCAGTTTGTTGGCCACATGCATCGCCAAGGCGGTCTTTCCGGTACCCGCAGGCCCGCTGAAATGGACCGGATAGCCGGCATGGATATAGTCAATGGCCCGTTCGGTGAGGCCCTGGACATAAGCGGTTTCCACGAAACTGGGCTTCTTCTCCAAGGTCAGCACCGTCAATTCCTCTGCTTGGCTCATCACACCCACTCCTTATCTTGATCGGCATGCACGCTGCCTTGCTGGCAGGCGCAGCCCAAAAGACGCCATGGCCCATACCCCCTCACCGCCGAAGCTCAGCGGCCCTCCCCCGCTTGCAGAAACGCGGCCTGCGGCCAGCGCAAACCGGCGACATGCGCCTTGATCATTTGCGTCGATTCCGCCAGGCTGTGCGCCAGTGCATGCGCCGTATGGCGGCGCGACTCCTGGAGTTGCTTCATCAGTTCGTCCACTGCGCGGGACCTGTCCATGCGGCACGCACCCCGCGCCACGCGCTCGGACAAGACCATGCGCCGGTGCGTTTTCCGAAGCTCGCTGCGCTGCTGGCAGAGATCGCGGCTCAAGGAAGACCAGAAGCCCATGGTCGCTCCCCTCGACTGCGCCAGCCGATCCTGCAGGTTTTGCTGCATGTCCCTGTGGGCCGCACCAAACTCCTCGCACATTCCTCTGGCCTTGTCCCGGATTTCCGACACCTCGACAGACCGGCCCATCCGGTCATTGGCCAGATCGGCGCGGCATGCTTCGGCACTCACCCGCCGATCCCGTGCAAACGTCTGCAGCATCTCGGCGGTATCGCGCCGGATGTCGGCGACGGCACGCCCGCGCTCGCTTGCGGAGCTTGCGATACCCTGCATCAAGGCCGCCATCTGCTTGCTTAAATCGTTCATTTGATGCCTCCTGTGAGGCCGTGCATACCCCCGCTCCAAAAGGTCGGGGGCTGATTCGGCCTGCCTCGGTTCACCCATTGAGGAACTGCGGAGCTACCACCGGCTCTTCATGCCGGCGCGGCCGCACTCGACGTCAGGCCGATGGCCTCTGCGTACTTGAGGTAGGTTTCGACCGATGCGATCACGACACGCGCCTCGACCGACAGCAGCTCAATGCCCACCAGCGACACCTTGACCCATGCGTCGACCACGATCCCCTTGTCCAGGATGCGATCCACCACTTCGGCCAAACTCGACGAATCCGTTGACTTCTGAACCTTTGCCATTTCACACTCCTCACATTAGCCACCCCTGGTTGATATTTCAGGACACGAAGTACGGGGTTATCCCTTCGCCAGCGCAGATGAAAGCAACGACCGTGCCATCGGCATCGCCTACCCGGCCGCAGCAAAATTCACCTTGATAATCAAACAGTTGGCGCGATGACCGGGCCCAGGGCTGCCGCCCCAGGGGCGGACAAGGGAAGGATGACCAGGGAATGCGCGCCATAGGTATGGAATGCGGCACACAGCCGCACCCTGCCTACTGCGGGTCCGACAGCGCCGAATGGATCACGTCCAGGATTTCGCCATGGCGAAACGGCTTGGTGACAAAGGCGGTGATCAAACCGCTCCTGAGACTGTCCTGCACCCGGCTGTCATCCCGGTAGAAATAGCCGGAAACGAGAATGATGGGCGCGGTGCAGGCGGTCTCGCTGCGAATCCGTTTGGCCAGCTCCACCCCTTCAATGTCCGAGAGCTTGGCATCCAGCAGCATGAGCCGGCACAGGCACCGGGTCTGGTGCAGCCACTGCAAGGCTTGCACCCCGCTTTCGGCCGTCGCGACCACAAACCCGTTCTTGCGCAGGATCATCTCCAGCACCCAGCGCACATCGGGCTCGTCGTCCACCACCAGCGCGCACAGGTCTGCGGCCATCAGGCCTCCGCCGCCAAGGGGAGGTACACCACAAAGGTGCTTCCCAGCCCCTCCACACTGCTTTCCACCGCAATACTGCCCCCGTGCTGCTTGACCAGGGTGTGGCAGATGGACAGCCCCAGCCCGGTGCCCTTGCCCACCGGCTGGGTGGTGAAGAAGGGATCGAATATCCTGCCCAGGTCATGAGGGGAAATCCCGCACCCGGTGTCGCGCACCCGCACCTGGGCCTTGCCGTCGGCCCGGCGCACCCCCACCTCGACCTCGCCGCCCTCGGGGGTGGCCTGGTAGGCATTCAGGACCAGATTCATGACCACCTGCTGCAGCAGGTTCGCGTTGCCCGCCGTCGGCACCTGCGCTTCTTCATAGGACTCCAGAACCGTGATCTTCTGCAGCTTTGCCTGGGGGATCAGCACGCTCAGCGTCTCATGCACCAAGGCCACCAGATTCAAGGGTTCGGTCTGGTTGCCCGAAGAAGGGCGGGCGAAACGCAGCAGGTTCTCGATGATCATCGACGCGCGCTGGATGCCGTTGATGATCTTCTGCGCGCACTCCTGCTGGAACGCCGCATCCTCCGGCGGTTCGAGCAGAAATTGCGCGGCAGAAAAACTCACCGACAGCGGGTTGCGCAGCTCATGCGCAATACCTCCGGCCATCACGCCCAGGGCGGCCAGCTTCTCGCTTTGGTAGAGCTGCTGCTCCAGCGCCCGCCGCTCGGAAAGATCGCGGCCCACGGCAACAACACCGCACATCCTGCCGGAATCGTCACGGATCTGGGAGAACGACCAATCCACCGGAATCGTCCCGCCGGAACTCGCCAGAAGGTTCAGTTCCCGGAACTCGACCGCATCCCCTCGGGCGAGCTGGCGCACGATCGCGGCCATCTCCTCGCGGTGGGCCGGTTCGCACAGCTGCGCCAGCAACTGCCCCCGCACCTCCCCCATCCGATGCCCCGAAACACGCTCCGCCGCAGAATTCCAACTCGTGATGCACCCTTCCGCATCGGTGGAGATCACCAGGTCGTTGGCGCTTTCGACCACGCTCGCCAGGTGCCTTTCGGCCATGCGCGCCTTCTCGCTCAACTGCACCTTCTCCGTGATGTCGTCCATGATCAGCATGGCGTGCTCCACGACGCTGCCGGACTTGATCGGGATCACGGTGTAGTAGTAGATGCGGATCGGGATCCCCGGCGCCCGATAGGTCATCTGGGCACCGGGCAGCGGCTGCCCGGTGTCAAAAACGCTGCGGATCTTGACTTCCAGGCGCGTGAACTCCAGGATCGCATCGGGAAACACCTCGCGCACCCGGGCGCCGATCGTGTTTTCCTCCACCCGCCTTGCCTTCTCGATGAAATTGCGGTTTGCCGACACCACCCGCAAGTCCTGGTCGATGAGCAGGAGTGAAAACGGGAGATTCCCAAGCAGCATGTAGTAGAGCTTCTCGTACCAGCCTTCGGACGACATGCTGGGAGAGTCTGCGGCCCCCGTGCGCCGCAAGGAGAGGAAGGGCCGGCTTTTCATGGATCCGACCCATCGCTGAGCTGGGGACAGAAGCTGTAGGGCGGCCAGGGACCGTGCAGTTCGAGGCTCAGGCCTATCCCCTGGTAGGCGTTTTGCTGCTCCGCGACGGCGGTACGGAACCCCGCCAGGGCCTCGGCGCCGAGGAGAAAGCTGCCATTGAAAACCATGCGCTGCGCCCGCCCGGTGACCTTGCTCGGATGGCAGCGCAGCAGCGCGCAATCCTCGGCGTGTGGCGCCAGACCCCGGTGGAGATCGTGGCCGACCTGTGCCAAACCGGCCTCCAACCTCGACGCGATCAAGGCGTCCAACTGCCGCTCCTGCAGGTAGCGCGCCCCTGGCGAGGACGGCAGCGCTGCCCGCCGGGAGCAGATCTCGGGGTCCGCCGCGGCCACGCCCCTGCGGGCATCCTCCTCAAGAAGGTAGCCCTTGACGCTCCACTCGGCCTTGTCCCGCAAGTGCTCCAGCGCCGCCACGATCACTTCCCGATGGCGGCCCAGGAATTCCTGGAGGCTGGCCCGGGACCGGAAGATGGTCCCAAACTTGACGGGCAGCACGGGCGACGCCCCCATGATCCGCTCCACCACCGCTTCATGCCGCGCGGCGCGCGCGCCCACCCAGGACAGGGTTTGAAGGTTGTCCTCCGAAAACTCACCGATCAGCACATCCGCCACCACCGCCACCAGCCCCGCGTCTTCCAGCGCCCCGACCGGATGGCATCCGTCAACACCGCCCCCTCCCGACTCGGTCAGGCCAGCGAGCACCGCGAGACATTCGGACGGTGCCAGGCAATACAGGTAAACGCCCATGGCCGGCATGTTTGCGGCGGGCAGCCCATCGCTCATGGCCGGATTTCTTTCAGTGCCGCGTCAAAATGCTGCGGCCGGATGCGCAGTGCGTCGGCTGCCCCGGGCGCTGTCTGTCCCGCCTGTGCACGCCCAATGCGCTCCCGAATCGCGATCAGGGCCGCACGGGTACAGATGGCGCCCAAATCGGCTCCGGTCAGCCCGGCCGTCTGGGCCGCGATGCTTTCCAGCCGGACATCCTCGTCCACGGGCTTTCCGCGCGCCTGCACCTGCAGAATCGCCAAGCGTTCCTGCTCGTCCGGACAGGGAATCTCCACCGTCACGTCGAAACGCCCCGGCCGCAACAGGGCCGGGTCCACCATGTCCGGCCGGTTGGTGGCGGCCAGGACCAGGACCCCGGTCAGCTTCTCCACCCCATCCAGTTCCGCCAGGAACTGCCCCACCACCCGCTCGCTGACCCCCGCATCCGCAGCCCCGCTGCCACGGCGCGGGACGAGGGCATCGATTTCATCGAAGAACACCAGGCACGGCGCCGCCTGCTTGGCCTTGTGGAACACCTCGCGCACCGCGCGTTCCGATTCGCCCACGTACTTGGACAGCAGCGCCGGCCCCTTGACCGATATGAAGTTGACCTGGGTGGCGCTGGCCGCCGCCTGGGCCAGCAGGGTCTTGCCGCAGCCCGGGGGGCCGGCCAGGAGCACCCCTTTGAGTGGCTTGATGCCCGCCGCATCGAACAGATCCCCGTACTGCAGCGGCCACTCCAGGAGTTCACGCAGCAACTGCTTGGGCCGCTCCAGCCCGCCGACATCGTCCCAAGTGGTGCTGGGAACCTCGACAAACACCTCGCGCAAGGCCGACGGCTCGACTTCGCGCAGCGCCACCAGGAAGTCGTCGCGGCACACTTCGAGCTTGAGCAGCGCCTCGTAGGGCAGCGCGGCCTGGGCAAAGTCAATGGCCGGAAAGAGCCGCCGCAGGCACACCATGGCGGCCTCCCGGCACAGCGCCTCCAGATCGGCGCCCACGAAACCGTGCGTGATGTCGGCCAGCCGGGGCAGATCGACGTCCTTGGCCAGAGGCATGCCGCGGGTGTAGATCTCAAGGATCGCGAGGCGGCCATGGTGGTCCGGGATCGGGATGGCAATCTCGCGATCGAAACGCCCCGGGCGGCGCAAGGCCGGGTCGAGCGCATTCGGGATGTTGGTGGCGGCGATGACGATGACCTGCCCGCGCGCCTTGAGGCCATCCATCAGGCTCAGCAGTTGGGCCACCACCCGCCGTTCGACCTGGTGCTCCCCCCCTAGATCGGCCCTTTTCGGTGCGATCGAATCGATTTCGTCGATGAATATGATGCTGGGGGCCTGCTTCGTTGCCTCCTCGAACAGCTTGCGCAAATAGCCCTCGGACTCCCCATAGAACTTCTGCATGATCTCGGGGCCGCTGATGGAAAAGAAACGCACGTCGGTTTCGTGCGCGACCGTGCGTGCAATCAGGGTCTTGCCACAGCCCGGGGGACCATAGAGCAGAACCCCCTTGGGCGCCTCGATGCCAAGCCGGGTGAATACCTCCGGGTAGCGCAGGGGCAGCTCGATGATTTCGCGCACGCGCTGGACTTCCCGGCGCAGTCCGCCAATGTCCTCGTAGGAAAACTCCGGCCGTGCTGCCGCTTGCGCCTTGGAGGCCTGGTGCGCAGGCCCCACCGTCAACAGCGTCTGCGATGCAATCAGCACCGGCCCCTTGGGCGCGGTCTCGCGCACCAGAAAATCCACCGAACGGCCCCCAAACAGGACACCCCGCAGGCGGTCCCCCTCGACCACGGGCAACCCGTCCAGGCGGGTACCGATGTACTGCAGGTCACGGTCCGACAGCCCGGTGGCAGCGGGTGACAGCACGATACGCTGGGCCACCTGGGCCGCCACTTTCTGCACCGAAACGGCATCGTCCAAAGCGACCCCGGCATTGCCCCGGGACAGCCCATCGAGCTGGACCCGGGCCGTCCCGCGGGCGTCCTTGTAGGCGGGCATGAGCTTGCAGACGGTGCGGCGCTTGCCGACGATGGCCACGATGTCACCGATCTCGGCACCCAGGGCATGGATGTCGGCGGGATCCATCCGCGCCAGTGCCCGCCCGACATCCTTGCCCAGGGCTTCGGCGACCTTGAGCTGCAGTACCTGCGGCGATGCATCGTTCATGTTCCTTCTCCCGTCGAGTCCTTCAAGAGCTGGATCTCCAGGATGCCGTTGCGGCAGCGAAAGCTCATCTGGTCGGCGGCAAAGCTGCTTGGCAGCAAAACCTCTTTCCTGTATCTGTGCTCCCCTTTTTCGGTGGAAATGAGCAATATGTCGTCGTGCAGTTCGATCTGCACATCGCCCTCTTCGACCCCCGGAACCTCGGCCACGAGTTGCAGGCGGCCGGGCTCGTCGAACATATCGAGCATGGGCTCGCGGATCTCCTGGACCGCGACCAGTTTTCCCTCTTCGTCCCGGCGGATATTGCCGAACGGTTCCACCTGGAGCGGTTTTTCACCCAGGCCGGACTTGATGGAAAACCCGTAGACCCCTTTGTTTCCCGACCCCAGATCCAGCTCGCCGCTGCGGCTCACGGCGCCTCCCGAGTGTTCGGCCTGTTCGGCCAGTTTTCCCAACTGCTCCACCAGGCTGCCCAGGCCGGTGAAGAGCGTACTGGCGGGAAGCTCCGACTTGCTCTTGCCAAACAGCGCATCCAGCCGGTGCCCGATTTCGTTGAGGCGGCTGACCCCTTGCGCAAACCTGTCTGCATTTTTTTTGTCGCTCATCGCCATATCTCCTTGTTTCAATAATCATCGTCCTGCGGATTCACAGGGGTTTCCTCGTGTCGGGGCGACGATATTTCATACGCTTTCAGTTTGTTATGGATCGTCTTGTAGTCCAACTGGAGCATGCGGGCGGCCTGCGCCTTGTTCCAATCGGTCTGCCTCAGAACCTGCAGCAAAATGGCGCGCTCCATTTGTCCCGTCACCCGCGCGACCAATTCCTTGAGCGGCAGCACCCCCTCGTACTCCAGGAATTCCTTGGCTTCGCACAAGGGGCAAGGGGACCTGGCCTCGGGCCGGCGCCGTTCACTCTGAACGCCCTTGCAAGCCGGGTGTTCCGCACTGCGCCGGTCCAGCGTTCCCAGGCAACCCGGTGTGACCAGTCCCTCGGGGTCATCGCAGAGCAGGACCGCGCGGCGCAGTTGGTTGCGCAATTCGCGCACGTTGCCCGGCCAGCCATAGGACCGAAGGATGGACCAGACCGCGTCGGTCAGCCCGGTGACCTGCTTGCCCAGTTCCTTGTTCGTCTGGACCAGGAAGCGGTGGACCAGAAACTCCATATCCTCTTTGCGCTCGCGCAACGTGGGCAGGCAGATGGTGTATTCGGCCAGCCGGTGGTACAGATCCCCGCGAAAGCTCTGCCGCTCCACCATGGCCAGCAGATCGGCGTTGGTGGCCACCACAAGCCGGAAATCCGTCGCCCGCCCATCCGCGCCTCCGATCCGATGAACGCGCCGCGTCTCCAGGACCCTGAGCAGCTTTCCTTGCATGGCCAGGGGCAGGTTGCCGATCTCGTCCAGGAAAATGGTCCCCCCGCTGGCGAGTTCGAACGCCCCCAGCTTGGTCTGGTGCGCCCCCGTGAAAGCGCCCTTTTCGTGGCCGAACAGCTCGCTCTCGATCAGGGCCTCGGGAATGGCGCCGCAATCCACCGCGACAAAGGGCTGGGTGGCCCGCTGGCTCCAGGCATGGATGGCCTGCGACACCAGTTCCTTCCCGGTCCCGGACTCCCCGGTCACCATGACCGAGAAATTCGTCTTCGCCACCCGCTCCACCTCGGCCTGGATGCGCGCAATGGCTGCGCTGCGCCCCATGCTGTCCACCAGGGACTCGGCCTGTTTGGGCAGCGGGCTCAGGGACTGCCGGCGCTGCCCTTTCATGGTTTTTTCCTGGAGGGCCTGGCGCACGGTCAGGGCCACACTCTCGTTGTTGAAGGGCTTGTCCACATAGTCGTAGGCACCCGCGCGGATGGCGCGCACGGCGTCATGGGCTTTGCCGTTGGCGGTGACCATGATCACGTACAGGGTCTTGTCGTGCGCCTTGGCCTGGGCCAGCACTTCGAACCCATCCATGTCCGGCAGGCCGACGTCCAGCAGCACCAGGTCCAGCGGCTCAGCCCGGATACAGGCCAAGGCCTCCCCAGCGCTGGCCGCGACCAGGGGGATATGCCCCATCTGCCGCACCAGGCAGGACAGGACCCAGCGCGCATCCTCGAAGTCGTCCACGATCAGCACCTTGGCCGGGACGCTTGGCGCGCGGTCCCGAGCGGGACCCGGATGGCAGCGCGCAGCATCGATTTGTTCCCATGTCATTCTCACTGGCCTGGCCTTTCTCCGACGGGTGGAAGCAGGTGCTTGACCAGGATGTCGGCCCGAAGCAGCGGCTCGACACAATGGGCAATGCCGAGGAACAGCAGGCCGATCTCCCCGGGCGCCAGCGTCTGGTCGATGTGCCCAGCGATGAAACTGTCTCTTTCGGAAAGCAGTCTTCGGCTTTGCTGTTCCCGCGATTGCGCGGGCACCGGACTCCCGCCCTGCAGGGCGTCTTTGTGGAACTGGTATTCCTCGAGCAGCAGGCGGGGGTCTTCGGTACCCATCAGCCGCGCCCCGCGCTCCACCAGTTCCAGCAGGAGCTGGTGGTTCTTGCTGCCGTGCGCCGCGACATCCCTGACGATGTCGATCTCCTTCCCGCACAGGGGCAGGCCGTCCTGGTACAGGCGCACGCGCGCATAGGGCAGATCAAGAAGCGTGATCAGCTGGCGAATGCCGGTCCAGACGCTATCGATCGATTGAAGGTGTTCGCTCCATTTTTCATCGCCGTAGCGACGAACGTACTCGTGCTTGACCTGCCCGAGCAGCGACCCCATATCCTGCTCGCCATGGATCATCGGAATCACGATGAGTGTCCGCATAGGTCACACCCATCCACGGCATGCAGCGGATGCTGCCAAGCGCCAAGAGCGTGCCTTGCCGCCCCTGCGGCCACTGGCTGCTGCGTTCAAGCAAAGCGGTTCCGGTTCCATGCCCTCCCCCTTTTTGCCAGCAGACTTCGCGGCTTGCGGGCACAGACAGGCCCGGCCCCTGCGTGCATGCAGCCCGCATGGGCACCCCACACACCGCGCGCTCCCGCCAGCGAAGGTACAACAAGCAGTCACGCCACCATTGGCACCACCCGACCGGCAGACCGTGCCGGTCCCCCCCCCTGTCGGTCCATCTTACCCCTGTCAGCAGGGCCTGGCTTCATTTTTTTTGGGCGGTATGGGCCCGCACTGCGGGGTGGGGCACATGGGGGCGCAGCGCAGCCCACCGGCTGCGCCGGGGGGGCCTGGCTCAACCGCCGGGCATGAACAGGGCGGGCAGCTTGCGCTTGGGGCGGATGTTGGCCGATACGCGGCTGCTTGGCGCGCGCGTGCTGGGCTCCCAGGCCGGTTTGGAGGACTCTGTGTCGAGTGCCGGGGCCTCGTAGGGCCGGTCAAAGAACGGGTCGCGCGGCGCGGCGGGCACCGGCGCAAACTCGCCCCGGGGCTTGCTGCGGTGCGTGTCGCCATGGCCATGCTCGCTGTACATGCGCCGCCCCGGATTGAAACGGCCCTGGCGGCGGATGTCGGGCTGGTCCTGCGAAAACTCCAGCGCCTCCACCTCGAACTTGCGCTTGATCAGGCGCTCGATTTCGGCCGCCAGCTTGGCGTCGTTGCCGCCGCCGACAAAGCTCAGCGCCAGCCCGGAGGCCCCTGCGCGCCCGGTGCGCCCAATGCGGTGGACATAGTCCTCGGCGTTGAACGGCAGGTCGTAGTTGAACACTGCGGGCACATCCTTGATGTCCAGGCCGCGCGCGGCCACGTCGGTGCACACCAGCAGGTTGACCTCGCCCTTCTTGAAGGCGTCCAGCGCCTTGAGGCGTTCGTCCTGGCTCTTGTCACCGTGCAAGGCGGTCACCTTCAGGCCATCGCGCTCCAGCGTGCGCGCCAGGCGCGCACAGCCGAGCTTGCTGTTGACGAACACGAAAGCCTGCCCAATGCTGCGCTGGCGCAGCAGCTCCAGCAGGGCCTGGCGCTTGTCGTCTTCCTTCACGCCGTAAAAGCGCTGCTCCACGGTGGAGGCCGTGGCGTTGGCCCGCGCGACCTCGATGGTGACGGGGTTTTGCAGGTAGCTCGATGCCAGGCGCTTGATCTCGGGCGAAAAGGTGGCCGAGAACAGCAGCGTGGTGCGCTGCTTGGGCAGGTAGGACAGGATGCGCTGCAGGTCGGGCAGGAAGCCGATGTCGAGCATGCGGTCGGCCTCGTCGAGCACCACGTATTCCACCTGGTTGAGCACCGCGTTCTTGGCCTCGATGTGGTCCAGCAGCCGCCCGGGCGTGGCCACCAGCACCTCGACCCCGGCCTTGAGTTCGGCGGTCTGCGGTTTCATGTCCACGCCGCCAAAGACCACGGCGCTGCGCAGCTGGGTGTGCTGGGCAAAGAGCTTGACCTGCTGCGCCACCTGGTCGGCCAGCTCGCGCGTGGGCAGCAGCACCAGCGCGCGCACCGGGTGGCGGGCAGGCGAGGTGGAGGCGTTTTCGTGTTTGAGCAGGCGGTGCAGCAGGGGCAGCGAAAAGGCCGCCGTCTTGCCGGTGCCGGTCTGGGCCGCGCCCATCACGTCACGCCCCTGCACCACCACGGGGATGGCCTGGGCCTGGATCGGCGTCATGGCGGTGTAGCCCATGTCGCGCACGGCGCGCGTCAGGGGTTCGGCCAGGCCGAGCTGCGCAAAGGAAGCGTTGTTGGAACGGGGGGCGTCAGCGCCAGAGCTGGCGGGCTGCGCGTCTTGTTGGTCGTTGGTCATGGATTCGGATCATGGTGGCGGTCCTGGCGTTGTGTACACGCCGCCGCACGCTGCCAGCCACCACGGCACCGCGCGCCCTGCCGGGCTCCCTCACGCACATTGCCAAGGGCCCCGCGCGCCCCCAAGAAGGGCGCGAAAAGGCGCCATTATCCCCGAAGCACCGCGCCCATGGGCCATGGGCTGCGGCTCAGGCCTTGGTTTCAGGCCTTGGGCAGGGTCACGCCGTGCTGGCCCTGGTACTTGCCGCCCCGGTCGCGGTAGCTGGTTTCGCAGACCTCGTCGCTCTCGAAAAACAGCACCTGGGCGCAGCCCTCGCCCGCGTAGATCTTGGCCGGCAGCGGCGTGGTGTTGGAAAACTCCAGCGTCACATAGCCCTCCCACTCGGGCTCGAAGGGCGTGACGTTGACGATGATGCCGCAGCGCGCATAGGTGCTCTTGCCAAGGCAGATGGTGAGCACGTTGCGCGGAATGCGGAAGTACTCCACCGTGCGCGCCAGCGCGAAGCTGTTGGGCGGGATGATGCAGACATCGCTTTCGATGTCGACAAAGCTTTTTTCGTCGAAGTTCTTCGGGTCCACCACGGTGCTGTGGATGTTGGTGAAGACCTTGAACTCGCGCGCGCAACGGATGTCGTAGCCGTAGCTGCTGGTGCCGTAGCTGATGAGGCGGCGCCCCTCGTGCTGGCGCACCTGCCCGGGTTCGAAGGGCTCGATCATGCCCTGCTGCTCGGCCATGCGCCGTATCCACTTGTCGCTCTTGATGCTCATTGAAGGACTCCTTGGCGGCGATTGTAGTGGCGCGGGTACGCCCCCTCCATGGCCGCCCAGTGGCAAAGCCAAGCACAAGAGGCCATCGGACTTCGGGGGCAGCGCAAGCGACAACGGCCGCAGCGGCTTCAAGCGCTCGGAGCGCTGGCCAGCACCGTGCGCTCCACCGCGCGGTCATCGCCCAGCACAATGAAAGCAAACAGCCATTCGTCCAGACTGCGCGCGCCCGCAGTACGCCGCGCCAGCAAGGGCGTGGCCTGGGGGTTGAGCACCACGAAGTCGGCCTCCGCCCCCGGCGCCAGGCTGCCGATGGCGGGGCCGCTGGCACGGCCATCCAGGCCCAGGGCGCGCGCCGCACCGGCGGTGTGCTGCCACCACAGCTGCTGGGGCGACAGCGACAGGCCGGGCTTGGTCTGCCCCTCGCGCCCGACGTAATAGGCTGCCAGCATGGTGTGGAAGGGGCTGAAGGAGGTGCCCCCGCCCACGTCGCTGGCCAGGCCATAGGCCATGCCCACGCGCTCGGCACCCGCGTAGTCGAAAAAGCCGCTGCCCAAAAAGAGGTTGCTGGTGGGGCTGACCGCCGCCGCCGCGCCGTGGGCGCGCATCATGGCGCGGTCTTCGTCGTCGAAATGGATGCAGTGCGCGTAGACGGCGCGTTCGCGCAGCAGCCCGGCGGCCTCGTACACCGCCAGGTAACGCTCGTGCTGGGGATAGAGGCTGCGCACCCAGGCGATTTCGTCGCGGTTTTCGGACACGTGCGACTGGATCCAGACGTCCGGGTACTGGCGCGCCAGGGCGCCTGCGCCGTCGAGCTGGGCTTGCGTGCTGGTGGGCGCAAAACGCGGCGTGATGGCGTAGCCCAGGCGCCCCTGGCCATGCCAGCGCTGGATCAGGGCCTCGGTGTCGCGCAGGCTTTGCGCGGTGCCATCCGTCCCCTGCCCCGCCGGGTTGAGCAGGTAGGCGGGCGCGTGGCGGTCCATCAGCACCAGCCCGGTGATCAGGCGCATGCCCGCGCCTTGCGCGGCCGCAAACAGCGCATCCACCGAATGCGGGTGCGAGGTGGCGAAGGCCAGTGGCGTGGTGACGCCGTTGCGCTGCAGTTCCGCGATGAAAAACGCTGCCACCGCGTCGGCATGGGCACGCTCGCTGAAGTGTTGCTCGGCTGGGAAGGTGTAGTTTTCCAGCCAGGGCAGCAGGCCCGCAGCGGGCGAGCCGATGATGTCGGTCTGCGGGTAGTGGATGTGCAGGTCGACAAAGCCCGGCGCGATCATGCGCCCGCGGTACTCGGTGGTGGGGGTATGGGCGTGGCGTGCCCGCAGGGCGCTCCAGGCCCCCACCTCGACCACACGCTGGCAGCCCTGGGCATCGGGCTGTACTACCAGCAGCCCGTCTTCTTCAAAACGGGCCTGGCCCGCGGGGTCGTCGGGAGAAAACCAGAGAATCTGGGAACGGTAGGCGTGCATGGCTTGCAGCTTATCGGCCCGGGCGGACGGGCTCATAACGGCCACCGCATAGCCCCCATGCGATGGGCAAGATGCCGGTGTCTGCGGCCATCAGTAGTAGGCATCGAACACCGCGTCCAGGTGCTTCAGGTGGCGTCTGCGTTCGTCTTCGCCCATGAAGCTGGCCACCAGGCTGTTGCGCGCCAACTGGTAGGCGTGGGTGGCGTCCAGGCCCAAGGCCGCAAAGGTCTGGGTGAAGTTTTCGTTGATGTAGCCGCCAAAGTAGGCCGGGTCGTCCGAGTTGATGGTGGCCACCACCCCGGCGTCGAGCAGGCCGCGCAGGTTGTGCTGCGCCAGCGTGGGAAAGACCCGCAGCTTCAGGTTGGACAAGGGGCACACCGTCAGGGGGATGTGGTCGTGCGCCAGGCGCTGCACCAGCGCGCTGTCGCGCAGGGCCTGCACGCCATGGTCGATGCGCTCGACCTTGAGCACGTCGAGCGCGCTCCAGATGTAGTCCGGCCCCGCTTCCTCACCGGCATGGGCGACCAGGCGAAAGCCCAGTTCGCGGGCCCGCTGGTAGACGCGGGCGAACTTTTCGGGCGGGTGCCCGACTTCGCTGGAGGCCAGGCCAATGCCGACGATCTTCTCGCGCATGGGCATGACCTCTTCCAGGCAGGCAAAGGCCTCTTCCTCGCTCAGATGGCGCAGGAAGCACAGGATCAGCGAGGCGGTGATGCCGTATTTGGCGGGGGCATCCTGGCAGGCGCGGTACAGGCCATTGACCACGGTGGCGGCCTGCAGGCCGTGGCCGGTGTGGGTCTGGGTGTCGAAGAAAAGTTCGGTGTGGACGACGTTGTCGGCCTTGGCGCGCTCCAGGTAGGCGCAGGCCATGTCGTAGAAGTCCTGCTCGGTTTTGAGCACCAGGGTGCCTTCGTGGTAGATGTCCAGAAAGCTCTGCAGGTTGTCGAACACGTAGGCGTCGCGCAGGGCCTGCACGCTGGGGTATTGCATGGCCACGCCGTTGCGCTGGGCCAGGGCGAACATGAGTTCGGGTTCGAGCGAGCCCTCGATGTGCATGTGCAGCTCGGCCTTGGGCATGGCGTGCAGCAGCTCGGGCAGCCGCTCGGGGTCTATGGTGCGTTTGAGCATGTTGTCTCTCCTGGCTGGGAAACGCCGGGCGTTCCCACGAAAAAGGGCCGCACAAGGCGGCCCCAAGGCTTGCGCCGCTGGCGCGATTATTTGCCGCTGGGCACCTTGCCGTCCACGCCCTTGACGAAGAAGTTGATGCCGCCCAGGAACTTGTCGTCGGCGACTTCGTCCTTCTTGAGCACTTCCTTGCCGGTGTTGTCGACGATGGGGCCCTTCCAGATGGCGAAGCTGCCGTCGCCCAGGCCCTTCTTGACCTCTTCGACCTTGGCCTTGGTGTCGGCCGGCACGTCTTCGGCGATGGAGACGATGTCGATGGCGCCCTCTTTCACGCCCCACCAGGTCTGGGCGGCGTCCTTCTTGCCTTCGAGCATGTCGCGCGTGGCCTTCACGTAGTACGGGCCCCAGTTGATGATGCTGGAGGCCAGGTGGGCCTTGGGGCCGTAGGCGGTCATGTCCGAATCCCAGCCGAAGGCGCGCTTGCCCTTGGCTTCGGCGGTCTTGAGCACGGCGGCGGAGTCGGTGTTCTGGAACAGGACGTCGGCACCGGCGTTGATGAGGCTGGTGGCGGCTTCGGTTTCCTTCGGGGGATCGAACCACTGGTTGACCCACACCACCTTGGTCTTGATCTTGGGGTTGGAGCTTTGCGCGCCCAGGGTGAAGCTGTTGATGTTGCGGATCACCTCGGGGATGGGCACCGAGGCCACCACGCCCAGGGTGTTGGACTTGGTCATCTTGCCCGCGATCACACCGGCCATGTAGGCGCCTTCGTAGGTGCGGCTGTCGTAGGTGCTCATGTTCTCGGCGGTCTTGTAGCCGGTGGCGTGCTGGAAGTTCACGTCCTTGTGGTCGGCAGCGACCTTGAGCATGGACTCCATGTAGCCGAAGGTGGTGCCGAACACCAGCTTGTTGCCCTGGGCCGCCATGTCGCGCAGCACGCGCTCGGCGTCGGCCGACTCGGGCACGCTCTCGACGAAGGTGGTAGCCACCTTGTCACCGAATTCCTTCTCCACGGCCTTGCGCCCGCTGTCATGGGCAAAGGTCCAGCCGCCGTCGCCCACCGGGCCAACGTAGGCAAACGCGACTTTCAGGGGCTCAGGCTTGGCAGGCGCCGCAGCCGGGGCGGGCGCGGGCGCGGGTGCAGCGGCCTGCGGCTCTTCCTTTTTGCCGCAGCCCACCAGGACGGCGCCGGCCACGGCGCTCAGGGCCGCCAGCTTGAGCAAGGAGCGTTTGTGCATTGGGGTCATACAGTTTTCCTCGAAAGTAAACAGGAGTGGCAAAGCCCCGGACTCAGGAGCCCGGGTAGAACGGCTTGCCCATGGAAGCGGGCATGTTAATACGAATCCAGCGCGGGTTGCGCGAGATCAGGGCCAACACCACGATGGTGGCGAGGTAGGGCAGCATGCTCAGGAACTGGCTCGGGATTTCCACCCCCGCGCCTTGCAGATGGAACTGCAGCATGGTCACACCGCCGAACAGATAGGCCCCCAGCAGGATGCGTGCCGGGCGCCAGGTGGCAAAGGTGGTCAGGGCCAGGGCGATCCAGCCTTTGCCGGCCACCATGCCCTCCACCCACAAGGGGGTGTAAATCACCGAGAGGTAGGCCCCGGCCAAACCGCACAGGGCTCCGCCGACCACGACCGCCGCCAGCCGGATGCGGCGCACGGGGTAGCCCAGGCCATGGGCGGCCTCGGGGCTCTCGCCCACGCTGCGCAGGATGAGCCCGGAGCGGGTCTTGTACAGGAACCAGATCAGCCCCAGGGCGAACGCCACGGTGAGGTAAACCATGGGGTGGTGGTGGAACAGCGCCGGGCCCACCAGGGGAATGTCGCCCAGCCAGGGCCAGGAAAAGCTCTCGCGCTCGGGAATTTTTTCCTGCACGTAGGCAATGCCGGCAAAGGCGGAAAAACCGGCCCCGAACAGGCTCAGGGCCAATCCGGTGGCGTACTGGTTGGTGTTGAGCCAGATCACCAGCAGGCCGAACACGGCCGCCAGCAGCGCCCCCACGGCGGTGCCGGCGGCAAAGCCGGCCAGGTCGCTGCCGGTGTGCACCACGGTGGCAAAACCCGCAATGGCGGCGCACAGCATCATGCCTTCGGCACCCAGGTTGACGACCCCGGCCTTTTCGTTGATGAGCAGCCCCAGGGCGGCAATGGCCAGCACCGTGCCCGCGTTGAGCGTGGCGGCGATCAGCAATGCATAGGATTCCATGGGCGTCTCTTTCTCAGGCGCGCTCGCGCTGCCAGCGCGGGCGGTAGTGGATCAGGGTGTCGCAGGCCAGCAGCGTGAACAGCAGCAGCCCCTGGAACACGCCGGTGATGGACTTGGGCAGGCCCAGGCGCGACTGCGCCAGCTCGCCGCCGATGTAGAACATGCTCATGAGCACGGCGGAAAACACCATGCCCACCGGGTGCAGGCGCCCGACGAAGGCGACGATGATGGCGGCAAAGCCGTAGCCAGCAGGGACGTAGGGGGTGAGCTGGCCGATGGGCCCGGCCACCTCCAGCGCCCCGGCCAGGCCGGCCATGCCGCCCGACAGCAGCAGCGCCGTCCACAGCGCGCGGCGCGAGGAAAACCCGGCATAGCGCGCCGCATGCGGCGCCAGCCCGCCCACCTGCATGGCAAAGCCGGAGCGGGTGCGGAACAGGAAGGCCCAGAAACCTGCCACCGCCACCAATGCGATCACGACCCCGATGGACATGCGCGAGCCCTGCATCAGGCGCGGAATGCGCGTGGCGGCCTCAAAGGTCTTGGTTTGTGGAAAGTTGTAGCCCAAGGGGTCTTTCCAGGGGCCGAACACCAGGTATTGCAGCACCTGCACCGCCACGTACACCAGCATCAGGCTGACCAGGATTTCGTTGGCGTTGAAGCGGTCGCGCAGCACCGCGGTCAGCCCGGCCCAGACCATGCCGCCCAGCACCCCGGCCACCAGGACAGCCACCACGATCCAGCCCGCGGTGGTGGGCGTGGCCTGCAGCGCCACGCCGCTGGCGGCGATGGCCCCCATGATGTACTGGCCCTCGGCGCCGATGTTCCAGACATTGGAACGGAAGCACACCGCCAGCCCGAGCGCGATGAGCAGCAGCGGCGTGGCCTTGACCACCAGTTCGCTCAGGGCGTAGCCCGACTTGATGGGCTCCCAAAAGAACACCTGCAGGCCGCGCACCGGGTCCTTGCCCAGCGCGGCAAAGAGCAGCACGCCGATGACCACGGTGAGCAGCAGTGCCAGCAGCGGCGAGCCGTAGCTCCAGGCCTGGCTGGGTTGCGGGCGGGCTTCGAGCTTAAGCATGGGCCACCTCCACACGCTCTGCTTTGACGCCTGCCCACAGGCCGCTCATCCATTCACCGATCTGTTCCACCGTTGCATCCTTGGCCGCCACCGAAGGCGATAGGCGCCCGCGCGCAATCACGTGCATGCGGTCGCAGATTTCAAACAGCTCGTCGAGTTCTTCGCTCACCACCAGCACCGCGCAGCCCGCGTCGCGCAGGGCCAGGATGGCGCCGCGGATCTGGGCTGCGGCGCCCACGTCCACGCCCCAGGTGGGCTGCGAGACGATGAAGAGGCGTGGTTTGGCGTCGATCTCGCGCCCGACGATGAACTTTTGCAGGTTGCCGCCCGAGAGCGACTTGGCCGGCGCGTGGGGGCCTGCGGCCTTGACGTTGAAAGCCTGGATGATGCGCTGTGCCTGCTGCTGCAAGGCCTGTAGCGAGATCCAGCCCCCCGCCAGGGCGGGGTGCGACACGGCCTCGGTGCGTGTGAGCAGCAGGTTGTGCGCCAGGCCCATGCCGGGCACGGCGCCCCGGCCCAGGCGCTCCTCGGGCACGAAATGCAGGCCCAGGCGGCGGCGCTGGGCCGGGTGCAGCCGGGCCACGTCCTGCCCCGCCACCCGCACGCTGCCCGCAGGTGCGCGGCAGTCTTCGCCCGAGAGGGTGTAGAGCAATTCCTTTTGCCCGTTGCCCGAGACACCGGCAATGCCCACCACTTCACCGGCGCGCACCTCCAGGCCCACGCCGTGCAGGTCGACACCGAACTGCTCCTCGCTGTCCAGGCTCAGGCCCCGCACCTGCAGCACCGCCTCGCCCGGGGTGCGGGCTTGGTGCTGCAACTGCGGCGGCTCGGCGCCGATCATGAGGCGCGACAAGGAGGCGTTGCTTTCCTGCTGCGGATTGCACACGCCGGTGACCTTGCCGCCGCGCAGCACGGTGCAGGCGGTGCACAGGGAGCGGATTTCGTCGAGCTTGTGGCTGATGTAGAGGATGCTGCAGCCCTCGCTGCTGAGCTGGCGCAGCACCACGAAGAGCTTTTCCACCGCCTGCGGGGTCAGCACCGAGGTGGGCTCGTCCAGAATCAGCAGCTCGGGGCGGGTGAGCAGGGCGCGGATGATCTCGACGCGCTGCATTTCGCCCACGCTCAGGGTGTGCACCGGGCGGTCGGGGTCGATGTCCAGGCCGTATTCGCTGGCCTTGGCCAGGATGGCGGAACGCACCTGGTCCAGGCTGGTGCGCAGCAGGCCGAGCCAGACGTTTTCGGCCACCGTCATGGTCTCGAACAGGTTGAAGTGCTGGAACACCATGCTGATGCCGTTGGCGCGCGCATCGTTGGGATTGCGGATGGCGATGGGCTGGCCGTTGAAGCGCACCTCGCCGGCGTCGGGTTTGACCGAGCCGTAGATGATCTTCATCAGGGTGGACTTGCCGGCGCCGTTTTCGCCCAGCACGGCATGGATTTCACCGGGCATCACGGTCAGCGACACGCCGCTGTTGGCCACCACGCCGGGGTAGGCCTTGGTGATGCCGCTCAGTTGCAAACGGGGGATGGAGGTCATGAGGCGCTGGCGGTGGGTGGGGTTCGTTTCAGGGTGGCGGCGACGTCCTTGATGCGCTCGCGCAGCCAGCGGCTGGCCGCTGCCGTGTGCGTGCGCTCGTGCCAAAGCTGGTAATAGGTCAAACGTGGGAACTGTACCGGACAGGGCAGGATGCAGACCGGCAGTTGGTCCACAAAGCGCTCGCAGTACTGCCGCCCGGTGGTCAGCACCAGCAGGGTGGAAGCCACCATGCCCGGAATCAGCCCGAAATGCGGGCAGCGCGCGACGATGCGCCGGCGCAGGCCCAGGTTGGCCAGGTGTTCGTCGATGACGCCGCGCGCTCCGGGGTGGGTGGGCGTGGGGGCGATGTGGTCCACCTCCAGCCAGGCGGCCTGGTCCCAGCCCCGGCGCACCGCCGGGTGCTGCTGCGACACCAGGCACACCACTTCGTCGCTGAGCAAGCGCCCCAGGTGCAGGTCCAGCGGCGGGGTGAGCCAGTTGCCGACCACCACGTCCACATCGCCGCGGGCGAGCTGCTGGTGGTAATCGGAAGCGGCCGTGAGGGGGTGGATCTCGATCTCCGCCAAGGGGGCCTGGCTCTTGATGTCCTGCACCAGACGCGGCAAGAACAGGGGGTCGAGAAAATCGCTGGCGCCAATGCGAAACACGGTGTGGCTGTTGGCGGGGCTGAAGCCGCGCACGTCGGCGAACAGGCGCTGGGCGTCGCGCAGGATGTTGGCGGCGGGATCGACCATGGCCAGCCCGGCCACCGTGGGCACCAGACCCGAGCCGCTGCGCACCAGCAGCGGGTCGCCGGCCAGATCGCGCAGGCGCTTGAGCGCAGTGCTCACCGCTGGCTGGTGCATGCCCAGGCGGACGGCGGCCCTCGATACGCTGCGTTCAGTGAGCACGGTGTGCAAGACCCTTATGAGATGGAGGTCTATCTTGTCGAATCGGGTGGGGCCTGTCATACGTGCAATGGAATTAGCTCCATATGCTAGTGCGAATGGCGCAAGCCTGCATCCCCACATACCCTCCCCCTTGTACCGGCACTGCGGGCAAGGTACAACGCAACGATGCCAGCCCTACACACCATGCACCCTCCCTTGCAATTCTGGCGGCGCGGCCAACTGGTCACGCTGCACCACATTCCCCCCCACCGCACCCTGCTGCAGGTGCTGCGTGAGGACTTGCACAGCAGCGGCACCAAGGAGGGCTGCGGCGAAGGCGACTGCGGCGCCTGCACCGTGGTGCTGGGCGAGCCCGAGGGGCAAGGCCTGCGCTACCGCGCGGTCAATGCCTGCATCCGGCTGGCGCACTCCATCCACGGCCTGGCGCTGTGGACGGTGGAGGATCTGGCCGACAAAGACGGCCGCCTGCACCCGGCACAGCAGGCGCTGGCCGACTGCCACGGCTCGCAATGCGGCTTTTGCACCCCCGGCTTTGCCAACAGCCTGTTCGCCCTGTACCAGAGCCACACCGCGCAGGGGCAGCCGATAGCGCGTGCCGACGCCGTGCGCGCCCTGAGCGGCAACCTGTGCCGCTGCACCGGCTACCGCCCCATACTGGATGCCGCACAGGCCATGCAGACCCTGCCCCCGGTGCGCCTGAACGAAGCCGATGTGCTATCATTTTTGCAGCAAATACCCCAACAAACACGCGGGCCAGGTGCCGATTTGGCATATGAAACACCGAAGCGGCTGGAGGCCTTCCTGCAGGCGCGTGCGGCCCACCCGCAGGCGCAACTGGTGGCTGGCTGCACCGACGTCGGGCTGTGGGTCACCAAGGGCCACCAGCGTTTTGAACGTGTGCTGGACATCACCCAGGTGGCCGAGCTGCAGCAGGTGCAGCGCTACCCGCACCACATTGCCATCGGCGCCGCCGTGCGCCTGCAAGATGCGTTTGACGCCCTGGTGGCCGACCGGCCCGCACTGGCCAGCTTTGCCGACCGCTTTGCCGGCTGGCCGGTGCGCCAGGCCGGCACCCTGGGCGGCAACGTGGCCAACGGCTCGCCCATTGGCGACTCGATGCCGCTGCTCATCGCCCTGGGCGCCAGCGTGGTGCTGATGCGCTGGGATGCCAGCGCCGCCAACGGCGGTGCCGTGGCCAGCCGCGAGCTGGCGCTGGAAGACTTCTACACCGGCTACCGGCGCAATGTGCTGCAAAGCGGCGAGGTGCTGGCCTGGGTCAAGGTACCCCTGCCCCAGGCGGGTGAGCTGTGCCGCGCCTACAAGGTGTCCAAGCGCTTCGAGGACGATATTTCCGCCGTCTGCCTGGTGCTTTGCCTGCACATCGACCAAGGGCGCGTGGCCCAGGTGCGCATCGGTGCGGGCGGCGTGGCGGCCACCCCGGCGCGCGCGCGCTCCACCGAGGCCGCCCTGCGGGGCCAGCCCTGGAGCGAGGCCACCGTGCGCCAAGCCCAGGATGCGCTGCGCGCGGAGTTCGAGCCCATTTCCGATATGCGCGCCAGCGCCGATTACCGCCGCGCCGTGCTGGGCAACCTGCTGCAGCGCTTCTGGCTCGACACCCAGGGCCAGCCCGAGCCCAGCAGCCTGCTCGCACTGCAAGGAGAGCACGCATGAGCCGCAACCCACACTCCCCCGCCCTGGCGGACAGCCATGGCGCCTGCGGCCACAGCACGGTGCACGAAAGCGCCTACGCCCAGGTGGCGGGCGGCGTGCGCTATGTGGACGACCTGCCCGAGCTGCGCAGCACCCTGCACGCCGCGCCGATCCTGAGCCCGGTGGCCCATGGCCGCCTGCGCGGCGTGGACGTGCAGGCCGCCCTGGCCGAGCCCGGCGTGCGCGGCGTGGTGCTCAGCGCCGACATCCCCGGCGACCCCATGCTGGCGGCCTTTGCCGGGGACGAACCCGTGTTCGCCCGCGACACCGTGCAGCACGTGGGCCAGGTCATCGGCCTGGTGGTGGCCGAAGACGTGATGGCGGCGCGGCGCGCCGCGCGCCGGGTCAAAGCCGATATCGAGGCCTTGCCCGCCGTGCTGACGGTGCAGCAGGCGCTGGAGCAGCAGCTCTACGTGCTGCCACCCGTCACCGTGCGCCGGGGCGACGCCAGTGCAGCGCTGGCCGCAGCGCCGCACGTGCTGGAAGGCACGCTGGAGGTGGGCGGGCAGGAGCACTTCTACCTGGAGGGCCAGGTGGCCTACGCCGTGCCGCAGGAGCAGCGCCAGTGGCTCATCCACAGCAGCACCCAGCACCCGGGCGAGGTGCAGCACTGGGTGGCGCACGCCCTGGGGCTGGACAACCACGCCGTGCGGGTGGAGTGCCGGCGCATGGGCGGCGGCTTTGGCGGCAAGGAAACCCAGGCCGGGCACGTGGCCGTGTGGGCGGCGCTGGCGGCACACAAGTTCGGCGCGCCGGTCAAGCTGCGCCTGGACCGCGACGACGACTTCCTCATCACCGGCAAGCGCCACCCCTTCAGCTACCGCTACCGCGTGGGCTTTGACGCCAGCGGGCGCATCCAGGGCCTGCAGCTGCACATGGCGGCGCACTGCGGCTTCAGCGCCGACCTCTCCGGGCCGGTGGCCGACCGCGCCATCTTCCACGCCGACAACGCCTACTACCTGCAAGACGTGGAGATCACCTCGTACCGCTGCAAGCTGCACACCCAAAGCCACACCGCGTTTCGCGGCTTTGGCGGCCCGCAGGGCGTGATCGCCATCGAGGCCATCCTGGGCGACATTGCCCGCGCCCTGGGCAAGGACGCCCTGGACGTGCGCCTGCGCAACCTCTACAGCGACGAGCCGATTGCGGGCAGCAGCCTACGCCGCGACACCACGCACTACCAGATGCGGGTGGAAGACAACATTCTGCAGCCGTTGCTATCAAAACTAGAGCAGTCTTCGCAATACCGACGCGGGCGGGATGCCGTTTTTGCATGGAACAAGAGGCACTCCGTGCTGAAGAAGGGCCTGGCCATCACGCCGGTCAAATTCGGCATCAGCTTCACCGCCACACTCTTCAACCAGGCCGGGGCCCTGGTGCACGTCTACACCGACGGCAGCGTGCAGGTGAACCACGGCGGCACCGAGATGGGCCAGGGCCTGAACACCAAGGTGGCGCAGCTGGTGGCCGACGAACTGGGGGTGCCGCTCTCCCGCGTGCTGGTCACCGCCAGCGACACCGGCAAGGTGCCCAACGCCTCGGCCACGGCCGCCAGTTCGGGCACCGACCTCAACGGCCGCGCCGCCCAGTTCGCCGCCAAGAACGTGCGCGACAACCTGGCCGCCTTCGTGGCCGGCCTGGACGGCTGTGGCGCCGGGGCCGTGCGCTTCGAGGCCGGGCGCGTGCTCTCGCCCAAGACCACGCGCAGTTTCGAGGCCGTGGTGAAGGACGCCTACGCCAACCGCATCCAGCTCTGGAGCGACGGCTTTTACCGCACCCCCAAGATCCACTACGACAAGACCACCTTGACCGGGCGGCCCTTCTACTACTTCGCCTACGGCGCGGCCTGCACCGAAGTGGCCATCGATACCCTGACCGGTGAGAGCAAGGTGCTCAAGGTGGACATCCTGCACGACGTGGGCCGCTCCATCAACCCGGCCCTGGACATCGGCCAGATCGAAGGCGCCTTCATCCAGGGCATGGGCTGGCTCACCAGCGAGCAACTGGTGTGGGATGCCCAAGGCAAGCTCAGCACCCACGCCCCCAGCACCTACAAAATCCCCACCGCGGGCGACGTACCCCAGTACCTGCGGGTGGAGCTGTGGCCCGAACCCAACCGCGAGGACAATGTGTTCGGCTCCAAGGCCGTGGGCGAACCGCCCTTCATGCTCGCCATCAGCGTCTATGAGGCGCTGCGCGACGCCATCGCCCAGGCACGTGGCGACGGCCAGCCGGTGCACCTGGTGGCACCGGCCACGCCGGAAAACGTGCTCCAGGCGCTGGACACGGCGGCAGCCTGAGAGCCACCTACGCCCCCACTCGGGACGGCATCCTGCCCGGAGGGCGGGCGCATCGCGGACAATACGGGGCCTTGCAGTGCCTGCAGGCGCCCCTCTACCACGGCCCCCTTGCCGGTGCGCGTGCAGTGGCGCACCCTCTGCGGCACCTGCCGCCACACACACAGCCCCGCCCACCGCCACCACCCGGACACCCCCTATGCCTTTTGCCGCCCTTGGCCTTTCTCCCGCGCTGGCCCACGCCTGTGCCAGTCTGGGGCTGCTTCAGCCCACCGAAGTGCAAGGCGCGGCCATTGCAGCCGCTCTCCAGGGCCGCGATCTGCTGGTGAGCGCCCCCACGGGTTCGGGCAAGACCCTGGCGTTTGCCCTGCCGCTGCTGCACCGCCTGCAGGCCGGGGCCGCCCCCAAGACCTCGGCGCGCGGGGTGCGCGCACTGGTGCTGGTCCCTACACGGGAACTGGCGCAGCAAGTGAGCACCGTGCTGGTGCAAGTGGCGCACGCTGCGGGCCTGGGCGCGCGCGTGCTCACGGCCATGGGCGGTGTGTCCATCAACCCGCAGATGATGGCGCTGCGCAAAGGCTGCGACGTGCTCGTCGCCACCCCCGGGCGCTTGATCGATCTGGCCATGCACAACGCCGTCCAGCTGCACGGCGTGGGGCTGCTGGTGCTGGACGAAGCCGACCGCCTGCTCGACCTCGGTTTTTCCCAGGAACTGCAGTACCTGCTGGAGCTGCTCCCGGCGCAGCGCCAAACCTTGCTGTACTCGGCCACCTTTGCCCCCGAAGTGCAAGCGCTGGCCGCGCAACTGCTGCACCAGCCGCTGCGGGTGCAGGTGCGGGCGGCACAGGCCGCGCCGGTCAGCATCGTGCAGCGCGCCATCCAGGTCGATGCCCGTGCACGCACGCCATTGCTGCGCCATCTCCTGCGCACCGAACGATGGGGCCGCGTGCTGGTGTTTGTGGCCACCCGGTACAGCGCCGATCTGGTGGCAGACAAGCTGCGCCGCGCTGGCGTTGCCGCCGCAGGCTTTCACGGGGAGCTGAGCCAGGGCACGCGCCAAGGCCTGCTGGCCGCCTTCAAGGACCAGAACGTGCAAGTGCTGGTCACCACCGACCTGGCGGCCCGGGGCATCGACATCCTGAAGCTGCCCGTGGTGCTGAACTACGACCTGCCCCGCTCCCCCACCGACTACACCCACCGCATCGGGCGCACCGGGCGCGCGGGGGAACCCGGGCTGGCGCTGAGCTTTGTCAGCGCCCCCACGCTCGCGCACTGGCGGCTGATCGAAAAACGCCAGGGCCTGGCGCTCGACCTGGAAACGGTGCAGGGCTTTGCCCCGACCGACACCAGCCCCGCCGCCGCCCCCGCGCCCACCGGCCCCCAGAACGGCGGCATCAAGGGCCTGCGCCCGAGCAAAAAAGACAAGCTGCGTGCGGCAGGCCTGCTGCCCCCGCTGCCTGCGCAGGCGCCCCGCGCACCTGCACCTGCACCTGCAAAAAACAACTCTGACCTTCGATAAGCCCGCGCATGACCGCCTTTTCATCCCTCCCCCTCTCGCCCGCCCTGCTGGCCAACCTGCAGCAATTGGGCTACGAGACCATGACCCCGATCCAGGCCGAGAGCCTGCCCGTGGCGCTGGCCGGCAAAGACCTGATCGCGCAGGCCAAGACCGGCAGCGGCAAGACCGCCGCCTTCGCCCTGGCCCTGCTGCCCAAACTCAATCCGCGCTGGTTCGCGGTGCAGGCCCTGGTGCTGTGCCCGACACGCGAGCTGGCCGACCAGGTGACGGCGGAGATCCGGCGCCTGGCGCGCGCCCAGGACAACGTCAAGGTCGTCACCCTGTGCGGCGGGGTCGCCCTGCGGGGCCAACGCGCCACGCTGGAAAACGGAGCCCACATCGTCGTGGGCACCCCCGGGCGCGTGCTGGACATGATCGAGCGCCAGTACCTCAGCCTCGAAGGCCTCCACACCCTGGTGCTGGACGAAGCCGACCGCATGCTGGACATGGGCTTTTTGGACGACATCAGCACCGTCGTGCGCCAGTGCCCCAAGGAGCGCCAGACCCTGCTGTTTTCAGCCACCTACCCGGAAGGCATAGAAAAGCTGGCGCACCAGTTCATGCGCGAGCCGCAACAGGTCAGCGTCAAGGCCCCCGCAGCAGAGAACACCATCGAGCAGCGCTTTTTTGAGGTCGAGCGCAGCAACCGCCTGGAAACCGTGGGCTTGCTGCTCAACCACTTGCGCCCCACCAGCACCATTGCTTTCTGCAATACCAAAGCCCAATGCAACGATCTGGTCGCGCTGCTGCAGGCCCAGGGCTTTGTGGCCATGGCCCTGCATGGCGACCTGGAGCAGCGCGAGCGCGACCAGGTGCTGGCCCAGTTCGCCAACCGCAGTTGCTCGGTGCTGGTGGCCACCGATGTGGCTTCGCGCGGGCTGGACGTGAAGGAACTCGATCTGGTCATCAACGTCGACATCACCCCCGACCCCGAGGTGCACGTGCACCGCATTGGCCGCACCGGGCGTGCGGGCCAGTCGGGCCTGGCAGTGAGCCTGGTCAGCATGAACGAGATGGGGTCCGTGGGCAAGATAGAGCAGTACCAGAACGCACCCTCGGTCTGGTTCCAGCGCAGCGCACTCACGCCCACGGGGCCGGAGCGCCTGCTGCCGCCCATGGTGACGGTGCAGATTGCCGGTGGGCGCAAAGAAAAAATCCGCCCCGGCGACGTTCTGGGCGCACTCACCAGCGAGGAAGGCGGCCCCGCCTGCACACGCGAGCAGATCGGCAAGATCCAGGTCACCGACTACTGCACCTTTGTGGCGGTACAGCGCAGCCTGGCCCAGGACGCCTGCGCCAAGCTCAACGCCGGGCGCGTCAAGGGCCGCAGCGTGCGCGCGCGGCTGCTATAGGGCACGGGCGCGCATTTACACGGCGCACATACAAGCGCCCCGCTGCGGCACTAGCATCCCCGCACCACAGCACTGCGGAGAAAAGCATGGTTTTTGCTCGCGCGAAGAAACCCTTGATCGCCCTGGCCCTGGGTGTGCTAGCCCTTGTGGCTGCCCAGGCCCAGGAGGCCGGTGCTGCGCCCATGACCTTGCGCGAGCGCATCCAGGCACGCCTGCAGGAGCGCCGCGCCGCATCCAAACCCGCGCCCTCGGCTGCGGACACCCCCTTGCAGCAAGCCGGAACGCACCGCCTGGTTCTGCGCCACGGGGGCCAGGAGCGCGCCTACCTGGTGCATGTGCCGCCGCAATACCGCCCCGGCACCCCCATGCCGGTGCTGTTCGCGCTGCACGGCGGCGGGGGCAACATGGAGATCCAGGCCGGTGCGCACTATGGGCTGCTCGGTCTGGCCGACCAAAAGGGCTTTCTGGCCGTGTTTCCCAACGGCTACAGCCGCATGCCCGGGGGCAAGCTCGCCACCTGGAACGCGGGCCAGTGCTGTGGCGCCGCACGCGACAGCGGCAGTGACGACGTGGGTTTTGTGCGCGCCGTGGCGCAACAGGTGGCAGCGCGCTGGAGCGTGGACCGCCAGCGTTTTTTTGCCACCGGCATGTCCAACGGCGCCATGATGGCCTACCGCCTGGCCTGCGAGCTGCCCGGCACCTTTGCCGCCATCGCCGCGGTGGCGGGCACCGACAACACCGTGCAATGCCAGCCGCAGCGCCCGGTGGCGGTGCTGCACATCCATGCGCGCGACGACACGCATGTGCTGTTTGGCGGCGGCGCCGGTGCTGACGCCTTTCGGGACCGCGACGCGGTGACCGACTTCACCTCGGTGGACGAAACCATGCGCCGCTGGACGCAGCACAACCAGTGCAGCGGCACGCCCGTGCGCACGCTGTCGGTGCCGGGTGCCTACTGCGACACCTACCAGGCATGCGCCACGGGCGCGCCGGTGCGCCTGTGCGTGACCGACACCGGGGGCCACTCCTGGCCAGGCGGCAGCAAGGTACGAACCACAGGCGGCCCCGCACCTTCCACCGCCATTCGGGCCAACGAGGTACTATGGGATTTTTTTCAGCAAACGGCGGCGCTCAGCCCCCCGCCATCAGGGGGGCGCTGACCGGGCGCAGGGGCACCTCCCAGGCCGGTACGCCGATGTCGGCGCGCTGGAACGAGCTGGTGGCCTGCAGGGTGTAGCGCAGCGTGCCGACTTCGGCGCTGAGGTAGCTGCAGCCCAGTTGGGGGACGATCAGCGCCTCGGTGCGCACACCGATGCCCGTGAGGTGCTGGCGGTGCTGGGCGCCCTGGCGCCAGGCCTGGGCCTGCAGGTCCCAGGCGCGCTGGTACTGGCTGTGGGCGAACGACGCCCAGGGCCAGGCCAGCAGGGCCCACCATTTGGCCCCCGCGTGGGGCAGCAGCCGGGCCGTGGTGCAGCTGTCCTGCCAGCGCTCGACCTGGGTGCAGGCCGGGGTGTAGCCGCAGGCCAGCAGCCACAGGTCCAGGTAGGGGTCGTCCACCGCATTGCGCTCGTAGCACGAGAACACGGCCCAGGTGGACTCGGCAATGCAGCGCCCCCCGGCGCTCGACACCAGGGTCAGGCGCCCGAGCGCGTCCACCTCGCAGCACAGCCACCAGTCGGCCTGCACGTTTTCGTTGCAGGCCACGGTGTAGCGCAGGCCGCGCCCGGCCAGCAGGTACAAGGGGCGCGCATCGCCCTCCACCGCGCTGGCCAGGGCGGCGGATTGTTCCGGCACCACGGCCAGTTCGTAGCGCGTGTCCTGCTCCGGGGGGGTGAGCACGACGCTGGCCAGATGGAAGGGGGCGGTGGGCGCGCCGGGCTCCTCGCTGGTCTGCACATGCATGTGCAGGTGGGGCTGGGGCGAGCGCCCGGAGTTGCCGCAGTAGCCCAGCACATCACCCGGGCGCACCCAGCTGCCGACGCTGACGCACACCGTCCCCGGCTTGAGGTGGGCCAGCAGCACGAAGCGCTCGTCATAGAGCCGGATGATGACGCAGTTGCCCCAGTTGGCCGCCAGGTTGACCGTGCCAGGGGTGTTGTCGGGCACGTCGTTGACCACGCGCCACACTTGCCCGAAGGCGGGGCTGAGCACGGGCAGGTTGTAGCAGAAGAAGTCGTCGAGCCGCTGCCCGCGGTGGGTGAAGCTCTTGCCCTCCTTGAGCACGATGAAGTCCAGCGCATGGCGCCAGGGCCCGCGGTGGGTGTGCTCACCCGAGAAGCCCTGCGACACCGTCCACACCCCCTGGAACGGCAGCGCCAGCGGCACGCTGCCGGGGCTGCCCACGCGCGCACGGCTGATCTGGGCGCGCTCGTACGAGCGCTCGGGGAAATCGGGCAGCAGCAGGTTGAAGCCGCTGGACATGCGCGCGTTGCGCACCGCGGCGTACAGCACCAGCCACACCGCCAGCACGAAGGGAAGGGAAAACGGCAGCAGATTGGCCACCTGCAGGATGCGCCCCAGCGCCAGCGCCAGCCAGGCAGCGAACACCGCTGCCAGGGTGGCCAGCGCGGCGGTCGTCCACGACGGCGTGGCAAACAGCCCCCCCACCAGCAGCGCGGCCAGGATGGCGCTGCTGTCCCAGCCCGTGCTGGCCAGATGCTCGGGCGCGGCCCCCAGCAGCCGCAGCCACAGCCAGGCCGCGCCATAGCCCAGGGCCGCCACCAGCAGGTAGTAGCGCGAGAACACCAGCAGCGCCAGCACGATGGCCAGGCCGACGCGCGGGTCGGCGATGAAGTACAGGTTGCTGAAGGCCGTGAGAAAGGCGTCCACCCACAGCCCCTGGAACTCGCCGGGCGCCACGTAGGCGGCCAGCTCCAGGGTGGACAGGCTCGGCCCCGCTGCCGCCGTGAGCATGGCCACCAGGGCAAAGGGCAGGCTCAGGATCGGCAGGCGCACCCACGACCAGGCCAGGCGCCCCAGGACCACGGTGAGCCAGCCGGCCAACACGCCCCCCATCAGCGCCAGCGCCAGGGCGCTGGGCCCCAGCGCCCAGACATGCGCCACGTACAGGCCGCTGAGCAGTCCATTGAACACGCACACCGGGCGCTCCGCCGCATCCGCCCCGGCCACCTGCGCCGCATACCAGGCGCTCAGGGCCCCGACCAGCCCCATGGCGCCAGCGGCCGGGTAGATGAAGGTGAGCAGCGCCAGCAGCGCCCCGGCGCGCCACGAGGGCAGCAGCGCGATCCAGGCGTAGCCCAGCGCAATTTCCTCGCCCAGGCGGCGGGCGTGCTGGCGCGCCATGTAGATCAGGGCGTTCATGCGTAGTCCACCCACAGCTCGTACTCCTGAAAGCACGCAAACGACTGGTACATGCGCAGGCGGTGGGGCCAACGGTATTCCATGGCCCGCAGCTGCGGGTTGTAGATGGCGGTATACAAGGTGCCAAAGCCCTGGGCGTAGTTGGATGCGTACAAGGGGCTGTACTCAAAGGCGTTGACGAAGGATTCCACGCTGCTCAAGGGGTCGTAGAGCCGCCCCAGAATGAACTGCTGGCGCTCGTAGGAATTGGAAAACAGGGCGTAGTTGGTAAGCTCGTAGTCCCCCTGGTGGTTCACGGCCAGGGGCTTGAAACTCACGTTCGGGCTGGAGTATGGGGTGAGTTCCACCGTGCGCACCTGGCCATAGGCGTCCAGCACGGTCACGTTGTAGGCCATGTGCGCGGGCACGCGGCGCAGCACCTTGACCGCCTCGTCCACCGTGGTGCAGAACTCCAGCACGTAGCGCAGGATGATGGCGATGCCAAAACCGGGGGCCACCGCGTCCTTGCCGCCATACGCCAGGGACACCGCCAGGCCGTGCTCATTCATGCCATCGAGCACGCCCCACAGGCAGTCGGTGGAGGCGATGACCTCGGTGCCGTGCCAGCGTGTCTTGAGGATGCGGCCTTCGCAGTATTCGGGGGCGTAGTCGTAGTTGCGCACCAGCGTGGGGGTGTAGCGGGTCCAGACCGCCTGCGAACAGCCGCTGGGCGAAGGCGGCGGGCAGTACAGGCTCAGCAACCGCGCGTCGAGTTCATCGCCCTGCACCATGTCCACCAGCCGCTGCCACAGCGGCACCAGCTCGGGCATGTGCAGCAGCAGCGCATGGCGGCACTCGGCCAGGCTGGGGCGCTTGAATTCGCCTTCGCTGGTGAACCACTGCCGGTAGCCCGATGCCGCCGCCTGGTAGTAGGCGGCCCACTTCTGTGCCGGATACTCCTCCTGCACCGCCAGGAAACGCTTGGGGGTGCAGGGCATTCACTGCCTCCCGCTGCTCTTGGCGTTGGCGGGGTTGCGCGCCAGTTCGATCTGCACGCGCTCGTTTTGCGTCAGCAGCCGGTAGCCAAAGCAGCCGCGCAGGGCGCGCGTCCAGCGCTCGCCCTGGGGCGTCAAGGCCCCTTGCTCGCTGCGTATGGGGGTGTTGACGAACATGATGGCCAGATCGCCGCCGTGGTAGGCGTAATCACCCACGGCGGCGATGCGCAGCACGTAGGCCTGGTCCGGCGCGAGCGCGCCCAGCCGGTCGTAACCCGCGCTTTGCAGCACCAGTTCGCCTTGCGGTTCCAGGCGGTACACCCCGGACACCGGCGCGCGGGTGATGATCTGCAGCATGTCGTCGGTGTATTTCAGGATGAGCTGGGCCGACACGCCCTGCGCGCCGCGCGCGAGCACGTCCTGGTTGTAGGCGTCCACGTCCATTTCCAGCTCCACCCCGGCGTCGTACTCGAGCAGGTGGAAGAGGAACAGCGGCACGGTGGCGCGGCAGAACTCGGACATATTGGTCATGGCGCTCACCCCGGTGATGCGGGAGTTGAGTTCGCCCAGGTAAACGTCCTGGGTGTCCAGGTCGATCAGGTAGTCCAGCTCGAAATAGCCCCGGTAGCCGCGCTGGTACAGGGCGTCGCCCATGGACTGGGTCATGCGCAGCACCTTGGCGCGCTGGGCATCGGAAAACGCCTGTGCGTACAGCTCATTGCCGCACCAGCCCCCGGGATAGGGGGTGAGCAGGGGCGCGCCGATGAGTTCGGTCAGCAGCGGCCCCACGAAGGTGCCCCAGCGGGTGGCACAGGCCTCGATCGCGGTGCCCGCGCAGCGCACCCGGCGCATCACCTTGACGCAGTCCTGCTGCTCGATCTTGTGCGCATGCTCGGCATAGTCGGCTTCGCTGTCGATGAAGTAGGTGGTCTTGCCCGAATCGCCGTAGGCCTCCTGCACCACCAGGCTGGAGCCCAGCCCAGCCTGCCTGGCCAGGCTGCGCAGGCGTGCGTAGGAGTCCACCCGGCCCAGCACATTGGGCACGCTGACCACCCCGGCCTGGTTGCCGATCTTGGTGGTGACGACCTTGCTGTCGACCTCGCGCACCAGTTGGTTGCGGGGCAAGGCCACCTCCAGCCCCATTTGCGCACAGCGCGCCTCCAGGGCCTCGTCAAAAAACAGGAACAGCACCTGGTCGCGCTCGCCACGGGTGCGTCCGCCGCGCAGCAACTGCCCGACGCCGGGGTTGTCGAGCAGATAGTGGTTGATGTCCTCGATGCCTTCAAAGTAGCGTGAGTGGTCATCGGGCACGACCACCACGTCGGGGTGCGATCCGTCGAAGCAGTCCAGCATGGTGATGTTCTTCCAGCCGCGCACCCAGCTGTGCATGCCCATCATGTTGAAGTTGCATGCGCTGATGAAGTAGGTGCTGCGCCGACGCATCTGAAAGTGCTGCCGGATGTCGTCAAACCCGCTCAGGGTGCGCATGCGCCGGCTGTCACCCATGGGCGCCGCCTTTCAGACCCGCCAGGCGTTGCGCCAGGTAGCCGTCACGGAACACCTTCAGGCCGCGCTCGGCGCTGAAACCATGGATCTCGCGCACCTTGATGTGCTGGAAAAACAGCAGCACTTCGACCGTGATGATCTGCCCGGGCACCAGCACGGGAAAGCCGGGCGGATAGGGGGTGACGAATGCGGCCGATACCCAGGTGGCGCCGGCACGCGCCTGCTGCACGGTCTCGGTGCTCAGCGGCAGGTAGTCCACATGCTCCTGCGCCGTGGCCGCAAAGTAGGCGGCCCGTATATCGCTGGCCTGGCAGTGGGTATCGGCAAAGGGCAGGAAGACCGGATGGAAACTCCTGCCCGCAGGCCAGGCCACACTGACCGGCGCCAGGGCTGGCGTGCGCCGGCGCCGCTCATACTGGAACTTGGCCACCATCTCGCTGAGCACCTGCATCAGGTAGTCGATGGAGGCCTGGGTGGCACCGATGTTGATGAGAAAGAGCACCGTATGGCGCGAGGTTTTGTTGACCTGGATGTCGTAGCGCGTCATCAGCAATTGCCGAAAGCTCGCGCCATCAATGCCGGCTCGGCCGACGTTGAGCGTGACGTGCGTGGGGTCGATGGCGAACTCGGCATCCGCCCAGCTGCCGCGCAGCGCCGCCAGGGAGCCGTCGGCCTCGGCATGGGGCGGCTGGGCGCGCTGGCGTGTGGGTACCAGTTGCGCGTCGTCCAGGACCTCGAAATAGGGTTCCAGCAGGGCCGAATCGCGGATGCGCTCACGCAGCTGCAGTGCCAGTGCGATGGCATCGCGCACCCGGTGGTAGCCCTCCAGTGCCGCCTGGCGCCGGCCGATGTCGAGCGAGGCGATGATCTGGTAGTTCGGGGAGGTGGAGGTGTGCTCGCGAAAGGACTCCAGGAAACGCTCGGCATCGAACCGAGGATCGGCCACGTGGATCATGGAGCCCTGGCGGAAGGCGGTCAGGGTCTTGTGGGTGGAGTGGGTGGCATACACGCGCAGCACCACCCGCGCCGGATCGGGGTACAGGGGCTCCTGCCATTTGCCCTCGTCCTCGCGCGCCTCGAAACGCGCCGCCCATTCGGCATGGAAGCGCTGGTACGGTGCGCTGGCCAGGCGCTGGCGCAGGGAGCGCACTGCCCCCATGGCGGTGCGCCCCTGGTACAGGGGGTGGAAGGCGGCAAAGGCGAACCAGGCCTCGTCCCAGTGAAAGACCACGTCGGGTTTGATGGCCAGGATCTCCATCATGTAGCGCTCGCAGGGGTACATGAGGCCGTCGAAGGTGCAGTTGGTCAGCGTGATCTGGCGCAGCAGGTGCAGCCTGCCCTGCTTCTTGAGCGCGAGCATGGCGTTCTTGATCTGCGCCAGATCGACACCGCCGTGCATGTCGTAGGCGGGCAGGGGGTAGGTTTCGAGAAACAGGGCATAGGCACCGGCCAGCATCACCGCGTTGGCCACCGACTTGTGGCAGTCCGCCGCCACCAGCACGATGTCGCCGGGGGCCACGTTGGCCTGCATCACGATCTTGTTGGCGGTGGAGGTGCCGTTGGTGACGAAGTAGCTGCTGTCGGCGCCAAAGGTCTCGGCCGCTTTGGTGTGCGCCTGCTTGATGGCGCCAGTGGGGTCGAGCAGGGAGTCCAGTCCCCCTTGGGTGGAAGAGGTTTCGGCCAGGAAGAGGCTGTCGCCATAGAAATCCAGCAGATCGTGGATCCAGGGCGAATCCTTGACCGAAGCCCCCCGCGACAGCGGCAAGGCATGGAACACGCTCTTGGGCTGGCGGCTGTAGGCCTGCAGGGCGTCAAAAAACGGGGTGGAATAGCGGTTGCGCACCCCCGCGAGCAAGGCGCCGTGCAACTCGTGCAAGGGGCTGACGTGGTGCAGCACGCGGTCGAACTGGCGGCGCACCACCGAGGGCAGCTCGCCCGCCGTCTGCTCGCTGATGAGGTAGTGGTCCAGCTCTGGCCGCAGGCCACGGATGCGCTGGCACAGGGCCGCAGCCCCTGCCAACGCGCCGTCTTGCGGCACAGCACCCGCGACAAAGGCCTGGGTGTAGCGGGCGTAAAGCACATTCGACGCCGCATCCTGTTCCACCACCGGGTCCAGGTACACACAGGCCTGGATGTCGGCATTGGCCAGCACGGCGGTGAGTGCGTCCTGGGCGCAGCGCACCATGACGATGTCGTAGACGAACTCGTCGCTTTCGCCCCGCGAGCACGACAGCTGCTGGCGGTAATGGGCCTCATAGTCGGCCGCCAGCGGATGGACCACCAGCACCTCGAAATACGGCTTGCGCGGGTGCGAGCGGGCCGCCTCCAACTGGTGGTTGTCGTGCAACTGGGGGCGGTCCAACTGCTCCAGCGTGCTCTGGAACGGCCGCAGGGCCTGCTGCCGATAGGAGCCGCGGGCCATCCGGTTCCAGCAGTTGCCTACCAACTGCGTCACCAGCGCGTACTGTTCGCGTTCCAGATACTGGGCCAACTGCCGCAGCACGCCCGCTCCGGGATAGGCCCAGAAGCGCTCGATGGTGCACAGGCGTTCCAGATGCTGGCCGAACGCCTCCTCTGCGAACGGGACTTGTCCCGCCGCATGGCACAACTCCTGCCACAGTTGGTCCCGATGCTGGCGCAGATCGATGCCAGGCATGGGAGTGGGAAAACCTATTTCTTGTCGATATAGGCCTTGGCTTCCAGGTGCCCCGGGTAACGCATCAGCACCGCGGTATAGGCGGCCACCGCATCCGGCCGCTTGCCCAACCAGGCGTTGGCGCGGGCCAGGTAGACCTGCGAGGTGGCGTCGGTCGGATAGCTGCCCACCAAGGCGGCAGCGGTCTTGACCATGCCGGCCCAATCCTGCAGCCCCTCCTGGGCAATGGCCAGGCGCACCATCGCCGTGTAGTTGTTGGGGGCAAGCTCCAGGACTGCGCGTGCAGCCTGGTCGGCATCGCGCCAGCGCTTGGCCGCCAACATGGGCAGCACCATGCCCAGCCGGGCGTCCACCGAGCGCTGGTTGCGCTCTGCGGCCAGACGGTACTCCCGGATCGCATCATCGTGCTTGCCCGCCAGGTAATAGAGCCAGCCGCGGCGCAGCAGCCGCAGCTCGGCGTCCGGCCCATTGGCCGGCACCGGGTCGATGGCCGCTATGGCGTCGGCGTATTTGCCGGCCCCCTCCAATTGGTAGGAACTCTGCCAGGCGGCTTCTTGCGCCATGGCGGAACCTGCGCAAAAGGCCATAGCAGCGGCCAGGGAAACGAACAAGGCTTTCTTTTTCATCGTGGCTCTCCTTGGTTGCGGTTGACGACAGCGGGAAGACTCCGGAAAGAAAATCAGAAATCCATCGTGAAGGTGGCGTGCCCGACGTTGAGCATGTAATTGTTGTCGGTGGACACCTTGCGAAAGCGCGCCTGGCCCACCAGCACAAACAGATTGGCCTGCTTGCCCAGTTTCCAGACCATGCCCAGATTGGCGGTGCCGGTGTGAATATCGGCCAGGTTGGATACCGACTGCGAGTCCATGTCCACGGCATACAGGCGTTCACCGCCGAGCAGCCCCACCGAGAAGGAAGCCGGCATCAGGGCAAAGTCACTGCCGGAGGTGTAATGGGTCCATTTGATCTCGGTGGCCGTGGTGGAACTCTTGCCTGCGGCACGGGCGGGACTGAGGCCGCTGATGAAATAGCCGCGCAATTGCACCCAGTCGTAGGAATCGTTGAGCGCGAAACCGAAGGTGGGGGTGTACTGCGTGGCCGACAGGTCGTTCTGGTACAGCGTGCGGGCATAACCCAGATCGGCGTAGAGCTGCCCGTCCGTCGAGGCCCAGCTCACCTGGGGGGCCAGGGCACGCACCTTGTCGGTGTCACCAGAGGCGTCGTTATTGTGAATGCCATGCAGGTCCAGCCGCGCACTCCAGCGCCCGGGGGCAGACGGTATGGCGAAGTTGTAGTGCCCCGACAAGGAGTTGCTGTACTGGTCGGTGTAGGCACCGCTGTGAAAGGCCACGTAGGCATTGTTCCAGCCCAGTGAAATACCCCCTGTGGTGCCGTACTCGGCGCTCAGGGACAGCCCGCGCTCGATGAGATAGCTGCGGTCCTCCGAAGACGCGTAACGTCCGGTGGTATAGCTGGGGGATAGATGCACGCTCCACTCATCCGCATAAGCAGCCGGCAAGGCCGCAAGGGCGACAAGCGTGGTGGCCAAGAGACGCGAAGCACCGGAATATGTACGCATGGCTTCCTTTCCTATATGCCTGTATGCGCCCTGGCGTGGGCGCGGTTTGAATGACCATTTCTCCCACCCGTGCGAACGGGTCGGGGCTATTTGAAGTCGATTCTTTTGAATTGGCAAGCCTATATTGCGCTATTTTTTTTATCCATCTTTTGGCAGAGCAACGCACCATTTTGGTGGCCGCAGCCCATGCCAGGTCCGCCCAGGACAAACACTGCCGGGATGGCTGGGCCCCGGTTGTCCACCAGGAGGGCGCCCTGCAGCAGCGCGCCCGAAGGGGGTTCAGACGCCCGCGATCTGCGCCAGGCCGTCCACGTCCAGCAGTTCCACCACACGCCCGGTGCCGCTGATGAGGCCACGCTCGCGCAGCAGCTTGAACACCCGCGAGAAGGTTTCGGGGGCGATGCCCAGCAACTGGGCCACCTGGCGCTTGCGCTCCTGGAACTCCACCGTGCACTGCCCGCCACCGGCATCGCGCGCGTGCTGCAGCAGCCAGTGGGCACAACGGCCTTCAGCGTCCTTGACCAGGCGGCTGACCGCGACATCGCTTTGCTGCTGGTGCAGGCGCGCCAGGTCCTGCACCACGTGGTGCACGCTGCTGTTGCAGGCCTTGAGCGTGCTGTGAAAGACACGCAAGGGCACGCGGCGCACGCGCACGGGCGTCTGCGCCACCGCATCCACGGCACTGGGGGCACGCAGCACGGCTGCGCTGGGTTCGAGCCAGCAAGGGCCCTGCGCCAGCCCCAGGCAGTGCTCCAGCTCCAGCGGCCCCAGCACGCCCAGGCCCACCACCCCATGCTCCAGGAAAATCACCTCCGACACCGGCTGCGCGCGCCGCTGCAGCACGGTGCCCTCGGGCAACAGCTCTGGCACGCGCTCTTGCAGCAGCAAATCCTGGAACAACATATCCTGGGCAATGTGCCGCCCAAACGCCGCCAAGACCTTGAAGCAGGTCAATAAGCGCATGCGGCGGGCCTAGAATGCCTGCTTTCCCAGGCACCATGGCGCTACTGTTTTCATAGCAACAAGCCTATGAAACATGAGGGCCAATGGCTTTCTCCATCGCAATTCCAGGTACTTCCGCCCCATGCTCGACCTCTCCACCGCCACTGTCTTCTTCGGCGCCAGCGTGCTGCTGGCGCTCTCGCCCGGCCCCGACAACGTCTTCGTGCTGCTGCACTCGGCCCTGCATGGGCGCCGCGCCGGACTGCTGGTGGTGCTGGGGCTGTGCTCCGGGCTGCTGTTCCACACCGCCGCCGTGGCGCTCGGGCTGGCTGCCGCGCTGGCGGCGTCGGCCATGGCCTTCACCGTGCTCAAGCTGGCCGGCGCCGCCTACCTGCTGTACCTGGCCTGGGGCGCCTGGCACGCCCCGGCCAGTCTGGGCCAGGAGCAGGGCGAGCCCCCCATGCGGGCCTGGCAGACTTACCTGCGTGGCGTGGTGATGAATGTCACCAACCCCAAGGTGGCGATCTTCTTCCTGGCCTTCCTGCCCCAGTTCGCCGACCCCGTGCGTGGCAGCGTGCCGCTGCAGATCCTGCAACTGGGGGCGCTGTTTGGCCTGGCGGCCCTGCTCACCTTCGGCCTGATTGCCCTGTTTGCCGCCCGCATCGGCGGGGTGCTGCGCGCCTCCCAACGCGCCCAGATCTGGCTCAACCGCACCGCCGCCGTGGTGTTCGCCGGCATTGCCGTGCGCCTGGCCACCAGCCAGCGCTGAAGCCCCCTGCCCTCTGCGCCCACAGGGCGCGGCGCACGCGCGCGCGCGGTGGGGGTCTGGCCTGTGCAGTTCAGGGCGCGGTGGCCGCCCCGGCCTCGAACCACAGGCGGATCAGGCCGCGCTCCTCCTCGGTAATGCCGGTGGCGTTGTTCAAGGGCATGGCGCGGGCCACCACCACCTGGGTGTAGACCGCCTGGGCGTGCTGGGACAGGGCCTGGGGCGAGTCCAGGCGCACGTTTTTCATCTGCGTCGTGGCGCCGTGGCATGCGTAGCAGCGCCGCTCCAGCACCGGCGCCACCGATGCATAGGAAAAACTGGCTCTAGCCCGCGTATTCTCTTGCGTCGCCGCTCCTGTATTCATAGCACTTCCGGGGCGCATCCAGAGCACCAGGGCCAGCAGCAGGAGCACCCCGGCGCCTGCGTAGGGCCAGGGGTGCCGGTTGCGCCCGAGCTTGAAACCGTGGCGCAGCACGAAGAACTGGCGTATCGCCGCCCCGGCCGCCATCATCGCCACCAGCACCAGCCAGGGCTGCGGGTGGTTGTAGACAAAGCCGTAGTGGTTGGAGAGCATGGCGAAGATCACCGGCAGCGTGAAATAGGTGTTGTGCACGCTGCGCTGCTTGCCGCGCTTGCCATGGATCGGGTCCACCGCACGCCCTGCAGCGATGTCGGCCACCATGGTCTTTTGGCCAGGGATGATCCAGAAGAACACATTCGCGCTCATGCTGGTGGCCAGCATCGCCCCCATGAGCAAAAAGGCCGCACGCGGCGCAAACCACTGGCAGGCCAGGTAGGACGCCAGCACCACCAGCACCGCCACCAGCAGGCCGACGGTGCGGTCTCCCCCCTTTCTCTGGCCGAACACGCGGCAAATGGCGTCGTACAGGAGCCAGAACAGCACCAGGAAGGCCAGCGCCACCCCCACCGCCACGGGCGCGGACCAGTCCATGCGCGCCTTGTCCACCAGGTACACACCGGCGTTCCACAAATACGACACCGTGAACAGCGAAAACCCGGTCAGCCAAGTGCTGTAGCTCTCCCAATAGAACCAGTGCAGGTGGCTGGGCAGCTTCGGCGGCGCCAGCGCGAACTTCACCGGGTGGTAGAAGCCGCCGCCATGCACCGCCCACAGCTCGCCGCTGACGCCGTCGCGGCGCAGGGCCTCGTCCTGCGGCGGGGTCAGGCTGCTGTCCAGAAAGACAAAGTAAAAGGACGAACCGATCCAGGCGATGGCCGTGACCACGTGCGCCCAGCGCAGCAGCAGGTTGGCCCAATCCAGCAGGTAGCTTTCCATAGAACGCTCTCATGTTGCCTGCTCACCACTGCGGGCACTCTGAGCAGAAGGGGGCCACGCACTCCCACCCCGCCACGCCCCCGCCAGCGCGCCGGAGTGCATGGCCAGGGGCTTCGGCTCCGCTGCGACCATGGCAAAAGTGTATACACTTTTCCAGGAAACTGCTTGCGGCAACACTGCGGTCCGCCTTGGTGTTTTCCCTAGGGACGCGCCCACCCCACCTGCGCCGGAGTCATGCAGAGCACCCTGGGGGAAGGCCGCCGTCGGCGGGATGCGGCAGCTGCTGCATCAGTTGCGCGGCCACCGCCACCGCAATCACGGCCGGGCGCTTGTCGTGGATGCCCGGCACGCCAATCGGGCAGGTGACCTGGGCCAGCTCGGCGTCAGAAAACCCGCGCGCGCGCAAGCGGCTGGCAAACGCGGCCCATTTGGTGCGCGAGCCGATCAGGCCGATGAAGGGCAGATCGCCGTGCACGCGCTGGCGCCGCAGGCACGCGGCGACGATGTCCAGGTCCTCGGCATGGCTGAAGCTCATGATGAGAACCCGCGATCCGGGCGCCAGGCCAGGCACGGCCGCCTGCACCGGCTCGGAGTGCTCGCACAGCGCATTGCCGGGTACATCGCCCGGAAACACGCCCTCGCGGCTGTCGAGCCAATGCAGGCGCACCGGCAAGGGCGCCAGCGCCTGCACAATGGCGCGGCCCACATGGCCACCGCCAAACAAGGCCACCGGCATGGCCGCCAGCGCCAGCATCTGGCGCAGGCGCGGTGCATCGGCGCCGACCACGGGCTCAAAGCACAAGTGCACCTCCCCCCCGCAGCATTGGCCCAGGCGCGGCCCCAGGGCAAAGCGCTCGCACAAGGGCGAAAACACACCTTGGGCGAGCAAGGCACGCGCCCGGGCCAGGGCCTGCCACTCCAGGTGCCCACCGCCCACGGTGCCCAGCACGGTGTGCGGCCACACCGCCACCCAAGCGCCCACTTCGCGCGGCACGGAACCCCGCACCGCGTCCACCCGCACCAGCACCGCCGCCCCGTGCTGCGCCAGCGCCTCTACCAGTTGTGCCACTTCATCCATGGGCCATGTCCATTTGCTGTTCCCTGTAGACTCTGGCACAGCTTGGCAACAAGCGCCATAAAAGAACCCGAAGAGACACCATGCCAGTTTTCATACACCGTTGGACACAACGCGGCGCCTGCCTGCTGGGCGTGGCAGCCCTGCTGGGGGCATGCGCCAGCAAACCCCCGCCCCCGCCCGTGGTGGCGCCCGCGCCCCCGAAAGCCGCACCCCCCGCCCCGCCGCCGCCCCCACCGCCAGCGCCGGTGGAAGCACCGCCAGAGCGCAGCTCACGCGCCGCCAACATCCTCGACTACCGCAAGGATGTGGCCCAGCATCTGTACAACCTGCACAGCGACGACATCTACGTCGGGCGCATGCCGCCCCTGCTGTACGCGGTGGGGGTATTGCAGACCGACATCGACCGGCGCGGCAACGTGACCGGCGTGCGCTGGATGCGCGCCCCCAGCCACGCCCCCGAGGTGATGCAGCAGATCGAAACCATGATGCGCGCGGCTTCGCCCTACCCCGCCCCGGTCCAGCTCGGCGACGTCACCTATACGGAAACCTGGCTGTGGCACAAGAGCGGGCGCTGGCAGCTGCACACCCTGACCGAGGGACAGAGGTAAGCGCCCCCACGCCTGAGCGCCCAGCTTCTTACACCAGCCAGTCGAGCGCGCGCATGTAGGCGTCGGACACCATGAGTTCGTCCCAGCCCGGCGCGAGCGCCTGGGGCAGCAGCGCGCGCCGGCGCTGCTCGCTGGCGTCGCTGGCCACCCAGTGGCCCTTGAGCTGCGCCTCGGCCAGGCCCTCGATGAGGGCGTCCACCGCCGCGCCGCCATCCACGGTCGATTGGTTGCACAGCAGCACCAGGTCGCACCCCGCATCCAGCGCCGCCACGGCGGCCTGGGTGTAGCTGACGCCGTGCCCGTCGATCTGGCGCGCGCCCGCCATCGACAAGTCGTCGCTGAAGATGGCGCCCCCAAACCCGAGCTGGCCGCGCAGAATGTCCTGCAGCCAGACACGCGAAAAACCCGCCGGACGCTGGTCCACCTTGGGATAGATCACGTGCGCGGGCATGACGCTGGCCAGACTGTTGCTGAGCCAGCGGTAGGGAGCGGCGTCATCGGCCAGGATCGCCTTGAGGCTGCGTTTGTCCACGGGAATGTCGGTGTGCGAATCCGCCGTTACAAAACCGTGGCCAGGAAAGTGCTTGCCGCAATGCGCCATGCCCGCCTGCAGCAGGCCCTGCATCACACTCTTGGCCAGCAGGGCCACCACGCGCGCATCGCGCGTGAAAGCGCGGTCGCCAATCACGGCGCTGGCGCCGTAGTCCAGGTCCAGCACCGGGGCAAAGCTCAGGTCCACCCCGCAGGCGCGCAGTTCGGCGCCGAGCACGTAGCCGCAGGCCGTGGCGGCATTGGTCGCATCCATCGCTCCGGCGCGCTTCGCGCTGGCCACGCCCGCGGCGGACTCCATCCACATCCGGCCCAGCAGGCCCATGGGCGGCAGATGGGTGAAGCCGTCGCTCCGAAAGCGCTGCACGCGCCCGCCTTCGTGGTCCACGCAGATCAGCAGGTCCTTGCGCACGCGCTTGATGTCGCGGCACAGCGCGCTGAGCTGGGCGCGGTCCTGCCAGTTGCGTGCGAACAGAATCAGCCCGCCCACCAGCGGCGAGCGCAGCCGCGCGCGGTCGGCCGCGCTCAGGCCGGTACCGGCAATATCGATGATCAGGGGCGCGTGAAATCCCATGGTTTTCTTTGCTATCAAAGTTGAAGCTATGGGGGCAGATTCTATGCGGGCTGCACGCTACTTTTGTGCAAAAACATGGGCCGGGCAGGTGCCAGGCGGCCCGGACTGCGCTATCCTGCACTCCACAGGAGGGGCGCAGCATGAACCAGACACCGATTCGACGCATCGCCATCAACACCGGCGGCGGGGATGCGCCGGGCCTGAATGCCGTGATCCGCGCCGTGGTGCTGGCGGCGCACCGGCGCGGCTGGGGCTGCGTCGGCATACGCGACGGCTTCAACGGCATCCTCGAACCCCGGTGCTACCCGCACGGCGGCACCGTGGTCCTGGGCCCGGACAACGTGCGCGGCATCGCCCACCTGGGCGGCACCATCCTGGGCACCACCAACAAGGGCAATCCCTTCCACTATCCGGTGGCGCAAAACAACGGCGCGGTGCTGGAGACCGACCGCAGCGACGAACTGCTGCGCTTCTTTGCCCAACAGGGCATCGACGCCCTGGTATCCGTCGGCGGCGACGGTTCGCTGACCATCGCCCAGGCCCTGCATGCCAAGGGCTTGCGCGTGGTGGGCGTTCCCAAGACCATCGACAACGACCTGGACAAGACCTTCACCACCTTCGGCTTTGACACCGCCGTGTCCTTCGCCACCGACTGCGTGGACCGGCTGCACAGCACGGCGCAAAGCCACCAGCGCATCATGGTGGTGGAAGTCATGGGCCGCTACGCGGGCTGGATTGCGCTGCACGCGGGCATTGCCGGGGGGGCGCACGCCATCCTGATCCCCGAAATCCCCTTCCACATCGAGCGCGTGGTGGACAAGGTGCGCGAGCGCGAGGCGCAGGGGCGCCAGTACTCCCTGGTGGTGGTGGCCGAGGGCGCCCAGCCCGTCGGCGGCGCGCGCGCGGTGGCCGCCGCGGCGGGCATAGGCCACGCCGAGCGCCTGGGCGGCATCGGCGAGCTGGTGGCCGCACAGCTGGCGCGCCACACCGGCAAGGAAGCCCGCACCGTGGTGCTGGGCCACCTGCTGCGCGGCGGCAGCCCGACCGCATTCGACCGCCTGGCCTCGCTGCGCTTTGGCACCGCCGCGGTGCGCGCGCTGCACGAGGGGCTCTCGGGCGTGATGGTGGCGCTGGCGTTCCCGAACGTGAACTACGTGCCCCTCGAAGAAGTCGCCGGGCGCATGAAGTCCGTGCCCATGGACAGCGACACCTTGCAGACCGGGCGCGATCTGGGCATCAGCTTCGGTGATTGAGCTGCTGGGCATCGACCGAATCGACCACCACGAAACGGTTCTTGCCCGCCATCTTGGCGCGGTACATGGCGGCGTCGGCCAGCAGCATCAGCTCCTGCGCCGAGGTCGCCGTCGCCGCCTGGTGCAGGTAGAGCACCACGCCCATGCTCGCCGACACCTGCAGCGACACACCGTCGCTCCATTGCACCGGCTGTGACAGGGAGTGCAGCAGGCGCTCCAGCAGCGGCTGGGCTGCCTGCACCGTGGCCAGATCGACCAGCACCGCCACGAATTCGTCGCCCCCTAAGCGCGCCACGGTATCGCCCTCGCGCACGCAACGGCGCATGCGCGCGGCCAGACGCACCAGCAGCAGATCGCCCGCCGCGTGACCATGCCGGTCGTTGACCGCCTTGAAGCCATCCAGATCGACGAACACCAGGGCCATGGGGCGCTGGTGGCGCACCGCGCTGGCCATGGCCTGCTGCAGCCGGTCGGAAAACAGCACCCGGTTGGGCAGATCGGTGAGCGCGTCGTAGTGGGCGATGCGCTCCAGGCGGCGCTGGCTTTTCTTCTGCGAGGTGATGTCGGAGAACATCGCCACGAAGTGCTCGATGCCGCCATCGGGCCCGTGCACCGCGCTGGCGCTTTCCAGCACCGCGAACACCTCGCCGCTGTGGCGGCGCATCCACACCTCGCCCTCCCAGTGCCCCTGGCTGAGCAAGGCCTGCGACATGCGGCCATATTGCTCCTGCCCCTGGTTGCCGCTGTGGAGCATGGCGATGGGCTGCTCCAGCATCTGCGCGCGCTCAAACCCCGTGATGCGCGTGAAGGCCGCATTCACATCGATCACCACGCCCCGGGCATCGGTGATCACGATCGCCTCGCGCGCGTGCGAGAACACGCTCGCCGACAGGCGCAGCGCGTCTTCGGCGCGCCGACGCGCTGTGATGTCGTGCCCCACCCCCAGCACACCAATCAGGGCGCCATCGTCGCCAAAGATCGGGGTCTTGGTGGTTTCGAGCAGCTCCTGGTGGCCATCGCTGGCAAAGGTCACCCACTCCTCATTGCGCCGTGCCGAACCCTGCAGCACCGCCAGCCGGTCGTTCTCACGGAAGAAATCGGCCAGTTCCTTGTCCACATAGTCGTAATCGGTCTTGTGGATGATCTTGTCCTCGGTCTGCCCAAAAAAGGCCTCGAAGCGCCGGTTGCAGGCCAGGTACACCCCTTGCGGATCCTTCAGCCACACCAGATCGGGCAGGGCATGGATGATGCGCCGCAGCAAGGACTGGCTCGTCTGCACCTGCTCCAGCAGCAGCTTGCGCGCGGTGATGTCGCGTGCAAAGCCGACCGTGCCGATCACCTCCCCCTCCACCACCACGGGCGACTTGTAGGTCTCGCGCCACAGGCGCCGCCCCGCCTCCTCCACCATCTCCTCGCCCTGGCTGGGCAAACCGCTTTCGAGCACGGCGCGGTCGTCCTCGCGGTAGGCCAGCGCCCGCTGCGTGCCAAACAGGTCAAAGTCGCTGCGGCCATTGAGGGTCTGGGGGTCCCCCACCCCATGCAGGCGCGCCATGGCCCGGTTCACCGCCAGGAAACGGCCATTGCGGTCCTTGAGCCAGACCAGGAAAGGGAAGTTGTCCAGCAGCGCGCGCTGGTAGCGCTCGCGCTGCTGCACTTCGCGCTGCGCCTGTGCCTGGGCGCTGATGTCGCGGCAACACCAGATGCGCACCGCGGTGCGCGACGGCCCATCAAAGACACGGGTGAACCAGGTCCACTCGCGCCCATCGGCAAAACACAGCGTGCCCGAACTGGCTTGGGTGCGCTGCAGGGCCTGCTCCACCGCCACCAGCGCGGCCAGCGGCTCCACCAGGCGGTCGCTGTGCTGCACCACCAGCGCGCGCAACCCCGGAACCGGCGCCCCCTGCGGGCACTGCCACAGCTCCAGGAAGCGCTGGTTGCACGACAGCACCTCTTCCTGCGCATCCACCAGCAGCACCCCCTCGTCGATCGACTCCAGGGTGCTGCGCAACAGCGCCTCGCTGGCCTGCAGGCGCTCCTCCGCGCGCTGGCGCTGGGTGATGTCATGCAGGGTACTGATGACGCAGGGCTCCCCCTTCAGGCGCGTGATCACCGCCGTGAGCGAGGCCACGATGGTGGCGCCGCTGCGCAGCCGGAACTCGGACACCAAGCCCTCGCAGTAACCGTGCAGGCGCAGCACCTGTGCCAAACGCTCCCTGTCAGCAGGCTGCACCCACAAGCCCAGCCCCAGCGTGGTCTGGCCCAGGACCTCATCGCGCATGTAGCCAAACAGCCGCAGCGCCGCGGCGTTGACATCGGTGATGCAACCGTCGCTCATGCGGCTGATCATGAGCACATCCGGGTTGTTTTCAAAAATCGACTGGAGCCGGTCGTGCGCCTCGGCCAGTTCCTGCTCGCGCTGCGCCAGCCCGCGGCTGCGCTGTACCGCCAGGCGCCGCCCCTCATCAATGGCACGCCACTGGCGCCGGTAGGCCCCCACCACGAAGCTGGCCATCAGGCCGGTCAGGCCCAGCATCAGCAGCTGCGACGCCAGGTACAGCACCGTCGGCGTCGGCGGCGGCGCGGGCAGCCACCCCTGCACCTCCCCTAGCCCCATGGCGGCGAGCGCGCCCATGCTCAGGCCCAGGACCCAGCCCGACACGCGCGGCGAAAACAGCCACGCCATCAGCAGCAGCAGTACCGGGTAGGCAATGATCACCGGCGTATGCACGCCGCCCAGGAAGAACGAGGGCACCGTGATCAGCACCCAGGCCCCCAGGGTGCTCACCCGCATGCCCGCCCAGGCGCGGCCGCGCCACACCAGGACGCCCGAGACCACCGCCAAAGCCAGGCCGACCACGGGCGCGACGGCACGCCACCATTGCTCGGGCGTGTAGGCCCAGACCAGGACCAGGTACACCCCGCAGCCGACAAACAGCGCCCCCACCGCCAGCTTGAAAAAAAGCGGCGGCAGATCGCTGGCCAGATCGGGCGGCAAACCCGGCGGAGCCTGCGACACGGGTGTGGAAGACGGCATGGCGGCCCTCCTTTGCAGCCGTCTGGCGTGCACCCGCATGGTACACCGCCACTGCCGCCCCGGTGAGCGTAAAAATCCCTTCCGGTAGCTGTCAGGCGCCCAATGGCGGGCGCCAGTCAGCGCGGCCTCAGCGCATCAGGTCCTCGATGGCATCGACCACCATGCGCGTGCCCACGGCAATGAGCAGGACGTCGCTGGCCACGCGCACGTACTGGTAGCCCGCGGGCGGCACCCCCATGCGCACCACCAGCTCCCGGGGCAAGGGGTAGACCGTGACCCCGCCAGGCAGCACCTGTCCCTTGTTCCACTGCCGGAGCTGGCCCGGCGGGTTGCAGCCATTGTTCTTCTTGGCCAGACCGGGCGGGCACTTGCCCGCGCGCGCCTGGGCGCCGAAATAGTCGCGCGCGGCCTGCTGCTGCTGGGAACCGAAGCCGATCTCGACACTCAGGGCTGGCGCCGGTTGCGGCTGCGCGTGCTTCTTGTCCTGGCCATGCCCGGCCCACTCGGGCTTGCCCGCCCAGGCGCAGCCAATGCCGACGGCCAGAATCAGGGCCCCCAGGCGGCGCAGGTGGTGGAAGTGTCTTGTCTGCATGAAGGCAACCCTTTGCGTGGTGGATAGGACGCCTCCAACGCCGCGGCGCAGGCCCGCGTTGACCGTGCCCACGTTTGCTTACACAAGACCGCTCGGGGTGCCCAAGCCCGGCAGCGCCGACCGGGCGGCCGGCGACAGGACGCCATGCTTGGCCTCGTACTCGCGAAAGGCCTCTTCCACCGTGGCCATGAGTTCCTGGTTGTCCCAGGGCTTGGTCAGGAAACGGAACAGCTCGCCCGCGTTGACCGCCTCGGTCACGGCCCGGATGTCGGTATAACCCGACAGCAGGATGCGCATGGTCCGGGGGTGGATGCGGCGTATCTTGCGCAGCAGCTCCGCCCCCGTCATGCGGGCCATGCGCATGTCCGAAATCACCACCTGCACCCTGTGCGACGCCAGCAGTTCCAGCGCGGTTTCGCCGCAGTCGGCAAACAGGATGTCGTAGCCCTCGCCGCGCAGGGCGCGGCGCAGTGCGGAGCGCACCGCGGCGTCATCGTCCACCACCAGCAAGGTGCGCTGGGGCAGCTCGGGCAGGGCGGGCAGCGCCAGGCGAATCTGGCGCTGCAGCATCTCCTGCACCCCGGGTGCGGGCAGCGGTTTGCTGAAGTGGTAGCCCTGTATCTCATCGCAGCCCGATGCACGCAGAAAAGTGAGCTGCGCCTCGTTCTCCACCCCTTCGGCGATCACCGACAGCTTGAGGTTGTGCGCCAGGGAAATGATGGCCCGCACAATGGCCACGCTGTTGGCATCCTGGGTGATGTCGCGCACAAAAGAGGCATCGATCTTGAGCCGGTCGACATCGAAGCGCTTGAGGTAGCTCAGGGAGGAAAACCCGGTGCCGAAGTCGTCGATCGACAGGGCCACGCCCAACTGCTTGAGACGCTTGGTGGTGCGGCCAAAAATCTCCAGATCCGACATCATGGCCGACTCCGTGAGTTCCAGCTCCAGGCAGGCGGGATCGAGGGCGTTGTCGCGCAGCGCAGCGTCCACCAGCGCGGGCAGGTCCTGCGCCACGAACTGGCGCGCCGAGAGATTGACCGCCACCGGCACCGTGGGCACCCCAGCGTCCCGCCACAGCCGGATCTGGCGGCAGGCGGCCTGCAGCACCCACTCCCCCATGGGAACGATCAGGCCCGTGTCTTCGGCCACCTGGATGAACTCAGCCGCGCAGAGCAGGCCCCGCTGCGGGTGGCGCCAGCGGATCAGGGCCTCGACCCCGATGATGGCGCCGCTGAGCAGGCTCACCTGGGGCTGGTAGTGCAGCGCGAATTCGCCCCGCTCCAGCCCGCGGCGCAGGTCGTTCGTCAGCTCCAGCCGGCTCAGGGAGCGCGCGCCCATCTGGGCTTCATAGAAGCAAAACGCGGCCTGCCCCGTGGCCAGGGCCTGTGACATGGCCGCCATGGCGTTCTTTTGCAGCTCCGGCCCGGTGCGCCCATCCCCGGGGTGGAGCGCAATGCCGACATGCGCGGTCAGGAACAGGTGCCGCCCCTCGATGTGCAGCACCTGGGCGAACTGCTCCAGCAGCAGTTGCGCCAGGGCCTGCGGCGCCAGCGCGTCGCCGTGGTGCAGGATCAGCAGCTCATCGCCCCCGGCGCGCGCCACGGTGTCGGCGCCCGGCACCACCCCGAGCACGCGCTGCACGGCCTGCTGCAGCACCAGCTCGACCATGTCGCGCCCCAGGGAGTCGCCGATCTCCTGCAATTGCCCGAGCTTGAGCGCCAGCAAGGCCAGTGGCCGCTGCGCCTGTGCCGGCTCCTGCAAGACCAGCGCCAGGCGGTTGCGCAGCAACTGCAGGTTGGGCAGACCCGTGAGTTCGTCGTAGTGCGCCTTGCGCTCCAGCTCGGCCTGGTAGCGCTTGCGTTCGGTCATGTCATTGAACGCCAGCACCGTCCCGGTGAGCTGGCCCTCGCGCACCATGGGCAGGCAGGTGAACTGCACCGGCAGCAGACTGCCGTCGCGGCGCGCCAACTCCCCTTCGCGGTTCTGCATCGCCGTGCCGTGCACGCAGGCGTGCGCGATCGGGCACTTGTCTTGCTGCGGGCAGATTCCACAGTCCGGCTCCTGCCCCAGCATGGTGTGCGAGGCGCGCCCCACCAGATCGGCGCGCTCGTACCCGAGCAGGTGGGCCGCCGCCGGATTGGCAAACGTGATCACGCCCTGGGCGTCGGTGCCGTAGATGCCCTCGGCGGTGCTGGCCAGCACGGATTCGAACTCGCTGGCCAGTTGCGCGTTGTGCAGGCGCAGCTGGTCGCGCGCACGCTTGAGTTCGAGCTGGGCGCGCACGCGCGAAAGCACGATGTCGGGCCGGTAGGGCTTGACGATGTAGTCCACCGCCCCGAGGTTCAGCCCCTTGAGTTCGTCCTCGTCCAGGTTCTTGGCCGTGACGAAAATGACCGGGATGTCGCGCGTGCCGGGGTCCGAGCGCAATCGGTCGATCACCGTGTAGCCATCCATGCCCGGCATCATCACGTCCAGCAGGATCAGATCCAACGCGGGCGTGGCCGCCGCCAGCGCCAGGGCGCGCTCGCCCGTGCGCGCCACCAGGACGCGGTGGTCGTGCTCGAGCAGGGCCACCAGGATGGTCAGGTTGTCCACATTGTCGTCCACCACCAGGATGGAGGTGGCAGGGCTTGCGCCGCTTGCTGTGCCGCTCATGTTTTCACCTCTGCCCGTCTCGGGCTTGGACCCCAGGCCTGAACGGGTCCGCTGCATCTGTTCAGGCCCCTGCCTGGGGAAGGTTGGCGTTGTGCCGCAAGGCTTGCAAGCCGTGCAGCGCCTGTTCGTATTCGAACGACTCGATCTGGCAGCGCAGCGCATCGGCCTGCGCGCCGAGTGTGCGGCGCAAAGCCCGGTCATGCTGCGCCCACACCGCATTCACCCCGCTGTCCCCAGTGGCAAGCAAGGCCCGCACCTGCTCCAGCACGGCCTGCAGCTGCGCGCCCGGCAGGGGCTGCATCTCCTGCGGCGCAGCGCCGTCCTGGGCCATGGGGGCGCTGGCGGGAGCGCCGGTGCCAGGCACCCCGGTGTCCTGGGGCAGCCATTGGAGCAGCATGGCAAACAATTGCCGCGGCAAAAAGGGTTTGGCCAGGAAGTCGCTCATGCCCGCGTCGTAGCAGTGCTGGCGGTCGGCGTCGAAGGCGGCGGCCGTCATGGCAATGATCGGGGTATGTCGGCACGCAGGCAGCGCGCGCATGCGCGCCGCCACTTCCAGCCCATCGAGCTGGGGCAGACGCATGTCCATCATGACCAGGTCGTAGGCGCCGCCGCCCGCCTTGGCCAGGCCTTCGGCCCCGTTGCTGGCGGTGTCCACGGCCAGGCCGGTGCCGCCCAGCAGCTCCTGCACCAGGGCGCGGTTCATCGGGTCGTCCTCCACCAGCAGCAGGGTGCGCCCCCGGGCGCGCTGCGGCAGCTGCGCCTCCAGCGCCTGCTGCTGGGTGGCTGGGTGCGCCGCAGGAACGCCGGGCGCATTGTTCTTGGCCAGGACCGCGGTGAACCAGAAGGTACTGCCCCGGCCTGGCACGCTGCGGGCCCCGACCTCGCCGCCCATGAGCTGGGCCAGGTTCTTGGTGATCGCCAGCCCCAGACCGGAGCCGCCGTATTCGCGGCTGGTGCGGCTGTCGGCCTGCTCGAAGGCAGAAAACAGGCGCGGCAGGTGCGCGGCGTCGATGCCCACCCCGCTGTCCTCGACCTCGAAGCGCAGCCGCAGCTGCTGGGCGCTGTCCTGCAGGCAGCACACGCGCAGCGTGACGGCGCCGCTGTGGGTGAACTTGATGGCGTTGTTGCCGTAATTGAGCAGGGCCTGCGTCAACCGGGTGGGGTCGCCGCGCAGCGCACCATAGGCGCGTTCGCTCTCCAGCTCCAGCGACAAGCCCTTGGCCTGGGCGCGGGGCTGCAGGAGGGAGCGCACGTTGAGCAAGACCGCATCCAGCGACAGGTCGGTGTCCTCCAGAACGAGTTTGCCGGACTCGATCTTGGACAGATCGAGCACGTCATTGATGACCTTGAGCAGATGCTCGGCGGCGATGTCGAGCCGGTCCAGCCGCTCGGCCTGGCGGGCGCTGACGCCGTCGCGGCGCAGCAGGTGCGTCATGCCCAGGATGGCGTTCATGGGGGTGCGGATTTCGTGGCTCATATTGGCCAGGAAGGCGCTCTTGGCGCGCGAGGCAAAGCGCGCCTGGTCGCGCTGGTCCTTGGTGCGCAGCAGTTCGAGCCCCTGCGCGACGTTGCGCCCCAGTTCCAGCAGCAGACCGACCTCATCCTGGTGAAAGGCATGGGCGTCGCCCGAGTACAGCACCAGCACCCCTGCGGCACCCTGGTGCAACACCAACGGCAGGGCCATGCACGACTGGCAGCGCTGGCGCAGGGCGGCCTGCTGCCAGGGCTGCGCCGGCTGCACCTGGCGCAAGTCCTGGTAGACCTGGTGCTGCAATGTGACCATGGCCTGCAATGCAGGCTCCTGCCCCATGGCCAGGATGTGCTCCCAGGAAAAGGGCGCACCCTGCTCCACCAGCGCGGGCGACTGCGCATACGCCAGGGGGCTCAGCGGCGCACCGGCATCGGGCCGGGCCAGGCCCACCCACCCCAGAGAATAGCCCGCGCGCACCACCACCAGGCGGCAGATTTCCTGCAGGAACGCATGCTCGCAGTCGGCCTGCGCCAGCGCCAGGTTGCAGTCGCTCACCAGGCGCAGGGCGCGGTGCAGGCGCTGCTGCTCGTGCTGGGCGCGCTTGAGTTCGGAGATGTCGGACTCGACCACCATCCACACCTCCCCATGGCTGGGGTGGGTGAAGGCGGTGGCAGAGACGCTGCACCACACCGGGCTGCCGTCCTTGCGCGCGTTGAGCACCTCGCCGCTCCAGTCGGGTTTGTGCGCCAGGGCCGCGATCAGGCTCTGGTTCAGGCGCTGGGCCGGATAGAGAATGGACTTGGGCTGCCCCACCAGCTCCTCGCGCGCGTAGCCGAACATGCGCTCGGCCCCCGAATTGGCGTACAGGATGGTGGTGTCCGAGGCCGATACCAGCAGCACCGCTTCGGACATCTGCTCCAGCATGCGCGCCTGCCAGCGGTTGTCCTCCTCGCTGCGGTGCGCGCGGCTGATGCGCAGGTGGCTGTAACGCTGGGGCATCTCGGGGGCGATGGCGCCAAAGGATTCAACGATTTCGAAGCTGCCGTCGTGCCGGCAGCGGGAGAGGTAGGTGTTGACCTGGGCATGCTGGATTTCGGGGTCCATGCGCACCACGCCCTGCAGACTGTCGATGCGCAGCCCGCGCAAGGCCTCGATCAGGGCCTGGGCGCGCACGCTGCCGGCCTGGTTGGCGGCCTGGGCGAAGGCGCGCACGCACAGGTAGGTGCCCTCGCCAAAGTTGGTGAGCACGCCGTTGCCGCGGGGCCAGATGCCGGTAATGCCAGGGCGCTGCGCCAGCTGCGCCAGGTAGCTGCGGTTGAGCGCGGTGTCCACCCCCATGAAGTAGGTGTTGCTGGAGAACAGGCCCTCGCGCACCTCGGCGTCCAGGCGGCTGGCCATGACCTCGTCGTAATGCCCCATGACCACGGCCATGCGCTGCTTCAGGCCGCGCTGGGCGAAGCGGGTCAGCAGGCGCAGCTGATCGTCCCCCGCAAAGTAGGGCACCAGCACGTCCGGATGCGCGGATTGCACCTGGTCGAGCAACTGGTCCATGGCCGCATCTTCCATGCCCAAGGCGCAGTATTCCTCGCCCAGCACTTCTCCCCCCGCACGCAGCAAGGCGCGCTTGGCGGCGTCGATGGAGCCGCGCGGCCATTCGTAGTTGTGGCCGGCAAAGAACATGCGCGGCCCGAAGCGCTCGCGCATATAGGGAATCATGCGGTCGATCTGCTGGTTGGGCAGGGCCGCAAAGTGGAAGAAGTAGCGGCTCAGGATGCTGCCTTCGTAGAAGGAGAAATTCAGGTAGGGCACGCGCAGCGGTTCGGCCACCTGGTAGGCCACGGCGATGCGCGAGTTCGACAGCAGGTTGCCCACCAGCGCCACACAGTGGTGCTCGTGCACCAGCCGCCTGGCCGCCACCACCGCGCTGTCGGGCAGGCTGCCGTCGTCTTCGATGAACAGCTCCAGCGGCCGGCCCAGCACGCCCCCCCTTGCATTGACCTCGTCGCAGGCGATGCGGGCCGCCATGGAGATCTCCGAGCCGTAAATGCCTACCAGGCCCGACAGCGGAGGCATGATGCCCAGCCGGATCGTTTGCTCGGTCGTACAGCGCGCCAATACGTTCTCCATCGCCCAGGGTTCTGGGCCAACGAACCACACCGATACACGCCCGGCCAACCCGCCCCCTGCAGGCTGGCCGATGCCCCGCATGCTAGCGGTTTTCCACTTTATTGGTAGTGTTTCCACTTACCAAGTCCTTCTATCCGGTCCATACTGGTACGACCATGCAGGGGGAGGAGAGCGCATGGACAAGACCCGGCAAAAATACATTGCGGCGGCCCTGGGAGGGCGCATTGCCAGAATGCGAGCGGACAGGAACCTGACCCAGGAGCAGGTAGCGCAGCGCCTGGACATGGGCAACGAGGCGATCTCGCGCATCGAGCGCGGCGTGGTGCTGCCGCCGCTGGTGCGCGTGTTTGAGCTGGCCGAGTTGTTCGGCTGCCGCATCGATGAGCTGCTGATGGACGCCAGCGACCGCAGCGCCGACCAGGCCGCGGCGATTGCGATCTACCTTCAGCCGCTCTCCCCCTGCGACCGCGACCTGGTGCTCACCATCGTGCGCCTGCTCAGCGAACGCCTGGGCACGCGCTGCAAACGCCGCCACGGCAAGGCAGCGCCGCAAGCCGATTAGCGCCCCTCACATGGCTTCGATGTATTCATGAATCCGGCTCACCAGCAGGTCGAAATCCGGCTGGCCTTGGTAGTACAGCGCTGCGGTCTTGCGGTACTCCTGCGCGAAATGTGCGCGCTGCACCGTATCGGCCAGGACAAAAGCAGGGTTTCTGGCAATCACCTGTTCGTCGCCGCTGCGAAAGCGCTGTGCCTTGCGCTCCTGGTAAGCGGATTCCCGCAGGAAGGCCTGCACCTCCTCCAGGCCGAGAAGGCAGTACACGTCGTAGTAGTGCCGCAGGAAGTTGCCGGGAAACGCCCGGGCTTCGCCCAAGCGGCGAAATTTGGTGGAGATTGTCTGGAGCTTCTCGACGAAGGTATGCGTCGGCGCGTAGCAAGGCACGGCCACCGCCCGGTTGTCGAATACACCGATGCGCCGGTTACGGGCAGCCTCCAGGGCCCATGAGGAGATGGTGACCGGCCGATTGGGTGCTGTGTCATCAAAGCCCAGTTCCAGCAGAATGCCATCCTTGACGCCAGCCAGCGCCACGGTGCGCGGCGTGTAGTTCAGTCGGATGCCAGCGCTGCGCATCTTGTCGTCATCGAACTGCGTGTCGCGCTCCACGTTGTCGATGCCTGGGATGTGGATGCGTGCCGCCAGTTCGTCGTAGTACGCGCGGCGCGAAACGACGTGCGCCGGCTTGTCCTGGTTGCGGCCCGTCTTCACATCCATGCCGGTCGGCGGCTCGATGCGGATGTCGATATCTTCGGAGAAACGGTGGATGACGCCGAAGCCCTTGGACAAGGAAGTCCCGCCCTTGAGTTCGAACCGAAAACCCAGGGCCTGCAAACCCCACAGGCAGTGCATGATCCAGTAGTCCTTCTCGACCAGCATGGGGTCGAGTCCGCGCTCGTCGGCAACGAGCGCCAACAGCTGGTCAAAGTCCCGTCGCGCGTGCAGGAACTCAGCCACCCTGCCACTCCCGCAAGCGCTTGCGCGTGGCCACGCTGCCAAAGCGATCAACGGCGCGCTGCAGACGGATCCCATCGAGCGAAGACAGCTTGCTGCGTGCCTGGCGCAAGACCGCATCGCGGTCTTCGGCAAGCTCTCCCACATTGTTCAACAGGTCAACGTACAGGAACTCGGGCGTCAGTTTCTTTGGGAAGCGTGGCTTCACCCGGAAATCGAACTGGCGATTGCCGAGCCTGAAGACGCCATGGCGTTTGTGGTTGTAGACCAGCGTGCGGTTGTAGAGCTGCGTGGTGCCCAGGCCCACGGCGTTGTAGGCCGAAGGCGAGAACACGAGAAAGTCCTTGTCACGCAGAAAACCGGCCACCACCTGTTCGTCGGTCGGTGGCAGTGGGCCAAAGCAGGACTGTTTGGGCGCGTGGTACAGCCCCTGGGCGAGCCTCCTCAACTTACCCATGGCAACCAGCTCGCGCAGATGCCGATCCACCGCAGTGGACAGGCGAGCCAGGTCCTCCCGCCGATAGACACGACCGGCTTGCAGTGCGCCCGCGAGATGCGCTGCGGCACCTCGTACAGACCCAGCCGGGTGTGTGACAGGGGCGGTCATGGCTAATCTTTCATTGAAGTTCCATGCATTTTATCGCTTTGGAACGAACTCACCCTGCCCGAGATGCACCTGCCGATCCAGGGCGGACCTGCCATATCCATGCGTACCTGGCGGGTTCTTCCCCGCAGGCCACGCCGTACCCTGCGGCACAGGCGCTTGTTGATAGACTCGCCGCGATGACCGAAGACCTCAAGCAACACACGCCCATGATGCAGCAGTATCTGGGGCTCAAGGCGGACTACCCCGATACCCTGCTGTTCTACCGCATGGGCGACTTCTACGAGCTGTTCTATGCCGACGCCGAGAAGGCCGCCCGCCTGATCAACATCACCCTGACCCACCGCGGCCAGTCCGCCGGGCAGCCCATCCCCATGGCGGGAGTGCCCTTCCATTCGGTCGAGACCTATTTGGCGCGCCTGATCAAGCTGGGCGAGTCGGTGGCGATTTGTGAGCAGGTGGGCGACGTGGCCAGCGCCAAGGGGCCGGTGGAGCGCAAGGTGGTGCGCGTGGTCACCCCCGGCACGCTCACCGACCTGGAGCTGCTGGGCGACAAGTCCGAATCGCTGCTGCTGGCGGTGCACCAGGGGCCGCGCAACGCCTGCGGCCTGGCCTGGCTGAGCGTGACGCAGGGCGAGGTATTCCTGGCCGAATGCGCCCCGGACGAGCTGGGCGAGTGGCTGGCGCGCGTGGGTGCGGGCGAAGTGCTGTTCAGCGCTGGCTCTACCCCGGCCTTCGAGGCGCGCCTGCAATCGGTACTCGCCAGCGGCAACACCACGCTGGTGACCCGGCCCGAGTGGCAGTTCGACAGCGCCCTGGGCCAGCGCACGCTGCTGGAGCACTTGGGCGCTGCCAGCCTGGCGCCCTGGGGGGCGCAGGAGCTGGCCCTGGCGCACGCCGCCGCCGCCGCCCTGATCACCTACGCTGGCCACACCCAGGGCCGCGCCCTGACCCACCTGCACAGTGTGCGGGTGCAGCGCAGCGGCGAACTCATAGACCTGCCGCAGACCACCCGGCGCAACCTGGAGCTGGTGCAGACCCTGCGCGGCGAGGACAGCCCCACGCTGTTTTCGCTGCTGGACACCTGCATGACCGGCATGGGCAGCCGCACGCTCAAGGGCTGGCTGCTCTCGCCCCAGCGCGAGCGCACGCAAGCCAGCGAGCGCCTGGGCGCCATCGCGGCGCTGCACGCCCAGCACGCCTGGGAGCCGCTGCGCCGCACGCTCAAAGGCAGCGCCGACGTGGAGCGCATCACGGCGCGCATCGCGCTGCGCCAGGCGCGCCCACGCGAACTGCTGGCGCTCGCCCAGACGCTATCAAAACAGGAGCTGCAGACCCATATTCCACGCGGGCCAGTGCCGCTTTTTGAGCGTATTGCAGGCGACCTGCAGCCCCCTGGCGAATGCGCCGCCCTGCTGCAGCGCGCCGTCCACCCCGAGAGCCCGGCCCTGGTGCGTGACGGCGGCGTCATTGCCGATGGCTTTGATGCCGAGCTGGACGAACTGCGCGCCATCTCCACCAACTGCGACAGCTTTTTGCTCGACCTGGAGCAGCGCGAACGCGCGCGCAGCGGCATTGCCAACCTCAAGGTGCAGTTCAACAAGGTGCACGGCTTCTACATCGAAGTCACCCAGGGCCAGTTGGACAAAGTGCCCGAGGACTACCGCCGGCGCCAGACGCTCAAGAACGCCGAGCGCTTCATCACCCCCGAGCTCAAGGCCTTCGAGGACAAGGCGCTTTCGGCCCAGGAGCGCGCGCTGGCACGCGAAAAATGGCTGTACGAGCAATTGCTGGAGCAACTGCAGGCCTTTGTGCCCGCGCTGACCCGCTACGCCCGTGCCCTGGCCACGCTCGACACCCTGTGCGCCCTGGCCGAACGCGCACTCACCCTGGGCTGGAACGCGCCGCAGTTCGTCAAGGAGCCCTCCATCGACATCACGGCCGGGCGCCACCCGGTGGTGGAAGCGCGCCTGGCCGCGCAAAGCAGCGGCGGCTTCATCGCCAACGACACGCGGCTCTCGGGCAAGGCGCGCATGCAGGTCATCACCGGCCCGAACATGGGCGGTAAATCCACCTACATGCGCCAGATCGCCGTCATCGTGCTGCTGGCCAGCATGGGCAGCTACGTGCCCGCAACGGCCTGCCGCCTCGGGCCCATCGACGCCATCCACACCCGCATCGGCGCCGCCGACGACCTGGCCAACGCCCAGTCCACCTTCATGCTGGAAATGCTGGAGGCGGCCCAGATCCTGCACAGCGCCACGCCCCACAGCCTGGTGCTGATGGACGAGATCGGGCGCGGCACCAGCACCTTCGACGGCCTGGCCCTGGCCTCCAGCATCGCCACCCAGCTGCACGACAAGACCCAGGCCTTCACCCTGTTCGCCACCCACTACTTCGAACTCACCGAGTTCCCGGCCCAGCACCACGCGGCGGTGAACGTGCACGTGAGCGCCACCGAGAGCGGGCGCGACATCGTGTTCCTGCACGCCATCGAACCCGGCCCGGCCAGCAAGAGCTACGGCATCCACGTGGCGCGCCTGGCCGGCATGCCCGCCGCCGTGGTGAACCAGGCCCGCCACACCCTGCAGGCGCTGGAGGCCCAGGCCGAACAAAGCCGCGCCCAGGTGGACCTGTTCGCCCCCGCGCCGGAAGAGATCAGCGCCGGGCCCAGCGCGGTCGAAGCCGCCCTGGCGGGCGTGGACCCCGACGCCCTGAGCCCGCGCGACGCCCTCGAAGCCCTGTACCGGCTCAAGGCCCTGGCGGCCAAGGCTTGACGACCACTGCCAAGGCGCCGCACATGCTGCGCGGCCATTGAACCCCGCCGCCCGCACCGGGCGACGGAATTCCGTTTGCGTACGGAAAACCGATTCGGAAAACCGTTCACCCGCACCCCCAGGTGCCCCGCCAACGGGGCCTTCAAGGGCATTTTGGGGGCTGTTTCCTGCCTGCGGGGTCTGATCTCTACGGGTTTACCCGCAATGGCACAGCAATTGCGATACCGGGACGCAACACACGCCCCACCCCATGCTGCGCGCCACCTGTTTATCGCTGCTGATCGCCCTGGCCCCCCTGGCCCGCGCCGACGCGCCCGCCACCGGCACGCTGGAGAAGATCGCGCGCACCGCCACCATCAACCTCGGGCACCGCGAGTCCTCGGTGCCCTTTTCCTACTACGACGCGCGCCGCCAGGTGGTAGGTTATTCGCACGACCTGATGCTGGGCGTGGTGGAGAGCATCCGCAAGGAGCTCAAGCTGCCCGCGCTGGCGGTGCGCCTGGTGCCGATCACGTCCCAGAACCGCATTCCGCTGGTGCAAAACGGGTCGGTGGACCTGGAGTGCGGCTCGACCACCCACAACCACGAACGCGCCCGCCAGGCCGGGTTTTCGGTGTCCATCTTCAAGACCAGCTCGCGGCTGCTGACCCGGGCCAGCTCTGGCATCAACGAGCTGACCGACCTCAAGGGTCGGCGCGTGGTGGTCACGGCAGGCACCACCAGCGAACGCCAGCTCATGCTCTACGGCGAAGCGCTGGGCGAGCACTTCAATGTGCTCAGCGCCAGCGACCACGGTGAAGCCTTTGCCCTGCTGCACGGCGGCCGTGCCGCCGCTTTCCTGATGGACGAGGCCATGCTCTACGGGCTGCGCGCCAAGGCCGACCGGCCCGACGACTGGCGCGTGGTGGGCAAACCCATGGCCAGCGAGGTCTATGCCTGCATGTTCCGCAAGGACGACCCCGCCTTCAAGGCCGTGGTGGACCGCAGCCTGACCCAGTTGATGCAGTCGGGCGAGGCCCTGCGCATCTACCGGCGCTGGTTCCAGGCCCCCATTCCCCCCAAGGGGCTGAACCTGAACTGGCCCCCGCCGCAAGACCTGCTGGACCTGTACCGTGCGCCCAGTGACGCGGCACTGGGCTGAAAAACCACGAGGAGCCCCGCCATGCCCCATGCCGCCCCCCTGCCGTCTGCCCGCCCCATGCGCGCCGCTGCGCTGGCGCTGTGCGCCGCCTGGCTGAGCACAGCCGCCCAGGCCGGGCCGGTGCTGGACCGTATCAAGGCCACGGGCGTGGTGGTGCTGGCGCACCGCGAGTCTTCGGTGCCCTTTTCCTTCCTGGACCAGGAAAAAAGGCCGGTCGGCTACGCACTTGAGCTGTGCCACAAGATCGTGGAAGCGCTGGGCAAGCAGCTCGGGCAAAGCCGCCTGGGCACGCGGTACCTGATGGTGACGCCGGCCAACCGCATTGCCACCATCGAAGAGGGCAAGGCCGATCTGGAGTGCGGCTCCACCACCAACAACGCCGAACGCCGCGAAAAGGTGGCCTTCACGGTGCCGCACTACATCACCGGCGCGCGCTACCTGGTGCGCGCGGGCACCAAGATCGACAACCTGGGTGACTTCCGCGGCCGCAAGGTGGTCTCCACCAAGGGCACCACGCCGCTCAAAGCGGTCACGCGCTTCAACAACGACAACCTGCTGGGCATCCAGGTGCTGGAAGCGCCCGACCACGCCCGCGCCGTCGAGATGGTCGAAACCGGCGAGGCCGATGGATTTGCCATGGACGACGTCCTGCTGTACGGTCTGGCCGCGGGGCGCGCCGATCCGGGCAAGCTCAAAGTGGTGGGCAAGTTCCTGACCATTGAACCGCTGGCCATCATGCTGCCCAGGAACGACCCCGAATTCAAAAAACTGGTGGACAACGAAATGAAGCGCCTGATCGTCTCCCGCGAGGCCCACGCCCTGTACGAGCGCTGGTTCATGCAGCCCATACCACCCCACCAGCGCGCCCTGAACCTGCCCATGAATCACTTGCTCAAGGATTTCTGGAAGTACCCCACCGACCAGGTCCCGGGCTGAAGGGCCCCGGCGGTTTTCCCCCTTGCTTTCTTTCCTCAACCCACCCCACAGAAAGGTGTCTTCATGAAAAAGTCCTTGCTCGTTATCGCTGCTGCCCTGGCCTGTGCCGGCGCGTCCGCCCAACAGGTGGAAACGCTCAAGAAAATCAAGGACAGCGCCTCCGTCACCATGGGCGTGCGGGAGTCCTCGGGCTCCCTGTCCTACACCCTGGGCGATGGCAAGTACGTGGGCTACCACGTCGAAATCTGCCAGAAGGTGCTGGCCGACGTGCAAAAACAGCTCGGCCTGGCCAAGCTGGACATCAAGTACCAGCCCGTTACCTCGCAAAACCGCATTCCGCTGGTGCAAAACGGCACCGTGGACATCGAGTGCGGCTCCACAACCAACAACGCCACGCGCCAGAAGGATGTCTCCTTTGCCGTGACTACCTTCGTGGAAGAAGTGCGCATCGCCGTCAAGGCCAACTCCGGCATCAGCTCCATCGGCCAGCTCGCGGGCAAGAAAGTGGCCACCACCACCGGAACGACCTCGGTGCAGACCCTGCGCAAGCACGAGCGCGCCAACGGCGTGAACTTTGAAGAGGTGTTCGGCAAGGACCACGCCGACAGCTTTCTGCTGCTGGAGACCGGCCGCGCCGACGCCTTCGTGATGGACGGCGCCATCCTGGCGGGCAACATCGCCAAGGCCAAGAGCCCGGCCGATTTCAAGATCGTGGGCGAAGTGCTGTCGGTGGAGCCCATCGCCATCATGTTCCGCAAGGACGACCCGGCCTTCAAGAAGACGGTGGACGATTCCATCAAGGCCATGATGAAATCCGGCGAGATCGCCAAGCTGTGGAACAAGTGGTTCGAGCAGCCCATCCCCCCGGCCAACACCAAGGTGGGCATGCCCCCAAACGACAACACCAAGGCCGCCTGGGCCACCCCGAACGACAAGCCCATGGAAGATTACGCCAAGAAGTAATCGCACAGGTTTGAACGTTGGAGCCCGCCGCCCGGCCCCCTGCCGGGCGGCATTTTTTGACACAAGGGGACGCAAGTGAGTACATGGGATTGGCAGGTGTTCTGCAAGGACACCATTGAACAGCAGGTCGTTGACGGTTGCTTCGGCAAAGGTGGGGATATCACCTACTTGGATTGGCTGCTATCCGCATGGGGCTGGACACTGAGCGTATCTGCGCTTGCACTCGCGCTTGCACTGGTAATGGGCATATGTGTAGGTGTCATACGCACACTGCCCCACCGAGGCCTAGCCTTGTTCGGCGAAGCTTGGACCGAAGTGTTTCGCAATATTCCTGTGCTAGTACAGGTATTTCTCTGGTACTACGTGGTGCCGGAATTCGTGCCCATAGTCAAACAGATGCCAAGCTACGTACTTGTTGCCTGCGGGCTCGGCTTCTTCACCTCAGCACGCATCTCCGAACAAGTTCGTGCCGGTATCCAGAGCCTGCCAAAAGGCCAAAGCTATGCAGGACTGGCCATGGGCCTATCACTGGCACAGACCTACCGCTACGTGCTACTCCCAGTAGCACTACGAATAGTGATTCCACCACTAACCAGTGAGGCCATGGGCATCATAAAAAACTCTGCAGTTGCCTTTGCCGTATCGATCGCCGAAATGATCATGTTTGCCCGTCAAGCATCGGAGGAAACCTCCAAAGGTATCGAAATTTATCTGGCGGTCACACTGCTGTACTTCATCTCTTCGCTTGCCGTTTTTGCGATAGCCCGCATCGTCGAACATCAAGTACGAGTGCCTGGCTTTCTAGGAGCCAAGCAATGAACTTCGACTTCAGTTTTCTTACCGGTGAACTGCTGGCGAGCTATGTTTGGGGTGGCCTGAAATACTCCATTGGATTGACTCTGTTTGCCATGACCGGAGGAATTGTGCTGGGAACGGTACTGGCCCTCATGCGCCTGTCTGGAGCCAAGCTGCTGGAGTGGCCTGCAGCCTTTTATGTCAACACGATGCGCAGCATTCCGCTGGTGATGGTCATCTTGTGGTTCTTTCTGCTGGTGCCATTCATGATTGGTCGTCCAATCGGAGCCGAAGTATCTGCCCTCCTCACCTTCACACTGTTTGAGGCCGCCTACTACGCTGAAATCATGCGTGCGGGCATTCAGAGCGTGCCCAAAGGGCAGACTTATGCCGGGTACGCAGTGGGGCTGACCTACAGGCAAACCATGCAGCTTGTGGTATTGCCCCAGGCTTTTCGCAACATGCTGCCGGTGCTGTTGACGCAGACCATCATCCTGTTCCAGGACACCTCGCTGGTTTACGCCATCGGCGCCTACGACCTGCTCAAGGGCTTTGAAGTGGTTGGCAAAAACTTCAATCGCCCGGTGGAGACCTATCTCCTGGCTGCCATCGTCTATTTTGTCATTTGCTTCTCGCTGTCGATGCTGGTGCGCCGTCTGCAGAAGAAGATCGCCATCATCCGTTGAAAGGACCCGTCACGTGATCCAGATCCAGAACGTCTCCAAGTGGTACGGCAGCTTCCAGGTGCTGACCGACTGCACCACCGCCATCCAGAAAGGCGAAGTGGTGGTGGTGTGCGGGCCCTCGGGCTCGGGCAAGTCCACCCTGATCAAGACCGTCAATGCGCTCGAACCCTTCCAGAAGGGCGACATCATCGTGGACGGCGTCTCCATTGCCGACCCCAAGACCAACCTGCCCAAGCTGCGCAGCCGCGTGGGCATGGTGTTCCAGCACTTCGAGCTGTTTCCCCACCTGTCGGTGACCGAGAACCTGACCCTGGCGCAGATCAAGGTGCTGGGGCGCAACCCCGACGAGGCCAAGGCGCGCGGCCTGAAGATGCTCGACCGCGTGGGCCTGATGGCGCACAAGGACAAGTTTCCGGGCCAGCTCTCTGGCGGCCAGCAGCAGCGTGTGGCGATCGCGCGCGCCTTGTCCATGGACCCGATCGTGATGCTGTTCGACGAGCCCACCTCGGCCCTGGACCCCGAGATGGTGGGCGAGGTGCTGGACGTGATGGTGCAGTTGGCCCACGAAGGCATGACCATGATGTGCGTCACGCACGAGATGGGTTTTGCCAAGCGCGTGAGCCACCGCGTGATCTTCATGGACAAGGGCCACATCGTGGAAGACTGCAGCAAGGACGAGTTTTTCGGCAAACCCGACGCGCGCTCTGCGCGCGCCAAGGACTTCCTGAGCAAGATCCTGCAGCACTGAAACGAGAAGCGCACTACGATGGGGTGGCAGCCCAGGCCCGCTGCCACCCGTTTTCCAACCCTTGAGGAGAGCACCCCATGGCAACAGCAAGGTTTCGCTCATCTGTCTCCACGCGCCTGGCCATGGGCTTTGGCAGTGTGCTGGTGCTGCTGGTGGCCGTGGCGCTGCTGGGACAGCTCTCCTTGCGCTCGGTACACCGGGGCATGCAGGAGGTGACGGGCATCAACGCGGCCAAGACGCGGCTGGCCAATGACATGCTTACCAGCGTGAGCGCCATGGGTATCCACAGCCGTTCGGTGGTGATGCTCGATGCCGTGGACCAGGCGCGCTCCAAGGAGCAAAGCCAGCGCTTTGCCCAAGTGCTGACCTTGTACCAGAAGCAGGAAGCCGAACTGGTGGATCTGCTGCGCTCGGGAGCGACCGACCCGACCGAACAGCAACTGCTGCAGCAGATCACCGACATCAGCAAGAAAACCGGCCCCGAACTCAAGCAGGCGGTGGAGCAGTCGCTGGACGGGGACTCGGTGGCGGCCAACATGACGCTGATGGTGCGCGTCAACCCGGGCGAACTGGCCTGGAACCAGAAGCTGGCCGAGCTGGTGGCGCTGCAGTACGCCCGCAATGAAAAGGCCACGGCGGCGGCCGAAGCGGTGCAGACCCAGGCCCTGGCCACCGGCGCCGCGCTGGTGGTGGTGGCCCTGGCGCTGGGCGCCTTCATCGCCTGGCGCATCACGGCCAGCATCGTGCAGCCCATTGGGCGGGCCGTGGTGGTGGCCGAGCGCATTGCCGGCGGCGACCTGACCTCGGAGGTGGAGGTGCGCATCCACGACGAAACCGGGCGGCTGCTCGAAGCCATCGGCTCCATGCAGGAGCGGCTGCGCGAGCTGGTGGGCCACATCGGCAAAAGCTCCCACATCATCGAGAATTCCAGCGAAGAGGTGGCCTGCGCCACACTGGACCTGAGCCAGCGCACCGAAACCGCGTCGAACAAGCTGCAAAGCGCCGCCGCCAACCTGGACGACCTCAACCGCGCCATCGAACACAGCGCGGACGCGGCCCTGCAGGCCAACCGGCTCGCGGCCGCCGCCTCGCAGACCGCCACGCGCAGCGGCGACGTGGTGCAGCGCGTGGTGCAGCGCATGGACGACATCAGCGCCAGCTCGCGGCGCATTGCCGACATCATCAGCGTGATCGACGGCATCGCCTTCCAGACCAACATCCTGGCGCTGAACGCTGCCGTGGAAGCGGCCCGTGCGGGTGAACAGGGACGCGGTTTTGCCGTGGTGGCGAGCGAGGTGCGCTCGCTGGCCGGGCGCGCTGCCGCCTCGGCCAAGGAGATCAAGGGCCTGATCACCGCCAGCGGCGAGCATGTGCAGGCCGGCAGCGAGCTGGTGGCGCAGGCCGGCGGCATCATTTCGGAGATGGTGCAGTCGGTGCAGCAGGTCACCAGCATCGTGGGCCAGATCGCCACCACCACCAGCGAGCAAAGCGGGCGCATCGGTGCGATTGCCCAGACCGTGGCCGAACTCGACACCACGCTGCAGCAAAATGCCGCCATGGTCGAACAAAGCGCTGCCGCGTCGGCAAACCTGAAGGAACAGGCCTTCTCCCTCACGGGCCAGGTGCACAGCTTTCACCTCCGCCGCGACGAGCCCGGCTATGTGAAGCGGGGCGATGGCACGCGCTCGGCGCAGGAGAACCCGGCCCTGCTGCCCGCCCCCTTGCACTGACGCGGCCCTGCGGCGCCCGAGGTTCCACCATCGACTCCGACGCATTCACTCCGCATCAGGGGCTGGCTGCGCCGCCCCGGCCCCGGCTGGCACTGCGGCGCACGCTGCTGACCCTGGCGGCGCTGGCGCTCATGGCGCTGGTGGGTGCCGGCGTCTACCAACGCAGCTTCCAGCGCGGCACCGCCAGCCTGCGCGAGGCGTCGAACGCGCGCCTGGACCTGTTCGCCTCGGTGGTGGAAGCCCGGGTGCGCCGCCTGGAGCCGGTGCCTGCCACGGTGCAGCTCAATCCGGTGGTGGTGCGCCTGCTGCGCCAGCCTTCGCCCGCGCAGGTGGCGGCAGCCAACGACTATCTGGCGCGGCTCAATGCCCACTTGGGCAGCGCGGCGGTCTACGTGCTGGACGTGCGCGGCGTGGTGCGGGCATCGAGCAACACGGCCCTGGCCGACGACAGCCTGCAGGGCCAGGACGTGTCCTACCGGCCCTATTTCCTGGAGGCGCTGGCGGGGCGTTCAACACGGCATTTCGCCATGGGCGGCGCGGGAGAGGCGGGCTACTACGCCGCGCACCCGATCTACGACGGGGCCCATGTGGTGGGGGTGGCGGCGATCAAGATCGGCCTGGAGGTGCTGGAACAGACCTGGGACATGCTGGGCGTGCCCGCCCTGGTGGCGGATGCGAACCAGGTGGTGATCCTGTCCTCGCAGCCACAATGGCGCTACACCGCCATGGCGCCGCTGTCACCGGAGCAGCGGGTGGACCTGCACCTGAGCCGCATCTATGGTGCGCTGCGCCTGCAGGCCTTTCCGCTGCCAGTGCAGCTCGCCGTCAATGAAGACAGCCAGGAAATGCACGGGTTCGTGCGGGTGGCGCAGGAGCCGGTGCCGGGGCCGCACCCTTCGGGCCTGCACCCGGGGGTGGCAGGCTACATGGTGCTGGGGCGTTCGCTGGACGGCATGGACTGGCGCGTGCTGACATTCACCCACCTGGGCGGGGTGCGCCAGCAGGCCTTGATCGACGGCATGGGCGGGGCGCTGGTGGTGGCGGTGCTGCTGCTGCTGGCCCTGTACCAGACCCAGCGCCGGCGCATCGAGCGCCAAAAGCGCAGCGCCAAACGCCTGCTCGAACAAGCCAACGCCGAGCTAGAGCAGCAGGTGCAGCACCGCACCCAGGAACTGACCGATGCCAACGCGCAGTTGCGCAAAGAGGTGGCCGAGCGCGAACACACCGAAAAAACCCTGCGCGCCGCCCAAGACGAGCTGGTGCACGCGGGCAAGATGGCGGTGCTGGGCCAACTGGCCGCCAGCATCACGCACGAACTCACCCAGCCCCTGGGGGGCATACGCACGCTGGCGGGCAACGCCGCCGAATTCCTGCGCCGGGGCAACACCGAGGCGGCGCAGGAGAACCTGGGCCATGTGGCGCGCCTGGTGGGGCAGATGGCGGGCATCATCGAGCCGCTCAAGGGCTTTGCGCGCAAGTCCGCGGCGCACGCGCAGCACACCGACGTGGGCCGCGTGGTGGCGCAGGCCCTGTTCCTGTACCAATTGCGCCTGCGCCACGAGCAGGTGGCGGTGGACAACCAGGTGGGCAGCGGGGCATGGACGGTATGGTGCGATGCCAACCGGCTGGAGCAGGTGCTCATCAACCTGATCGGCAATGCCCTGGACGCCATGCGCGAGGCGCCCGCCAGGCGCCTGCAGATCAGCGCGCAGGCCTGCACCGTGGACGGTGCGGCGGCGGTGCAGGTGGCGGTGCAAGACAGCGGCAAGGGCCTGAGCGAGACCGACCTGGCCCACCTGTTCCAGCCCTTTTACACCACCAAACCCAGCGGCGCCGGCCTGGGTCTGGGCTTGGTGATCTGCCGCGATATTGCCGCAGAATTCGGGGGTGAACTGCAGGCGCGCAATGCCGAAGGCGCCGGCGCCTGTTTCACGCTGACCATTGCCCTTGCCAAGGCCCCGATGCCCACGACCACTGCCCCGCCCGCCCCATGAACCCCGCGCTCACTGTCTATCTGGTCGAAGACGACGCCGCCGTGCAGCTGGGCTGCGTCCAGGCGCTGCAGCTGGCCGACATCGCGGTGCGGGCCTTTGACCGTGCCGAAACCCTGCTGCCCCTGCTGCGCCGGGGCCTGCCCGGCGTGGTGGTGACCGATATGCGCCTGCCCGGCGCCGACGGCTTGGCCGTGATCCGCGCGGTGTGCGACACCGATGCGGACCTGCCGGTCATCATGATCACCGGCCATGGCGACGTCAGCCTGGCGGTGGAGGCGATGCGCAGCGGCGCCTACGACTTCATCCCCAAGCCTTTCTCGCCCGAACAGTTGGTGGAGGTGGTGCAGCGTGCGCTGGAAAAACGCCGCCTGACGCTGGAGGTGGACGAACTGCGCCGTGCGCTGTCGCGGCACGAAGGCCTGGAGGGCCAGTTGGTGGGCCAGTCGGCCGCCATGCGCCGGGTACGCGAACTGGTGATGGAGGTGGCGGGCTCGCCGGTGGACGTGCTCATCCACGGCGAGACCGGCACCGGCAAGGAGGTGGTGGCGCGCGCCTTGCACGACCACTCGCGGCGCAGCAAGGCGCCCTATGTGGCGCTCAACTGCGGCGGGCTGCCCGACACCTTGCTCGACAGCGAGCTTTTCGGGCACGAGAGCGGCGCCTTTACCGGCGCGCAAAAGCGCCGCATCGGGCGCATCGAACACGCCCACGGCGGCACCCTGTTCCTGGACGAGCTGGAGAGCATGCCCATGGGGGTGCAGATCAAGCTGCTGCGCGTGCTGCAGGAGCGCTCCATCGAGCGCCTGGGCTCGAACCAGAGCATTGCGGTGGACGTGCGGGTGGTGGCCGCCACCAAGGACGACCTGCTGGCGCGTGCACAGACCGGCGGCTTTCGGGCCGACCTGGTGTACCGGCTCAATGTGGTCAACATCGAACTGCCGCCCTTGCGCGAGCGCCGCGAGGACATTGCCATGCTGCTGGAGCACTTCCTGCTGCTGGCATCGAGCCGCTACGACCGCCCCCAGCCCAAGGTGTCACAGGCGCAGATGCGCCAGCTCATGGCGCGCGACTGGCCGGGCAATGTGCGTGAGCTGCGCAACGTGGCCGACGCCATGGTGCTGGGCGTGGGGCCGCAGTGGCTATCGTCCCCGGCCCCCAGCAGCGCCACGCCCAGCAGCGACGAGGCCATGGGCCTGAGCGCCACGGTGGAGCAGTTCGAGCGCGGCCTGATCGCCGAAGCCTTGCAGCGCCACCAGGGCAACGTGGCCCAGACCGCCAAGGCGCTGCAACTGGCCAAGACCACCCTGGTGGACAAGATCAAGAAGCACGGCCTGGGCAAATCGGCCCAGGCGGCGGACTCCTGAGCCGCTACCCCGGCGCGGCAGGAAACGTCCTCAGCGTTCGTACAGAACCTGGGTGCGCAAATGCTGGGCGATTTCCAGCATGGTGCTGCGTCGGCGCAGGTACTCCTGCGGGCTGCACTCCTGCTCGGGGTGCTCGATGAGGATTTCGCGCCAGCCATCGATGCGGTTGCCTTCGCGCTGGTACTGGGCTTCAAAACGCAGGCCTTCGATCTCCCGCTTGAAGGGCTTGGGCGTGCGCCCCAGTTGAAAACTGGGGTCGAACTCCAGGCTGAATTCCTCGCGGATGCGCATGGAGTTGCACACATAGGGCAGGCTGCGCGACTCCTGCTGGTAGTTGCCCATGTTGTTGTGGATATAGATCGGCAGCGCCAGGGTGGGGTTGAGCACCGTCGCACCGGACTCCGGGTTTCTGAGCAGCCCCTGAATCTCGGCCGTGGCCTCGAAACTCTGGGTCGAGCGGTCCCGGTCGACGGCATCGAAAGACAGGTTGCCCTTGCCCCGTTCGCCGGACTGTTTGAGTATGCGCTGCACCGCCGCCCATCCCATGCCTGCGGGGATCTGCTGCAGTTGGCTTTGCACCAGCGATGCCGCATAACCCTGTGCAGCGACCTGCAACTGCACCTGTGCCGAGCCATCGGCGGCGATCACAAAGCGGGACTTGGATACCACGCTGTTGTCCTGTGCCGCCAGCACCGGGGTGCGCACCACGCGCGCGCCGTGCCCATCCGACACCACGGTGGGCTTGCCATAAACCGCGTAGGGCAAACGCTCGTAGGGGGTGAACGTGTCGGTGGGGTCCAGGAACTTATTCAGACCGGGGACATAGACCACGACATGGTTGAACCCCATGCCCACTGGGTCCAGCCCATAGTCAGAATAGATGTTGACCAGTGCGGGCTGGGCATCCAAACCCAGCGCCTGGAGCAGGGCCAGCATCACGAGCACGTGGTCCTTGCAGTCGCCATAGCGCTTTTCCAGGATGTGGGCGGTATCGTGGGGCACCCAGCCCCCCACGCCCAGGTACAGGGCGACGTACTTGATCTCCCTGCGCACCCAGTCGTAGACCGCGCGCAGTTTTTGCTCGTCGGTACCCGCCTGCACTCCCAGCGATTGGGCCAGACTGCGTACCTGCTCGGTGACCACGGCGCGCTCCAGCATCTTTTGTGCAAAGCGCTTGGCAAATTCTTGCTGGGACGGCAGTGTGCTCACCTGCACATGGGGAATCTGTCGGCGCAGGCTGCTGGCACCGTCGTCCAAGGGGGATGCCGGAAAACGGCCCTCTACCGTCCACACCCGCTTGTCGCCCTGGACGCTGGACTGCAGGGCTGGCTGGGACGCCAGAGACAAGGGCAAGCCCACCGGCGCCTCCACTCGTAAAGTGGCCCAATCCACGGCCACGCCGGGCAGCACGTAATCCTCAAATGCCTGCCAACCAGGCAGCCTGGGTTGCAATGATGAAGCGCGCCGCGATAAATGCGCGGACAAAGATGCGATAAATTGAGTGGCCAGTGTATTGCGTGCGGCGCAAGTAAATTGCGCCATAAAAAACTCAGGTGAGCCCAGCGCACTCACACATCAATCGTCACCGCCACACTACTGGGCGCCACGCCCACCACCACCCCGCCCTGCACCACCACCGTCGCCCCCACACTGGGCGCGAACGACGTGCGCAGCCGTTGCGCCGTGGTGGCGCCGCGCACCGTGGCCGCCACCGTGCCATCGCCATGCACCGCGTCCACCGTGGCCAGGGTCTGCCCCGGCGCGGCCACCAGCCGTTTGAGGGCCACATAGGGGTTGTTTCCGCCGATCATGCGAGGTGCCTTTCAAGGGTGACGGTTTGGCGCAGGGTGGGCGCCGTGTACTGCATCTGCACCGCCCGCACCCGGCCACGCCAGGGCGCGGCGTCATTGATCTGCACCAGTTGCCCCACGTCCAGCAAGCCCGGGTTGGCACCGCCCACCAGCACCGGCATCGTGATCTGCACCTTGTGCTTCGCGCCGCCCGTGCCCAGCACCGCCAGGCCGCGCTGCTGTGCAGCCTCCAGCGCGGTAATGAGTGCATCCGTCTGCATCGCCGCCAGCTTTGTGCCCATGGTTCCCGTGCGCCGCACCAGCGCCTCTACCGCGCCGGTCACAGTGCCCGCCACGTACACCCCGTCCACCTCGGCGCCGTCCGCGCGCTCCACGCTGCGAGACAGGATCACGTCCGGGGCCAGCTCCACGTCGGCGGCGAATGCGCCTGCAGCACCTTCCCAGTTCCACGGCCCGCCAGGAATACCGCCAGGCAGCAGCGGGTAGGGATGGCGCACCAGCAGCGTGGGCGCGGCGCGGTGGCTCAACACATAACCGCCTGCGGCCTGGGCGATGGCCTGCACGGCAGCCAGCGGCGTGCCGGTGTGGCTCCAGGCGCCCGGGGCCACCAGCCAGTCGGTAATACCCCAGTCCAGGCCCACGCCCGTGTACTGCAGCGCGGCCTCGGCGAGCTGCCGGGCGTTCTGCGCGGTGGTGGAGAGGCGCTGCGTGGCGCGGCTGTAGGGCTCGCCCACCAGCGCGGTGGCGCTGCGCCCGCTGATGCTGGCACGGCGCTTGCCAAAGGACTCGGTCTGTTTGAGCGAGTCCACCAGAAACACCCACTCCATGGCGTCGGCCACCACCTTGATCTGGCGCGGCGCGCCGCTGGTGGGCGCCAGGGCGTCGAAGTACTCGCGCGGGGTGGACGCGGAGAAGGTCCACACCGTCGAATCCACGTCAGCGGCCAGGGACAGGTCAAAGAGGGGCACCGGCTCCAGGCCGGGCAGCAAGTAGGCGGCAACACTGTGGACGGACATGTAAAACCTCGCGGGCAGGATGTACAGCAACGATTGCGGCGGCTGTGTGGTGGTGCACGTTGCGCCGAAGACAAGGAACGGCAGCGGCAAAGGCGGGCACTCGAACAGCAGCGCTGTGGACACGGCAAGGGGCGGCTTGACTGGCCCCACCGGGGGCCACACCGCCTTGCCTGGCCAGGGGCCGCGCCCAAGCCCCCATGGCAGGCCCGCGCCCCGGTGGGCACTGCGGCCCAGGCCCATGGAGCCGCCCCAGCCGCGGCGGTGCCAGGCACCCCGGTGGTGGGCATGGGTGCGGGCACATTGGCGCGGCACGCCCGCTTGCAGTGCGCCGCGCATGAATGCCTGCTCGGGCGTGGCCGGACTGTACGGGGCGCTGGCGCCCCGGTGCTGGGCGGCGCCGGTCTGCGCGGGCATGGCGGCTTGCACTACCTCCGCCTCGGCCAGCGTGTAGGGCGCAGCGGGGGCCGCTGCGATGGGCTGCGCGGTGGACTGCAGCACCTGCGCGCTGGCAGCGCACGCCAGCGCCGGGCTGTACGGTGCTGCCAGCGTGGGGGTGTACGGCGCCGACAGCCCCCAGGGCGCACCCGCGTCTGCGGTGACTGCGCTGGCGGGCTGCGCGTGCGCCGCCGCAAACGCCTCCTTCCAGGGAGTGACCCGGTTGTCGTAGTACACACCCGCTTGCACGCTCAGCGTGCCCGCCAGGGTGATCTGCCCCGCCACCTCCACCGGGGGCATGCCCAGTGCATGCACCTCCAGCGTATTGGCAAGCGCCACAGCCACACGGGCGGTGACCAGCGCAGGAGCCGTGCCGCCATTGCCACCGCCCACACCCCCGAAGACCAGCGCGGTGCTGGCGGACGCTTGGGAGAACAACAGCTCCGAGGCCGCGCCCGCCCCAGCACCCACCGTCTCTGCGCCGAAAACGAGCAAAGGGTCTGCCGTTGGCTGCGCAAACAGCAGATCGGGGGTGGTGTCCATGGGCTACTCGCGCAAGACGCAGGCCAGCAGCTGCAGCTCGCCGCCCGTGTACACCTGCAGGGCCGACAGGATCAGCGGCGCGTCCGCCCCCTCGGTGCCTGCGGGCAAGTCCAGTATCCCCGTCTCGCTGCCGCTGTAGAACCGCGCCCACCCGACCTGGCCCGAGGCAACACAGTTTGTGGTCACCGGCACGGCCAGCGTCAGCACCGCGTAACCCCCGCCCTGTGTTATCGCCCCCACCGGGTTGGGCAGCGCCATGTGCGCCAGCAGCGTCGAGCCGGGCGCGGCATCGGGCGTCGCCGGGGGGGTGCCTGCGTAAAAGTCCAGGTAGCCTCCGGCCTGTATCAGGTCTTTGAGCACCGCCAGGCGGGCGGTGCGGGCAGCAAGGCTCAGCGCGGTGGTCATAGGGGCATGGCCTGCGGTGTCTGGTTGTCCGCGATCACGGCGCGGTAGGTGCCGGTGTGGTCAAAGGCAACGATGAAATAGGTTTGGTCGCGGATGCCGTCAAAGCTGTAGGCGCCATCGCTGGCTGCGCTCCAGGTTTCACGCACCAGGCGAGCGCTGGCCTGGTGGAACAACTGCACCTTGCGCCGCAGCGGCGTGTTGGCGGGCGTCGCCTTCTCTTTGACCGTGCCGGTGATCCGGTACAGCCCGCCGTCTTCGCGGTCTATCGCCGGGCTGGTGTCGGCCAGCGCCGCGCCAAACGCGCCCGGTGCAAACAGCGCAAACGATGCGTCGGGCGCGGCCAGGGCCGGGCGCGGGGCGGTGTCGGGGGTGTAGGCGGCGTAGGCGGGGGCGGTGCTGAAGGGCGCCGAGGGCGGAACGAAGTTGCCCAGGTAGCGCGCCACGCCCTTGGTGATGCGGATTTCATCGAGGTAGCCCGCGTAGTGGTAGTAATTGTTGGCCGTGCGCCCGATCCCGAGGGGCATCGTTTTTGTGCCCAGGCTACCCGCGTAGGTAGCGCTGCCGACTTCAATTCCGTTGTGAAACAACTTGAACGTCGAGCCCGCACGCACCGCCGCGACGTGGCACCAGACGCCCGCAACCAGAAGGTTCGCACTGGAAAATGCAACTGCCCAAGCGTTATACGTTGCATTGCAACAGGTAAACCCGAGCGCTGCGTTGTCCTGGGATATAAGCCACGGCGTGTAGTTCGAATAGTCCCCCCGGTCGATCAACACCCTGGTGCCGGTAACAGTGTCCGGGCACATCCAGAACTCCACCGTGAAGTCCCCGCTGCCGAAATCGAAATCGGCGTGGTCTGGGCTCTGCACCCTGTCCCCCGAACCGTCGAAGTACAGGGAAGAACCTCCAAACTTGCTTTGCGCGGTACTGATCCGTGCGTTGCCCGATACGCTCAGCGTCTTGCTGGTCGGTGAACTGTCCACGATGCTGGTGCTGGCGTCGGTCCCATCGGCGTGCAGCAGCAGCACAACGCCGGACAGGTGCGGGTCGCCGCCAAGCGTTGCAAACGGCGCAGCAGGTGGCGTGAAATCGCCGGTATAGCGTGCCACACCCTTGGTGATGCGGACTTCATCGAGATAGCCATTGAGCCAGGCGCCCATTGAAGCGTCTGCATACGCCCCGATCACGCACCCACCGACTGTTATATCCGCTGCGTACGGGAATGCGCCCCCCGCGATGCCCCCCACATAAAACGTGGCATTGCCCCCGTACCGAACCATGGCAATGTGGGTCCACGCCCCAGCCACCACAGCATTCGTGGTGGCCGCAGAAAACCCGCCTTGGCTGAATATCCGCAGGTGCCCCCCAGTGTCCGTTTGCAGCGTAAAGGCGTTCGAGCGTGCCCCGTTGCCACCCAAGTCACAACCGTCGTAGAAGCTGTATTCCCCAACTGCGTTGAGATACACCCACATTTCCAGGGTGAAGTCCCCGGTACCAAAGCGAAACGCATCACTTGGTGGGGCACGCAGGTAGTCCCCCGCCCCGTCAAAACCGATGGAGCTGCCTCCGAATTTGCTCTTGGCGGTGCTGATCTGTGCGTTGCCTACGGCTGTGACGGTCTTCGGTGACGGGCTTGCATCCACAATGCTGGTCGAACCATTCGCGCCATCACCGTGCAACAACAGCGCCACGCTGTCGGCGTAGGGGTCCGTGCCCAATGGAATCGTCAGCGTGCCGCCCGCACCGGGATAGGGCGTCTGCTGGTAGGTCATGCCCAGCGCCCAGTCGGCGCTGTCATCGGACGAACTGATGGCGAATCCGTACACGAATTCACCGTCCGTGCCACCAGCATCTGCGGTGAACCGGATTTCCGATAGGTCCTGCGCCACCCCGAAATCCCACTGCAGGGCGAAGCCTGGTGCGGCCACATCTGCCGCCGCGAAAGTGGCCACCGTAGCCGTGCTCGCGTCGGACAGCGCCGCCAGCGTGCCGCTGATGGGGGTGGTCGTGCAAGTGATGGCCGCACCGCCGTCCACCCGCGCAGCGCCGTCGTACAGCGCAATCTCGCTCAGGCTCAGGTCCGCGCCGATGCCACGGGGCGCAACCCCCGTCAATCGCCAATACCGTGCTGCAGCCATGGCCTACGCCCAGGGGCCGGTGATGTCGAGCAAGGCCACACCGGCATCGCTGCCGGGACGCGCATAGCCATAGCCGCGCACCGCCAAGAGCTTGCGCCCGAGCAGCGCCCCTTGCCCCTCCATCTTGTCACGGTGGTAGAGCGCACTGCGCACGTCCTGCCCGATGTAGTACAGCCCACGGCACGACCCCCGCAGCGCCAACGGTGCGCCCTCCAGCAGAATCACCGGCGACAGAAGCAGGCTGTTGTCGGCAGGATTCGGGTACCCGGGACCGTAGCCCCCGTCCGCTGCGCCCGAATAGGTATCGGAATAGCTGTAGCTCTGGGCCCGCCGCCCGAGCGGGACGCTGGCGCCCACCCCCGTGAACGAACGCGGGGCGTACAAACCGGGGACGGTGGCCAAAGAGGCGCGGGAGTACATCATGGACAGGCTGGGATCGGAGCCGCCCGGAGTCGCGCAGTCGCTCCTGGACCCACTGAGATAGCAGGCGTAGGCGTCCCCCGCCTTGCGGGAAGCGAAGTCCCCAAAGCCGACAAAGCCGCCGCCCCACTGCCAGTCCGCATCTGCGGCAGAGCGCACCACCAGGTACAGCGCACGGCTGTCCGCCACCACCAACCACTTGCGCGACGTAGCGTCATCGGCATCCACCTTGGGCCAATACAGGCCCCCGCTGTACTGGGCATTGGTGGGAAACGGCCCGGTGCCGGTATGGGCGTCGGTCATGGTCTCATAGCCCACCACCCGGGCGGTGCTGACCGCTGCGCCGGTGTCGTCCACCCGCAGGTGCATGCGGGTACCCAGCACGTCCGTGCTGCGGTACACCGCCACGTTGCTGGCGCTGTAGGGCTTGGCCCAGCCCACTGGGGCGATCTTCATGGTGATCGTGCCGCTGGCGGCGCCATCCGCGACCCCAGGGGCCGCAAACGTCACGGTCGTGGCCGTGGCGCTGAGCAGGCGTTTTTCTCCGTTGAGGGCGGTGATGCCGGAGCCCGCGATGAGCGCCACCACGTCGGCCTCGTACCCGGCCAGGCCCGCCGACACCGTGGCGGTGGCGATGCCCGAGGCCACCACCAGCGAGTCCAGGCTCTTGAGGCCAAAGCCGTCCACCAGGCAGGCGTCGAGCACATTGATGAGACTGCCTGCGGCGTTGTTGAGCGTGGGGGCACCGGCCAGGTCGGCGTGGAAGTATTTGACGCTGGTAGACATTGGAAAAAGTCCTTTCGAGAGGGGGAGTTACGGGCGGTCCACATCGCCGCGCAGGGCGATGCTGAATTGGTCGCTGTCCAGGCTGGCCGGGCCCTGCAAAACGGTGCGGGCGACCCAGAACGGCGCGCCGCAGGCGGCGGTGTTGAAGCGCAGCACATTGCCCGCCGCCCAGCCGCTGCCCCAGCCCAGGGCAGGCACGGTGAAGTACGGCGCGGACACGGCAGTGTTGACCGGAGCGCAATCGGTATTGACGTTGCCGGTGGCGATCTGCCCCACCGATTCGCCCACCACGATGAAGGTGGTGCTGCTCTGAAAAATCAGCACCCAGCGTTCGGTAATGGCCCCACGGTTCGTCACCACCAGCGGATGGTCGGTGGAATTGAAGCTGGCCAGCGGCGTGGCGCCGCTGGGCTCATCACCCCACACCCCGGTCCAGGTTGATTGCTCGAACAAGCTGTGGGCGCGCGCGAACAGGTCCCCAAAAGGCAGCGCGCTGGACACGTAGGAGACTCCCAGCGCAAAGGTGTGCGTCAGGCCGCGCGTGAAATTGAGCTTGCCGCTCACGTCCGCACCCGAACACACCAGCAAGTCCTCCACGCGGTGCTCCACCGTCAGCGGCTGGGTGTACGCGCTCAGGTCGCTGGCCAGCGGGATGCTCAGCAGGCCCAGGTTCAGGTCCACGCTGTAGAGCGTGTCGCTCACCACGGCGCGGTTGGCATCGCGCACGCGCAGCACGGCGATGCGCTCGCGCCCCAGGCTGATGGCCGCGTCGCGCGGGGCCGGATTGGCCAGGGCCAGGGACTGGGTGTTGTGCACCACGCACAGGTCGCCGGAGCGGAATATCGGCACCTTGCCGTCCAGGGGCAGGCGCGAGTTGTTCAGCCCCAGCAGCGACGCATCCAGCGGCAGGTACTGCAGAAACACCGCGTTGTAGCGCAGATTTGACGGCGTGATCCCAGAGCTGCCTTTGCTCCACTTCACGATCCCGCGCGTAAAGTCCACCGTGCCGCTGAAGTCCCCCGAAATCGTCCCGGTGTCGTCCACCGTCCCAATCGACCCGACATCGGCAGTGCCCAAGGTCAGGCCGCCCGACTTCAGCGGCGCCGTTGATGTCCGAAAAACCCCCTCGGCCAGGCTTTGCACCGCGATGTCAGCGGCCAGGTTCTTGAAGGCCAGCACATTGGCCAGCCCGCCCGGGGGCGTGGGCAGCGCGTCGATATGCACCGCGCCGTTGCTCGCCACCGTGCCGCAGGCGATGCCGCTGCCGGTGGCCAGGTTCCAGGCGCGGTACAGCGCCCCGCCCCGTGCCACCAGGGTGTGGACGTTGTAAGCCGTGCCCGATGCCGCCCCCACGGTGAATGCCACGGCGTCGGTGTTCACGGTGTCGCCATGCCAGGCCAGCGGCAGCACCATGTCCCAGCCGTCATCGGCGCTGACCGTAACCGTGGTGGAGGTGTCTGCGCCAGTGCTGTAGGCGATGCCCGTCACATTGGCCGCGCCCACGTTGACGGGGACCGTGGTGGCGCCCCCGGTCCAGTATTCCTGGTACCACGACGAGGCATCCCCCGTGTGGCGCGTACTCACACCCACCTGCAGGGAGTAAGCACTGCCCCCGATGCCCACCAGGCCGGTGGCGTAGTCGATGGTGCCGACCTGCGTTCCATCCGAAAAAACGATCTTGCCGTCCACGTCGTGCAAGGCAAAACCGTCCGCAGGGTAGGCGCTGTAGTGGGCGTCGCCCGTGGATGCGGGCCACCAGGGCGTGGCGCTCAAGGTGCAGCGGAACGACCCGGGGACCACGGGCAGCGTCCCGTCGAGCTGGATGCTCAAATGGCCCGACACGTTGCTCACCACATGCGAGCCCGGCAGCGGGGTGTCGGTGCGGGTGTAGCTCACGACGATGCTGGTGCCCGGGTCTGGCAAAGTGCTCGGCGCCCAGACCAGCGCGTCGTTTTGCATGGCACCCTGGGCATCGCCGCTGAGATAGCCGGATGCTCCCGTGGTGGCGGTCTTCGCCACGCCTGCGCTGGTCCATTCCACTGTAACGCCGCTGGCAGGGGCGCGCGCAAGGGCGATGCGCCGCGCCAACTGGGTGGGGGGCGTGGGCTGGTAGGCGGATGCGGCGGCGGCTTGCCCCCACTGGATGAGGATCTGCGAGTCCACATCGGGCAAGGTGCCCAGGGTCAGCGACATGGAGCCGGTGCCGTAGTTGACCGTCCCCACCCCGTACTCGGGAGCCGCGCCACTGAGCTTGCCGCCGCCGTTGTCTTTGAGTTCGTACCAGCGCCCCTGCGCCATGTAGGACACCGCCACCGAACCCGCCAGCGGCAGCGGCTTCAACACCGTCACCCAGGACAGGCCTTGGTTGGCTTGGGTGACCTTGCGCGATGCGCTGCTCACCGAACTGCGCCCCAGGCTGGCGGGCTTGTAGGACGCCTGCACGCTTTGCGCGCCCCAGGCAGGCGCTGTTGCCGCCACGGTGATCTTGCCCGCGATGTAGTCCACTTCGCCCACGGCAGTAAAGCCGCTGCGCAGCACGCCTTGCCCGTTGTCGCTCAAGGTGGCGGAGCCGAAGGCCAAGGCCAGCGTGCCGGGGACGATGGGCGACGGCAGGCTGAGCACGGCGCCGGGCACCATGTTCAGCGCCACCGGGGCCAGCGCCAGATACCCCAGCGCGGTGTCTACCGTGCCCACCACGGTGTCGTAGGGGCGTTGGTCCAGCAGGGGCGTCTCCACCGTCGCGGATGGCACCAGGTTGGTGAATATGCCGCCGTCCACCGTGACGCTCAAGTCACCCGGATTGGCCAACAACTTGAGCGGCTTGATGCCGTAGAACAGGGCCCCTTGTGCCACCGCTGCGCTGTAGACCCGGGCGTAGTTGGCGATGGCCGAATACGTCCGCGCGGCGGGCGGGCCCAGCACGTCGAATTGCAGGGTCTGCGCCAGCTCCAGGGTGGCAATGGTGGCCGTGCCCGACACCACGGTGCTGCCCTCCTGCAGGTCGATGCGCTCGCTGTGCACGGTCTTTTTGGTGATGCGCACGTACTGCTCGCCCGGGGCGCTGGCCGGGTTGACGATGATGATGGCGTCGCCCACCTCAGGAAAGGGCGCAGCGGTGAAGGTGATGAGGTTGATCTGGCGGCTGCCCGCGTAGTGCGTGTCGTAGATGTTGCAGGACATCACCGGCCCGCGCGCCAGGTAGCGCTCGATCGCCGTTTGCGCGGCGCTGCGCTGGTCGGCCCAGCCGCTGGTCTTGAACAGCGCGCACTTGACCAGGGGGTCGTCCGGGGCGTCGGTGATGATGACGTGCGTGCCCATGAGCGTGTCGGTGTCGCTGGTGTGCGCCACGCCAAAGAGCTTGCGCAGGGCCACGCGGCCAAAGGCCCGGTCCATGGCGCTGGTGTCGGGGAAGATGTTGTTGCTTTGGCCGTCCACCACGGCCACGCCGGTCATGGCGCCGCCGCCCTCGGCGGTGTCGGCCATGACGGCGGATTTGAGCAGTTGGATGTCGCCGGATTGAATGGGCATGGGTTACTCCGATGGGAGGGTTGATTCACGCGGGTGCGACTTCTTGCACCACTGCGCCGACCGCGGTGCCGGACAAGCTGGTTGAACTGGTGAAGGAAAGCGTCAGGCACGCTTCGTCATGGATGAGGGGGGCGCTCTCGCGGGGGAAAACCAGCACTTCTGTCTTGCTGGCAATGTGTGTGACCAGCGTTGCCAGCTTGCGTACTGCCGTCACACCGAAGCTGCCCGCCGTGCCCGTGCTGGCGGAGAGCGTCACAGAGTTCACACCCCGGATGGCTTTGCCCGTGGCGGACAGGATCTGGTAGCGGCGGTTGGCTGCGACCGATGCAGGCAGCGCCGTGGCGCCAAGCGCCCAGATACCGCAGTTGCCGCTCGTGCCATCCGCGTAGGTAACGTTCACCGTGGGGGTAGCTGCCGCAGCGCCCGTGGCCGTGTACCAGTCCAGGTACCACACCACTTCGCGGTAGGGGTCGAAGGCCGAATCCCCCACCCGCTGCGCCATGTTGGCGCCCAGCGCGGCCAGGTCTAGGCCCACGGTCTGCGCCGTGCTCAGCGCGCCGCTCAGTCCGCCCATGTGCGCCAGGCGGTCCTCCAGGTAGAAGGTCTGGCCCGCGACGCTGCTCATCAACTCCAGCCCGAGCAGGCGGCGCACTTGCCCGCCGGTGCGCTGCGCCAATGGCATGGCCCCGGTGCTGGCCTTGCTGCACGCCGCAGCCGCGCCGGGCACGGCACCCTGCAAGGGGTAGCCCGCACCGCGCCACATCGCTCCATCCGACCCGCCGACCATGGCGCCCAGCGAGGGCTTGTTGAGCGCCAGGCGCTGGCGCGAGAGGGCCGCAGGCTGCGCGCTGGCCGCAGCGCCCACCATGGGCACGCCTGCTGCGCTGTAGCGCGCGAAGCCCTTGCCGCCCTCATAGGCCAGCGATTCGCCCGCCGCAAGCGTGGCGCTGCAGAGCGTGCGCAGGTTGCCGCCGTCGTTGATGGCCACGGCCACAGGCACACTGCCCCCCGCAGCGACCCACACCGTGATGTTCTTCACCACGGTCTGCTCGCCTGCGGCGGGTGGCGCCAGCAGGGTCTGCATGCTGGTGTCTACCCACGCCAGGGTGGCTGCAAGGGGGGTATCGCCGGAGCTGGTGATGCTCACCCCGGATGCGCAGCAATGCGTCGCGTGCGCGGCGGTACCGCCAACCAGCACAAGAGACTTGGCGCTGTCCAAAGCGATCACCTTCAGCTCCAGAGGTAGGGGCGCTTGGCCATGGAGCCGCCACCGCCCGAAGGCGCCACGGCCCACGCGCCGTTCTTGCGCCCGTAGGTCTGCCCATCGACGGGGGCGTCGGAGAGCTTCCCATCCAGGATGGACTGCATCTCCGCCGCCGCCGCCATCAGCGCATGGACATCTGCGCCAATGGCCTGGGCCAAGGCGGTAAGGCGTTGCTCCAGCGTCATAGCCGCCTTACGCCTTGGCAGCGGTGTAGTCAGCCACGAAGTCGCGGTTCGTGTCGCCCACCGCCGCGCTCAGCGCCGCAAGGTCTGCCGCAGCGGCTGCCCCCAGATTGGCGCGGCCCTGCGCCTGTTCCAGCGCGGTGAAGGTCTGCACCGCATCCACCCGCACGCGCTGGGTCAGCGCGGTAGCGATGGTGGTGGCAAAGTTGGGGTCATTGCCCAGGGCCGCAGCCAGTTCGTTGAGGGTGTCCAGTGCGGCAGCGGCACCATTGACCAGGGAGTTGGTGACGGCGGTTTTGGCAAGCTCGATCTCATCAAAAATCTTGTCCGCCGACCAGGTGGTGGTGGTGGCGCCGTCACCCGCTGCGTCGTTGATCTGCACACCGGCTGTGCCCAAGGCGGCGTGCAGCTCGTTGATAGCGGCCACCAGCGTGGTTTTGCTGGCCGTGGCCAGGGTGCTCAGGTCGCCTTGTTTGGCGGTGAGCAGGTTCAAGGCCTTGATGTCTGTGCCGATGGCCTGGGCCAGGGCGATGATTTTTGCGTCGAGTGACATGGGTTTTTGCCTTTCGGTGGTGGTGGATGAAGGGGTTGGGAAGGGGCGGGTTCAAGCGCGCGCCAAGATGTAGTACGCCAGCGGGTCCGCCGCGAGGTCTGAGGTATCCCCCTTGGGACCTTGCGGCCCGGTGTCGCCCTTGGGGCCGCGCAGCACTTCGCCCAGGGCGGCAAGCACCACGGGGGCTTGCGAGCTGAGCCGCACCACGGGCGTCTGCGGCGTGAGCTGCACGCCGGTGCCGCTGGTGCTGCCCAGCGTGAGGCGGATGGCCAGCGTGGGGGCGAGGTGGACGGCGATCTGTGCCATGGCGCTACACGGTGACCGGGCGCACCACGGGCAGCACGATGGTGCTGGTGTGCAGCACGGTGCCCGAGGTGTCGGCATAGCGCACGTCCACCTGGTGCAAGCCCGCAGGCCAGGCGGCGGTGTCCGCAGCGTCGGCGTGCAGCGTCATGGCGGTGCCGCCCGGGCCTGGCGTGCCCAGGGTGACGGCAATGCTGCCCAGCAGCGTGTTGTCGGCCACGGCGCGCACCTGCGCGGTGGCCGTCCAGTCGCCCGGGGGCAGTTGGCACGTGCCCGCGTAGCTGAAGGTGTCGCCCGCCTTGTGGGGGTTGAAACGTGGGGTGCTCATAGCTCAAGAAAGCGCAAAGTGAGGATGTAGTGGTCGGCGTCTTCGGGGTCGCAGAAGTCGATCACGGGCTCGGCGCTCAGGGCACCGCCGCCCTCGTGGTTGAAAACCACGGTGTGCGTGGCGCCGCGCAGGGCCAGGGTGAAGGTCTGCCCGGGCTGCGCGGCCCAGGCACGCAAGGTGCGGGCCGTGGCACGGGGGCACCAGGCGCGGTCTTGCGCGGCAGCGAGCGTGATGGGGCGCCCGGCCTGCTTGGCCCAGGCGTCCAGCACCAGGGCGCCAGTGGTGGTGTATTCGCTGCTCTGCAGCACCGGGGCCCAGGTGAATTCGTCGGGCCAGGAGAGCTGCTCGGGCAGCGGCAGCACCTGGGGCGTGCCACCGGGGCCTGCGCTGGGGTGGGTCAGGGTGATGGCGCTCATTTATGCGGCCCTTTGCGCGGTAGCGAGCATTTGCATCAGGGTCTGCGCGTCGGCGTCGGAGACGGTGCGCACGGTTTTGCCGCCCAGGCGGACTTCGTAGGTTTTGGCGGTGGTGGCGGGCGTGGATGCGGATGGGCCGCTGGCACTGGCCTGGGCCTTCCAGTCACGCAGCTTGCCCTCCAGTTGGGCGGACACGCCCAGCCACTTTTGATCGTCGAGCAAACCCTCCACCCCGATACCGCCTTGCTGGCGCCCAAAGCGGCTCAGTTCCGCGTTTTGCTGGATCGCCTCCACCACACGGCGCACCTGGGCTTCGTCGGCCTGGGTGAGCGCGCCGCTTTCGAGCTTCTTGCGGATGTCGAATAGCAGGTTGTTGTCTACGGCGTTTTGGCCTTCCAGCTTCTTGGCGCGCTGTTGCTCAGCAGCTTGCTTGCGCAAAGCGTCGGTTTGCCCCTCAATCGCGTCACGGTTGGCATGGCGCGCCTGGGTATCGGCGTTGGTAGCGTTGGTATTGGAGCCCGTGGCGCCAGCACCCGAACGCAATGCGTCCAGCAGCTTTTGTTGCGCCTGGGTGCTCTGGCCAGTGGCCTGGGCCATTTTCAGGCGTGCTTCGTTGAGCTTGATGGTGGAGTTCAGTTCTGCCTCTTTTTGCTTGGTGAGCTCGCCGCGCACTCGCAGCTCGTCCACCATGGCTTTCGCCACTTCGATAGCGCCCTGGGCCTCCACACGCATGACATCGGCCTTGGCTTTGGTCACGGCAATTTCCGCCTCTATGGCTTTGATGCGGGCCTGGCGAATCTGCTCATCATTGCCCGACAGCTCAGCGAGCTTTACCAGGCTGTCTGCCACCACCTTCTGGCTGTTGGCCACCTCCAGGGCCGCGCCCGCCTCTGCCTTGCGCGTGATGAGCAGGGTTTCTGCCGCCTTGCGCACGCCCTCGGCGGCCACCGCTTCTTCGCTGTGCGCCTTGGCTTTTTCCTTGAGTGCATCGGCTTGGGCGCGGGTCTTTTGCGCGTCCAGGTCTTTTTGGGCGATGAGCTTTTGCAGCTCTTCAATTTCTTTGGTGCGCTGCTGGCTGTTGCTGCCCTCCAGTTCCATAAGCACTTTGCGGGCGTCCAGTTCTGCCCGCATCACGGCCACCTCGGTTTCCTTCTTCTTCGCCAGGTCTTCTGCGGCGGCGGCTTCATCCAAAGCGGCTTTGGCAATCGCCTGGCGCAGCTTGCCCTCATCGCCCAGCAGCTTGGCATGCTCGACGGCGGCATTGGTCTTGGCCTTGATGGCCTCCAGTTCCTTGCCAGCCAGCTCCACGCTGGCGGACACTTCCTCGCGCACCTTGGCGTAATCAGCCCCCAGTTTGAGCAAACCACTGGAGGCACTCGCAGCCCCTTGCGCGATCTGATCTGTCGCGCCCTTGGTGGCCAGGGCAGCGTTGATTGCTTCATCGCCCGTGGCCTTGATGGCCGCTGCCAGCACCGTGTTGTGCTCGGCCGCTTTGAGCAGACGCTCCCGGCTGGACTGCTCGATTTCAGCCATGGCCTCGTTGAACCGAGAAAAGTCCATATTGGCCACTGCCGCCACCAGCACGCCTATTTGTTGGCCAGTGACGGTGAGCGACTCGCCCAGAAAGGTAATGGCTGTTTGCGCCACCTCGGCCCCGGTCTTGAGAGCATCCAGACCGCCCGCCTGCCCAATGGTGTCCGCCATTTGCAAAAAGGCGTTCTTGATGTTGGCAATCTCCTGGCTTAGCGTTTGCGCTGCCGGGGCCCCGCCATAGAGTTCATTGAGCCCCGTGGCCAAGGCTGGGAACAGGTCTTCCGCCGCCACCTTGCCGTTCTCTACCAGTTTTATGAGGTCTTGCGTGGTGATGCCCAGACCATTGGCTGCGGCCTGCAGCGCACCAGGCAATGCCTCGCCCAGTTGGCCACGCAGCTCCTCCATGCTGACGGTGCCTTTGCTGGCGATCTGGCTTAGGGCCAGCAAAGCGTTTTGTGTCTCTGCACTGCTTTTGCCCGCCTTGGCCATGGCGGTGGAAACGGCTTCAAACACCTTGCGGGTTGGCTCGCCCTCCACGGCGGTACCCTTGGTCGCCGCTGCCAGCCCAAGAAACGCCTGTGCGGCAGCGCCCACGTCTACCCCCGCGCGCGTAGCCATTTGGCGCACGAAGTCCATTTGCTCCTTGGCCAGTGCTGCGTCGCCGCTGACGGCCTGCAGCCCCACCTGAAACTTCTCCATGTCCGCCGCTGCCTGGACGAACTGTTGTGCGCTAAAACCTGCCAACAACGAATCCCGCAGGGTGCCAATGTGCTTTTGGGTCTGCGCCAGCTGTGTGGAGATGCTCTCAAGGCCCTGGCGTGTTTTGGTCAGGCCCGCATTCGCCTGCCCGCCCGCGCTGTCTACCTTGCCCAGCCCACTTGCAACTGTCTGCAGCTTCTGCGCCAGCGTGGCCATTTCCCCATGTGCTTGGGCGGCGCTTGTGCGCAACTGCACTTGGTGAGCCGCCAACTTGCCCGACTGGATGCCCGCACCGTCCAGAGCGTCACGGTTTTTTTCAAGCGCCTGCACACTCCCAAGCCATTCTTGCTTGGCGTCGGCCACGGCTTTGCGGGCGCGCTCAAATTCCTTGGTCTGTGCCTTGGTGGATTCTGCCGTGGCGGACAGCTCCCGCCCCAGGCGCTGCGCGGCGGCCTGGGCCTGCTGCATGCCTTGTGCGGCCTGCACGTTGGTCTCTTTGGCGCGCGTGAAGGCATTGATGAGCTGCTGCTGGTCTTCGAGGGTTTTGAGCTGCTTGCCCAGGCGCTGGGCTGCCGCCTCAAATGGCGCTACGTCGGCACCGGCGCCGCGCATCTTGGACAGCAGTGCATCAAGCTCTCTGTCCCCGGTGGTCTGTACGGAAACATCTATGGCGACTCTGTTGTTGTTTGCCATGGCCTTCGGTACTATCTTTGGTATGCGCTACTTACGATTGATGGGTTACGCCTGGCTTGTGGTCTACAACTTCACATTGCTGGCGCTGGTCACACTGGTGCCGCTGTGGGCGGTATGGCAAATCGGCTGGCTTGCTGCGGCGCTGCTGGGGCTGGCGGCTTTGGTTGCCTGGCTGGTCAAAAACCCGTCGGCCCTTCTGGGCTTGCTCATTGGTCTGCACAGGTAGGTGGAGCCCATGTTTCGCCTCATCGCCTTCATTGCCTGCCTCGGCTTTCTCGCCCTGGCGGGTGGCTGGATTGCCACCGGCATGGTGGCAGTGGCGTTGGTGGCGGCGCTGCTGGCGGCCACCGCCGCGTACAACGTTTACCTGCTGCTTATCAAGCCATCCTCACCCGGAAATACTGGCTGATACCGGCGCCGGTCTTGCTGGTGTCTGCCAGCACCTCGGCCTCCACCTCCAGATCGGCAAACTTGTCGCCCAAAAGCGATAGCGCCTTGGTGGGCGAGAGCTGCGCGCGCCAAATGTCCACAATCACAGGCTTGCCGCTGTTGGCTTCGTTCAGGCCCTCAAAGTGCAGCTCCAGCGTCACGGCGCTGGTGGTCATGGCCTCCACCTTGTCGTAGGCGGCATAGGTGTAGTCCACCTTGAGGCTTTGGCCATCCGTAATGCTCCCTGCGGGGATGATGAAAATGCCGCCCGCGCGCACTTCGTAGTCGGTATTGGCCGTGTAGCTGGTGGCGCCCGCGCTGTCGGTCACCGTCACCGCTGTGGGGTTGATGTGAGCCAGGGGCACGATGGCACCCTTGTAGGCGGTGGCCGCTTCGTCCGTGATGGTGGCGCCATCGACCGCAGCGGCTGCGCCAAAGATGGCGCGGGCCACGTTGGTTTTGTTCAGGTCGTTGAGCGTCATCCGCAGTGTGGCCTCGGCGATGCGGCTGACAGTGGCATACACACCGCCGCCAGTCTTGCGGTAGTCCTGCAGCTTTTTCTTCTCCTCCTTCACGGCCAGCTCCAGCTTGCTGGCGTTGCCGATGTCAATGAGGCCAGCGGCGGCGCCTGCGGTGCGGGCGTAAATCTTGCCAATGCCCAGGTAGGGGTAGTAGGCGGTATCGGTCATGGTTCTTCCTCCAGATTGGTAAACACTCTCAGGAGTTGCTCACCAGCAACTCCGCCACAAAAGCCAAGGGCAGGTACTGGTACCCGCTGCTAAAGCCCGCGCCAGGGCCTTCGGCCAGGCGCAGCGGCTTGGACAACGCACCCACGGGCTTGAAGCCCATCAGTGCCTGGCAAACACGCTGGGCGATCACCCCCGCATCGGCACGCGCGGCACTGCCCGTGCGCAGCGCCGCCTTGTTATTGGTAGCCACTGTGGCCAGCCAGGTTTGCTCCACACGCGCGCAGTTGCCATCGGGCTTGATCTCCACCACGCGGTAGCCCTGGTAGATCACATGCACCGCAGGGGTGGGCTGGCTGGATTCGCTCACACCCGCCAAATCCACCGCCCCCAGCACATGCACCCTGGGGGCCACGTCCGCCAGGCGTTCGCTCAGCCTGGCGATCAGCACCTGCTCCAGCGCCAGAAAGTGCGCCAGCGCGCTCATGCAAAGCCCCGCAAGCTGTCGTCGCTGATCTGGCGCCCAGCAAAGCTGTGCGACACCTGCAAATCCCCCACAGGGTCTGCCTGCAGTACCACACCGCCCACACCGCCCCAGGGGCATGCCAACTGCATGCCGCCCTTGGCAATGGCCTGCAGATCGCGCATGGCCGCTGCCGCTCGCACGGCGGCGGCGTGCTTGTCGTCCAGGTCGGGCATCAGGTAGTAGCGCGCCAGATCGCACACCATGCGGGTCAGCATGGGCGGTGCCACATATTCCGGCGCCGCCCCTGGGCTGGTAATGGGCTTGGCACAGCCGCGCAAGGGCAACTGGTACACCAGGCCGATATGGCTGTCGGCGTAGACGCAGGCATCCTCCAAGGCGCGCGCGACTGCTGCGGCGTCGAAGGTGCCAGCACCCTCGGCATCGGTGAGCTGCGTCAGCTCCACCTCGCCAAAGCGCGCCACCATATCGGCCACCGTTGCGTACATCATGGTGCTCAGGCGTGCACGTGGCGCACGCGCTCTACTTCAAGCAACTCGCCCGCACCACTGGCCGCACCCAGGGCCCGGCCACAGTGGTCGGTCAGCGTGCCCACCGCAGCGCGCCCCGAGCCGTCCGCAGCCGGTTTGACGTAGTCGCCAAATGCAATCGCCGTGCTGGCCTCGACAAGCCCGGAATAGCCAGTGATGCAGGAGACCGCATCACCCGCTTCGCCCGCGGTTTCCGTGATGGCCTGTGCATCGTGCACGCCGCCTGTCGATGTAGCGTGGGTGCCGTCGTAGCCAATAAAGCGCGCCGCAGCCACGGCAGCGGTGGCCACGACGGTGACGGCGTGCACCTTGTCGTATTGGCGGCCTGGGTTGTTTTGAGAGCCCATGGTGTAGTCCTAAAAGTGGAGGGTTGGGAAAACGGGTAGGGAGAGTCGCGCGGGCCTTTCAGGCCTCGCCTTTGGAGCCCTGCCCGGCATCAATGGCCGCCCACTGGGCGGCCACGTCTTCGCGTGCGCGCTGAAACGCAGCGTCGGCCTTGTTCTTGTCACGGGCCGCAGCTTTTTC